>NZ_CP053856.1:2172500-2547500 GCF_013285525.1 Agrobacterium pusense
TGCCCGAACCGGTGATCACACCCACCAGCAAAGCCTTTGATGGCGGCCATGATGAACCTTTGACGCCTTCGGAGATCGTAGAGAAGAAACTCCTGACGCAGGAGCAATGGAACGTGCTTTCCCATTATGCGCTGGCACTGTTCAAGCGCGGGCAGGAGATTGCCGCCAGACAGGGCCTCATTCTCGTTGACACGAAATACGAATTCGGAACGGATGAAAACGGGACGATCATTCTGGCCGACGAGATACACACACCGGACAGCAGCCGCTACTGGATGGCTGACAGCTATGAGGAAAGCTTTCGAAACGGCACAAGGCCGGCAAGCTTCGACAAGGACTTTGTCAGAGCCTGGGTTGCCGAACGCTGCGACCCCTATAAGGACGACGTACCAGAAATTCCGCAGGACCTCGTCTTGCAAACCTCGAAAGTCTATATTGATGCTTACGAACGCATCACCGGACAGAGCTTCGTTCCCGACGATAGCGGCGAGACGCCGCTTGCAAGAGTACGCCGGAATCTGGAGCGGTTCTTCCCCGGAGTCTGACTGTGAACAAAATGATCGAACAGGCGAGAAAGGCCGACAGGAAGGGTGACCGTCCTGTCAGACGCCGGCCCCGCCGTTCCGCCGAGGAAACCCGGCGGGACATTCTCGCCAAGGCGGAAGAGCTTTTCCGGGAGCGCGGTTTCAATGCCGTTGCGATTGCCGATATCGCCGCGGCGCTCGGCATGTCTCCCGCCAATGTCTTCAAGAACTTCAGCTCGAAGAACGCGCTTGTCGACGCCCTTGGCTTCGAACAGATCGGCGCTTTCGAACGCCAGATCTGTCCGCTCGACAAAAGCCATGCGCCGCTTTCCAGATTGCGTCATCTGGCGCGCAACCTGATGGAGCAACACCATCAGGATCTCAATAAGAACCCCTATGTCTTCGAAATGATCCTGATGACCGCCAAGCAGGACATGAAGTGCGGAGACTATTACAAGTCTGTCATCGTGAAGCTGCTCGGCGAGATCATTCAGGATGGGATCGAAGCCGGAATCTATACCGCCACGGATGTTTCTCCTCTGGCGGAAACCGTGCTCCATGCGCTGACCAGCGTCATTCATCCCGTCCTTATTGCGCGGGAAGATATCGGCAATTTGGCAACACGTTGCGATCAACTCGTCGATTTAGTCGATGCGGGATTGCGCAATCCGCTTGCTAAGTGACGATTCCCAATTTACGTCACCTTCTCGCAGTTGCTTGCGAAGCGCAAAAGCCTGCGCTTCTATGCGCATGCGGTCCGGATAGAATACGCGAATCGGGTCCCTTCCAAGGCCTTCGCCTGTCGTATCTGTCTCCGGACGCGCATCCGCCGAGCGACATTGCGCTTATAGTTGAATGCGATCGATACGCAGGGAAGAACAATGAGCCGACGTATTTTACCCCTACTTGCTTCTCTGTGTGTGACCGCGATTCTGGCGGGCTGCAGCGATGGCGGCGAAAGCAGCCAGAACGCCGCCCAGGGCGCAGCGCGTCCGCCGTCTCCGGTCAGCGTCATTTTGATGAAGACCAGCGAATATCCGTTGACCACTGTTCTGCCCGGCCGCGCCAGCGCGTTCCAGACGGCTGAAATCCGGCCGCGGGTCACCGGCATCATCCGTGAAATTCCCTTCAAGGAAGGCAGCGAGGTGAAGCAGGGCGACGTTCTCTACCAGATCGAAGACAATACCTATCTGGCGGAAGTGGCGCAGGCCAAGGCAAACGTGGCGAAGGCGGAAGCGAGTGTCCCGAGCGCGGAGGCCAACCTTGCCCGGTACGAACGGCTGGTTAACAGCGGTGCCACCCAGATCGAATATGAAAACGCCAAGGTGACGCTGCTGCAGGCGCAGGCCGATGTGGCCCAGACCAAGGCGGCGCTGGAAACGGCGGAGATCAATCTCGATCTCACGAAGGTCCGTGCACCCTTCGACGGCATTACCAGCGCAACGGCCTTCAGCATCGGCAACGTGGTGACCGCGAACCAGACGACCGCTTTGACGACGCTTCGTCGCATCGATCCGATTTACATCGACCTGATGGAATCCAGCACCAATCTCCTGCGTCTGAAAAAGGCGATATCGTCCGGTCAGCTTGGTGGCGACACGAAAGAGACCGGCATTCATCTTACACTGGAAGATGGCACCGAATATAAGCATGACGGCAAGATCGACATGTCTGACATGGCGGTGAGCGAAACGACAGGCACCTTCTCCATCCGCGCCCTCTTCGATAATCCGGACGATCTCCTGCTTCCCGGCACCTATGTTCGCGCCACGCTGACCATCGGCAAGGAAAAGGGCTTCCGTATCCCGCAGCGCGCGGCGAGCCGAAACGCCAATGGCGAGCTGACGGCAAAATTCGTGACAGCGGAAAACAAGGTGGAAACCCGCACCTTCCCTTCCAGCCAGCAGTCGGGCAACGCCTGGCTGGTGACGGAAAACGTCAAGGATGGCGACAAGCTCATCGTCGACGGCTTCCAGTGGATCGCGGACGGCGCAACCGTGGCGCCGGTGGAAGTGACCATTGACGATCGGGGTATCGTCGTTGTGCCGCAGCAGGCTCAGCCTGCCGCCGCGCCTTCGAAATAAGCATGAGCGCGAGACCTCCGGTCGAAGCTCGTAAAAGGTAAGGCAAGGACTGCCATGGCCCATTTCTTCATCAGGCGCCCTGTTTTTGCATGGGTTATCGCCATCGTCATCATGCTGGGCGGCGCCCTTGCGATCTGGACTCTCTCCATTTCGCAATATCCCGACATTGCACCGACAACGGTCCGCGTCAGCGCGACCTACAATGGCGCCAGCGCCGAGACCGTGGAAAAATCGGTGACAACCATCATCGAGGACGGCATGACCGGCCTCGATGACCTCACCTATATGACCTCGTCGTCCTCGACCGGCAGTTCCGAAGTGACGCTGACATTCGGTAACAGCATCCTGCCTGACATCGCGCAGGTTCAGGTGCAGAACAAGCTGCAGCTTGTCCAGTCGCAATTGCCCGATACCGTGCAGCAGCGGGGTATCCAGGTCAGCCGCTCGACATCGAGCATTCTGATGGTTGGTGCACTGATCTCCACCGACGGCAAGCGCAATTCGGCCGATCTCGGCGACGTCTTCTCCTCGCGTGTCGAAGACCAGATCAAGCGCCTGGAAGGCGTGGGCAGCATCAATGTCTTCGGCTCCGAATATGCGATGCGTATCTGGCTGGATCCCTTCAAGCTCAACAAATACCAGCTGACCACCGCAGACGTCACCGGCGCCATCGAAAGCCAGAACACCCAGGTTTCGGTCGGTTCGCTCGGTGCCGTTCCCGCCGTCAAGGGTCAGCAGCTCAACGTGACGGTGACGGCGCAGAGCCAGCTCACCACTGTCGCCGACTTCGAATCGGTCATCCTGAAAGTCGAAAAGGATGGCGCAACCGTCCGCCTGAGCGATGTTGCCCGTATTGAAATCGGCCAGGAAACCTATGGCGGCGATTCCCGCTCCAATGGCCGCCCTTCGGCCGGTTTCGCCGTCAACCTTGCCACGGGGGCCAACGCGCTCGACACGGCGGCGCGTGTAAAAGCTGCCCTGACCAACGTCGAAGGTTCGCTGCCTGAAGGCGTCGCGATCGAATATCCCTATGACACGACGCCGTTCGTGAAACTGTCGATCGAAAAGGTGGTGCATACGCTGATCGAGGCGATCATCCTCGTCTTCGTCGTGCTTCTGGTGTTCCTGCAGAACCTCAGAGCCACCTTTATTCCGATGATCGCCGTGCCGGTCGTGCTTCTCGGCACCTTCGGCGTTCTCGCGCTCACCGGGTATTCCATCAATACGCTCACCATGTTCGCCATGGTTCTGGCCATCGGTCTGCTCGTTGACGACGCCATCGTCGTTGTCGAAAACGTCGAACGAATCATGTCGGAGGAGGGTTTGTCGCCGGTCGAGGCCACCGAGAAGTCGATGGGTGAGATCACCGGAGCCATCATCGGTATCGCGCTTGTGCTCACCGCCGTGTTCATTCCGATGGCCTTCTTCGGCGGATCGACGGGCATCATCTACCGCCAGTTCTCGATCACCATCGTTTCGGCCATGCTGCTTTCGGCCGTAGTCGCCATCGTGCTGACGCCGGCGCTCTGCGCCACCATGCTGAAGCCGATCGACCATCACAAGAAGCAGCGCGGGCCGGGCGCGTGGTTCAACCGCGGCTTCGGCAAGACGACGGACGGCTACGTGTCCTCCATCGGTTATCTGCTGAAGCGGCCCCTGCGCGTCATGATCATCTTCGCAATCGTCATCGGCGGCTGCGTCTGGTTCTTCAGCAAGCTCCCCAGCTCGTTCCTGCCGCAGGAAGACCAGGGCGTGCTCCTGACCATCATCCAGACGCCGACCGGTTCGAATATCGAGCGAACCAATGAGGTGGTGAAGCAGGTTGAAAACTACTTCCGCGAAAAGGAAGCCGCCAATGTCGAATCGGTTTTCGGCGTTCTCGGCTTCAGCTTCAGTGGTTCGGGCCAGAACAACGCCATCGTCTTCACCAAACTCAAGGATTTCGCCGAGCGAACGGCTCCCGACCAGCACGCGGGTGCCATCGTCCAGCGCGCCATGGGCACCTTCTTCGGTTTCCGCGATGCCCAGGTCTTCCCGCTTCTGCCGCCGGCCATTCAGGGCATGGGTACATCGAGCGGCTTCTCGATGTATCTCGTGGATAGCGGCCGCAACGGCACCGACGCCCTGACCGCTTCGTCCAAGGAATTGATTGCGCTTGCCACCGGCAATCCGAAGATCAGCTCGCTTCGAAGCGACAGCCAGGACAACGAAACCCAGATGAAGATCATCCTCGATCAGGAGAAGATGGGGGCAATGGGTGTCGATCTTTCCTCTGTCAATCTGATGCTGTCGACGATCTTCGCCGGCCGTGACGTCAATGACTTCACCCTCAACGGTGAACTCAAGCCCGTCTATGTCCAGGGCGACGCGCCGTACCGCATGCAGCCGGACGATCTCAAGTTCTGGTATGCCCGCAACACCAGCGGCGAGATGGTGCCATTCTCCTCCTTCAGCGAGGTGAAATGGATCAACGCTCCTCCGTCTCTGGCGCGCTTTAACGGCACGGGCGCCATCTCGCTCGAAGGCACTGCCGGCGCCGGCGTAGCCTCCGGTGATGCCATGGACGAGATGGAACGGCTGACCGCGAGCCTGCCGGGCGGTTACACGGTCGCGTGGCAGGGCATCTCCTATCAGGAACGCCTTTCCGGCTCACAGGCACCGATGCTCTATGCGCTCTCGGTGCTGATCGTGTTCCTTTGCCTTGCCGCCCTTTATGAAAGCTGGTCCATCCCCTTCTCGGTCATCATGGCCGTGCCGGTGGGTGTCCTCGGCGCCTTGGCCGCGGCGCATTTCTTCGGCCAGTCGAACGACGTCTACTTCAAGGTGGGCCTGCTGACGACCATCGGCCTCGCGGCAAAGAATGCGATCCTGATCGTCGAATTCGCCAAGGAGAGACAGGAGCACGGGCTGAGTCTCATGGAAGCGACACTGGAGGCCGCGAAGCTGCGCCTGCGGCCGATCATCATGACATCGCTGGCCTTCATCCTCGGTGTTGTGCCCCTCGCAATCGCAACCGGTGCGGGTTCAGCCGCCCAAAATGCAATCGGGATTGGAGTGTTGGGTGGTATGCTTTCTGCAACACTGCTCGGAATTTTCTTCGTTCCGTCCTTTTTCGTCATCATTCGTCGCCTTTCAAGGCGTTAACAAAACAAAAATGGGCTGTGCCAACCGTTAATACGCTGCTAGAAATGTTGCCGATTTGGCAATTGCACGTTTCTACGGCAGATCGACCGCGCAGCCCATTTTTCACCAAGCCGCGCTCGGTAAGCCAACCAGAGAATTGGGAAAATTATATGCTGTCTATTCGCGCTACTCTTCCCCTGACAATGCTGCTGCTCTCAGGCTGCGTTGTCGGACCCGACCACAAGACACCGGAAATCCAATTGCCGGGAAAGTTTGCGGAAGCCGGAAAAACCAGTAACGGCGACATCAGCTCCGTTGCGTGGTGGACAGCCTTCAATGACAGCCGCCTGAACGGTTACGTTGCTACCGGCCTGAAGCAGAACCTGACGGTGATGCAGGCCATAGAGCGTATCAACCAGGCTGAAGCCAACGTGATTTCAGCCGGCGCAGGCGGCCTGCCCAGCCTGACCGCCAATGGCAGCCACACGACCAGCGAAACGAAGGGCAGCTACCGCGACGTTCCTGTCACCAACGTCTCTTCCGGCAGCCTCAGCGTTTCCTGGCTGCTCGATCTCTTCGGCCGCTACCGTCGCGCCACGGAAAGCGCCAATGCATCGCTCGATGCGGCTTATTCAAGCGTCGACGTTCAGCGCCTGACGCTGATTTCCTCGGTTGCCTCGGCTTACATCGACGTACGCTATTATCAGGAGCGTCTGGCGATCGCCCGCCATAACCTGGCTTCCCGCCGTGAAACACTGGATCTGACCAAGCTTCAGCTTGAAGCCGGTGCGGCTTCGCGACTCGACGTTGTCCAGTCCGAAGGTCTGGTCAACTCCACCCTGTCCGACATACCGGGCCTCGAAACCAACTTCCGCAAGGCGGCGCACCGCATCGCCACGCTGCTCGGCCTGCCAGCTTCGTCGCTGATCGCCGAGTTGCAGAAGGGCGCGCGTCAGCCCGTGGCCCGCAGTGTGCCACGCACCGGCATTCCGGCAGATCTCATTCGCAATCGTCCGGATATCCGCGTCGCCGAGCGTGAACTTGCGGCAGCAGTGGCAAAGATCGGCGTTGCCGAATCGCAGCTTTATCCGAGCATTGAACTCGGCGGCGCCATCACCCCGAGCTACAACTTTGTCAGCGGCGGCAACAGAGGTACGGCAAACAGCTGGTCCTTCGGCCCGAGCCTTGTTCTTCCGATCCTCGATGGCGGCAGCATTCGCGCCAATATCGACCTCGCCAACTCGCAGGCGCGCGAAGAATATCTCGCATGGAAGCAGACGGTCCTCAACGCCGTCGAAGAGGTTGAAAACGCCCTTGCCGCAGTCAATCGCGACCAGCGCACCGCCGACGCATTGCGCAAGACGGTCGCTTCCTACCAGGAAGCGTTGCAGCTCTCGACCGCCAGCTACCGCGACGGTGCCTCTTCGCTGCTCGACGTTCTCGATGCGCAGCGTCAGGTTTCCGCCGCACAGGCAAGCCTTGCCACGGCGATCCAGCAGACCGCGCAGGACTACGTGTCGCTGAACGTGGCGCTGGGCGGCGGTTATGCCTTTGGCCAGGCGACCGCGCCGAAGAAGCCGGCAGGCCCGACCGTTACGGCGGCCAAGGGCATGTAATCAACAGCCCGAAAAGACAAAAAAGCCCGCGTCTCGACGCGGGCTTTTTGTTATTCGCGGCATGGAATAGAAAAAGCACCGGAAACCGGTGCTTTTTTGTCTACTCGATCACCAGGATCAGTTCTTGGCGCGCTCGACGTAGGAATTGTCTTCCGTCGCGATGACCACGCGAATGCCGGCATCGATATGCGGCGGCACCATGGTGCGGATCCCGTTGGAAAGAATGGCGGGCTTGTAAGAAGAAGACGCCGTCTGGCCTTTTACGACCGGCTCGGTTTCCGTGATCTCAAGCGTGACGTGGCGCGGCAGTTCGACAGCCAGCGGATTGCCTTCGTGGATGGAAAGAACGCAGGTCATACCTTCCTGAAGATAGGCCTTCTGGTCACCCATCGTCTCCGCGTCCACCACGACTTGATCGTAATTCTCAGGGTTCATGAAGTGGAAGCCTTCGCCATCTTCATAGAGAAACTGGAAGTTCAGGTCTTCAACAAAAGCACGCTCGACCTGCTCGGTGGTGCGCCAGCGCTCGGACACCTTCACGCCATCGACGATGCGGCGCATGTCCACCTGCGTGACCGGCGTGCCCTTGCCGGGATGAAAGTTCTGCGCGGTGAGAACGACGTAAAGCTTGCCGTCCACGTCGAGAACATTGCCCTTGCGGACGGATGAGGCGATAACCTTGACCATATGACTTCCTTGTAACTCGATGAAATGCGTCGTAAAGGACTGCGCGGCAGCACCAGCCCCGGCAGACGTTTTGTCTTTTTTCTGGGGCGCAACTACCTTAAATCCGCACGGATTGCCAGCCTTCTACAGCAATTCGCGGAAGAGTACCTAGCGGTTTTCGCCCCGGAACCGCTTTAAATAACGCAACCAGGTGTTTTGCAGCCTGTTTATCCGCAATCCGGGGCGGGGCAGAAGACGGAAACGAAGAACGATGCGCGCAAGCAACGAAACAATGTCGCCATGGTGGACGCCCGACGTCCATGCCGACCGTCGCGCCTTCCTGCTTGGCCGCAACGCCGTCCAGTCGGCCTTTCGCGGCTATTTCGCCCGCGCCGATTTTCTGGAGGTCGATACCGCCACCCTGCAGATCTCGCCAGGCAACGAGGCACATCTCCACGCATTTGCCACTGAAGGCGTGACGCCGGGCGGCGACGCCGTGCCGCTTTATCTTCACACGTCTCCGGAATTCGCCTGCAAGAAGCTGCTTGCCGCGGGTGAGAAACGCATCTCCTGTTTCGCCCATGTCTACAGGAACCGGGAGCGGGGCCCGCTGCACCACCCCGAATTCACCATGCTGGAATGGTATCGCGCAGGCGAAACCTATGAGAGCCTGATGAAGGACAGCGCCAGTCTTCTCGCTCTCGCGGCCGAAACCACGGGTACGAAACATTTTTCCTATCGCGGGCGCAGCGTTGATCCCTTTCTCGAGCCCGAACGCCTGAGTGTCGCTGAGGCCTTCGAACGCTATGCCGGAATCGACCTTCTGGCCACAATCAGCGGAGACGGCGAGACCGACAGCCGGCACCTTGCCGCAAGCCTCGCCAGTGCCGGCATCCGGGTGGCCGAGGATGATACCTGGGCGGATATGTTCAGCCGTGTCATCGTCGAACGGGTCGAGCCGGAACTTGGCTTCGGACGCGCAACAATTCTCGATGAATATCCGGCAAGCGAAGCAGCCCTCGCCCGCAGATCCCCGAGGGATGCGCGCGTGGCGGAACGTTTCGAGCTTTATGCCTGCGGCGTGGAACTTGCCAATGCCTTCGGTGAATTGACCGACGCTGCCGAGCAGAGGCGGCGTTTTGAAACGGAGATGGCGGAAAAGCAGCGTGTCTATGGCGAGACTTATCCGCTGGACGAGGATTTTCTGGCTGCGCTCGCCATCATGCCGCCGGCAAGCGGCATAGCTCTGGGTTTCGACCGGCTGGTGATGCTGGCCACAGGCGCACCCCGCATCGATCTCGTCATGTGGGCCCCGGTTGTGGAATACGGACGATGACAGGCTCTGAGACCATCAAGACACCGGAGGCACTGCTGGAAGCAGGGCTGATCGAAGCCGGCGCACTCGACAGCCTGCGGCCGGTCACGCAGCGTTACGCACTGGCTATCACGCCAGCGGTTGCCGAACTGATCGACCTCGGCGATCCGAACGATCCCATCGCCCGGCAGTTCGTGCCGGATGCGGCCGAGCTTCTCCATCTTGCCGAAGAGCGAGAGGATCCGATAGGCGATGACGCCCATAGCCCCGTGCATGGCATCGTTCACCGTTATCCGGACCGGGTTCTTTTAAAGGCGGTGCATATATGCCCCGTTTATTGCCGTTTCTGTTTTCGCCGTGAAATGGTCGGGCCGCAGGGTAATGGCATGATGAGCCCGCAGCAGCTGGACGCCGCATTCGACTATATAAAGGCGAACCCGGCGATCTGGGAGGTCATCCTCACCGGCGGCGATCCACTGGTGCTCTCCCCGCGGCGACTTTTCGATCTGATGCAACGACTGAAAGACATATCGCATGTGAAGATCGTCCGCTTCCACACCCGCGTGCCCGTAGTCGATCCCGATCGCATCGATGAAGCGATGATCGACGCGCTGAAATCCAGCGGCAAGACGACTTATGTTGCCCTGCATGCGAATCACGCGCGGGAACTCGGCGACGCCTCAAGACTAGCCTCGGCACGCCTCATTGATGCGGGGATCGCCATGGTCAGCCAGACCGTGCTTTTAAAAGGTGTCAACGACGATCCCGCGATTCTTGCCGAACTGATGCGGGCATTCGTCGAGATCCGCATCAAGCCCTATTATCTTCACCACCCCGATCTGGCGCCCGGCACCAGCCACTTCCGCCTGTCGATAGAAGAAGGGCAGCGAATCGTGTCTGCCTTGCGCGGACGCATCTCCGGTCTCTGCCAGCCGACCTATGTTCTCGACATACCCGGCGGCCACGGCAAGGCGCCCATTGGCGGAAATGCGGCCGAAAAGACCCGGGACGGCCGTTTTTCAATATCTGACTTCAACGGAAACGATCATATTTATCCGCCGCAGCCCTCCGGACACGATTAAAAAAAAGCTAAAAAAGCCCGTTACGCCGGGCCTTTTGACGCCGGCCCCGAGCGGAAACAAAAATTTCACAATTCCGCCCCTCTCCTGTCATCATAAAGAAAAATATTCTACCTATAACAATCAGCATTGATTTTAGTGCTGGTCTGGATTATCAGTGTGGAACTGGAGAACGAGTCTCCTGATTCCGGATCAACACCAATACAGGGAGTGTGTCATGTCAAAATACAATCGCATCAACGCAATCCTTGGTCTTGAATCCTGGAATGCTGGATTTAAATCCACGTGTTCCCGCTGCTGTCGAATGTGACTTAACAGTCTCAATTTCCTGAAAATCAGTTCGACAACATGCTGTGAGAAGTAGCCACAGCGGGAGTTTATCTATGCAGAAGCAAGTTATTGAATTCGCCGGCGAGCCCGTCGGCATCGTCATCCCGGACAACGACCGGCTGAAGTTTATTGCGGTGAAGTTCCACGTTCACGATCTGGACGAGCAGAAGTTCGACAGTGCGGACGATGTGCGGATCGCGATTCGCGACCTCGTGCGTAATCGGAACCTGGCCGCGGTAGCCTGATGCGCGAAAGCCATCGCCAGCTTACAAAACCGTCAAAACGAAAGCGCGCCCCATATCGGACCCGACATTGTGGGCCGGCGGCGCGCTTTTCCTTTGGCTGACAGTCCTGCCTGCAAGACACGCCTTCCACTTTAATAGGTCTGCCTATGCAGGTTTTTGCGAACTTCGCAAACGCGCCTAAGCCCCCACATTTCCTTGTTCCGACAAGGCGCTGAGCTGACAGGCTCCCGGGACGGGCAGAATGAGAGGCCGTCGCAGACTCTCAAGTTTGATGTCAGAAGGCCGTAAAGGTTAGCGTTGTCAGCGAACGAACGATGCCCGGAATATTGACGATGTTCTGATTGATGAATTTGCCGATATCCTCTTCCGGCGGAAGATAGATTTTCAGCAGAAGATCATATTCACCGCTGGTGGAATAAAGTTCGGAAACCAGTTCGGTTTTATAGATGGCGTCGGCGACATCATAGGTCTTGCCGGGCTCGCATTGAAGCTGAACAAAAATGGGCTTCACGGACATCTCCCGTATTGAAACTTTCAAGGCACGGCTCTGGCGCCACGCATCACTATTGGCTGAGCCGCATCGTTCTTGCAAGACCGCGCAAGGGTTTAAGCGGAAAACTCCCCGGCCTCGACGCCGGTTCCAGCTCCTGCCTCGGAAACGATCCAGCGCCGAAAGCTTTCAAGCGGTGCGTAACCGGCGCGATCCGGCATGCAGGCGAGATAATACGCCTCCTCGCTTTCCGCCTCGCCGGCAACGGCCGCGACAAGTCGGCCGCTTCGCAACTCCTCTTCGATCATGAAAGCAGGAATGAGCGACACACCGAGACCGGCGCTCGCCGCTTCGGCGATGGTGGTGAACTGATCGAAAAGCATGCCGTGTACATTGTCGAATACCACGCCGTGACTGCGAAACCATTGCTCCCAGGCATCGGGTCGGGTTGTCATGTGGAGTAGCGGCACATGCAGCAGATCATCAGGCTTTGAAAATCGGTGTTGCGTTTTGAAAGCGGGGCTGCATACGGCAACGATCTTTTCGTGCATCAGGAAAACAAGTTCGGTACCCGGCCAGTGCGGCAAGCCGAAATGAATCGCCGCATCGACTGTATCGGTCTTGAAATCGAAAAGCGAAGACCGCGTCAGAAGATTGACGGAAATACCCGGGTGGCGTGCGATAAAAGCGGGCAGGCGCGGCACGAGCCAGCGTGTGCCGAAGCTTGGCAGCACCCCGAGATTAAGCGTGCCGCCATCCGGATTGGCGCGTAGATTGAGGGAAGCCGTCGATATGCGCCGCAGGGCTTCGCGTATTTCCCGGCCATAACCCTCCCCTGCCCTTGTCAACCGGATCGTCTGTCGCTCGCGAAGGAACAGCGCCACCCCGAGCTGTTCTTCAAGGGCCAGGATTTGCCGGCTGACGGCACCCTGGGTCAGGCCGAGCTCCCGCGCAGCCGCGGTAACGCTGCCGGCGCGCGAAGCGGCTTCGAATGCCGCAAGCAGCGAAAGCGACGGCAAAAAACGGCGAGGCGGCAGAACCATATTCCCTCACGGAATGAACTCTTGACGATATGTCGATATTCAACAGGCGGCAAGGCTTGTAAAGTCTTATAAACAAGGGCTTGCCACTCATACGAAAACCAAATGAACTCGCCCGGACATGGTGGAACGATGTATAATGACCCCCGCTCGCACGGCCTCTGGGAAAAGACCGCGCCGCAGCCACCCGCAACAGCTACCTTAAAAGGCTCCGTGGCTGCCGATGTCGTAATCGTCGGTGGCGGTTTCACCGGGCAATCTGCGGCGCTCCACCTTGCCGAACGGGAAATAAATGTCGTCCTGCTCGAAGCCAGGGAAATCGGCTTCGGCGGTGCGGGGCGCAATGTCGGCCTTATCAATGGCGGCATGTGGGTCATGCCGAAGGAATTGCCTGGCGTGCTGGGCGAAACTTACGGCGAGCGGCTTCTCGGCCTTCTGGGCAATGCGCCACTTCTCGTGCGAGACCTGGTGGAAAAACACGCAATTTCCTGCGAGATCGAAAAAAACGGAACGCTGCATTGCGCAGTTGGTGAAAAAGGGCTCCGTGAAATCCGCGAACGCTGCGAACAATGGGCCGAAAGGGGCGCGCCCGTTCGTGTTCTCGATGCAGAGGAAACGGCCAGACGCACGGGCACGACAGCCTATTCCGGCGCACTTCTGGATACGCGCGCAGGCACAATTCAGCCGCTCGCCTATGTTCGCGGTCTCGCCGCCGCCGCGCAGAAGGCGGGCGCAAGGCTGTATACGGATAGCCCCGTGGTAGCCACCGAACGCAACGGTGGACAATGGGTCGTGAAGACGCCAAACGGATCGGTAACCGCCAAATGGATCGTGGTGGCGACCGAAGCCTACAGCACGGGACCGTGGCAGGTCGTTCGCGATGAACAGATTTATCTGCCCTATTTCAACTTCGCGACCAGACCTCTCGGCGACAATCTGCAGAAAAGCATCCTCCCCGGCCGCGAGGGCTGCTGGGACACGAAGGAAATTCTCTCATCCTTCCGCATGGACAAGGCTGGCCGGCTGGTCTTCGGCAGTGTCGGGGCGCTGCGCGGCACGGGTGCCGCCATTCACCGCGCCTGGGCGAAACGGTCGCTGAAGCGGCTTTTTCCGCAGCTTGGGGATACCGAGTTCGAGTGTGAATGGTACGGCCAGATCGGTATGACCGACAATGCCGTGCCCCGCTTTCACAAATTCGCCGAAAATGTCGTCGGCTTTTCAGGCTATAATGGCCGCGGCATCGCACCGGGCACGGCCTTCGGCAAAGTCATTGCACAGCATGTTCTCGGTGAGATAACCGAGGCGGAATTGCCTTTGCCTTTAACGGAACCAAAAGCGCAGCCCTTCAGGGCTCTGAAGGAAGCCTATTACGAAGCAGGTGCACAGATAGCCCATTTCGCCGGCGAGCGTTTTTGATCCGACTTACGGTCCGACAGAAACATCGGGCCCGATATCTGATTACGACCTTTGCCGTTTCTTGTGTGCTCGCCATCCCCCACAGCTGTCACGGCGTTTCAGTCCGCCCAAATCTACGGTCTGAAAAGACACTCCCGTGACGCAGACGCTCATCCAATGCATTCCTGTGGCGAGCAGAGAACTGAGGTTGGAAGCCCCCCAACCCCGGGAATTTTGTCATCCTTCGATATATCCTTGAAAATATAATGAATGCGCTATAGGCCTATCGATATATTCATAGGAATATCTCGTACCGGGGCATCACACCATGAGACTTTTGCGTCGCAGCTTCTTCAAAACCATCGCCACAGTGACGTCCTTCTGGCTGGCGGCCTCCTTTGCAGCCGTTCCGGCCCATGCCGCCGAAAAAGTCACGGTGTTTGCCGCAGCCAGCATGAAAAACGCACTGGACGGCATCAACGCCGAGTGGGCGAAGGAAAGCGGTAATGAAGCGGCGGCTTCTTATGCCGCAAGTTCAGCGCTCGCCAAGCAGATCGAGCAGGGCGCACCAGCGGATATCTTCATTTCCGCCGACCTTGCATGGATGGATTATGTCGCTGAAAAGAAGCTGATCAACGCTGACAGCCGCTCCAATCTTCTAGGCAACCGCATCGTTCTCGTCGCTCCCGCCGACAAGGCCAAGCCGGTCGAGATCAAGCAGAGCTTTGATCTTGGGGCTCTGGTAGGTGACGGCCGCCTGGCCATGGGCGCGGTGGATTCCGTACCCGCCGGCAAATACGGCAAGGCCGCGCTGGAAAAACTCGGCGTCTGGTCGTCGGTCGAACAAAAGGTCGCCGGCGCGGAAAGCGTGCGTGCCGCCCTGCTGCTCGTCTCGCGCGGAGAGGCGCCCTATGGCATCGTCTACCAGACCGATGCGGCTGCCGATCCCGGTGTGAAGATCGTCGGCACGTTCCCTGAAGACAGCCATCCGCCGATCATCTATCCCGTGGCCATTCTTTCGGAGGCAAAATCGCCGGCGGCAAAAGCCTATCTGGATTTCCTGAAGTCCGAAAAGGCAACGCCCTTCTTCGAAAAGCAAGGCTTTACGGTTTTGAAATAAACTGCTTTCCCTGGCCCAGGGGCCGCAAGAGATGACGGTTACGGGATATGGCGTTGCATTGGTGGACACTCAGCCCTGAAGAATGGACGGCGATCAGGCTCAGCCTGTGGGTGTCCTCCGTTGCCATGCTCGCCAGCCTGCCGCTCGGCATTCTCATCGCCTTGGCGTTGGCGCGCGGCCGCTTCTGGGGCAAGTCTCTCCTCAACGGCATCGTCCACCTGCCGCTTATCCTGCCGCCCGTCGTAACCGGTTTTCTGCTGCTGGTTCTCTTCGGCCGCCGGGGCGCGATCGGACAATTTCTCGACAGCTGGTTCGGCATCGTCTTCTCCTTCCGGTGGACGGGAGCAGCTCTCGCATGCGCTGTTATGGCCTTTCCGCTGATGGTGCGCTCCATCCGCCTTTCCATCGAAGCGGTGGATCGCAAGCTGGAAGAGGCGGCGGGAACATTGGGGGCCAATCCGCTCTGGGTGTTCCTCACCGTTACCCTGCCACTGACCCTGCCCGGCATCATCGCCGGCATGATTCTCGCTTTCGCCAAGGCCATGGGCGAATTTGGCGCGACCATCACTTTCGTTTCAAACATTCCGGGCGAAACGCAGACATTGTCCGCCGCCATCTACACCTTCACGCAGGTCCCGGGCGGCGACGCCGGTGCGCTGCGGCTTACAATCGTTTCGGTTGCGATTTCCATGCTCGCTCTGCTCGTCTCGGAATTGCTGGCCCGCGTAATCGGCAAACGGATGAGCATGGAATGACGCTTTCGGTTTCCATCCGCCACCGTCTTGGCGCCTTCGAACTTGACGCGTCATTCATGTCCGAAGGCGGAGTGACCGCGCTTTTCGGGCGCTCGGGCTCCGGCAAAACCTCAGTGATGCGCATCATCGCCGGCCTCCTGCGACCGGATGATGGACAGGTTTCACTTGATGGCAAAGTGCTGAGCGACAGCGAAAAACGACTATTTCTGCCGGCGCACAAACGCCATTTCGGTTATGTCTTTCAGGAAGCGCGGCTCTTCCCGCATCTCAGCGTCGCCCAAAACCTGAACTATGGCAGGTGGTTCACTGCGAATAAAACGACGGGCACGGATGGGGACCATATCGTCGACATGCTCGGCATTGGCCATCTTCTGCACCGACGCCCGAACAAACTTTCCGGCGGCGAAAAGCAACGTGTGGCTATCGGCCGCGCCCTGCTTTCTTCACCCAGATTGCTGCTGATGGACGAGCCGCTCGCTTCGCTGGACGAACAGCGGAAAGCGGAGATCATTCCCTATCTCGAACGGCTGCGGGACGAGACGAAAATCCCTGTTGTCTATGTCAGCCACTCGATCCACGAGGTCGCCCGTCTGGCCGATCGCATCATTGTTATGAAGGACGGAACGGTGGAAACACAGGGAAAAGCCGCCGAGGTGCTGGCAAGACCCGATTTCAGCACCCATCTCGAAAGGCGCGAGGCGGGCAGCATTCTTTCCGGGCGCATTGAAAGCTTCGACGAGCGGCATGGGCTTGCCGCCGTAAAGCTAAAAACCATGCTGCTTCACGTTCCGGCAAAAAGCGGAATATGCGGCAGCCCGGTGCGCGTGCTCATACCCGCACGCGATGTAATGCTTGCAACCGTAAAACCTGAAGGCGTGAGCGCACTCAACATTCTCAACGGCCGTGTCGCAAACGTTTCCGTGAGCGAAGACGCCATGGTCACGATTCAGGTGGATTGCGGCGGTGACATCATCCAGTCGCGCATCACAGACCTCTCGCGGGAAAGGTTGCAGCTGGAACCCGGAAAACCGGTGCATGCAATCATAAAGTCAGCGGCTATCGATCCCTATTGAGAGCAGCGTCAGGATTGCGGTTGGCCTCCAGCCAGTCGATATCCTGATGTAAGGCCTCGTTCATCCGCTTTTGCATGTCGCGATAGCGCGCCAGCAATTCGGTGCCGAAGACGGTCAGCGCCGCCCCGCCGCCCTGTTTGCCGCCGCGCTGCGATTCGATAACCGGTTGTCGAAACATATGGTTCAGCGCATCCACCAACAGCCACGCGCGGCGATATGACATGTCCATCGCCCGCCCGGCGGCGGAGATCGAGCCGGTTTCGACAATCAGTTCCATCAATTCGATCTTGCCGTGGCCGAGGCGTTCTCCGGGCGGAAAATCAATGCGAAGGACAGGTTTCAGTGGCGGAAGAGCCTCACTCATCGGTTAAAGGCTCCGTCCATGAAGATCGCGATAGGCCTTTTGCGCTCCATCCACCGGCAAGGCCGTCGCCTCATAGACGCCACGCGCCACGGCCCGCGCCATCACGATGGTGGCAAGATGGCACAGTTCGGCGAAATGAACGCCGCCCTCAAGCGGCTTCTCGCCCGTCGCGGCCGCGAACATGGTGTCACCGTCACTCGGCAAATGGGCGGGCAGAACGGCGCGGGCCAACCCGTCATGCGCCATGATGGAAAGGCGATGTGCCTGCGCTTTCGTGAGTGCGGCATCCGTCACCACCGTACCGATGGTCGTTGCCGTGAGATTGACCCCCTTGAGGCGCAAGGCGGTATTTTCAGGCTCAAACCGTTGCGGAAAACCGCTTCCGCCAAACTCATCCGCCACCTCAAACGGAGCCGACCAGAAATGCCGGCTCGCACCGAGGGTTGCCGAGCCAAGCGCATTGACGGCGACAATAGCCGCCACTTTATATCCGCCGGAACTGACAGCACTTGCCGACCCCAACCCTCCCTTGAAGGTCGCGGTCGTTGCTCCCGTCCCGGCACCGACCGTCCCGAGTTCGAAGGGCGCCGCACGCGCCGCCTTGAAAGCCGCATATCCCATGTCGCGATAGGGCGAATGCAAACCCCAGTCCTTGTCGCCGCCATTCAGAAGATCCATGAGGATCGCCTGCGGCACGATGGGTACGCGGGTGGAACCGACCTGAAGGCCGCGGCCGATCTCGCGCAGCCCGGCCTGAACGCCGCCTGCCGCATCAAGCCCAAAGGCCGAGCCGCCCGACAGCACGAAGGCATCCACGGTTTCAACCGTCATCGCCGGGTCGAGCAGGCCCGTGTCACGCCCGCCAGGCGCACCGCCCAGAACAGAACCTGAGGCAATGGCGGGCTTTTCAAAAACAATCGCCGTAACACCGGAGCCAAGGGAAAGATCGGTAACACTGCCGACCGAAACGCCGTCTATGTCAGTCAGAAGATTGGTGAGTGCCGCCATGCCTTTTCCCTTTTCTCCCGGTATCCCGCCACCATCAGGCACTGTCAACGCAAAACGTGACACGCCTGAGGTCGGCGACGAGCCGCGATCAGGAAAAAACCGCAGTCCCGATCACGGGCGTCGAGGGAACGGCCATGTCCCGCGGCTCCAGCGGTCCGGAAATATATGCCTGATGGCCGGCTTCTATCGCCAGAGCAAAAGCTTCGGCCATGCCGGCCGGGTCCCGCGCCCCCGCCACCGCCGTGTTGAGCAGAACGGCATCGTATCCAAGCTCCATTACGGTGACTGCATGCGACGGGCGGCCGATACCGGCATCAACAATCAAAGGTATGTCGGGGAAACGCGCCCGCATGGATTTCAGCGCCACCAGATTGAGCGGTCCCATGGCGCTACCAATCGGTGCGCACCACGGCATCAAAACCTTGCAGCCCGCCTCCAGCAGCTTCTCGGCGACGACCAGATCGTCGGTCGTATAGGGAAAGACCTCAAAACCATCGTCGCAGAGGATTTTCGCGGCTTCCACAAGCGCAAAGACATCGGGCTGCAGCGTATCGTGATGGCCGATGACCTCCAGCTTGATCCAGTTGGTGCGAAACACCTCGCGCGCCATCTTTGCCGTCAGCACAGCTTCCTTGGCGGTGTGGCAGCCAGCCGTATTCGGCAGGACGTTTCGATCCAGTTCGCGGATCAGTTCGAAAAACTGCCCGCCTTTCCTGCCGCCCGCCATTTCCCGGCGCAGCGAAATCGTCAGAATATCCGTGTTGCTGGCCCGGACCGCATTCTCGAGCACGGCGGGGGATGGGTACCGCGCCGTACCAAGGAGAAGACGGGACGAGATTTCACGGCCATAAAGCATCAGCATGCCTCAGCCTCCCTGCATCGGTGAGAGAATTTCGACGCGGTCAAAATCCTTCAGTTGATAATCGGCGCGCTCTTCCGAATGCACCAGTTCGCCATTCACCGCCGTCGCCAGCCAATCGCCTTCGTATTCGAGGCTGGCAAGCAGGCCTGCCAGCGTCTCGGCGGCGAGATCAAGCTCGTCGCCATTGACAAGAAGTTTCATGATCCTGTTCCTTCTGAGAGAGTTTGGCGAATGATGTCAGCCGCGTGCCGCGCCATGGCCGGAGAAAGCAGAAAGCCGTGCCGGTGCGCGCCGTTGATGAAAATGGTCCGGCAGTCCTGCATGACCCTGGGGAGATTGTCGGGATAAGCAGGACGCACACCCGTGCCGGATTCGATGATCCGAGCTTCCGCAAAAGCCGGATGCACGGCATAGGCGGCATTCAGGAACTCCATCATCGAACGGACGGAAATGGCCCCGGCATCCTCCGTCTCGATCATCGTCGCGCCCACCATGAAGCGGCCAGACTCGCGCGGGACGATGTAAAGCGGAATGCGCGGATGCAACAGCCGGACGGGACGGGAGAGGGATAGGTCCGAGGTAGCAAGGTAGAGCATCTCTCCACGCACGCCGCGTAGGTTGGAAATTTCTCCCACTGCCGCAGCTCCGGTGCAGTCCACCGCCCGGTCGAACAATCGTTCATCGACAGGGATGCCCATGTGGAACCGCACACCCATGATAGAAAGCCGCTCATGCAGCGATTTCAGCGCGAGACGCGGATCGAGATGCCCCTCGCCCGGGAAATAGAGCCCGGAGCGGAAGCGACCCGCAAGATCGGGCTCCAGAGCGGCGATCTCGCCCTCATCCACCCAGCGATAACCGCTGGTCCGCGATGCGAAACGCGCAAGCTCTGCCCTGTCGCGTGCTAGCGCGACGACCAGCGTGCCATTGCGAACCACAAGGCCGGGAGTTGCCTCGTCCCACCAGTCAAGCGCCACCTTGCCAAGCGTCAGGACCGCTTCCTCCGCATTTTCGCGCTCACACCAGGGCGCCAGCATGCCGCCGGCATAAAACGACGCTCCACGCGAAGGCTCGCCACTGCGCTCCGAAACCTCGACAACAACGCCCCTCCGCGCCAGTTCGAAGGCCGCCGTCAAACCGGCGACCCCCGTTCCCTTGACAAGGACATGCATTTTATTCGGCATTCGCAGGCGTCGGAAGCGGCATGTAAAGCTCACCGCCGTCCTTGAAGCGCGCGGCCATGGCCTCAAGCCCCTCCTTCTGCGCCTCGGCGCGGATATCGTGGGAAATCCGCATCGAGCAGAATTTCGGTCCGCACATGGAGCAGAAATGCGCAACCTTGTGCGCCTCCTTCGGCAGCGTCTCGTCATGGAAGGACCGAGCCGTATCGGGATCGAGCGACAGGTTGAACTGATCCTCCCAGCGGAACTCGAACCTTGCACGTGACAACGCGTCGTCCCGCACCTGCGCGGCCGGATGCCCCTTGGCAAGATCGGCGGCGTGGGCGGCGATCTTGTAAGTAATGACACCCACCTTCACGTCATTACGATCCGGCAGACCGAGGTGTTCCTTCGGCGTAACGTAGCAGAGCATGGCGGTCCCGAACCAGCCGATCATTGCAGCACCAATGCCAGACGTGATGTGGTCGTAACCGGGCGCAATGTCCGTGGTCAGCGGCCCAAGCGTATAGAAGGGCGCTTCGCCGCAGGTCTTCAACTGCTTGTCCATATTCTCCTTGATCTTGTGCATCGGCACGTGGCCGGGGCCTTCGATCATCACCTGGCAATCCTTTGCCCAGGCGATCTGCGTCAACTCGCCCAGCGTTTCCAGCTCCGCAAACTGCGCCGCATCATTGGCGTCAGCGATCGAGCCGGGACGCAGGCCATCGCCCAACGAGAAGGAGACGTCGTAAGCGCGGCAGATGTCGCAAATCTCGTCGAAATGCTCATAGAGGAAACTTTCCTTGTGGTGATGCAGACACCACTTGGCCATGATCGAGCCGCCGCGTGAGACGATGCCGGTGACGCGGTTGACGGTGAGCGGGATGTAATGCAGCCTGACGCCGGCATGGATGGTGAAATAATCCACACCCTGCTCCGCCTGCTCGATCAGCGTATCGCGGAACACTTCCCAATTGAGGTCTTCGGCAATGCCGTTCACCTTCTCCAGCGCCTGATAAAGCGGCACGGTGCCGATCGGCACCGGCGAATTACGGATGATCCATTCGCGGATATTGTGGATGTTGCGGCCGGTTGAAAGGTCCATGACCGTATCCGCACCCCAGCGGATCGCCCAGACCATCTTCTCAACCTCTTCCGCCATTGAGGAGGTGACGGCGGAATTGCCGATATTGGCATTGATCTTGACGAGAAAATTGCGGCCGATGATCATCGGCTCAAGTTCAGGGTGGTTGATATTGGCTGGAATGATGGCGCGGCCCGACGCCACTTCCTGACGCACAAATTCCGCCGTGACATAATCAGGAATATGCGCGCCGAAACTCTCACCGTCACGCGCGAGCTTCTCCTTCGCTGCCTCGCGCCCGAGATTTTCGCGAATGGCGATGAATTCCATTTCGGGCGTGATAATGCCCGCCCGCGCATAGGCAAGTTGCGTCACCGCCTTGCCCGCCGTCGCTTTCAGCGGCTGATGACGT
This sequence comes from Agrobacterium pusense, assembly GCF_013285525.1. Taxonomy (NCBI): domain Bacteria; kingdom Pseudomonadati; phylum Pseudomonadota; class Alphaproteobacteria; order Hyphomicrobiales; family Rhizobiaceae; genus Agrobacterium; species Agrobacterium pusense. The sequence goes on from NZ_CP053856.1 coordinate 2,194,246, forward strand.
ACACCAAATTCAGGCGTCAGGCGTTCGCCGGTGGCGAAACCATTATCTTCCGGTTTGACGTGCCGTCCCTCGTAAGCCTCGACATCACCGCGCGCGACGATCCAGTCATGACGCAGACGCGGCAGACCTTTTTCGATCAGGACCGGATGGTTGAGGTCGGTATAGGGACCTGAGGAATCATAAACCGTGACCGGCGGCTCGCCCGCCGTCGGGTGCACTGCGATCTCGCGCATCGGTACGCGGATATGCGGATGCAAAACGCCCGGCTTATGGATTTTCGTGGAGGCGGCATGCGGGCCGGTTGTAACGACGAGCGGTATAGTCTTGGCAGCGATATTCATCTTGAGGCTCCAAAGTTTAACAGTGGAGACCCAGTTCGAGCCGGAATGATGGAAAATACCTGTGTGCCGAAACGCGGCGCCATGCGCCGCCCGACATCAGGTCTTTGCACCGTCCCTACGCCAGTATGAACTGGATCAGGTTCAACGGGTCACTGCGCATGAAAGCAGAATCTCAGCCCCTTGACGGGACACCCCTGGTGAATGGCTCCAGCAAAAAACACCCTCAGGCTTTTGTCAAGACCGGCGATCCATGCTTGGCAAAGGTGCGGGAATGGCGCATGCTGCCGTTAGTTGTAATTAACCTAACGGTTTAGGCGAATATTATCGTTTGCAACGTAACCATAAGCACAAACAGTCCTGATGTGAAATTCATGGGAGATACGTCGGAATGAATGCGACTATACGTGAAATACTGGCAAAATTCGGCCAGCTTCCAACCCCCGTCGATACGATTGCAGATGAAGCCGATCTTTACGCGGCGGGCCTTTCTTCCTTTGCATCGGTGCAATTGATGCTCGGCATCGAAGAAGCATTCGATATCGAATTCCCGGACAATCTGCTGAACCGCAAGTCTTTCGCCAGCATCAAGGCCATTGAAGACACTGTTAAACTCATTCTCGATGGTAAAGAGGCAGCCTGATGAACGTCACCGTCGCGCCGCAGGATGAAACGCTGTCCGCGCGCGCGGGCCGTGTCGCGGCAATTGCCGCCAAATATGCGGACGAGGTGGATGTCACCGGCCGCTTTCCGCAGGAAGCCGTTGATGCATTGAGGCAGGAACGTCTGCTCGGCATACAGGTCCCCTCACTGCTGGGCGGCGAAGGCGCCTCCCTTCAGGAAATCGCCGATATCTGCGCCCGGCTTGGGCAGGCCTGTTCGGCAACGGCGATGATTTTCGCCATGCACCACATCAAACTGTCGAGCCTTGTGGAACATGGAGAGGCGAGCGCATGGCACGCGGACTTCATGCGCCGCGTCGCCGGCGAACAGCTTCTGGTCGGTTCCGCCACCACCGAAGGCGGCATCGGCGGCAATCTGCGTAACTCCATCTGCGCAATCGAAGTCGAAGGTGGTAGCTGCCGGCTGGAGAAGGACGCCACGGTCATTTCTTATGGCAGCAACGCCGATGCGATCCTGATTACGTCGCGCGCCCACAAGGATGCCGCGCCCGCCGATCAGGTGATGACCGTCTTCCTGAAAAACCAGTATACGCTTGAGAAGACCCATGTTTGGGATACGCTCGGCATGCGTGGCACCTGTTCGGACGGCTTCCTGTTCCGCGGCGAAGCGCCGGCGGCGCAGATTTTCCCAAAGCCTTTCGCAGAAATCGCTGCACAATCCATGCTTGCAAGCTCGCATCTGCTGTGGAGCGCCGTCTGGTATGGTATCGCGTCGGATGCGGTGCTGCGCGCCCAATCTTTTGTCAGAGCTGCGGCCCGCAAGTCGCCCGGAACGGCTCCTCCCGGCGCGATCCGCCTTGCCGAGGTTTCCACCAAGCTGCAGGTGGTGAAATCCAACATCATAGCCGGTATCAAGGCCTACGAGGACACCAAGAGCGATCCGGAAAAATTGATGTCGATGGCCTTTGCGGTTGCCATGAACAATGTGAAAATCTGCTCTTCGGAAACCATTCTCGAGATCATCGACCACGCCATGCTGGTCTGCGGCATCATGGGCTACAAGAATGGCACGCCCTACAGCCTCGGCCGGCATCTGCGCGACGCGCATTCCGCCCGTCTGATGATTTCTAACGACCGTATTCTCGGCAATTCCGCCAATCTCCTGCTGGTTCACAGGCAGGACACCAGCCTCTTGGGATAAGACCATGGACATGCAAACATCGTTCCTCGATCGACTGTTCGAAGAAGGCCTGCTGATTGAAACGGGTGTGGACGGTCTTTATGGACGCAGCGGCCAGTTCGAGGACGTGATTGCCGCCTTCGAGCGGCTGATCGACCGCACCGGTGGCGCCGATGGCGCTGAAGCGATCCGTTTCCCGCCCGGCATCAACCGCGCCTATTTCGAAAAAAGCGGTTACATGAAGAGCTTTCCGCAGCTGGCCGGCACCGTCCATTCCTTTTGCGGCTGCGAACTGGACCATGTCAGCCTGCTGAAGACCATGGATGAGGGCGGCGACTGGACCAAGGACCAGAAAGCAACCGATATCGTACTGACGCCAGCGGCCTGCTACCCGCTTTATCCAACGATCGCCAAGCGTGGCGCGCTGCCTGCCGGCGGCGGTCTCTATGACATCCAGTCCTATTGCTTCCGCCACGAGCCCTCCAAGGATCCGGCCCGCCAGCAGCTTTTCCGCATGCGCGAATATGTCTGCATGGGCACCGAGGCCAACGTCACCGAATTCCGCCAGACCTGGATGGATCGCGGCGTCGAGATGATGAAAGCGGTCGGGCTCGACGTCACCATCGATGTCGCCAACGATCCATTCTTCGGCCGCGCGGGCAAGATGCTCGCCAACAACCAGCGCGATCAGAACCTGAAATTCGAACTGTTGATCCCGGTCACGTCAACGACCAGCCCGACAGCCTGCATGAGCTTTAACTACCATCAGGACGCCTTCGGCCAGAAATGGGGTCTGAACCTCGATAATGGCGATGTCGCCCACACCGCCTGCGTCGGTTTCGGCCTTGAACGCATCGCGCTGGCACTGTTTGCCCATCACGGTCTCGAGGTGAAGAAATGGCCTACAAAAGTCGTGGAAACACTCTGGGGCTGATTATCCATGCAGCAGATTTTTCCCGGTCTCGATCCCAAAAACTATGTGCAGCATCCGCTTCATTCTTCCGAAAGAATGTGGCCGGAAACCAATTGCTATATTGATTTATGGATCGAGGTGCTGGCTTCGAAAGGCTTATCCCCGGAAGCCATGTTCGGTTTCACCCTGACGCAGGACTTCGAAGGCGACCAATTCACCTTCTTCAAGGTGCCGCTGGAAGACCTCGAAGCCCTTTATGGCGTTCGCGCCACCGAGCTTGCGATCTTCGATAAGGTGGAAAACCACATCGAGGCGCAGCTGGAACGCGGCCGCATCTGTCTGATCGAGATGGACAGTTTCTATATGCCCGATACCCATGGGGTGGGCTACCGCAAGGAACACGGCAAGACCACGATCGCCATCAACCGGCTCGATCTCGAAAAGCGGGAACTCGACTATTTCCACAATGCCGGCTTCTTCCATCTCTCCGGCGAGGACTTTGACGGGCTTTTACAGCATCATCTGGCTGAAACCGACCCGCCTTTCCTGCCCTATACGGAATTTGCGAAATTCGCGGACGGCAATCCTTCGCCGGCGCATGTTCGCAAGACCGCCGAGCGGCTCCTAAAGTTTCATTTTTCCCGGCGACCTTCCACCAACCCGGTCCGGGCCTTTGCAAAGGTGTTTCCGGCACAGGTGGAAAAGGTCGCAGACCGGCCCTTCGGGTTTTTCCACAAATACGCGTTCAATACGCTGCGCCAACTAGGTGCCAATTTCGAACTGGCGGCAAGCCACTTCGAATGGTTGGACGCGGATAGTTTTTCTGAGGCAAAGAACCACGCGCTAAAAATCTCCGAGGTTGCCAAGACCGTACAGTTCCAGCTTGCGCGCGCCGTCACCCGCCGCAAATTCGATGCGCTGGCCACCGTTCTCGATCCGGCCGCGGATGCATGGGATGGTCTGATGCAAAGCCTTGGCAAAAAACTGTCTGATGCCAGCGAGGCCGCGTGAGGACCTATTTTCCGGGTGAAAGCGAGGAATTGCTGAGCGAAGGCTGGACGCTGGCGCTGACGCCCGCCGATGCCTATGAAACGCCCTCCGATATTCCCGCCTCGCTCGAAAGCCTCCATGTCTCCGTTCCCGGAACCGTGGCGCAGGCTTTGGAAGCCGCTGAAAAGTTCGACCGTCTCGCTCCGACGCCCCTCAATGACAGGGACGCCTGGTACAGGCTGACGATGATTTCCGATGTCCGGGAGCGTGCCACCCTGCGCTTCGACGGTCTTTCCACCATCGCGGAGATCTTCTTCAACGGTGAGCTGATCGCGGCAAGCCAAAGCATGTTTGAAAGACTGGAAGTGCCTGTGGAACTGACGGGTGCGGATGAACTCGCGATCTGCTTCAGAGCGCTGGCACCCCGACTTGAAAAAACCGGTCCCCGCGCTCGCTGGCGGCCGCAAATGATGAATACGCAGGGGCTGCGGCTGATCCGCACCACTGCACTGGGTTATATGCCTGGATGGTGCCCGGAAATACACGCCGCCGGCCCATGGCGACCCATCAGCCTGATACGGCAGAACGGAATTCTCTGCACGCTGCAATCTTCGCTGGACGGGGCCGGAACGGGAACGGTCAGCATCGCGCTACAAGGTAGCCGCCCGATAAAGTCGGCAAAGCTTGGCTGCGCCGGTTACAGCGCCGATCTTTCTCTAGACGAAGGCGGCACACTTTCCGGCGAACTGCGCATAACTGATGTGGAGCAATGGTGGCCACACACGCATGGCAGGCCAACTCTGCATGACGTCGTTCTTGAGCTGGACGGCACGCAACATCGCCTTGCACGCACGGGCTTCCGGCAGGTCGAGATCGATCACGGCGAAGACGGTAAAGGTTTCAGCCTCAGGGTGAACGGTCAACCGGTGTTCTGCCGTGGCGCGGTCTGGACGACGGCGGACATCGTGCGCCTGCCGGGAATGAGGCCGGACTACGAGCCATGGCTTCGAAAAGCAGCGGAAGCGGGCATGAACATGATCCGCATCGGCGGCACCATGACCTATGAGACCCCGGAATTCTTCGCACTTTGCGACGAACTCGGCATCATGGTCTGGCAGGACGCCATGCTCGCCAATTTCGATTATCCGGCAAGGGACGAGAGTCTGCGCCAGCACGTCGTCACGGAAATCTCGCAGTTCCTTGAAGCCACCGCGCTTTCTCCATCGCTCGCCATTTTTTGCGGTGGCAGTGAAATGTACCAGCAGGGCGCGATGCTCGGCCTTCCGGAACAGATATGGAAGGGAACGCTGACCGAGGAGGTTCTGCCGGAACTTCTTGCCGACAAGCGGCCGGACGCGGCCTATGTCGCCAATTCCCCCTCCGGCGGCGCATTGCCCTTTTTTCCGAACACCGGGGTCGGCCATTATTACGGCGTCGGCGCCTATTGCCGTCCGCTGGAAGATGCGCGTCGCGCCGGTCTGCGCTTTGCCGCCGAGTGCCTGGCCTTCGCCAATGTTCCCGAACAGGAAACGCTGGACAGGTATCTACCCGGCGTGGCCGTGCACGATCCACGGTGGAAAGCGCGTGCACCGCGCGATCGCGGCGCCTCCTGGGATTTCGAGGATGTTCGCGATCACTATCTGAAGCTGCTTTACGATGTCGAACCGGACGTTCTGCGGCGAGAAGACGGCGGTCTTTATCTCGACATGTCCCGGGCCGCGACGGCCGAAGTCATGGAGGCGACTTTCGCCGAATGGCGGCGCAGCGGTTCATCCTGCCAGGGCGCTCTTGTCTGGACCCTGCAGGACCTCCTTCCCGGTGCAGGCTGGGGTATCATCGATGCCACCGGCAGGCCGAAATCCGTCTGGCATGCGCTGAAAAGGGCGTTTCGCCCCGTCCAGGTCAATCTGCTCGACGAGGGCACGAACGGGTTGGACATTCAGCTGATCAACGAGACCGGCAACACCTTCGAGGGCATGCTCGAACTCACCTGCCTGCGCGACGGCGCCCAGCCCGTCGTTCATGCCAAGCGGTCGATCACGCTGTCATCGCGACAGAGCCAGACGATTGCCGCGACTGATCTGTTCGGGGCGTTTTTCGATACGACCTACACTTACCGTTTCGGCCCGCCGTCCCATGATGTCACGGTGGCCCGGCTTCGCGACGTTGCGACCGGACAAGTCATTGCTGATGCATTCCATTTTCCGCTCGGCCGGAAAAAGGCGCTGCACGCGGCAAACCTCCAGGTCGCCATCAGCCAAAACAACGATATCTGGTCGCTTGAGATCGGCACTGACCGTCTGGCGCAGTCTGTCCATGTTGCCGCAAAAGGTTACCGCGCTTCGGAAAACTGGTTCCACCTTGCTCCCGGCGAGAGCAGAAAGATCGGCCTTGTGCCAGAGACCGCAGGATCTCAGACGCCTCCTTCCGGTGACGTGGTGTCATTGGGGTCCAGGCGGCGATTTTCCTTTTAGGGCCACGCGCGTCACGGTCTCCATATAGGTTCTCTTCGCCTCAGGCGTGGAGAGGTTGTGGTCGGCATCGGGGATGATGGTCAGCGACACATTTCGATAGGCGGACAGCCCCTGCCCGTCGGCGTCGAAGTAATAGCGGAAATGCTCCAGACCATCATCATTGTCGCTGTAAAGCAGATTGACGGCAGTCCCTTTTGCCTTCAGCAAATCGAAAGCGCGGTATACGGCCCGTCCTTCCTCGCTGCCACGGCGGAACAGCCTCGCGGTTTTTGTCGAAAGCTTCTTCATCGTCGCCTTGACGATATTCAATCCGGCACTGACAACATCCACATCGCCGCTGATGAGACGCTTGAACGTGGCGCCCTGACGAAAGCGCTGACTGTATTCCCCAAAGGAACGGGGCCGCTTGTGCAACGCCTCATCGACCGAACGGCCTTTCCGCCAGTGGAAGACAACCGGGTTCACGGCAACCACCGCTTCAATCCTGTCATCGACAAGCGCGCCGTTGAAGGCGAGGTATGCGCCGCTACATCGGCCCGCCGCGATGAACGGACCATTGCTGCCCCGTTCTAGGAAATCGAGCGCGGCGGACACATCGTCATTCTGCGCGGCATCGTAAAGAACCTGATCCGGCACGCCTTTGACCGGCGGACTATCGGCAATGTTGGCCGCATCGAAACGGAGGGAAGCGACACCCTCGCGGGCAAGCGCCCGGGCGATCTGCACCGAAAGCCTGCCCCAGCCCGCGTGCCGGTCATAGGCCGCCCCGAGCAGCAAAACCGAGGAGACCGCACGCCGGTCGTGCGGTGTGCAGGAAACGCCAAAAAGTCGCCCGCCCTCACCAAACTGCACCGGCTGTTCGAAAAAACCCTGACCGCGCTGCGCCGCGTTGATGACGAAATCAGCCGGGCAGGCCGCGGAGCCTGAGGCCTGTGTCTGAGAAGAGACCCAGCCCACCAGCCGGCTCACCACATTTTCCGATATTTTCGACAGCGTGGGACTGGAAACGAGATCGTCATAGCCCGAAAATTCGGCCTCCTCCACCTCACCGCCGATTGCGGTGAGGTGTGTGGCGAAATCACCGTCCGTGACGCGGCCCGGCCTCGACAAAACGAGAATGCGGCGAGCCGGAGCGGCATCGAGATTCGAAAGATTGATCTTCTTGACGGTATCGGCCACACCGGCTGGCATCGCCATGCCGGCGATTGCACCAGCCTGTGGCATGCGTTGGCTGGCACGCAGGCCAAGTCCATCGTCGATCATCGAAGACCACATCGCCAGTTCGCGCAGATAGGCACGTCCTGAGACGACGGGTGCCAGAAACGCCATGGAACTGGCGGCTCCGGCAAGCGCCTCGGCAGCGATCGGGCAACCGAGGCCCTGGGCGATGACGACCACGCCCGAGCATCCGGAGAGGCGCCTGAGATAGTTCAGCGCCGCCCGCGTATCGGAAAGCCAGTCCGCCACGCGGCTCGCATCTTCCGGATCAAGTGCATCTCCGATGCCAAGATAGTCAAACCGCAGGCTGGCGACCCCGCAAGCCGCAAGCCGTTCGGCCAGAACCCTTTGGAACTTGCGGCTGCAAAGCTCCTCCATGCCCCACGGGCTGACAAAAAGAACGGCGTGTTCCTGCCGCAAGTCCTGGCGTGCCGGATGAAAAATACCCGCAAGCCCTTCAAAGGAAACCGGACGGGCGATCGTGCCGTCCGCCGCGGTGCCGGAAAGCAATAATGCATCGAGGGAAGAATTGCTGCTTGTATGCTCTGAAATATCTATTGCCATAGACCTTGCCACCATTGCGCCAGCGTCGGGCTCAACCATTACGGGATCACTATACCGAAGTGTCTTAATGCCTGTTCTACAATAAAAACAATAACATTAGAGAATCCTAAAAATACCATGTCGTCTGGATCGACGAAAACGCATGCGATGCAGACAGAATGGCTTCGCGTGGCGACAGGTCGCGTTTGAGCCGCTATTTTTCTCGAAACCGCTTGAATATGCTGATAAATAGCGAGTCACATACCTATTTGCAGGAGGAGGTTGCGCCACCCGGCCGCCGGATCATCTAGACACCGCGCAAACCAACACGCCGGGCCCGCCCCGACAGGTCATAGAAGTTTTATATGGAACAAAGCCTTACGCGTTACATCTGGTCGCATACCAAGCGGCAGCAGCTTTTCATCCTGCTGATCGTCGCCCTGTCCATGATCCCTTATTTCCTCGCCTTCGACCTGCCCAAGCAGATCGTCAACGGCCCCATTCAGGGAGACGGCTTCGAAGGAGCGAATGCAACCCAGCTCTTCATGCATCTCACGGTCGATATCCCCTATTGGGGCACCGTGACCCTGTTCCCGGGGCTTGAGCTCAACCGCATGTCGATGCTGATGGCGCTCAGCCTGACGTTCCTTGCGCTTGTTATCATCAATGGGCTCTTCAAATATTACATCAATACCTACAAGGGCCGGCTTGGCGAACGGCTTCTGCGGCGTATTCGCTTCGAACTTATCGACAAGATCCTGAGGTTTCCACCCAGCCATTTCAAACGGGTGAAGGGTGCAGAAATCTCCAGCATGGTGAAGGACGAGGTAGAGCCGCTCGGCGGTTTTACCGGCGACGCCTTCGTGCAGCCGGCCCTTCTCGGCGGCCAGGCGCTCTCCGCCCTCTTCTTCATTCTCGTGCAGAACTTCTGGCTCGGACTGATCGCGGCCTTCATGGCGGCAATTCAGGTCGGCATCATTCCCAAGATGCGCCGCCGCCTCATCGAACTCGGCCGTCAGCGGCAGCTGAGTGCACGCCAGCTCGCCGGACGTATCGGTGAAATGGTCGACGGCATCGGCACGATTCATGCCTATGACACGTCCAATTACGAGCGTGCGGATGCTTCGCATCGCCTCGGCGACATCTTCAAGATTCGCTACGATCTCTACCAGTGGAAGTTTCTGGTCAAATTCATCAACAACTTCCTTGCCCAGCTGACCCCCTTCTTCTTTTATGCGCTGGGCGGATATCTGACCCTGAAGGGCAGCCTCGATGTGGGGCAGCTGGTCGCCGTCATCAACGCCTATAAGGAACTGCCAGGGCCGCTGAAGGAGCTGATCGACTGGGATCAGGCCCGGCAGGATGTGCAGGTAAAGTACGAGCAGGTCTTCGAACAGTTCGATGCGCCGAACATGATCGACGAGAAGGTGCAGAAACTTTCTCCCGGTGCCGTCGCAGCCATCAGCGCACCGCTCGTCGTCGCCAATCTGACGCTCGAAGACGATAGCGGCAGCCGGCTTCTGGAACAGGCATCCCTCAAGATCGAGCCGGGTGAGGTTATCGCCATCGTCGGTGGTGCCGGAGGCGAGGCACTGGCGGATGCGATAGGCCGCACGCTCTGGCCGAGCTCAGGCAAGATCAGCATCAACGACGTCGACATTCTGGAATTGCCGGAATCGCTGACGGGACGGCGCATCTCCTACGTGTCCTCGGACAGCTATTTCTTCCATGCCAGCCTGAAGGACAACCTGCTATACGGTCTCAAACACGCGCCGCTTGCAGAGAAAAACTATGAGGGCGCGGCGCTGGACCATCGCAAATGGGAAATCCGTGAAGCGAAGATGGCCGGCAATCCGCTGATCGACATCAACAGCGAATGGATCGATTATGCTTCGAGTCCGGCAGGCGACGGCAAACCGGAAAATCTCATACAGGCCATTCTAGCTGTTCTCGACAGTGTGGAACTGTCGCAGGATATTCTGGAATTCGCCCTGCGATCGTCGATCGACCCGTTGACAGACCTGCATCTCGCCGCCCGGATCGTTGAATTGCGACATGTCCTGCGCGCCGAGCTGGAAAAGGAAAATCTGAGCGGCCTGATCGCGCCTTTCGAGCTGGAGAGCTACAATAGCGAGGCGACGGTCGGCGAAAACCTGCTTTTCGGCACCATGCGGGACTCGTCCCAGTCAATCAGGACGGTCATCGAAAGCGACTATTTCCGCTCTTTGATGCGCGAGACCGGCCTGGTCAAAACCCTGTTCGAAATGGGCTACACGATCGCCGAGAACATCGTGGAAATCTTCGCCGATCTGCCGGGGGATCACCCCTTCTTCCAGCAGCTCACCTTCATGACGCCTGACGATATTCCGGTCTATCAGCAGATGCTGCAACGCCTTCAGGGCCGGAATTTCGACGAGGCCAATGAAAGCGAAAAACGCGCGATGCTGCGGCTGAGCTTCTTCTATATCGAGCCCCGCCAGCGTTTCGGCCTGCTGACGCCGGAAATCATGAACCGCATCGTCGAGGTCCGGCACATGTTCCATGAGAAGCTGCCCGACAGTCTGAAAAACGTGATCGAAATCTACGATCCGACCAAATACATGAGCGCCACCAGTCTTCTGGATAATATCCTCTTTGGCAAGGTAAGCCACCGCTACACCGATGCTTCAAGGCGCATCACCCGCATCGTTGCTGACGTCATGCGCAAGCAGGGCGTTTACGAACGGGTGCTGGCGGTGGGTCTGGATTTCAATCTGGGTGCAGGCGGCAAGCGGCTAGGCCCGCTACAGCGCCAGAAGCTTAATCTGGCAAGGGCGCTGATCCGGAAATCCGACATTTACGTCTTCAACCGCCCGCTTCCGGGCCTCGACCCGAGACAGCAGGAAGAAATTGTTGAACGGGTCATCACACTCCTGAAACAGAACAACAATAACCCCTCGATCATATGGGTTCTGTCGAATGCGCACCTCTCGCGCATGTTCGAGAGGGTCATCGTTGTTCATCAGGGGCTGATCACCGCTGACGGAAGTTACGAGACTCTGGTCGAGGAAAACGGTACATTCAAGGAGATGGTCGCGACATAATTCCAAGAATGTGACCGAGGTGGAACAATAACAGGGTAAGGCAATGCTGTTCAAAGACGAAATTCAGATGCTGAAAAGGGTGCCGTTTTTTTCCGAAATGGAACCCTCCAAGTTGAAACTGCTCGCATTCGCATCGGACCGCGTTTCCTATCACGCCGGCGACGTGCTGTTCCGGCAGGGTGACGTCGGCGACGCGGCCTATGTGCTGTTGACCGGAAAGGTGGATGTTCTTGTCGATTCTCCCTCTGGCACTTTGAAAGTGGCGGAAATGACGGGCAACGCCATCGTCGGGGAAATCGCAATTCTCTGCGACAGCGTCAGAACCGCCACCGTCCGCGCCTCCACCAATGTGGAAGCTCTTCGGATCGGCAAGGAACAATTCTTCAAGCTGATGTCTGATTTCCCCGATATCACTATCAAGGTCATGCGCGTTCTGGCCGAACGTCTCACCCAGACGACGGCTGAACTCAGCAAAGCCAGGACAAACGCCAGAACATAAGCGGCAATTCTATGCTCCCCCGGCGGTCGATATTGGAAAAATAAATGTCGTACTATTGCAATATAAATGAAATGCTGACTGAATAAGGGGTAAAGGCATCCGCCCGAAAAGGGCGGGAAATAAGATCTATAGAGACAACGGGCTTCATGGGAGGAAAGCGTGCAAGATTCCGTTGTCATTGGGGTGTGTCATGGCGTTCAATTCCGACACTGCGGGTCGGGAAAGTAACAGAAATTTTCGGGTGAAGATCTGGGGGGCGCGGGGAACGCTTCCTGTTTCAGGTGAAAACTTCCGAAAATACGGTGGGAATACCATCTGCATCGAGGTTCGATGCGGCGACCATGTTCTTTTGTTCGATGCGGGGTCGGGACTTCATCCTGCAGGCATGGCGCTTCGGGCGGAAGGGGTTACCGACGTCGATCTTTTCTTCTCCCATTGCCACTACGACCACATTGTCGGTTTTCCCTATTTCAAGCCATTCTATAATAGCTGCAATGACGTCTCGATTTGGTCGGGTCATCTCGCGGGCGCCATGACGACACGGGAAATGCTCAAGGACTTCATGAGCCCGCCCTGGTTTCCCGTGCCGCTGGAAATTTGCTGCGCAAAAATCGACACGCGGGATTTCATGCCCGGTGATACCCTAGACGTCCATCCGGGCCTCTCGATCCGAACCGGCATGCTGAACCATCCTGGCAACGCCGTCGGATACCGGCTGGACTGGGAGGGAAAGTCCCTCGCCATCATCACCGATACCGAACACGAGCCCGGCGGCATCGACGAAACTGTGCTTGATCTCATCCGGGATACCGATCTTTTCCTTTATGACGCCATGTTTACCGATGACGAGATGGGCCTTTATCGCGGCTATGGCCATTCGTCCTGGCAGCAGGCGATCCGACTCGCCCAGTTGGCCGATGCGAAAAATGTCGGTTTCATCCATCATGCCCCAAGCCGCAGCGACGAAGAGCTGGACATGATCGAAAAACAGGCGAAAGCCCTGTTCAGCGGCGCATTCGCAGCCATGGACGGTCAGGTCATCGAAATCTGATAGCCGCCGTCATGGTGTTTTTGACTTCGCGTGACTATTTGACCGGAAATCTGAAGGGGCCTCACCAGTCATTGGTGGCTTCGGGTACTTAAACACGCATAATTGACCATCGCCGCTCGTTTGCTCCACGATATTGCCACGAGATGTCATGCACTAAAGACGCGACGATCGACCGACTGATGATTCTGGGCCGAACGACCTCACGATGGGATTTGCATGATCCGTTTCTTTTCGGAAACCAGTTTGAGACGCGCCCGGATTTTATCCGGCCTGATTATATTTGCCTTTGTCTTTTCGCATCTTTTCAATCATTCCCTTGCGCTCATTTCCATCGACACCGCCGAACGGGCACGAAAATGGTTCAGCCTCATCTGGCTCAACCCTGTTAGCAGCCTGCTTTTCTACGGCTCGGTCCTGGTGCATGTCAGCCTGGTCCTGCGCTCGCTTTACCAGCGTCGAACGTTGCGCATGCCGCTTCGTGAAGCGCTTCAGGTCATCTTCGGCCTGTCGATCCCCTTCCTCATTCTGAGCCATGCCGTGAATATCCGCGTGTCGCACATGCTCTACGGCATCGACATCGGTTATTATACCGTCGTCCGCCGGCTCTGGATCAACAATCCCATGGGTGGCGCGTGGCAAAGTCTCGCCCTGATCGTCATCTGGATACACGGATGTATCGGCCTCTATTTCTGGCTGCGTTATCGCGACTGGTACCCGAAAATCGCCGGCATCTTCATGACCATAGCTGTGATGCTGCCGCTTCTGGCGCTGCTGGGCTTCAGCGATGCCGGCCGTTGGCTCGAGGAAGTCGACCGCAAATATGCGCTTCCTCCGGGACTGGGCGACACGATCGTTCAGAGAGACGAACTTCCGCTGCAGCGGGAGATGGAAACACGAATCCGGTTTATCACCGGGACGACAGAGGCGATTTTTGCCGGCGCGGTGATGCTGGTCTTCGCGATGCGCGGTGTAAGAAGCTGGCGACAGCGGTCGACGGCCATCGAAATCCGCTACGAACATGGTGCGCAGGCGCGCGTGCCGGCGGGCCTCAGCATTCTGGAAGCCAGCCGTCTGGCAGGCATCCCGCATTATTCCGTATGCGGCGGTAAAGGACGATGTTCGACCTGCCGGGTGAGAGTCATGGAAAGCAAGGGGCCGCTCCCTCCACCCGGAGACATCGAGCAAACCACATTAAGACGCATCCATGCCGATTCGGATGTGCGGCTCGGCTGCCAGCTGCGTCCCACCCATGATCTCGGCGTTGCCCTTCTGGTTTCACCGCCCCAGCACAGTGACCTGCCGGCGGACGCCCAGCCGGCCCGGCCGGGCCGGGAAGAGGAGATCGCCATTCTCTTCTGCGATCTGCGCAATTTCACGACTTTGTCGGAAGCGAAGCTGCCCTACGATGTCGTCTTTCTCCTGAACCGCTATTTCACCATCGTCGGCCAGGCCGTCGAACAGGCGGGGGGCCATCTCGACAAATTTATCGGTGACGGCGCCATGGCGCTTTTTGGACTAGGCGACGACAGCCAGCACGCCTGTCGCAATGCCATGAAGGCGGCAGCAATCATATTGCGCGATATTGCGATCCTGAACGAAGGGCTGGAGAAACAATTCGCCGTGCGTCTTGAGGTGGTGGTTGGCATTCACGCAGGTCCGAGCATCGTCGGGGTCATGGGATATGGGGCTGCCAAAACGCTGACGGCCATTGGCGATACCGTCAACGTGGCAAGCAGGCTTGAATCCAAAGCCAAGGAATTTGGCGCGGCAATCGTGGTCTCCGAACCGGCCATCATACAGGCGGGACAGGATATTGCCGATCTCAGAAGCGAACAGGTCGCCATTCGCGGTCGAAACTCGCAAATGAAGGTGTTTCTACTCTCGGAGGAAGAGAGCGGACGCTATTTGTGACAGGACCCGGAAGTTTGCGGCCGGATCGATCTTTTATATCTTGCGATAGAGAAAATAACGGTCCGTCGGCACGCTCTCCGGAACCGGCAACGGTTTCAGCAGGGGATGATCGAGAGGCAGACCGCTGACAGCGACGCCGCCTTTCGCCAGCATGCCGGCGGCGAGATCGGGCAACCATGTCAATGTGATCGCATCTTTTTCCGGATAGCCCGTGCCGATATCGGCATGCACCATTGCCGCTTCCGCACCGACGAATGCGGGAGCGGTCTGCGATATCTCGCCGATCACCAGGTCTTCGTCTGCCGGAACGGACGAAGCATGGGCACCCATGGCCCTGTCAAACGCAATGATCCTGCGCCCCGGAAACAGTTCCCGCAGATGATTGAAAGTTCGCCCGTTTCCAAGGCCGATTTCCATGAGCGCACCCTCATGCGGCATATCAAGATTGGCGGCGACATGATTGAGAATGTCACGCTGCGCGGTCAACCGGCGAATGAAACTGTCCAGTCTGCTCATGATCCGTCCGTTATCAGGCCTTGATGATGTGTCTTGCGGAAATGCCCCGGCGCGCGAAGGCGTTTCGCGTGTCGATGATCAGCGGAGCCCATTCGGCAAGGGCGGCATAGTCCACATTGTCATGGTCGGTCGCAACCAGAACAGCATCGAAAGCGCTGATGGACTGCCTGCCCCAGGAGACGGACTTCATTCCCATCAGGTGGCTGTATTCCCGTGTCTTCGGGATTTCGGCCACATGCGGATCAAAATAGGCCGCTTCGCCACCGCGCTCCTGAACAAGCTCGATGAGCTTCAATGAAGGGCTTTCACGAATATCGGGCACATTTTTCTTGTAGGCGAGACCGACGACCAGCACCTTCGAGCGGCTGAGCGCCTTGCCGGAATGGATGTCGAGCGCTTCCGCAACCCGCCCCACAACGTGGCGCGGCATGCCGGTGTTGATTTCACCTGCAAGCTCGATGAACCGCGTTGGCAATTCATATTCGCGAGATTTCCAGGTGAGATAGAAAGGGTCGATCGGTATGCAGTGACCGCCAAGACCGGGGCCGGGATAAAATGGCATGAAACCGAACGGCTTGGTTTTTGCCGCATCGATGACTTCCCATATATCGATACCCATGGCCTCGTAGACGACCTTAAGTTCGTTGACGAGCGCAATATTGACGGCGCGGAAGACATTTTCGGTGATCTTCACGGCCTCCGCCGTCGCATTGGTCGAGACCGGAACGATTTTCTTGACCACCGATCCGTAAAAAGCCGCCATCAGCTGCCCAGCGGCCTCGCCGTCACCCGCAACGACCTTCGGAATGGTCGACGTCTCAAAGTCCCGGTTGCCGGGATCTTCCCGCTCGGGGGAAAAGCCGATGAAGAAATCGATACCTGAGACGAGACCGGTGCTCTCCAGAATGGTTTTCACAATCCCATCGGTAGTGCCGGGATAGGTGGTGGATTCCAGCACCACAAGCTGCCCCGTGCGCAGATGCGCGGCAATGTCGTGACAGGTCTTCTCGACATAGGAAAGGTCTGGCTCGCGATACTTCGTCAACGGCGTCGGTACGCAGATGGCGATCACGTCACACTCGGCCAGTCTGGAGAAGTCGCATGTGGCAACAAAGCCGTCATTTTGCCTGGCTCCTGCGAGCACGGCATCCGAAACCGCCTCGATATAGCTCTGACCCGCATCTATCGCAGTAATTTTACCGGGGTCGATGTCGAAACCGACAACCTTGAAACCAGCTCTGGCGATCGTCATGGCAAGGGGCAGGCCCACATAGCCGAGGCCGATTACGCCCGCTTTGGCGCTCTTGTTCTCAATGCTGGAAAGCAGGGCTTGGGAAATGTCTGGAGAAGTCAAAGCGTGTCACGCTCCGCGCATGTGCAAAAGATGTCTTTCAGTTGGCCAAGAATGGCGAGGCTGTCAAGGCTCCACACCTTCAAATTCCGGTTGACGCCAGAGGCACGACCAACGCACAACCATCCGCATGAAGATCGCCTTTTATTCGCCGCTCAAAGCACCCAACCACCCCGTTCCTTCCGGCGACCGGTTGATGGCCCGCCTGTTGATGCAGGCGATGGCAATGGGTAGCCATGAGGTTTTTGTCGCGTCCGAGCTGCGAAGCTTCCTTAGACAGCCGGATGATCCCGAGCGGTCGTCCCTCGCCGACCGGGCCGAACGTGAAGTAGAGACTATTGCGGAGCGCTGGCGGTTGCACGGCGCACCGGACCTGTGGTTTTGTTATCACCCGTACTACAAGGCTCCAGACCTGCTCGGACCGGAACTCACCAGCCGTTTCAATATATCCTACGTCACCGCCGAAGCATCCTATTCACCAAAGCGCAACGCCATGGGCTGGCAGGCAGTGCAGGACGGGTTGTTGTCGTCGTTGAACGAAGCCGCAGTCAATATCTGCTTCACCGAACGGGATCGCGAAGGGCTCGTACAGGCCTCTCCTGGGCTTCAATGGGCGATGCTCCCGCCTTTCATCGACCCCGCGCCCTTTCTCAAGGTTGTTCCCCAGCCGAAACGGACACGGCTCATCACCGTCGCCATGATGAGGGCGGGCGACAAACTCGAGAGCTATCGCGCCCTGTCGAACGCTCTCGCCCTGCTACCACAAGACCTAGACTGGACACTTGAGATCGTTGGCGACGGTCCGGAACGCGAGGCGGTGCAAGCCATGTTCAGCGGCTTCCCTGAAAATCGCCTCGTCTGGCACGGGCAAAAAGCCGCAGACGAGATCGCAGCGCTTCTCTCGAAAGCTGCCATTTATGTCTGGCCGGGTCACGGCGAGGCCTACGGCCTTGCCTATCTGGAAGCACAGGCAGCCGGCCTGCCCGTCATCGCCGAAAAAGTGGCGGGCGTTCCCGAAGTCGTAAAATCTGGCGCCACCGGATTACTGACACCTGAAAATGATAGTGCCGCTTATGCCGATGCGATCAAGGCCCTGCTTTACGACGACAGGCGGCGACAGGAACTGGCAAAAGCAGCCCGCCGGTTCGTCATGCATGAACGGTCTCTGGAAAATGCCGCAACCAAGCTGAACGATATTTTGATGCAAGCAAAGGCACGAAGATCATGAGTCTCGAAAAACTCGTCGCAGCACTGGACGAATGCGGACGTCGCGGCATTTCGGCCGATCTGTGGCTCAGGGACGACGATGCAGTGGACCCGACGGGGGCACTCGATACCCTGCTTGATCTTTGCGAGAGTTTCTCGGTTCCGGTCACCCTCGCGGTCATTCCCGAAACGACGACCCGCAGGCTCGCGCAGCATCTGGATGCCTCGGACATTGCCCAGGTGGCGGTTCACGGCTGGTCGCATACCAATTACGCCGGCGATGGACAAAAGAAACAGGAGCTTGGCCTCCACCGCGAACTTCCCCTCGTTCTCGACGAGCTGCAGTCCGGGCTGGAAAAACTCTACGATCTGCATGGACCGCGTGTCGTGCCGATGCTGGTGCCCCCATGGAACCGCATCGACGCCCATATAGTGAGGGAACTGACAGGGCTTGGATATCGGGCCCTCTCCGTTTTCGGTCCGGAGAAGGACACAGCGCCGCCATGTCTGAATACGCATGTGGATGTGATCGATTGGCATGGCAGCCGCGGCGGCCGTGACCACGATGTCCTGTTTGCCGAGACGGCGGCCCGCATCCTGCGCGCTGCCGAGGAAGGCGGCACAATCGGCATCCTTACCCATCATCTCGTGCACGATGACACCGTCTGGCATTTCCTCCGGCGGCTTTTCGAGGTGACCGCACGGCACCGCGCAGCACGCTGGTGCTCCTCTAAAGACCTCGTCGAAGCAATCTCACCATGATTTCCAGGCGATCAGCAGCCCGCCGGCATCCTTGGCCAGATCCCGCCTGATCTCATCAACTGTTTCAAACGGCGTTCGGTCCGGAACGGATGCCGCGACAAACGCTGCCGGTGCAAGGCTGATGCTTCCCTGCCGGGCAATGACGGTGAAAATCAACGGCCCGGTGGACCACCACGCCGGCGCGCGCGGCATTTCTTCGAGAATGTCGGGAAAGGCGGCCAGCATTTTGCGAAAGACCGGATGCGCAGCTGGAGCGGCAATGAAGGAATTAGCGAGAAGCATACTTCCCTGTCCGGTATTCCGCGGCGTTTTTTCATCAAACGCCGTGAGACCCGCAAGGGGAAGGAATGAATCGAAACTCACGTCGTCGCGCGCAGGATACCAGTCGCAGTCGAGATAGATGCCGCCGAACCGCTCGAGCAGGATGTAGCGGGCGACGTCAACAGCACCCGGATAGTCGCCCTCGCTCAGCATCCTGTTAAAGACGCTATTCGCAAAAACCCCTTCCCGCTCAAGATCGGCTTCCCGCCAAAGGCGATAATCGTAGCCGTGCTTCAGCGCATGGGCAGCCCAGGCCTCGACCGACATGGGCGGCGATTTCTCGCCAATCCATATCTGATGAATGAGCCTCGGCACATCCTCCCGGCTTTTGAGGTTTATTGTGCGGCGTTCTTCCACGGAAAATCGCGCATATTTTTCCAGCACCTGCGGGGGTGGCACCAGCGTATACTGATAACCGATCTTCGCGACCATATCGCCTTCGGCCTTGGCAAGACGCAGCCGTGCGGCATGCAGCCGGCGCGGCAGGCCGAGCACCGTCTGCTCTCCCATCAGATGCCCGTCCTTTGCTGCAACCAGCGATAAGAGAAGCGCGTTCGCCTCAGCATATTGGCCGTTATTCTGCAACTGACGCGCATCGTTCAGCTTGGCGTCGTAATATTTCTTGTCGGACATGGATCCTCGTTCGAAAGCTCCTGTCGGCATATTACGAAACAAGAGCGGTGGGGCAAGTCGCAGCATTTCGGAAGCCGGCTTCAAATTTGCTAAAGAATTCGATGTTTCAGAAGGATAGACAGACAACAAACCCTGCGATAACGTTGCTTTAAGCCCTCCCGAGCAATTGTCACAAGGCAACGATAAAGAGGCGGCAAGGAACCCTTTGGCATGAGCGCAGGTGCAGATTTGCTCCGTATCGAAAATCTGCAGGTCTCGTTTTCTCTCATGGGTGGAACGATCGATGCAGTCAGGGGGGCGAGCCTCCGCATTCTTCCGGGAAAAGTAACCGCATTGGTCGGTGAATCCGGCTCCGGAAAATCCGTCATTGGCCAGACGATCATGGGCATCCATCCCAAGACCGCTCGTGTGAATGGCCGCGTGCTGTTCACCGATCCGGAAAACGCTGCGGGCGGTCCCGTCGATCTTTTGCAATTGCCCAAAGACGGCCGCGAAATCCGCGCCATCCGTGGCAACCGCATCGGGCTGATCTTTCAGGAGCCCATGACCTCGTTTTCGCCGCTGCACACCATCGGCAACCAGATTGACGAGGCGCTCAGA
Source organism: Agrobacterium pusense (assembly GCF_013285525.1). Classification (NCBI taxonomy): domain Bacteria; kingdom Pseudomonadati; phylum Pseudomonadota; class Alphaproteobacteria; order Hyphomicrobiales; family Rhizobiaceae; genus Agrobacterium; species Agrobacterium pusense. The sequence goes on from NZ_CP053856.1 coordinate 2,214,458, forward strand.
ATCCACAGCATCCTTTCGCCGGCGGAACGTGCGGAAAAAATGTATGAGACACTCGATCTCGTCGGGTTTTCGAACCCGAAGAAGGTCGTGAACATGTATCCTTTCGAGCTTTCAGGCGGCATGCGCCAGCGCGCCATGATCGCCATGGCGCTGATCTGTCGTCCCGCGCTTCTGATCGCCGACGAACCCACGACAGCGCTTGATGTGACCATTCAGGCGCAAATCCTCAAGCTGCTGCGTGACCTGCAGAGCAGGCTGAATATGAGTATGCTGCTCATCACCCATGACCTCGGCGTGGTGGCGAACATTGCAGATGAGGTTGCCGTGATCTATCAGGGCGAGATCATGGAAGCCGGCACGGTCGATGATATCTTCAAATCGCCAGCCCATCCCTATCTCAAGGGTTTGATGGCAGCCGTTCCGCATTTCGACATGAAGCCGGGCGAGAGGCTGAAGGCGCTACGCGAAATCAACGTCGACCATGAAAGCCTGGTGGGCAAGAAGACCGCGACGGTCAACAAAACCCCTGGTCCGCTTTTGACCGTGGACAATATCAGCAAGACGTTCACGACCCGCAAATCGAGCTGGTTCCGCAAAGGTGACGCCAGCGCAACCAAAGCGGTAAACAGCGTCAGCTTTGAGATCCGTCGTGGAGAATGTCTGGGACTGGTCGGCGAAAGCGGCAGCGGCAAGACAACCGTCAGCAAAATCCTCATGCGCGCCGTTCGCCCGGATCAGGGTTCCGTCACCTTCCACCGTCCGCAGGGCGATATCGATGTCCTCAACGCCCGGGACGATGACCTGAAAGAGCTCCGGTCGAAGATACAGATGGTCTTTCAGGACCCGATATCGTCGCTATCGCCGCGCATGACCGTGGGAAACATCCTGAGCGAGCCGCTGGAAATCCACGGTCGGGGTGATGCGAAATATCGCTCCGAAAAAGTGCGCAACCTCGTCAGGGCCATCGGGCTTGGGGAAAGCGCGCTGAACCGTTATCCGCACAGTTTTTCGGGCGGGCAAAGACAACGTATCGGCATTGCAAGAGCCCTCGCACTTGGCCCGGAACTGCTGATCTGCGACGAACCCGTCTCCGCTCTCGATGTTTCCGTGCAGGCGCAAATTCTCAATCTGCTGAAAGATTTGCAGCAGGATCTCGGGCTTACCTACCTCTTCATCTCGCATAATCTTGCGGTGGTGGATTATATGGCCGATCGCGTGGCGGTCATGTGCGAGGGCCGCATCGTGGAGCTGGCGCCACGGGAAATCCTGATGCGCGCTCCGGTGCATCCCTATACGAAATCCCTGCTGGCCGCCGTGCCTTTCCCCGATCTCGACCGCCCGCTCGATTTCCGCACCATCGGCAAGATCAGCGCGACGGGCAAATTCGACTGGGGCAAACAGTTCCGCGACGAGGGGGATGGCGAGATGGTATCGGCCGATCTTGGGGAAGGCCATTTCGTACTTGCGAACGGCAATGCCGACATGCGGGAGCTTCGCCCTTGATCACGCGTCGCACCGCTCTTGCCCTCTTGGCCTCCGTCTTTGTGCCGGCTTATGCGCGGGCCTCCTATACCGACCCCACCTACTTCAAGGAAAAACGCGAAAAGGGCGAATTGCCCGACATCGCCGAGCGCCTGCCGAAAAACCCGCGCGTCATCGACATGAAGGCACTTGGCCGAGAGCCAGGGCAACATGGTGGATCGGTACGTATGCTCATTGGCGGCCAGCGCGACATTCGCCTGATGCCGATCAGCAGCTATGCCCGCCTTGTCGGTTACGACGAAAAATTCGAACTTCATCCGGATATTCTCGAAAGCTACGACGTACAGGAAGAACGCATCTTCACCTTCAGGCTGCGCGAAGGCCATAAGTGGTCCGATGGCAGTGATTTCACGTCAGAGGATTTCCGCTATTTCTGGGAAGATGTTGCCCTCAATAAGGAAATCCACAAGGGCGGTCCGCCGATCGAGCTTCTGGTCAATGGCAAACCGCCCCAGATCGAGGTCGTTGACTGGCTGACCGTGCGATACACCTGGGACGGCCCCAATCCGGATTTTCTGGCGAAACTGGCGGCCGCCTCGCCGGCGCGGCTGTTCTTGCCTGCCGCCTATATGAAACAGTTCCACATCAAATATCAGACGGCGGAGAAGCTCGCCAAGCTGATCAAGAAAAACAAGACAGACGACTGGAGCGGGCTGCATATCAAGATGTCGCGGCAGGTGCGCCCCGAAAATCCGGATCTGCCAACGCTCGATGCCTGGCGTAACACCACCGCGCCGCCGGCCGAACAGTTCGTGTTCGAACGCAACCCCTATTATCATCGCGTCGATGAAAACGGCCTGCAACTGCCCTATCTCGACCGCTTCCTGCTCAACGTCACCTCGTCGGATATCATCTCGGCCAAGACGGCGTCGGGCGATAGCGACCTGCAATATTTCGGCCTCGATTTCGCTGATTACACTTTCCTGAAGGATGCTGAAAAGCGCTTCCCCCTGAAAGTTAACCTCTACAAGCGCTCCCAGGGCTCGCGCATCGCGCTGCTGCCAAATCTCAATTGCGCCGACCCGGTCTGGCGCAACGCTTTCCAGGATGTGCGTGTGCGCCGCGCGCTCTCGCTCGCGATAAACCGGCACGAAATCAACATGGTCTGTTTTTACGGGCTCGCGAAGGAAAGCGCAGATACCGTACTGCCGGAAAGCCCGCTTTACCGGCAGGAATTTGCGGACGCCTGGAGCGCTTTCGATCGCGCAACGGCCAACAGGCTGCTCGATGAAGCGGGTCTCGACAAGCGCGACAATGCCGGCCTTCGGCTCCTGCCTGATGGTCGACCCGCCTATATCATTGTCGAGACGACAGGCGAAAGCACGCTCGAAACAGACGTGATGGAGCTGGTGACGGATCACTGGCGACATATCGGCATTGCCGTTTCTGTCCGCCCCACCCAGCGCGATGTTTTCCGCAAGCGCGCCATGGGCGGAGAAGTACTGATGTCGGTGTGGATGGGTATGGACAATGGCGTGCCAACGGCCGACATGCTGCCTTCCGGCCTTGCCCCCACCGGTGACGACCAGTTGCAATGGCCGGTCTGGGGGATTCACTATCTATCCGGCGGCCGTGAAGGCAAAGAGCCCGATCTGCCGGAAGCGGCCCATTTGCTTGATCTTCTGAAAAAATGGCGTCGAAGCGTCACCGAGGAAGAACGTCAGGCAATCTGGCTGGAAATGCTTGGCGTCTATACGCAGCAGGTATTTTCCATCGGCATCGTCAACGGCGCGCTGCAGCCCGTCGTCCATGTCAAGCGCATGCGGAACGTGCCGGAAAAGGCGCTTTTCGGTTATGAACCCACTTCCTATCTCGGCGTCTACATGCCGGATAGCTTCTGGTATGACGGAGACGCCTGATATGCTGCGGTATATTCTGAAGCGCGTCCTCGTCATGATCCCGACGCTCATCCTGATCTCGATGCTGGTTTTCACCATCATCGAACTGCCCCCGGGCGATTATTTCGAAAGCTATGTCGCTGAGCTGCGCGCCATGGGCGAAACGGCAAATCTTGCCGAAATCGAGGAACTGCGCGTCCGCTACGGCTTCGATCAGCCCGCCCCGATCCGCTATTTCCGCTGGGCGACCGGCATGCTTGTCGGCGATTTCGGTTATTCCTTCGAATATCAGCTACCCGTGAGCGACGTGGTGGGAGATCGCCTGTGGCTGACGGTTCTGGTTTCCTTCGTTACCATCATTGTCACCTGGCTGCTGGCTTTTCCGATCGGCATCTATTCCGCCACGCATAAATACAGCTGGGGCGATTACGGGCTCACCTTCCTCGGCCTGCTCGGCATCGCCATCCCCAACTTCATGCTGGCATTGATTCTGATGTACTTCGCCAACATATGGTTCGGCATCTCCATAGGCCATCTGATGGACCGGGAATATCTGAACCAGGCGATGAGCTGGGCGAAGTTCAAGTCGATCCTTGAGCATATCTGGATTCCCGTTCTCATCATCGGAACGGCGGGCACGGCCGGCATGATCCGCCGCCTGCGAGCCAACCTTCTGGATGAATTACAGAAGCAATATGTGGTCACCGCCCGCGCCAAGGGCCTGCACCCTTTCAGGGTATTGACCAAATATCCGCTGCGCATGGCCCTGAATTTTTTCATCTCGGATATCGGCTCGATCCTGCCTGCCATCATATCGGGCGCGGAAATTACTGCCGTCGTCCTGTCGCTCGAGACCACCGGCCCCATGCTCATCCGGGCGTTGCAAAGCCAGGACATGTATCTGGCGGGTTCGTTCCTGATGTTCCTTGCGTTCCTGACGGTGATCGGCGTTCTGGTGTCGGACATCGCCCTTGCCATACTCGATCCGAGAATCCGCTTCGGAGGTGGTAACGTCAAATGACTTCATCCATTCCGAATCCCGGCGAAGCCCTGCCGCACTATGTCTCGACCGCGCCCTTCGACCCCTCGCTGATCGAACCCAACACGTCTGGCATGGCGGCCTTCAGCAAAGCCTCGCAGTTGAAGCTCATGTGGTGGCAGTTCCGCCAGCACAAGATCGCGGTATGGTCCGGCGCCTTTCTGGTGGTGCTTTACCTTTCGATTCTGATCTGCGAGTTCCTCGCCCCCTATAATCTCCACACCCGCAATATCGAACACATATACGCCCCGCCCCAGGCCATCCACCTCTTCAATGACGGGAAATTTGTCGGCCCCTTCGTGTATGGCCGTGAAATGACGCTCGACATGGAAAATCTGAGGCGTGTCTACCGGGACGTGCCGACCGATATCCAGCCGCTGCGTTTCTTCTGCAAGGGTGACACCTATCGTTTCTGGGGCATATTCGAGGGCAGAACCCATCTCGTTTGCCCGGCAGAAGGCGGTGAACTGTTCCTTCTCGGCACCGACCGCCTCGGGCGTGACGTGCTGTCCCGTATCATCTACGGCGCGCGCATTTCACTGACCATCGGCCTCCTCGGCGTCGCCATGAGCTTCGTTCTCGGCATTGTGATCGGTGGCCTGGCGGGATATCGCGGCGGCACGTTTGACCTGATTGTCCAGCGCATCATCGAGGTCCTGCAATCCATTCCCAGCATTCCGCTATGGCTGGCGCTCGCCGCCATCATGCCGGTGACCTGGAGTCCGATTCTCGTTTATCTCGGCATCACCATCATTCTCGGCATGCTGGACTGGACCGGGCTAGCGCGCGCCGTGCGTTCAAAGCTACTGGCGTTGCGCGAGGAAGACTATGTTTTGGCTGCGCAATTGATGGGAGCGGGCACACCGCGTATCATTGGCCGACATCTTATTCCGGGCTTCATGTCCCATCTTATCGCCTCGGCCACCCTGACGATACCGGGCATGATCCTTGGCGAAACAGCGCTCAGCTTCCTGGGCCTCGGCCTGCGCCCCCCGATCACAAGTTGGGGAATTCTGCTCACGGAGGCGCGCAGCGTCAGCGTCATTGCGCTATATCCCTGGCTTCTCATCCCGACGATCCCTGTCGTTCTCGTCATTCTGGCCTTTAATTTCTTCGGTGACGGACTACGTGATGCTGCGGACCCCTTCAGATAAAATGGAATACACCTTGATAAACTGCCCTTCCGAAGCCGCCTTCATCGTGAAAGGCAAAAAGAGGTGTGGCCCATGAGCTCCCGTTTGAACGACGCGCGCATTCTCATGTACAGCCACGATTCCTTCGGTCTCGGCCATCTGCGGCGGTGTCGCACCATTGCGCATGCCCTGGTGGAAGATTATCGCGGTCTCAACGTCCTCATCATTTCAGGGGCCACCATTGCCGGTGCCTTCGATTATCGCGCCCGCGTCGATTTCGTGAAAATTCCGAGCGTCATCAAGCTGCGCAATGGCGAATACACCTCGATGGACAGGCATATCGATCTTCAGGAAACGCTGAAGATGCGCCGGTCCATCATCTACCATACCGCCGAAAGCTTCCAGCCTGACATCTTCATCGTCGACAAGGAGCCCATGGGCCTTCGCGGCGAGGTGGAGGAAACACTCGCTTATCTCAAGGGACAGGGCACCAAGCTCGTCATCGGCCTGCGTGATGTCATGGATGCGCCGCAGCTGCTCGAGGCGGAGTGGAAGCGCAACAACGTCATGACCAAGATCGGCCAGTTCTATGACCATGTCTGGGTCTATGGCCCGCCGGATTTCCACGATCCGCTGACAGGGCTCGACGTTCCGCAGACGGTGCGCGACAAGATGGATTTCGTGGGCTTTCTTCAGAGATCGAAGACACAGGCGGAGACCGCGGCGCATCGGCCGGAAGGCGATTATCTTCTCATCACCACAGGCGGCGGTGGCGACGGCAGTGAATTGATCGATGACGTCATCAACGCCTACCGACATGACCCGGAGCTGACGCACAAGGCGCTGGTCGTGCTCGGCCCTTATATGCCGGCGGATCAGCGCCAGCGCTTCATGAGCAGCGTAGCCGATATACCGCACATCGAGATCATCGAATTCGACAATCGCATGGAAGATCTCGTCGCTGGCGCACAGGCCGTGGTCTCCATGGGCGGCTATAACACCGTCTGCGAAATATTGTCCTTCGACAAACCCGCACTCGTCGTGCCCCGCACGGTGCCGCGGGAGGAGCAGCTTATCCGCGCCAGCCGCGCATCGGAGCTGGGTCTTTTCGACATGCTCCTGCCGGAAGATGCCGAGAACCCCGCCAAGATGGCGGCCGCCCTCAAAGCCCTGCCGCACCGCGCGCCGCCATCCGTCAATTCGTGCGGGCTGAAGCTCGACGGGTTGGAAAACATATCACGCAGGATTGCCGAATGGCTGCCGCCCGAGGGCGACAAGACGCCGATCACGCTCAGCGCGTAACCCGGCCTCGGCAACCAACGTTCAGAAGAGACGCGCGCAACGTGACTGATGCAAAAAAAATCGTGGTGCTCCTCAAGGGCTATCCGCGCCTGTCCGAGACTTTTATCGCCCAGGAATTGCTGGGGCTTGAAAAGGCCGGGCTGAAGCTCGAACTCATGTCCATGCGCCGGCCAACGGATAAGAAACGCCATCCCGTTCATGATGAGATCAGCGCGCCCGTCACCTACCTGCCGGAGTATCTGCATGAGGAACCTCTGCGTGTGCTGAAAGCCCTGTGGGGATGTCACAAAAAGCCGGGCTTCACCAAGGCGCTTCGCCAGTTTCTCAGCGACCTGCCCCATGATCTCAGCCGCAACCGCTTTCGCCGTTTCGGTCAGGCGGCCGTGCTGGCCAATGAATGGCCGGAGGATGCCGGGTGGCTGCATGTGCATTTCATTCATACGCCCGCCTCAGTCGCGGCCTATACCCATCTCATCACGGGCACGCCCTGGACGATTTCGGCCCACGCCAAGGACATCTGGACCTCCAGCGACCGTGACCTTGCCGCCAAGCTGCAAAGCGCCCGCTGGGCCGTGACCTGCACTGCCGGCGGCTTTCGGCATCTGCAGACCCTTTCCGGGGTGAGGCAGAACGTACATCTGAGTTATCATGGCCTCGATCTCACGCGTTTCCCGCATTTCGACACGCCGCGGCCGGCGAGAGACGGTTCAGATGCCGAGGATCCGGTCAGGATTTTGAGTGTCGGCCGTGCGGTCAAGAAAAAGGGAATCGATATTCTGTTGCGCGCGCTCGCCTCGCTGCCACGCAATATCCATTGGCGCTTTACCCATATCGGCGGCGGGGACGAATTGGCTGCGCTGAAAAAACTCGCGGACGAACTTGGCGTCTCCGACAGGGTCGTCTGGACGGGAGCCATGGACCAGAAGCAGGTGCTGGAGAATTACCGGCAAGCGGACCTCTTTGCCCTTGCCTGCCGCATCACCAGCGATGGCGACCGCGACGGTCTTCCCAACGTGCTGGTCGAGGCTGCGAGCCAGGCGATGACCTGCATCTCCACCAACATATCGGGCATTCCGGAGTTCTTCGTCAGTGGTGAAAACGGCCTGCTCACAGAGCCGGAAAATCCAGCGGCCTTCGCAGAAGCCCTGCGCTTGGCTATTACCGATCCGCAATTGCGCCAGCGACTTGGCAACGCCGCCGAAAACCGTGTGCGCACCGCCTTCGATCATCGCACCAGCATTGCCGAACTGAAGACGCTCTTCGAGACCGAATGGGAAAAGACACCATGACCGAGATGGAAAAGCGGCCCTGTGTTTTCTTTTATGTCCAGCATCTTCTTGGCATCGGCCATATAGCCCGCGCCAGCCGCATCGCCAATGCCCTTCAGACGGATGGTTTCGACGTAGTTCTGGTGACGGGCGGAACGCCTGTCCCGGGTTTTCCGGGTGAAGGCATCCGTCATGTCGAATTGCCGCCGATTGCCGTCAGCGATGGCAGTTTTGCCGGCCTGGTCGACAGTTCCGGCAAACCGGTGGATGACGACTTCAAGAGGCTCAGGACCGATATGCTGATCGGTGCCTATCATGGCGCCAAACCCGATATCGTCATCATTGAGGCTTTTCCCTTCGGCCGCAGGCAGGTGCGGTTCGAACTGCTTCCGCTTCTCGATGAGATCGAGGATAGCGAACCGCGCCCGCTCGTCATGGCGTCATTGCGAGATATATTGCAGGAAAAAACCAAGCCGGGCCGGGATGAAGAAACCGTCTCGCTGGTAAAGAAACATTTCGACGCCGTGCTCGTGCACGGCGACCCGGATTTCGCCCGGCTGGAAGATACCTTTCCCCTCGCCAGCGAGATACGTCAGCGTATTGTCTATACCGGCCTGGTGGCCCCGCTTCCACCGCCGGAACCGGTCGAGAAATTCGATATTGTGGTCTCCGCCGGCGGCGGCGCTGTCGGTGCGGCCCTTGTCCGGGCCGCCCTTGAGGCCGCGCCGCTGCTGGACGGTATCAAGAGCTGGTGTCTCATCACCGGTCCCAATATGCCACAGGCGGATTTCGATGCGATATTGGCTGCAGCACCGGAAAATATCTCCGTTTTCCGCTTCCGCAAGGATTTCGCGAGCTTGCTCGCCGGCGCGCGCCTTTCGGTGTCACAGGCCGGCTACAACACCGTCTGCGATATTCTTCAGGCAAAATGCCGTTCGCTCCTCATCCCTTTCGCGGCCGGCGGTGAAACCGAACAGAGCGCCCGTGCGGAGCGGCTGGCCGGGCTTGGGCTTGCCCATGTGCTGGAAGAGAAAGATATTTCGCCAGCCTCCATGGCCGAAGCGATCAAGGCGGCACTCGTCCTGCCGCCACCCGGTACGGTCCACCTCAATCTCGATGGCGCCGCCGGGACGGCTAGGACGCTGCATCGGCTTTATGATGAGCGGTAAGGATCGCCTTTAGTTCACGCACCGCTGCCTCATCCGTGACTTTGCGCCCCGCCCCGGTGAAACCGAGCTTCGCCACGCGGCTTTCCGGATCATAATGAGGAACGGCGGAACAGGATGCGTGGATTTCCGTGATTGGAAGCCGGTCAAGCAGCGTCTGCACGCTTTGCGGACGCACGCCGGCACCCGGCATGATGGCGATCCGCCCGGCAGCGACCTCCGACAAACGGGCCAGAGTCTCCACCCCTTCCAGCGCTGAACGTGCGCCGCCGGAAGTGAGAATTCTGGAAAAGCCGAGCGCAACGGCGGCCTCGAGGGCTTCATCCATGGCGGGAACGACATCGAAAGCCCGGTGAAGCGTTACATCCAGACCGTTGGCATGACGACGCAGCTCTTCGAGCAGCGGAAGATCGAGGGAGCCGTCCTCGCGCGATGCACCGAGCACCACGCCGGAAAGGCCCGCGGCGCGCGCCGCATCTATATCGCGTTTCATCACATCCGCTTCATCACGCGTGAAAACGAAATCGCCGGCACGTGGCCTGATCATCACGCTGACGGGCAACCCATAAGCCGCAGCGCGGTGCATAAAGCCGACAGACGGGGTGACCCCGCCGCCGGACAGTGCCGCGCAAAGTTCGATACGGTCTGCCCCGCCTCTCACTGCGGCTTCCAGGCCGGCCACATCGTCCACGCAAATCTCGAGAATCATCATAGCCTCTTTCATTCGATGGCGGTTACCTGCGGCGACCGATCCCATCAAGGGCGTAGAGCATATAAACCCCGCCAATCCCGACGATCGCCCCGAGGATCGACGTTCCCGAATAATTGGAGACGAGCGTGCCAAGGGCAAAAATCAGGGCGCCAAGACCCGCTCCAAGAAAAATGTTGACGGCGATCAGCGAACTGCCGAGGCCCGGCCGGTCCGCGATCAGTTCCTGCAGGTAGGTGATGGGTATGCTGATGATCGCGGCCGCCCCCAGTGCGCTGATGACGGTCTGGGCATAGATATGCCACGGCGCCGATGCGAGCCCCTGCAGGATCAGGTAAACAGCGTAAAGCAGTGCGCCCGCGGCAAGCGTCAGCGTCTGGGGCACCTTCTTTTCTATCCAGCCCCACAGTAGGATGAAAACGATTTCCAGCGCGGCGACGATACCGGCGACGATGCCGATATCGGCCACCGTACCCTTGGCCTGCCCGGTAATGATGAGGGAGCGCACGGAATCGTTCAAATGCAGCATCGAGCAGATCAATGCGATGGCGACGATCCGAAGTAGCACCCGACGCGATCCGATTTCACCAAGCGAGGCGCGCAGACCAAAACGCGCTTCGGTACTGGCCGAGGCGGGCGTGGCGGCGCGCGGCAGGCAGAAGGCCACCAGCAGAAAACAGACGAGCGCGCATATGCCCGAGAACAAGAACGCGGTCAGCATGTTTCCGGAATTCACCAGAAATACCCCCACAAGCCCCGGCACCAGCACCCAGGAAAGCGAGATCGTCGCCCGCATGATGGAATTCACCGCGATCATCTCGCCCGTCGAAAGATTGCGGGCGTCGGCACGCACATGCGCAAAGATCAGCGAATTCATCGCGCCGAAAATTGGCAAAAGCACGAGTTTGGAGGCCACAAAGGCAGTGGCATTACCGGCGAGATACACCAGCAGGTAGCCGCTGACACCGAAAAGCGCGATATAGAGCATTGGCTTGCGATATTCACCCAGCCTGTCAGCGACGATGCCCATAAGTACGCTGGCGCTGACATTGATGACGGCGGCAAACAGCATCAGCAGCGAATAGACGGTGTTGCTGAGCCCGATTTCGCGAATGCCGATCACCGCCTGATAGGGCGCGGTCGCCGCATTCGAAAATCCGAAGAATAGGATGGCGAGCGCCCCGATGCGGATCGACGGATTGTTGATGACGATGGAAAGAGCCGACGGCATGGATGTTCGCCTGAGATGATCCGGCAAAGCCGGATCGCTGGATTGAAGCTACCGGACCGCTGTCATCGCCAGCGGACCGAAAGGGCAGGATTCGGGATATAATCGAAGTGCGGCTTCCAGGGATAAAAATCGCCCTCCCGACGGCGATTGGGAAGATTTTCAATATCCTGATTGATTACCCCCTCCGTCAACGCCATGAGGTTGGGATTGGCGATTGGCGCAAGCTCCGGCGACAGATAACCGGATTTCACGACCAGAAGCCGCACGTCCTTCGGATCGAAGCCAAGACGGGTAAAATCCGAAATCATGTGATAGGGCCGGCGACGGGCCGCCAGAATGACCGTGATTCCGCCGATGGCGATCACAGCCTGCCGCTGATCTGCCGCACCGGGATCGTCCAGTGTCACAACCTCGGCTTCAACGGTGACGGACGGGCTCTTCGGATCAAGACTTCCGCCGATCTTCAGGGAAAGGATCGCGCCTTCGCCCGCCGCAAAACAGGCTTCGACCGCAGGCCTGTCAGTAATGCCGCCCAGCAATGCCTCCTGCCAGTCACGCGCAAGCAGCGCCGCCAGAACATCGGCGCGATCGCCCACCCCGCCGCCAGTGGGGTTATCGCCCGAGTCCGCCAGAATGATCGGCCGGGTGGTCGTCGTTTCCGCAATATCCAGAATTTTCGCGAGTGGCTCCGTCACGGGACCGAAATGAAAATCCTGCCGGGCGTCCCAGTAGGATTGCGCGATCTCGGCCGCAATTGCCTGTGCGGCCGCTTTATCCGTTCCCGTCACCACGGCGCAAGCGGTCGCTCTCGGTTCATCCGCCCAGACGTAGCCGATCATGAAATTCGCATCCCAGATGCCAGGGCGGGCGTCATGATCAGGAAGGAAAGCATAAAGGCTCCTGGCCGGCTCGTCTTCCGTGGAAGTCTTCTCGCCGGGCAGCAGAACGGGGATTTTCGCCCATGCGATACCGGGTCTTGTCCCTGTCTCCAGGGCCCTGATCAACATCGTCCAGGCGCGCACCATCGTCTCCCGCACATCGATATGCGGCGCAGTTCGATAGCCGGCAAATATGTCGAGTTGATCGATGATCGTCTGGCTGACATTGCCGTGCAGGTCGTAGCTCGCGGAGATGACGACATCCGGTCCGACCACGGTGCGGGCGCTTGAAATCCAGTCGCCCTCCGCATCGTCCATGCCTTCAACATTCATCGCGCCATGCATGGCGAGATAAAGTCCGTCCAAGGGCAATGACGCTTTCAGACGCTCGAGGAATTCCCGCTTGAAAGCGTCGTAGGCCGGGCGCGACACCGGACCGCCCGGCACCGCCCGGGCGTGCAGAAGCGGCAGCACCTCCGCTCCGCCTTCGCCGAGAAAGTTGAAATATTCGGCCTCCAGCAACTCCGCGCCGCGAAAGACGCGAAAATCCTCCTGCCCCATCAACACCGGCGAGTAGGTGCTGCACTCGGTATGGATTCCACCAACGGCAATACGCATGTCGCCTTCCCCTCAATACACCGGACTAAAGGGAACGATGGCCGCAAAACGCAACCAGTCCTTCTGCGCCTTCGGTGTCCAGGCCGCCTCGGCAATGGCCGGTAGCCGCGGGAAGACCAGATGGTTGAAATAGGCGCGGTTGAGGAAATGTTCGGACCAGATGCAGGCCTGAACGCCCTTCATCCTCTCCTTCAACTCCTCTGGAAAATCACCGATCGCCTCATAAGAGTAGGTGTGGGAAGGCGGAACGGTGCCGGCCCAGCTGGCACCCGGCTCCTGCCAGGCTTCGTCCTGAACCATGTCGAGATAATAGGCCTGCCCCGGGGTCATCACCACATCGTAACCCTGCCTTGCGAGTTCAAGGCCGACCTCCGGCTTCTGCCACGCCATCAGCAATGTTCCCGCGGGCTCGACGCCGCCGCCGTGCGAAACCTCATCCCAGCCGGCCAGCTGACGGCCGCGCTCGAGCAACATGGCCTGAATGCGTTTCATGAAATGGGACTGGATACCGAAAGTACCATCCAGTCCCTCCTTTTCCATCAGCGCCTTGGCGAGTGGCGAGGCGAGCCAGGATCCGTCCGCAACCTCATCGCCGCCGATGTGGATGAGCCGAGACGGGAACAGCTCCACCATCTCATCGAAAACCTTGCCGAGGAATTCGTAAGTGAGTTCGATGGCCGGATTGAGCGCGTTGTTAGGATATCCCTGCACGGAGCGATAGCTGTCAGGGGCTTCCTGCCCGTCCGTCAGTTCCGGATAGGCGACGAGGGCAGCCGTACTATGGCCGGGAATATCGACTTCCGGCACGATTTCGACATTCAGCGCCGCCGCATGGGCAACGACCATGCGCACATCGTCCTGGGTATAATAACCGGAGACCGGTTCCGCGCCGTTGCCGAGCTGCGGCAGAAGCGGCGCATCCGGGCCGCGTGTGGCGCCGGCCGTGGTCAGTAACGGATAAGCCTTGATTTCAAGACGCCACGCCTCATCATCCGTCAGATGCCAGTGGAAGCGGTTCATGCGCAGCCATGCAAGAATATCGATGAGCCGCACGACATCCTGCGTCGGATAGAATTGCCGCGAGACATCCAGGTGGCAGCCGCGCCAGCTATAACGCGGCGCATCGCTGATTGTGCCGGACGCGGGAAAACGGAACCTCGGATCGAGACGGGCGCCATGCAGCAATTGCGCCAGAACCGTCAGGCCATACTGCAGCCCGGCAGCGGCCGAGTATTCCACGACAACAAAGTCAGAGGAAAAGGAAAGGCGATAACCTTCCGCCTCCAGTCCGCTATGCTGTTTGAAGTGCAGGGCCTTTCCCTCATGCACAGGGGCGAGGCTGAAGGGCACGTGCCCGACGGCAAATAGCCTGCGGAACAGCGAAAGCACGGTTTCCACCGCAAGGACTTCATCGGCCTTGGCATCTTCCGACGGGAAGAGCGCGACGGGAAAGCCGTCGCCGGGTTCGGCATCGATTTCGGCAGGCCAGGGCTGGATGGCAAAAGGCAGAACAAGCTTGCCTTCCGGAAGCAGCACCGGCGCCGGCTCGCTGTGACGCCCGTCCAACATCAGGTCCCCGACATCAACGGCGCGATGCGTGCCGTCGGCAAGGCTGATATAGGCGGATTTTGCACCATCCGTGCGATGCCGGGCGGGCCTCAGCAACCCATCGACGGTGAAACGCCAGGATTTGCCGGGTTCCAGCACGAAACCGGCAGGCGGCGCGAATTCATGGAAATTGGCGTTACGGCGCAGATAAACCGCATTGCCGCAAACCGGCTTGTCTACCGTCCGCGTCAGCGACGTGTAAACGATACGGAAATCCCTCAGCGGCTCTCGGGAAAGGTTGATCAGCGTGAAGGTGAAGCCTCCGGATGCGGATTCCGCCAGTGGATGCCATGAATTTTCGAGACGATAGTTTGCGAGCGCCATGATGCTCCCCTTTATTGCGCATTTGACCCTATGAAAGGGCTCGGTCAGTAGTGTTCGGATTGCGAAAAAGTGCGGGCCAGCGGCGCCTGCCCCGCCGTGAGACCGCAATCGACCGGCAGGCACACGCCGCTGATGGCCGCCGCCTGCGGTCCCGCCAGAAAGGCGACCGCGTTCGCCACGTCTTCGGGTTTCACGATGCGCTGCAGCGGATACCAGCGCTTCGCCTCCTCGAAGACCTGGGGATTGGCAGCGGCCCGCACCTCCCACGCCTGGGTGCGCACGGTGCCCGGCGCGACAGCGTTGGAACGGATACCGAATTTCCCGTATTCGACGGCGATGAGTTTCGTCAGGTGGATCAATCCGGCCTTCGCCGCGCTATAGGCGGGATGGCCAAAAACCGACATGCCGTTGACCGACGTAATATTGACGACGGAACCCTGTGTCCGCTTCAGCGCGTCTTCAAAAGCCCGAAAGCAGAGAAACGGTGCTTCGAGATTAAGGGCATTATCCTGCCGCCATATTTCGGCGGTCGTGTCGTGCAGACTGACAGCCCTCGCGGCACCGGCATTGTTGACGAGTGTCGCCACATCGCCCAGCTCCGCGACGTCAGCCGCCAACCTCGAAAGATCTGCAGGATCGGTGACATCGCAGGTTTTTGCAACGAAACCGGATCCGGAAAGCAGAGAAAGCGCATTGGAAAGGGCTTCAGCATCGATATCAACCAGCACCACCTTCGCATGGCTTTCAGAAAGCGCCGCGGCAATCGCTCGCCCGATATCACCTGCCGCGCCGGTCACGATGGCGAGCTGGTCTTTCCTGTCCTTCATCTCCTGCAACTCCCTTGAAGTTTCACGACCCCTGTCGCGGGGTCTCGGGCCGAGCAGCCCACGTTTTCATCATCCCACCTTCAGTCGCCGAGCAATTGCTTGTCATCCGAATCGCGATGCTCCACGAGCTGCTGCTTGATGTGACGCAACGTCACCATCGATCTTTGCCGATGGTGATAAGCAGCAAGCGTCGCCAGAACATCGACGGCGGCCAGATAGGCGTAGCGCGATGAAGTCGGGCGGAAGATATTGTTTCCCTCGGGCACGTTGACACCCACCACCATATCCGCGGCCGCGGCAAGCGGCGTGTCGCTCTGGGTAAGCGCGATGGTGGTAACCCCCATGTCGCGAGCCAGCCTGAAACACTTCACCAGCTCCATGTTGCGGCCGGAAAAGGAGGAGCCAATAATCACGTCCTCCTTTCGGGCCGCGGCGGTCATCATCAGCTGCATGCTGTGATCGGCGCTGGTGGAGACACGCAAACCCAGGCGAAAAAGCCGGTTCTGGATTTCCGAAGCGATCATTGAGGAATTGCCGCCCGCGCCGAAGGCATAGATCATGCCGCTATTGGCGATCTTGATCGCCGCTTCATCGGCAAGGGCAGGATCGAGCGTCCTGTGCAACAGGAAAAGTGCTTCCTGAGCCTTGGCAAGCACCTCTTCCGCGACGTCCGAGGGGCCGGTGCTGGACGGTTCGGAGGTGAGGTACCGGATACCGACATAGGCCGTCTTGGCGAGACTGACCTTGAAATCCGAAAAGCTCTGGCAGCCCAGCCGGCGGCAGAACCGCGTCACCGTCGGCGGAGACACTTCGGCGCGGGCGGCAAGTTCAATGATCGACGCATTGACGGCGAATTCGAAATCCGAAACCAGAATATCGGCAATCCGCCGCTCCGATTGCGAGAATTGTCCTCTGTCTTCCTGTATTCTTGCGAAAATATCCATGCTCACCGGTCTCCGTTCCGCCAAAACTTAAGGCTTGGCCCCGTTTCCGATGCACCCTAATCCAGGCCGCGCGTCAACCGAATAAAGCCGGGAGCCGCCGTTGTTCCGTCCTCCCGAAGACACCCCTGACATCCTCAAAATGAAAACAGTTTTCTCTGTTGATTGGAAGATGAGCATATGCCAACAATAATCACCAGAGAAATTTCCAATTCCTGAAAATAATTTCAACAACGGACCAGAATCATGCGCGATCCCTTCCAAAACCCCTTCGCCGAAACCGACAGCGCCCGCCATTCCATCTGGGAGATGCTGGTAACGCGGGACATCGACGCTTTCCTTGCAGCCGACTGGTCCAGGGTAGCGGATGATTTCGTTGAAGACGGCTTCCTCGGCATCAATGCCAGTCGGGATGCAAATCCTGACAACTGGCGCCTGTCTTTCCCCTCTCTTGCCGCCTATCGCGACGAATGGGTGCGGCAGGCGAAGGATTTCCAAAACCAGCAATTTGCTGAAGACCCACGCCATGCGATCTTCACCACCACCACGCTTGAGGAAATCGAAGTGGAAGGCGAAACCGCGCTGGTTCGCAAGAAATTCGACGGCGGAATTCGCAGGGCCGATGGCGGTTTCGACGTCATGAAGTGGCAGACGCTTTATTATTGCCGGCTGCATGAAGGACGCTGGAAGATCCGCGGCTTTACCGGCTACATGCCCAACCCCATGCCGTGATCCAACGGAGATGCTGGAGTTCAGTGAACGCCGGGCCAAAAGCCCGGCGTTGTTTTTTCGCCCGGTGACGGACAAAAATCGCCGGACACCGATCGCATCAGGAAAAGCCGGGCGCGTTAGGACAGAGTGCATGGCCCGACTCCCAGCCGTTATTGTATCAGCTTGAGGACGGAAAGATCGACGCGCCGATCGAGAGCAATGCCGCTTTCGTCGAACAGGTGACAATCCGATGCCTTGATGCCGGTGACGATGGGCTCGTCCACCACCACGGGTGCGGAGCCGGAAAGCAGCGCGCAATAATTTTCACCTGTCGGCGCGACGCCATAGGCGATCGTGTTCACACCGAGCCGCTCGATGACACTGGGAGCCACCTTGATGTTGAGGTCCGCCGGCTCGAGGCCGGTATGTTCGGGGCGAATGCCAAGCGTTAGCTGCGCGCCTTCCAGAGCAGCGCGAGGTTCCACCGGCACGGTGATCGTCTGGCCCTCATAAGCCACCGTTACACCCTCGGGACCGACGGATTTGCAGGTGACCTTCAGGAAGTTCATTTTCGGATTACCGATGAACCCCGCGACGAACAGGTTCGCCGGCTTGTGATAAAGTTCGAGCGGCGCGCCCACTTGGGCGATTTCGCCGGCATTCAGCACAACGATGCGGTCCGCCATGGTCATGGCCTCCACCTGATCGTGTGTGACATAGATCATCGTTGCCTTGAGCGTCTTGTGAAGATTAGTGAGCTCGATGCGCATATCGGCGCGAAGGGCGGCATCAAGATTGGAAAGCGGTTCGTCGAACAGGAATATCTTCGGTTCACGAACGATGGCGCGGCCGATGGCAACGCGCTGGCGCTGTCCGCCGGACAACATGCCGGGGCGCTGCTGCAGGCGCTGGTCGAGCTGAAGAATCTTCGCAACGCTCTCCACCTTGTCCTTGATCTTGCCCTCTTCCATCTTTTCGACGCGCAAAGGAAAAGCGATGTTTTCGAAAACAGTCATATGCGGATAGAGCGCATAGGACTGGAAGACCATGGCGATACCACGCTTGACCGGCGGCAGTTCATTGACCTTCACGCCGTTGATGACGACGTCGCCGCCGGAAATATCCTCAAGGCCGGCGATCATGCGCAGCAAAGTGGATTTGCCGCATCCCGAGGGGCCGACAAAAACGACGAACTCGCCATCCCTGATGTCGAGCTGAACGCCCTTGATGACTTCGAAATGTCCATAGTTCTTGCGGACGTTGTTGAGATAAAGCTGACCCAAGACTTGCCTCTCCCGTCAGCGGCCGAAATCTGGCCGCATTCAGAGACGTTCCGGACAATGATGCGGAAACCGCGTCAGACCGGAACCGTTGAAAAACACGAGAAAGAGCAGCCACAGGGGGCGGCGACCAATCTCACGGCGAAACGGACCGGTTGCGGGCATTACGCCCGCAACCGTCGCAATCGGATTATTTATATTGCTCGAGAGCGCCAGAAGCCTTCTTTGCCGCATCTTCCGGCGTTGCCTTGCCGGTAACGACAGACTGAACCATCTCGATCATCACGTCCTGGAAACCCTTGTAGTCCGTGAAGAGCGGCTCCGGCCCACCATAGGCGATACCGTCGATCAGCGGCTTCCAGAAGGGATCCTTCGCAACGAATTCGTCTACCTTGGCAGACGGACGCAGC
The DNA here is from genome assembly GCF_013285525.1 of Agrobacterium pusense. Taxonomy (NCBI): domain Bacteria; kingdom Pseudomonadati; phylum Pseudomonadota; class Alphaproteobacteria; order Hyphomicrobiales; family Rhizobiaceae; genus Agrobacterium; species Agrobacterium pusense. Next base: position 2,233,283 of record NZ_CP053856.1, read on the forward strand.
GGGGTGAGGCCCGCGCCGCCCTGCAGCTCATATTCGCCCTGGGGGCCGGGCGACGTGATGAACTTCGCAAATTCCGTCGCCTTTTCTTCAACCCCGGTTCCCTTGAAGATCGCCAGGCTGTCGGTGATGAGCAGCGTGCCGGGACCCTTGGCTTCCGGGCCGAGCGGCAGGGTCGCGATACCCCAGTTGATCTTGGTTTCCTGCAGGCGTGTTGCGGCGCCCGAGCCGGCCTGGATCATGCCGACCTTACCATCGAGGAAGATGGCGCGGATTTCATTCTGCTCATAGGCCGTTGGGCCTTCCACGGAATAGGGCGTGATGTCCTTGTAGGCCTTCAGCGCCGCGACAACCTGCGGGCTGTCGACCGTGACCTTGTCGCCGTCGATCACCTTGCCGTTGTTGGTATAAACCCAATGCATGAACTGGTGCATGGTATTGTCGAAGGTCTTGGCGGGGAGGCCGTAACCGGCAATACCCGTCTTTTCCTTGATCTGCTTGGCGAAAGCTATTTCTTCAGCCCATGTCTTCGGCGGCACTTCGGGATCGAGACCAGCCTGCTTGAACAGGTCCTTGTTCCAGTAGAGCGCCTTGGTCGAGAATGCGACGGGAACGCCCCACTGCGTGTCCTCGAACGTCACCGTGTCGACGATGTTGGGGTAATAGCTCTTCTTTTCGTCTTCGGTCATCGGCACCGGAACGATCAGATCGTTCTGCGCGAACTGCTTCAGCGTGCGCGAACCGACATAGGCCATGGCGACGGGCGTGCCGGCGGCGGCAAGCGTTGTCGCCTTGTCCTGGCACTGCGCCCAGCCGACGACCTCGGGCACAACCTTCCAGCCCTCGTTCTTGCCTTCCCATTCCTTGATGTATTTTTCGTGGATCGGGTCCATCTTGTCGCCGCAATAGATCCAGCTGATCTCCTTGTCGGCCGCGTGCGCCGTCACCGTGGTAAGGGCAGTGGAACCGGCAAATGCGAAAGCGCAGAGCGCCAATCCGTAATGTTTCAGTGCCATAGGTAGTCTCCCGTTTTGGTGGTCGTTCCGGTTGTTGTTTATTTCACCGCGCCGGCGGTCAGCCCGCTGACGAGATATCGTTGCATGAAGAAGATCACGACCATGGCCGGCGCAATGCCGACGAAGCTGGCCGCCATCAACTCATTCCAGATGACTTCCTGACGACCGAAATAGGCGAAGAGGCCGATGGGCAGCGGCATATATTCGGTCTTGGAATTGAAAGTGAGCGCGAAGATGAACTGCTGCGCATAAGCGCCGATGAAGGTTGTGATGGAGACCACGGCGATACCCGGCATCGCAAGCGGCAGGATCACCCGACGGAAGGTGTAAAAGTAGCTTGCGCCATCCACATAGGCCGCCTCTTCCAGTTCCCGCGGGATACGCAGCATATATGTGCGCAAAAGCCAGATCGCGGTCGGGATCAGGAAAGCGGCTCCGGGAATGATCATCGCCAGATAAGTATTCAGCACACCCATATTGCGCATCAGCCGGTAAAGCGGGATCAGGAGCACGGCGCCGGAGAACATGTTGATCGCCAGAAATGCACCGAGCAATTGCCCGCGGCCGCGAAACTGGAACCGGGCGAAGGCATATGACGCCGGCACCACCAGAAGCAGAACGATGATCGTGGAGATCGTCGAAATGAAGAACGAGTTGAAGACGTAGCGGGCAAAGCCCGGAACGCTGACCCACATGGTACGGTAGGCCTCGAAGGAACCGTTTGTCGGCCAGAACTTGTAAGGCGAGGAAAACAGCAGGCTGAGCGGTTTCAGCGAAACCAGGAATCCTTCGACGAAGGGCGCCAGCACGAAGGTCAGGAACACGGCGATACCGCAATAAATCCCGACAATTTCATACCACCTGTAGCGGTTGATCATCGCATTCTTGTCGGTCATCGGCTGGCCTCCTGCGAGATGCGGCTGGTAATGCGGAAGTAGAAATAGGTGAAGATCGACAGGAAGATGCAGATCAGCACGGCGCGCGCGGCACCTTCACCATATTTGTAAGAGCCGATCGCCGTCTTGTACGTGTCGATGATCATGGTCGTGGTCTGGCCGGTCGGTCCGCCCTGCGTCAGGATCCAGATGATATCGAAGGAATTAAAGGTCGAAATCAACGAGATCATCGACATGGTAATCATCGCGGGCAGCATCAGCGGCAGCGTGATGCGGCGGAAGCGGTAGAGGCGGCTTGCCCCGTCTGTCCATGCGGCCTCGTAGAGATCCTGCGGAATGGCCTGGATGGCCGCCAGCAGATAGAGCGTCACCATCGGCACGCCGATCCAGACGTCAGTGACGATCGTTGCCCAGAATGCCGTTCTGCCATAGGCGAGGAATGCGACCGGACCATCCACCAGACCGAGGTTCTGCAGCACGCCGGAAATCATGCCGAACTGGCCGTTATACATCCAGCCCCACATGAAGATGCCGATAGCCATCGGCACGATCCACGGCGGCATTGTCAGGATGCGAAACAGCGCCCGGCCGGGAACGGCGGAGTTCAGCAGCACTGCACCAAAGGTGCCGATGATCATCTTTATCGAGACGGAAAAGAACGTCCAGATAAAGGTCCGCGTGATGACATCGGCAAAAGTAGCGTTGAAGATCTTCTCGTAATTGATGAAGCCGACCCAATTTGTCGTTTTCCTGAGCGACGCATCGGTAAAGGACAGGATGAAGGTATCGACAAGCGGATAAGCAACGATAACCGTGATGTATAAAAGCGCCGGCAAAAGAAGGAGCCAGGCAAAGACGACAGCGCTGCGTTTCGCTTCCATCGCGCCGCCCCTCAAGCCGTTTTCACGGCGGGGGATTTCGGCTGCCCATGCAGGGCCAGATCATATGCCTCCCAAACCGGCTTCAGATCGACCACCTTGCGGCCATGACGCGCTTCATCCATCGCAAGCGCCAGAATACCGGCCTCAATTGCGTCGAGTGCGGAAACCGGAAGCGGCGCGCCCTCTACGACATGGGCGATGACGTCCTCCGCCATCTGCTCGTCCGCACCATAATGCTGCGAGAGCGTGGTTGCCGCCGAATAGGTCTTGGCCAGGGTCTTTTCATTGGTGCGGGCATTGTGCACGTTGAGAAAACCGCGCACGAAATCGCCCTCCGCCATGCCCTTGGCGCCGATGACGCAGAAACGGCGGAAATCATCGGGAACGTTGAGATTGGTATGGAAAGCGAGCGAAGCGCCATTTTCATATTCGACGATCGCCGTCTGGTAATCGATGATATCGCCGTCACTGTCGAAAACCTTGTCGGATCCCATCCAGCCGCTCGGCTTGCGATGGTAAACCTCCATGTCGTTGATGCCATCATTCTGCGGCGCATTGGCCGGCGTGAAGCTTTTGCGCCCGCCAAAGCTCGATACGAAACGGGGTCGCGCGCCGACAACACCATTGTAGAGATCGAGATCGTGGCAGCATTTTTCGAGCATGAAGGAGCCGGAATAGTGCTCATAACGCCGCCAGTCGCGCATGAAGAATGCGCCGTGATAGGGCGGAATATGCTCGGAAGCCTCGATGGAAACGACATCGCCAAGCTTACCTTCAGCCTGTGCGGCGCGCAGATCGCGGTAAAGCGGCGAATATCGCAGAACGAGACCCACCAGCAACCGCTCGTGACCATGCTTGTTGAGGAGCCGGGCAAGTTCGAGGCTTTCCTCGATGCTGACGACGATCGGCTTTTCGGAGAAGATGGTGCAACCCGCCTCAAGACCGATGCGGATATGGTCGAGATGCATGTGGTTCGGCGAACCGATCATCAGGAGATCGAATTTTTCATTGGCGATCAAGGCCTCGGGGCTGTCGTAAGCCTTGCCGGCCGAGATCCCCTTTTCCTTGAGACCCGGCAAGCCCGCCGGCGCCGGATCGACATAACCGACGATCTCGAAATCCTTGTCGATCTCATGAAAAACGTAGCCCAGATAACCGAGACGGAATCCGAGTCCGATAATTCCCACCTTCATGAACTTTGTTCCCTGCTCATTCGTAAATAATTTTCGCAGATTCAGCCAATTCTCCGCTGGCTATTCAGTTATCTGCGATAATTTCCAACCATGATGAAATTAGTTTTCAAAACGGTCAAGCAAAATTCGATTTACTCTGGCAAGTCGCGGATATGAAACCGATTCTTCCAGGCCAGCAGGACGCGCAACAGCTATTCACCGGCAACCGATGCCAAAACAATACCAAAAAAATGCCAATCGTCTAGAGCAATTACAATGCTCAGAAAATTTTTTTGGTTAATGCGGAAATTTCGATCATAAGGCCTTAAATTGAGGCATTAGAACGAAAAAAGCTCCGATTAATAATACAAGTTCGCCAATGGTTCTATTTTGGTATTGCTGATCGCGACTTGTGTGGTATAGCCAGAAGCAGCCATATCGGATTGTAACAGAGGTTATGGATGAACGGGGCAGCGCTTAATCTGGAGGATCTGCAATCGGGTGGCGGCCCGCTTTACCTAAAGCTGCGCCAGACGATTGAAGACGCCATCAATGGTGGCCGCCTGAAACATGGTGATGCCTTGCCGCCAGAGCGCGACATTGCGGAAAGTGCCTGCGTCAGCCGCGTCACGGTGCGCAAGGCGGTGGATGACCTCGTGCGCGACGGCCTCCTCGTCCGGCGGCACGGTTCCGGTACCTTTGTCGTCAAGCCGATCACCCGCATGCAACAGCCTCTGACCAAGCTCACTTCGTTTACGGAGGACATGCGCCGGCGTGGCATGACGGCGAGCACCCGCTGGCTGGACAGAGGCCTCTTTCACCCCACCGGCGACGAAATGATGGCGCTTGGCCTTTCACAATCGGCCATGGTGGCGCGGCTCACCCGTCTGCGCCTTGCCAATGACCAGCCGATCGCGCTCGAAGTCACGAGCCTGCCAGGCGATATTCTGCCCGACCCGCAACAGGTCGAAAATTCGCTCTATCTTGTGCTTGAGAAAAGTGGCATTCGCCCGGTGCGCGCCATCCAGCGCATCTCTGCCCGTAACCTTACCGATGAAGAAACCCTGCTGCTTGGCGTTCCGCCGGGCTCGGCAGCGCTTTCCGTTCAACGAATGGCCTATCTGGAAAGCGGGCGCCTCATGGAAATATCCCGTGCGCTGTACCGCAGCGACGCCTATGACCTCGTCGCCGAACTGACGATGGGCCCCGAGTGACCACCAGTGATCAAGGACAGAAACAATGACAACCCTGATGCGCCAGGAAATCGATGAGATTCCCGATGCAGTCGCCCGCCTGCTCGACAATGCCAATTCGGACTTCCAGGAAGCCGGCGCCAAGCTGAAGGCCCGTGATCCGGCCGTTATCGTCACCATCGCCCGTGGATCTTCCGATCACGCCGCCCATTTCCTGAAATATGCCATCGAACTGCAGACCGGGCTTCCGGTCGCCTCGCTCGGCCCGTCGCTCGCCTCGATCTACCAGACGAAGCTGCGGCTGGAACGGGCGGCGGCCATTGCCGTTTCGCAATCGGGCAAGAGCCCGGATATCGTCGCCTTGGCGCAAAGTGCGCGCGATGGCGGCGCGCTCACTTTCTCGCTCGTCAACACCCTGCCATCTGCGCTTGGCGATGCCGCCGATCACGCGATCGATATACAGGCTGGCCCGGAAAAAGCCGTGGCTGCCACCAAATCCTTCGTCAACTCCATCGTTGCCGGTCTCGCGATCCTTGCCGAATGGACGGAAGACAACCTGCTTGCCAAGGCGATCAGCGCCCTGCCGCAGAATTTCGCCCGGGCCGTCGCCCTTGACTGGAGCCACATCGGCGAGGCGGTCAAGGGTGAGGAATCGCTTTATATGCTTGGCCGTGGTCCTGCTCTCGCCATCGCCGCGGAAGCCGCGCTGAAATGCAAGGAAACCTGCGAACTGCACGCGGAAGCCTATTCGTCGGCGGAAGTCATGCATGGCCCGGTTTCGCTGGTCGCGCCGAGATTTCCGGTGATCGCCTTTGCCGCCCGTGACCGCGCCGAGACCTCCGTGACGGAAATTGCCGCAAATCTCTCCCGCAAGGGCGCCAATGTTTTCGTTACATCCTCAAAAGGCAGCCCCGCCAAGTCCCTGCCCTTCGTGGAAACCAACCATCCGCTGACCGATGCATTGTTGTTGATCGCGCCGTTTTACGGCTTCATCGAGCAATTGTCGCGCCTGCGCGGCTTCAACCCGGATGCGCCGGTGGCGTTGAAGAAGGTGACGGAAACTCAATGAGCGGCATCAAGGCATTCGTCGGCGCCCGCATTTTCGATGGTGCCGCATGGCAAGACGACAGGGTGCTCGTGACCGTGGATGGCCGTGTCGGCGACATCAGTGGCCGCATGTCCGCACCGGCAGAAGCCGAGATCATCGACGCGCCAGGATTGCTGATCACGCCTGGCTTCATTGACCTTCAGGTCAACGGCGGCGGTGGGGTGATGTTCAATAACCAGCCGGATGCGAAAGGAATAGCCCGGATCTGCTCCGCCCATGCGAAATTCGGCACCACGGCGCTGATGGTCACGCTCATCACCGACCGGCCGGATATCACATTGCGAGCCGCCGAAGCGGGCATTGACGCCCAAAGAGAAAGGGTGCCCGGTTTTCTCGGCCTGCATTTCGAGGGTCCGCATCTTTCAGTTGCCCGCAAGGGCACACATGATCCGGCACTGATCCGCAAAATGGAAGCGCCTGATCTGGCGGTGCTGACCGGATGCAAGGCAAAACTCCCCTTCGTGATGACGACCGTTGCCCCAGAGAATGTAACCTTGGAACAGGTCAAGGCGCTGGCAGAAGCCGGCATCGTCGTCAGTCTCGGCCATACGGACACAGGACTCGACATGGCGACTGCCTATGTCGAAGCAGGTGCTTCGATGGTCACACATCTTTTCAATGCCATGAGCCCGCTCGGTCATCGCGAGCCGGGGCTCGTGGGGGCGGCACTTTCAAACGGCAAGCTCGATTGTGGATTGATCGCCGACGGTTTCCATGTCGATCCGGCCGCGATGGGCATTGCGCTGCGCGCAAAGAATGGCCCGGCCCACATCTTCCTCGTCACGGATGCCATGTCGACTATCGGCACCGACGATGATGGTTTTGAGCTGAATGGCAGGCGTGTCTATCGCAACGGCGGCCGGCTGACGCTTGAAGACGGTACGCTGGCGGGGGCGGATATCGATATGCTCTCCTGCATTCGCTTCATGCACGAAAAGCTGGGCACGCCGCTGGAAGAGGCCTTGAGAATGGCGTCCGCCTATCCTGCCGAGGCAATCGGCGCTTCTGGCAAAGGCAGACTTCTGCCTGGTTTCGATGCGGATTTGGTCATGCTTACACCTGACCTTCAGATGCATTCGACATGGATCGGGGGAGATAAGATCCACGATGCCGCTCGCTCCGGAGGCTGAATCATGATCGTTTGTTTCGATATAGGCGGAACGACCATCAAGGGCGCGATTGCTTACGCTCCTGACGATATTCGCCCCGTGCCGCGCATCCCGACTCCAAAGACCAGCTTTGAAGACTTTGCCGCTGGCCTGAAATCCGTCATCGACAATAGTGGCGGCACACCCGCCTGCGTGTCGCTGTCGATTGCCGGCGTCATCGATGCCGACACCGGCAGGGCCACTGTCGCCAATATTCCAAGTATTCATGGCCGCGCGCTGAAGGACGAACTGGAACAGGCGCTGGGCCTTCCTGTCATCGTCTCCAACGACGCCGACTGTTTCGTGATGGCCGAATCGGAGATCGGTTCCGGGCGGGGCCATCGCGTGGTTTTTGGCGTCATCCTCGGAACTGGTGTCGGCGGAGGTCTGGTGATCGACGGCCGGCTCATCAACAGCGAGGGTGGCTTCGCCGGCGAATGGGGCCACGGACCCGTGGCTGCAACGCGGGCCGGCAACCCGCCGGTCGAGTTGCCTCGGTTCGAATGCGGCTGTGGCCTCACGGGTTGTGTCGATGCCATTGGCAGCGCCCGCGGCATGGAAAAGCTTCATATGCATCTCCACCGGCAGGACATGACCAGCGAGGAGATCATCGCAGCCTGGTTGGGCGGCAACCCGGACGCCGCAAGAACCATCGATATCCTTGTCGATATTCTCGCTTCGCCGCTTGCGATGGTGATAAACGTCACCGGCGCAACCATCGTGCCGGTCGGCGGCGGCCTGTCAAACTCCAGGGAACTGCTTGCCACACTGGATGAAGCGGTCAGAGCCCGAATTCTCCGTCGCTTCGCCCGGCCGCTGGTCGTGCCTGCCATCTGCAGGATTGAACCGGGACTGATCGGCTCGGCCGTTCTCGGGCTGAAACATGCACGGGTGATCGAAGAGGCCTGAACGGACGCCTACACGCCACCGAAGGATCAACGGGTCAACTTCTCCCGTCGGAAACCGAGGCCGATCAAACGGCCGGCGAGATGGGCGAGAAGCGGAACGCGGGCAATCATGCGCACGAAAGCGGGGGGCCCTTTCGCCTTGCGGCTATTGCCCTGATCCTTCTTCCGGCTGCTGCGCATCATCAATTGCAGCTTTTGTGTCGCCCTTGTCGGAAATGAGCGCCGCGCTTCGATGGCCATCAATTCCCGCTCGCCTGGCTTTTCGCCCCGCGCAAGAACGGGAATGAGAATATTTGCGGCGGCAACGGCATCCTGAATGGCAAGATTGACACCGACGCCGCCAATGGGCGACATGGCGTGAGCCGCGTCACCGATGCAGATGAGGCCAGGCTTCCACCACCGCTTCAGCCGGTCGATCCTGACCGTCAGCAGATGCACATCCTCAAAGGTCTGAAGTTCGAGAAGCCGTTCCTGCGGCAGCGGGCACACTTTCGCCACCGCATCGCGGAACGCTGCGATACCCTGAACCTTCATCTCGGCGAAGGTTCCGCGGCGGACCACAAAACCGCACTGCCAATAATCGCCGCGATCTATCAGGACGAAACCCTGCTGGGGGCCGGCATGCGCCATGGTTTCCGCCGGATCGCCCGGCTGCCTGGATAGTTTCATCCAGAGAACCTCCGTCGGCTGCCCGAAGCTTTCCACCAACAGACCTGCCTTGTCCCGCACGATTGAATTGCGGCCATCCGCCCCGATCACGAGCTCGGCATCGATCTCCAGCGGCCCGTCGGACGTATCCACCACGAGACCCGCAACAACGCCATCGCGCTCGCGCAGACCCGAGACACCTGCATTCATGAGCAGCGTGAAATTCTCATATTGCCCTGCCTTGCCGGCAAGAAAGCTTAGGAAATCCCATTGCGGCATGAAGGCGATGAAACGGTTTCTCGCAGGCAGCCGGGAAAAATCGGCGATGGTGACCGTCTGACCCGCAATCTCGGCATGAAGTTTCTGCGCTCTCGTATGCGGCAGCGCCAGAAACTCCAGAATGAAGCCTAGCTGCTCAACAATATCGAGAGTGGAAGGATGAATGGTATCGCCCCGAAAATCGCGCAGGAAATCGCCATGCTTTTCAACGATGGTGACATCGATACCTGCTCTCGCAAGGAGGAGCCCGAGCATGAGCCCGGCAGGGCCAGCGCCGGCAATGGCAACCCTTGTGATGATCCGCTTCCGCTCTGGCATTTCGGCGTCAAGGCCCCCGGCAACCATACGATCCCCCACCACCATCAAGTCTTTTGCGCAGGTAAGGCCACGTTTTTCGGTTGCGGCCACCCCTGTGCGTCGAACCGGAACAACATGTCGGACCTGGCGAAGATAAAGGCGAAGGCCATGGCCGTCCACATGCCGAGCAGCAGCCCGGCCGCCACATCGCTCGGATAATGCGCGCCGACAATGACACGTGAGACGCCAATCACAAGGGCAAGCAGAAGAAACGCCCAGCGAAAGCGCGGCATAAGCATGGCAAAGACACCGAAAAACGCTCCGGCAGCCGTGGAATGGCCGGAAGGAAAGCTTTCATAAAGATTGTCGCCGGTGAAGGGTGTAAGGCTATACGCCCCCATTTCCAGAAGGAGCTCCGGCCGCGCCCGGCCGATCAGGAACTTTAGCGTATGAACGAGAATGCTCGCGGTTCCGATTGTCAGAAAGAAATAGGAGAGAAGCCGCCACGCTGTCCGCAACCGGCCATGATAGGTCTGCGCGCTGAGAACCCGCGCCGCGACATAGGCGAGAATGGCCAGCGCGCCGGTGGAATAAAGCATCCAGCGGAAAGTTCCGAAATCGGTAATCGCACGATTAAAGGATACCACTGCACCGGGCAACGCCTGCGCGCTTTCCGAGAGGCGCGGATCAAAAGGGACAAAGGCCGCAACCAGCACAAGGCTCGCCGCAAAAATCCATCCGCTGGAAACGAGAAAACGCCGCATCAATATCCTCTCATCGTTTTTCTTGCATATGGCTTTGCCATCCGCAAAAACAATAGGCTGGCTTTGTCCTTGTTATGGCTTGTTTTCGCGGGTAGAGGCTAAAGCATATAGCCCGAAAACGTGCAGTACCTTCGGGAGAACGGCACGCCCGAAGAATTGCGACCAGCAACGGACCGACGGACTAAAAATGACGAATGCCAGTGAAATGCCCCGCAAGCTGACGATCTTGGGTTCGACGGGTTCGATCGGCTCCAATACGCTGGATGTGGTCCGTCAACTGGGCGGCAGGGGCCAATTCGAGATCGTGGCTTTGACCGGCGCCGGGAATATCGCCCTTCTGGCGGAGCAGGCGCGACAATTCGGCGCGGAGCTTGCCGTTACCGCCGAGGACGACAACTACGAAGACCTCAAGTCCGCTCTCGCAGGAACGGGCATAAAGACCGCGGCAGGCAAATCCGGTCTTGAAGAGGCGGCTTCGATGGATGCCGGCTGGGTGATGGCGGCCATTGCCGGAACCCCCGGTCTGGCCCCCACGGTGACTGCGGCCAGGCGTGGCGCAGATATCGCCCTCGCCAACAAGGAGTGCCTCGTTTCGGCGGGCGATGTTTTTATACGCACGGTCAAGCAGGGTGGCGGCAGGCTGATCCCGGTCGACAGCGAGCACAGCGCAATCTTCCAGTGCCTCACGGGCGATCACAGAGAGGCTGTGGAACGCATCATCCTGACGGCTTCCGGCGGCCCGTTCCGGACATGGTCGCGCGAAGAAATGACCAATGTCACGGCGGACGTCGCCCGCGCCCATCCCAACTGGTCAATGGGGTTGAAGGTTTCCATCGGCAGCGCGTCCATGTTCAACAAGGGACTGGAGATGATCGAGGCGAAATATCTCTTCGATCTCAGGCCGGATCAGGTTGAGGTAATAGTCCATCCGCAGTCGATCGTGCATTCGATGGTTGGCTACAGCGACGGCTCTTATATCGCGCAGCTCGGATCTCCCGATATGCGCACCGCCATTTCTTACGCCCTTACCTATCCTGAGCGCGGACAGCTGAACGTCGAACGGCTGGATTTCGCAAAACTGGCGAGGCTCGATTTCGAGGCGCCGGATGAGGCACGGTTCCCGGCACTTCGGCTGGCGCGAACCGCGCTGGAGCGCGGTGGCTTACAGGGTGCCGCCCTGAACGCCGCCGAGGAGACTGCCTTTCACGCCTTCGTCGACGGGGCCATCGGTTTCCTCGATATGGCGGAAATCGTGGAAACGGTCATGGACCGGATGGATGACGGCCGCAGCGCTGGCACGATCGAAGATGTATTCGCGGCAGATGAGGAAGCCCGCCGCCACGCCGGCGAACTCATCTCCACCAAAGAAAAGGCCGCGTAAACGCGGCCCGATTTCCCTATCCGAAGAGTTTCCTTACGCCACCGCACGCGCCAGCGCGCAATGCGACCAGAGTTGATGCAGCGCGCCGACCAGATGCTCGATGTCCGCGTCGCTATGCAGTGGGGTCGGAGTGATGCGCAGACGCTCGGTCTTACGCGGCACGGTTGGATAATTGATCGGCTGCACATAGACGCCGTGACTGTCGAGCAGGATATCAGATATCCATTTGCACTTGGCAGCATCGCCCACCATGACCGGCACGATGTGGCTTGGATTATCCATATGCGGAATGCCGCGCGCATCGAGAAGTCCACGCAGCTTCCGCACGCGGTCCTGATGACGGGCCCGCTCGAAAGGGCTTGCCTTCAGATGCTGGATCGAAGCAATCGCTCCGGCGGCGAGCGACGGCGGCAATGCCGTGGTGAAGATGAAGCCGGAAGCGAAGGAGCGGATGAAATCGCAGACCGCGGTGGAGCCGGTAATGTAACCGCCCATGACGCCGAAGGCCTTGCCGAGCGTTCCCTCGATGATCGTCAGGCGATCCATCAGGCCTTCGCGCTCGGCAATGCCGCCGCCGCGCGGGCCGTACATGCCCACAGCGTGGACTTCATCGAGATAGGTCATGGCGCCATAACGATCGGCAAGATCGCAGATTTCCCTGATCGGCGCGATATCGCCGTCCATGGAATAAACGGATTCGAAAGCGATGAGCTTCGGCGCGTTCGGATCAGCGGCCTGGAGCTTGGCCTCGAGGTCCTCGAGATCATTGTGCTTCCAGATCACCCGCTCACAACGGCCATAACGGATGCCCTCGATCATTGAGGCATGGTTGAGCGCGTCCGAAAAGATGATCAGGCCAGGTATCTTCTGGCCGAGCGTGCCGAGGGTAGCCCAGTTGGACACATAGCCTGAGGTGAAGATCAGCGCCGATTCCTTGCCATGGAGGTCAGCAAGTTCGCGCTCGAGCAGGACGTGATAGTGGTTGGTGCCAGAAATATTCCGGGTGCCTCCCGCACCCGCGCCACAGTGATCAATGGCGGCTTTCATGGCTTCGACAACCTTCGGGTTCTGGCCCATGCCGAGATAGTCGTTGGAACACCAGACAGTAACGTCCTTGCGTTCACCATTGGCGTTATACCGGGTCGCGCGGGGGAAATTGCCCTGCTGGCGTTCGATATCCGCAAAAACGCGATAGCGTCCCTCAGAATGCAGGCTTTGCAGTTCCGTCGTGAAAAATGCCTCGAAGTCCATGCCATGCTCCAGAATTGACCAGCTCGTTCTCTGCCTCGTTGCCGGGACCGTCAACCCTTCCGGGCTATTTTAGCCGCCACTGCGTCAATTCGCCGTTGTTTTGAACCATTCCAATAAACCGTTTATAGCCGCTCATGAAAAGCGCAAAATTGATTCACATCAAAAAAGCGGATTTTTGGAACCTTTTTTGCGCCGCGCCGTTGTTTGGGGCACAATCGATTTACGCTCGGAGGAATGCCTTAAGTGGAGGCTTCCCTAAACGACATCGAATTGTTAGTTATCTGTGGCGGTCGGAGGTAGCAGTCGCCGCAGATAAATATGGGACGCCTACCGAGCCAAAGAGCTCATTGTAACGTTGGAGAGAGTTTCATGAAAAAGGCAATCATATTTGCGCTGGTCGGCCTGTCGCTTGCAAGCTGCACGCAGACTGAAAAGGGTGCTTCGATTGGTGCCGTTTCCGGCGCCGTTATCGGTGGCGCGGTCACTGGCAACGTTCGTGGCGCAGCTGTTGGCGCAGCGATCGGTGGCGTCGGTGGTGCTTTGATTGGCAACGCTTCCGAGCCGGGCTATTGCTATTACCGCGACCAGTACGGCCAGCGTTACACGGCACGTTGCCGCTAATCGCTTCGCGAAATACCGTTGCACAGAAGCCCCGGTCATCCGGGGCTTTTTGCGTTATGGGCTGCAAAACATGTGCCGAGGGTCCTCAAAGCCGTTTATTTATGATTAAATTGCAATGTTAACGGAGAGGAAACGGGTTAGGGCGACAATAAAGGCTCAACCATAAAGCAGCTTATGCGAAGAACACGAACTAACCCGAAGACAGGTATTGCGTATCGGAAAGCTGGCACCGCGCTTGCGGTTGCTGTGACGTTCGCCCTGTATCCGGCTTTTACGCGTGATGCCTTCGCCTTTAAACTGTTCGGCATGCGCCTGTGGGGTTCGGAAGAACCGGAGGTCGAGGTTATCAACCCCGTCAAATATGCCGTCACGCTCAACGCTCCCGACGCCGACAAATCCCTGACGGACAGCCTCGAAAACAGTTCCCTTCTTTTGGCCGACAAGGACAAGCCTGCCTCAGGCGATCTCGGACTCCTGATAAAGGCAAGGGACGACAGGGACAGGCTGATTGCAGCGCTTTATGAAAACGCCCGCTATGGCGGTATTGTCAATGTCACCGTGGCCGGGAGGAATGTCGACGACCTGCCGCCCAACCCGGTTTTCGACCATAGCGCGCCCGTTCCCGTGGTCATAACCGTTACGCCCGGTCCCAAATTCACACTCGGCAATATCCGTCTCCAAGGCGACGTCACAGGCCGCAATCTCGAGGAATACGGCCTGACGACGGGCGGCGATGCCGGCTCCCTGGCGATCATCCGCGCCGGCAACAAGCTGATTGATGATCTGAAGGCCGAAGGCCGCCCGCTTGCCAAGCTGACGAAACGCGAGGCCGTTGCAAACCACGCGACAAACACTGTCGACATCACCATGGCGGCCGAAGGCGGCCCCGTCGCCCCACTCGGCACGGTCACCGTCACCGGTGAAAAAACCGTCGATGGGGATTTCATCCGCCGCTATTCGCGCCTCAATGGCGGCGAGCCCTATTCGCCGGAAAAACTGCGCAAGGCCGCCGATCGCCTGCGCCAGCTCGGTGTTTTTTCCAGCCTGACGATCAAGGAGGCAGGAACGCTCGCCCGCGACGGCACCATTCCGTTGACCATCGAAGTGTCCGAAGGCAAGCACCGCTATTTCGGCGTCGGCGCACAATATTCCACCACCGAGGGCATCGGTCTTCAAGGCTACTGGGGCCACAGAAACCTGTTCGGCCAGGCCGAATCTCTGCGCATCGAGGGCTCGGTCTCGCGCATTGCAGAGGCATCGAGCGTGGAAGGCATGGACTATTCGGCGGGCATTACCTTTACGAAGCCCGGAATGTTCAATCCCCGCACGACATTCAAGACCAGCCTGATTGCCAAGACCGAGCATCCGGACACCTACGAAGCCAAGACGCTGACTGGGACTGCCGGTTTCAGTTATGAACTAAACGATACCGACACGGCTGCCGCGGGCCTGGAGGTGCAGTGGGCCGATACAGACGACGCCTTCGGAAAGAACGAATATCTTACCACGTCCATTCCGCTGGAATTCGTTCGCGATACCCGCGACGACAAGCTCAACCCGACCGAAGGCTTTCGTGCATCGGTGGCCGCCAAGCCCAGCTATGAGGCCCTGAACGGGACCTTCTTCTCCTCTTTCGAAGGTTCGATTACCGGGTACAAGGGGCTGGGCGCGGAAGACAGGCTGATCATGGCCGGAAAACTGTCGGGCGGCGTACTCGTCGGCGGAAGCGACCTGCAGGACATCCCCACCACCCGCCGCTTTTATGCCGGGGGCGGCGGGTCGGTGCGTGGCTATAGCTATCAGGAAATATCGCCTTATAATGCGGCAGGCGACGCGACCGGCGGTCGCTCCTATGTCGTTGGCTCCATTGAAGCCCGCATCAAGGTCACCGACACGATCGGTATCGTGCCTTTTATCGATGCGGGTGTGGTCTCTGAAGACGTGACCCCGGACTTTTCCGACATTCGGGCTGGCGCCGGCATCGGGCTGCGTTACGCGACACCCTTCGGGCCTCTGCGTCTGGATGTCGCCACGCCGCTCGACAAATACGATGGCGGCAACAGTTTCGGCATTTATGCTGGCATCGGTCAGTCTTTTTAAACGCCGCAGTCGAACACCCTTGCAACAGAGTGTAGATTACCCTTTATGAAAACGTTGATTCGATTGCTGAAATGGCTGGGCTACGCTGCCTTGTGCGGCGTGGTACTTCTGTTGCTTGCAGCCTTTTTCGTCGGTTTTACGCCGATGGGCGCGAGAATAGCCGCAAAGCAGATTTCATCGCTTGTATCGACACCCGATCAGATAATCGAGATTTCTCCGCCCAGCGGGCTTTTGACGGGGCATCTGAGGCTCGACAACGTCACTCTTTCGGATCGCCAAGGCCCTTATGCCCGCGTGAACCAGATCGCCGTCGACTGGTCACCCTTCTCGCTTCTTGCCGGCACCTTCCATGCGGACCGGGTATCGGCGGGGTCGATCGATGTCCAGCGCCAACCGGTTCCGGTGGAGGAAACGATGAGCAAAAGCTCCGGCAGTTCCTCTCTGCCGATTGAAATAGCGATCGACAATTTCAGCTTTCCCGATATTCGTCTCGGCCAGCCCCTTCTCGGCCGCCCCTTTGAATTGACGGCCGAAGGCAACCTCAAGGCCGCCAGCGACGATATCAGACTGTCGCTCACGGCCCACCGGCTGAATGCCCCGGATGCGGCCGTTAACGCCGACATCGCATTTCTTCCCAACGAAAATGTCCTGAAGCTGAAAGCGGAGATGCGGGAGCCTGAGGGCGGACTTCTTGCCACGCTGCTGTCTCTGCCCGGCACACCTGCGGTCGCCATCGACCTTAACGGCGAAGGACCGCTTTCAAACTGGACCGGCAGCATGCGCGGCAACGTCGCTGGTAACCCTGTTGTCAACGTCACCGGCCGGCACCTCCTCGCGGAGGATGGCACCCGCCGCATCGAAGTTGCGGGTGGCGGCCAACCCGATCTGCTTCTGCCGCCCGCCTTCCGGCAGCTTTTTGCCGGTGAGACGAAGCTCGACGCAAACGCCACCCTTTCCCCAAAGGGGCGCATCGAAATCGGCAGCAGTACACTGGAAACCGGCACCTTGCTGCTGACGGCCTCCGGCACCATTGATCCGAACGGCCAGAACGACCTCGCCGCCAACCTCATCGGCACAGCCGGGCCCGTCGATTTTCGCTGGCCGCTGAGCGATGGGGAGGTGCAGGCCCTCATCAACGGCCTCGATCTTTCGTTAAAGGGTGGGGCAGACGCCGCACATCTTGACACGACCGTTTCCCTGCGCAGCCTCTCTTTGCCGCAAGGCAGGCTGGACGACGTCAAACTGACGGCGCAAAGCGCTGATCTCAATATCGCTGACCGGAGCGGCACAATCGCCACCGCTCTCTCCGTAGCGCAATCGTCCTTTGTCAGCCCGGATATTGATCGGCTGGTGCGTGCGCCGCTCACCATCAAGGCACCGCTCCGCCTGAGCCCATCCGCCATCGGCTTTGATAGCGCGACGCTTGAAAGCGCCAGCGTTGGCGGAACACTGAACGGCAGTTTTGACCTTACCGGCAACCGCCTCACCTCAAGCGTGCAGCTCTTCGCACTGCCCGCTACCCTTCCACCGGCTCTCGCGGAAAAGTTCGACACCACCATCGCCCTCCAGGGTGATGTCGACGTGACCATCGGTGGACGCACCAGCGTTGAAAACCTCGTCGTCAAGTCGGGAACGATCGAGGCGACAGGCAATGCCAGTCTCGAAAACGATGCATTGAGCGCCAGCCTGACGGGTAAATTTCTCGCTCTTGAAAAGTTGACGCCACAGGCAAAGGGCGTCGCCGATTTTGCGATCGAGGCCACCGGCGCGCTGGCAGCGCCGGATTTCAACGTGACCCTGACTTCCGAGAGCGCAATCCTTGCCGGACGTACGCTTGAATCATTGCAAGTCAATGCGACAGGCAAGGCCGATCCCGCCGCTCCTCAGGCGAAACTTACCGCCAGCGGCAGCCTTGACCGACAGAAGATCGATGCCAACGCCGAATTGGTGCAAACCGAAAACGGCACTGCGATTCCCGAGCTGCGCGTGGCGGTAGGCCGGAATATCTTGAACGGGCAACTGCAATTCTCGCAGCAGTTTCTGCCATCCGGCAATCTTTCCTTCAACTTTCCCGACCTTGCGCTACTCGCCGCTCTCGCTGCGCAGCAGGCGGATGGCGATATTGCCGGCGACATCGCCCTTAGCAACGCCAATGGCCGGATCGCCGCGACGATCAAAGCCAATGGCAGCAGCATCCGTCAAGGCACGACAACGATCTCAGGGTTGGCGGCCGATATTTCAATAGACGACCTTCAGGCAATCGCCATCAACGGCAAGGTCAACGCCGATACCGTCAATGCCGGCGCGGCTGCGATATCTGACCTGAAAGCCACAATCGGTCATTCCGGCACAACGACGCAGTTCGACGTCAACGCGCGTTACGACAACGCACCGCTGGTGGTGAATGGCAGCGCCGAGACGGGCGGATCGCCCATGACGGTAAGACTCGACGCCTTTTCCGCCGCGCCCAAGGGCATTGCCGTGCGCCTTGAAAAACCCACCACCATTGCCATCCAGAACGGTACGGCCCGGATCTCCGATTTGACCATCATCACGGGCGAAGGACGTGTCGAGGTCAACGGCACCGCCGGGTCGACGCTTGATATCAATGCCGATATCCGTTCGCTGCCCGCAAGTCTCGCAAATGCCTTTGCCACCGGACTGGATGCGGCGGGCAGCATCTCCGGCACGGTGAAGGCCAAGGGTGCGGCATCGAACCCTGCGGTCGACTATAATCTCAACTGGGTAAATGCCGAGGTCGCGCAGACGCGCGCGGCGGGTCTCGCCGCCCTCAGCATCAAGGCGAACGGTCAATTTTCCGGTGGTACCCTTCAGATCGACACGAATGTCTCCGGTCAGGGCGGCATGGCGCTTTCAGGCGGCGGCTCGCTCGGTATCGCCGGCAATCGTCCGCTTTCGATGGCGTTTTCCGGCAGACTGCCTTTCTCAGCCGTCGCGGCACAAACAGCAGCGCAGGGCCTTGATGTGAATGGCACCGCCGCCATCGACGTGAAGATTTCCGGCAGCGCTTCCGCACCTGTCATTAGCGGCAGCATCACCACTGATGGCACGCGCCTGACCGACGTGCGCCGAAACCTCACCATCAACGATCTGGGCGCCACCATCACCTTCGACCGTGATCGTGCCGTCATCTCCCGATTGACCGGCAGGCTGGCAGGCGGTGGAACGATCTCGGGAACCGGCAGCGTCGGCATAACCGGTGGTTCGGGTTTTCCTGCCGATATATCGATTACGCTTAATCGCGCCGGTTACAACGACGGCACGCTGGTAACGACAGTGGTGAGCGGCACGCTGACGCTGAAAGGCCCGTTGCTGAATTCCCCCGTGCTGGGCGGCAACCTGACGCTGGACAGAAGCGCCATCACCATTCCGGAGAAGCTGCCGGCCTCGCTGACGGAGATCGACGTCAAGCACAAGAACGCGCCACCCAAGGTGCGCGCGCAGGCCAAGGCGCTTGGAGCCGATCAGGGCGGAAGCGGCAGCTCGTCCACCATCAATCTCGATCTGCAGGTCAATGCACCGAGCGGTATATTCGTGCGCGGTCGGGGTATCGATGCAGAACTGACCGGCAATCTGACGATCCGTGGCACCGCAGCGGTTCCGGTCATTTCCGGCGGCTTCGAAATGCGTCGGGGCAGGCTTGAAATCCTCACTCGCCGCCTTGATTTCACGACAGGAAATATCAGTTTCGGTGGCGGCCTCGTTCCGGTCCTCGACATGAAGGCGGACTCAACGGTTGGTTCAACGACCATCACCGTATCTGTTTCCGGTACTGCCAACGATCCGACCTTTGCGTTCTCCTCGGCTCCCGCTCTGCCACAGGATGAGGTGATGGCACAGCTGATCTTCGGCCAGTCCATGTCAAAACTATCCGCGCTGCAGATCGCACGGTTGGCGGATGCCGCCGCTCAACTGGCCGGCGGGCGTTCCACATCGCTGTTCGACAAGCTCAGAAGCAATCTCGGCGTCGATGATCTTGATATTTCGACCGATTCCGAAGGACAGGCCCGTGTTTCCGCCGGTAAATACCTGAACGAAAGAACCTATCTGGAGCTGCAGCAAAGCGGCGAATCCGGCGCAAAAGCCATCATCAATCTCGACGTAGGACGCGGTGTGAAGCTGCGCGGGGAAGCGGGCGGCGATGGCGAAGGCGCAGCAGGCATATTTTACGAGAAAGAGTATTGAGATGGTTCGCATTTAGGTTTGCGAAACCATCTCATGCTAGGAATCTTCCATTGAAGACGGAAATATTGTTTCCGGCTGTTCAGGCACCAGGCAGAACGCCAAATTCGCATTGCAAGTGTCGGTGCACTTGCGCCGGCCTCCACAGCGAGCATTGGGAAGAATTCTGATGGCAATGATTAACTCTACCAATTTTGGCGGTGAGACGCTCGAAATCATCGCATTCCGCCTGCATGATCAGGAATTCTGCGTGAAGACGACGACCATTCGCGAAATCCGCGGCTGGGCGCCTTCGACGCCCATTCCCCACGCACCGAAAGACGTCATCGGCGTCATGAACCTGCGCGGCTCTGTTATCCCGATCATAGATCTGGCTCACAAACTCGGCATGAAAAGCACCGTTGCCAATGAGCGCAGCGCAATCGTAGTAGCCGAGGTGCATAACATGGTCATCGGCATGCTGGTGGATCGCGTTTCAGACATTCTGACGATCCCGGCAAACCAGGTCCAGCCGGTTCCCGAAATTTCAGCCTCCTTCGACAAGTCCTATTCCGAAGGGATCATCGCCAACGAACATGGCATGATCTGCTTTCTGAACCTTGCGAAAATGTTCAAGGGCACTGAAGCGGAAGATCTCGCGGCCTGACAAGGTCTGCGCAGGCCTCGCTGAAGAATGATAAGGAACAATCCAGACCGCCGGAGCACCTGCCGGCGGTTTTGTTTTTTCTTTCACGCATTTTATTAAATAAGAACATTTTAATATTATAGATATCTAATATTAACGCCATAGATCAGTACCGCGCCGGTAAGCCTATTACGCGGGCGGATACCTGACCCAGGGCCAACATAGAGAAGTGCCTGCATTGCTGCCTTCGGCGGCAAAACCTGTTCGGTGTTCAACGTGATATGGCGTGGACCGCATCTTCTTTGCGGCTTGCCGCGCCGTGGGCTGACTTTGGGGGACTTGTAATGCTGGGGTTAGGAAAAAGCGCAGACAGTAGAAATATGCTCGATGCGATATCAAGATCGCAGGCGGTCATCGAATTCGATCTCAAAGGTAATATCCTCACCGCAAATAAGAATTTCTGCGCGGCACTGGGTTATGACCTCACCGAGATCGTCGGTAAGCACCACCGCATATTCTGCGACAGCGAGCTTGCCGCGTCTCGCGCCTATCAGGAATTCTGGGACTCTCTCGCCCGTGGCGAGTTTCAGGCCAGGGAATTTCGCCGTATCCGCAAGGACGGCTCGGTGATCTGGATCGAGGCATCCTACAACCCGGTTTTCCGTTCGGGCAAGCCCTATAAAGTGGTAAAGATCGCAACAGATATCACCG
Source organism: Agrobacterium pusense (assembly GCF_013285525.1). Taxonomy (NCBI): domain Bacteria; kingdom Pseudomonadati; phylum Pseudomonadota; class Alphaproteobacteria; order Hyphomicrobiales; family Rhizobiaceae; genus Agrobacterium; species Agrobacterium pusense. The sequence goes on from NZ_CP053856.1 coordinate 2,254,482, forward strand.
CAAAAAAGATCACGGCCGCGGAAGATGCGGGCAAACTGGAGGCGCTCTCCCGCTCGCAAGCCACCATTGAGTTCTTTCCTGACGGTACGATCATCACCGCCAATCCAAACTTCTGCGCTGCGGTGAACTATGACCTCAAGGAAATCGAGGGCAGGCACCACCGCATGTTCTGTGATCCTGCCTATGCCGCCTCGCCCGCCTATGCAAATTTCTGGCAACGACTGGCATCAGGCGAATTCATCTCGGACGAGTTTGTCCGCTACGGGAAGAACGGCAAGGAAATATGGATCCAGGCCGCCTATAATCCCGTTGTCGATGAAACCGGTAAAGTGGTGAAGGTGGTGAAATTTGCCACCGACGTCACACCGCGCATGAGCGCCATTCGCATGCTTGCAGATGCCCTGCGGGCGCTGGCCGAAGGCGACCTTGTACAACGCCTCGACAACAGCTTCGTGCCCAGCATGGAAAAACTGCGGGCAGATTTCAACGAGGTCGTCGCCAAGCTGCAGGCCACGATGCAGACGATCGCGCATAATGCCTCGACAATCGCATCCGGATCCGGCGAAATCCGCATCGCCGCCGATCAGCTCTCGCAACGCACCGAACAGCAAGCCGCCTCACTGGAGGAGACCGCTGCGGCGCTGGAGGAGATCACCACCACCGTAACCGATGCAAGCCACCGCGCAGGTGAGGCCGGTAAACTGGTGCTGCGGACAAGAGAACATGCCGAGCATTCCGGCGACATCGTTCAGCAGGCAATTTCCGCCATGGATGCGATTTCGAGGTCCTCAGGCGAAATCACCAACATCATTGGCGTTATAGACGACATCGCTTTCCAGACCAATCTTCTGGCCCTCAATGCGGGCGTCGAAGCAGCGCGCGCCGGGGAAGCGGGCAAGGGGTTCGCCGTCGTCGCACAGGAGGTCCGGGAACTCGCACAGCGATCCGCCGTTGCCGCCAAGGAGATCAAATCCCTCATCAACACCTCTCGCGAGCAGGTCTCCAACGGCGTGGATCTGGTGGGCAGAACCGGCGACGCCCTGCGGGACATCCAGTCGCAGATGGGCGAGATCGACACTAATGTCTCGGCCATCGTTGAAGCATCCCGCGAACAGGCGAACGGTCTCAGGGAGATCAATCAGGCCGTCAACGTCATGGATCAGGCCACCCAGAAAAACGCCGCGATGGTAGAAGAAACCACCGCTGCGAGCCACGGGCTCGCTACAGAAGCGGAAAATCTGCATGAATTGCTGCGGCAGTTCAGAATCGCGCACGACACGTCACCCGCACGCCCCGTCGACAAGAAACCAGCCGTCCTCACCAGGCTGCCGGTGCCGCAACCGCGATATGCTGCTTTACCAAGGTCTCATGGAAACGCAGCAGCCGAATGGGCGGAGTTCTAAGGGTCTCTTTGAAGTCTGAAGGCCGTCGGTAGCGGCGGCCTCTACGTCATAAAATGATGCGATCCGCCCTGGTAAATATCTCAAAATCTTCACCCCGCACGAGTGCGACAAGGGTGATACCCGAGCTTTCTGCGGTTTCGATGGCGAGCGCGGTGGGTGCGGAAATCGCCGCCAGAATGGGACTGCCAAGGATGGCGGTCTTTTGGACCATTTCTACCGACAGGCGGCTGGTCACAACCACAATGCCGGCATTCGGCGGCAGGCCTGCATTAACAACTGCACCTGCAAGCTTGTCGAGCGCATTATGCCGACCGACGTCTTCACGAACAGCAAGCAGCCCCTTTTGAGGATTGTAGAAACCCGCGCCGTGAACCGCTCTCGTTTCGCGATTAAGGCTTTGCGCTTCATTCAGTGCTTTCATCGCAGCAACAATATCATCCCCGTAGACGGAGAGTTCAGAGCCGCTCAGGACCGGGACCACTCGGACCGCCTGTTCTATCGACTCGATGCCACAAAGACCGCAGCCGACAGGGCCTGCCATATGCCGCCGTCTCGCCCTGAGCGCATCCGCATTGGCATCCTGCAAATCCACCTGAACGTCGAAGCCCTGCCCCGCCTCGATCACCTCGATTGACCGGATTTCCGCCCGTGTGGATATGATGCCTTCCGTCAGACTAAATCCGACTGCAAAATCGACAAGATCTGCGGGGCTGGCCATCATCACGGCATGGGTGCTGCCACCATAGGAAAAAGCAACCGGCACTTCCTCGGGCACCGCTCTCTCGCCCTCGATCAGGGTCCCTGACCGCAACGCGGTTCTCGCGACCCCTCTGTAGCTCGCTTTTGCCGACACGCCGATCACTCCTCCATCACCAAATCTGCTTCGTGTTGCGCACAGCCCAAGCAGCATTTCTTCGGGATATCACATCTAAACGAAAGCTCTGAAAATCGGAATCGGTTTCCGAGGCTGCCCCGGTTGAAACGCAATCGTTGAAGCGCGCCTTTGCTAGACTCATGTTCCATAGGCGATAATTGATGCAACCCGGTCAACGTGATTTTGAAGCTTATGTAGGCAGGCTGAGGACGACGAAGGCAATCGTACCCGCTGACCCGTTAAGCAGCAGGTCAAAACAAAAAAAGCGACCGAGACGGCCGCTTTCTGGTTCGGATTTTTTGTGGGCAGTCATTCTTTCGAACCCGCCCGGTGCTTTCAAGCAGCGACGAGAACCTCATGCAGGTTCGTCAGTTCGTAAAGGTGCTTTTCAAGCTTGGTCAGATGCTCGTGGTGATGATTGCCTTCTTCGATTTCGGCCTTGGCCGCATCGATGCGACGCTGCAACGTGTCGGGAGACATGTCATCGGCCGAAACAGCGGATTCGGCAAGAAGTGTGCAGCCCGTCGGGAGAATATCGGCGAAGCCACCGAAGACGACATATTTATGCGTTTCACCAGAAGCGAACTTCACCGTGACCAAACCCGGCTTGATCGTGGTCATCGTCGGCGCATGGTTGGCCAGAACGGTCATTTCACCCAGCGTGGCCGGGATGACGACTTCCGTAACCGTTTCGGAAACGAGCAGACGCTCCGGGGAAACGAGATCGAATTTGAAACTGTCAGCCATGGCTATTCACTTCTTTTCAATTACGCGGGCGTCACGGACTTGTCTGTTACAACGCCGACAAAGCCTTATCGGTTTCGCCACCATTGTCGGCAAGGCGCGCGGCTGAACCACGCGCCCGCCAATTCATGATCAGGCAGCTTCGGCAGCCAGCTTCTTGGCCTTTTCAATGGCTTCTTCCATCGAACCGACCATATAGAAGGCAGCTTCCGGCAGGCTGTCATATTCACCGTTGACCAAGCCCTTGAAGCCCTTGATCGTGTCTTCGAGCGCAACTAGCTTGCCCGGCGAACCGGTGAAGACTTCGGCCACGAAGAACGGCTGCGACAGGAAGCGCTCGATCTTACGGGCGCGGGCAACCGTCAGCTTGTCTTCTTCCGACAGTTCGTCCATGCCGAGGATGGCGATGATGTCCTGAAGAGCCTTGTAGCGCTGAAGGGTCGACTGAACCTTACGAGCCACTTCATAGTGTTCTTCGCCGACGATCATCGGGTCGAGCATGCGCGAGGTGGAGTCGAGCGGGTCAACGGCCGGGTAGATGCCCTTTTCAGCGATCGAGCGCGACAGAACCGTCGTGGCGTCCAGGTGGGCGAACGAGGTAGCAGGAGCCGGGTCGGTCAAGTCGTCGGCGGGGACGTAAATGGCCTGAACCGAGGTGATCGAACCCTTGGTCGTGGTGGTGATGCGTTCCTGCATCTGGCCCATGTCGGTTGCCAGCGTCGGCTGATAACCCACGGCCGAAGGAATACGGCCGAGCAGAGCCGACACTTCCGAACCAGCCTGCGTGAAGCGGAAGATGTTGTCCACGAAGAACAGAACGTCCTGGCCTTCGTCGCGGAAGTTTTCAGCGATCGTCAGACCGGTCAGAGCGACGCGAGCGCGAGCGCCCGGCGGTTCGTTCATCTGGCCGTAAACCAGCGCAGCCTTGGAGCCTTCGCCGCCGCCGAGCTTGTTGACGTTCGATTCGATCATTTCGTGGTAGAGGTCGTTACCTTCACGGGTACGCTCACCAACGCCGGCGAATACCGAGTAACCGCCGTGTGCCTTGGCAACGTTGTTGATGAGTTCCATGATGAGAACGGTCTTGCCAACGCCGGCGCCGCCGAACAGGCCGATCTTACCACCCTTGGCGTAAGGAGCCAGAAGGTCGACGACCTTGATGCCGGTGACGAGAATCTGTGCTTCGGTCGACTGTTCGACGTAAGCAGGAGCGTCCTGATGGATGGCGCGCTTGGAAGCGGTCACGATCGGACCAGCTTCGTCAACCGGCTCGCCGATGACGTTCATGATACGGCCGAGCGTTTCCGGACCAACCGGAACGGAGATCGGAGCGCCGGTGTTCGAAACGCTCTGACCGCGAACGAGACCTTCGGTCGAGTCCATGGCGATCGTGCGAACGACGTTTTCACCGAGGTGCTGCGCGACTTCCAGAACCAGGCGGTTGCCGTTGTTCTCGGTTTCGAGCGCGTTCAGGATCGGAGGCAGTTCGCCTTCGAACGCCACGTCGACAACAGCGCCGATAACCTGGGTAACCTTGCCCGCGCCGTTCACCGCTGCGGTTTTCTTGGGGGTAGCTGCCTTAGCCATTATCCTTACCCTCTTTCCTTACCTCAGAGCGCTTCCGCGCCCGAAATGATTTCAATGAGTTCCTTGGTGATCTGAGCCTGACGCTGACGGTTGTAGGACAGCGTCAGCTTGTTGATCATCTCACCGGCATTGCGCGTTGCGTTATCCATCGCGCTCATCTTGGCGCCCATTTCACCGGCAACGTTTTCGAGCAGAGCCCGGAAAACCTGAACCGAAATGTTGCGCGGAATAAGGTCTTCCAGAATAGAAGCCGCATCCGGCTCATATTCATAGACAGCGTTCTGCGTTGCTGCATCCTCTTCCACAACAGGCGTTGCGGCCGGAATGAGCTGCAGGCCGGTCGGGATCTGGCTGATGACGGACTTGAATTCCGAATAGATCAGCGTGCAGACATCGAACTCACCGGCGTTGAAGAGCGAGATCACCTTCTTGGCGATCTGGTCGGCATTTTCGAAACCAACCTTCTTCACGTCGCGCAGCTCGATGCGCTCGATGATGTTGGCTGCAAATTCGCGACGCAGGGCGTCGTAACCCTTCTTGCCGACCGTAATGATCTTGACCGTCTTGCCTTCCGAAATCAGCTTGCGGGCGTGATCGCGGGCAAAACGGGCGATTTGCGAGTTGAAACCGCCGCAAAGACCACGCTCAGCCGTGCAGACGACGAGCAGATGCACGTCGTTCTTGCCGGTGCCGGTCATCAGCGCCGGAGCAACGTCCGCCTCGACCGCATTCGCGATGTTGGCAAGAACGGCGCTCATGCGCTGAGAATAAGGCCGGGCGGCCTCCGCAGCTTCCTGGGCGCGCCGAAGCTTCGCCGCGGCGACCATTTTCATCGCCTTGGTAATCTTCTGCGTCGCCTTTACGGAGGCAATGCGGTTTTTCAGATCCTTTAGTGAAGGCATCCGTTATCCGTCCGAGTAAAAGAGCCCTGATTTAAGAGAAAGACTTGGCGAAACTATCAAGAGCGCCCTTGAGCTTGCCCTTGGTATCGTCGCTGATAGCCTTTTCCGTGCGGATGGTGTCGAGGATCGCCTTGCCTTCCGACCGGAGGTAGGAGAGCAGACCCTGCTCGAACTTGCCGACCTGTGCGACCGGAACCTTGTCGAGGTAACCGTTGACGCCGGCGAAGATCACCGCAACCTGTTCTTCCGTCTTGAGCGGCGAGAACTGCGGCTGCTTCAGGAGTTCGGTCAGGCGTGCACCGCGGTTCAGCAGGCGCTGCGTCGAGGCATCGAGGTCCGAACCGAACTGGGCGAAGGCGGCCATTTCGCGATACTGGGCGAGTTCACCCTTGATCGAGCCGGCAACCTGCTTCATCGCCTTGATCTGGGCGGCAGAGCCAACGCGCGAAACCGACAGACCGACGTTAACAGCCGGACGGATACCCTGATAGAACAGGTCGGTTTCAAGGAAGATCTGGCCGTCGGTGATCGAGATCACGTTGGTCGGAATAAAGGCCGAAACGTCGTTACCCTGGGTTTCGATGACAGGCAGAGCTGTCAGCGAGCCGGCGCCCATTTCGTCGGAGAGTTTTGCAGCGCGCTCGAGAAGACGGGAGTGGAGGTAAAAAACATCGCCCGGATAAGCTTCGCGGCCCGGAGGACGGCGCAGCAGAAGCGACATCTGACGGTAAGCAACGGCCTGCTTGGAAAGGTCGTCGTAACCGATGAGGGCGTGCTTGCCGTTGTCGCGGAAGTATTCGCCCATGGCGCAACCGGCAAACGGTGCCAGGTACTGCATCGGAGCCGGATCGGAAGCGGTCGCAGCAACGATGATCGAGTACTGCAGCGCGCCGCGCTCTTCCAGAACCTTCACGAACTGGGCAACGGTCGAACGCTTCTGACCGATAGCGACGTAGACGCAATAAAGCTTGTCGCCGTCAGGACCATTGTCGTGAATGGCCTTCTGGTTCAGGATCGTGTCGAGAATGATTGCGGTCTTGCCGGTCTGGCGGTCGCCGATGACAAGCTCGCGCTGGCCGCGACCAACCGGGATGAGCGCATCGATGGCCTTGAGGCCGGTCGACATCGGCTCGTGAACCGACTTGCGCGGAATGATGCCGGGAGCCTTGACGTCAACGCGCGAACGCTTGGCGGCGTTGATCGGGCCCTTGCCGTCGATCGGGTTACCGAGCGCGTCAACGACGCGGCCCAGCAGTTCCGGACCAACGGGAACGTCAACGATAGCGCCAGTCCGCTTTACGGTGTCGCCTTCCTTGATGTCACGGTCGGAACCGAAGATAACCACACCGACATTGTCGGCTTCGAGGTTGAGCGCCATGCCGCGGATGCCGCCCGGAAACTCGACCATTTCACCAGCCTGAACATTGTCGAGACCGTAAACGCGAGCAATACCGTCACCGACGGAAAGCACCTGGCCGACTTCCGAGACTTCCGCCTCGTTGCCGAAATTTTTGATTTGATCTTTCAGAATTGCGGAAATTTCCGCGGCGCGGATATCCATCAGCCAACCTCTTTCAGTGCAAGCTTAAGGGTGGAAAGTTTGGTGCGAAGAGACGTATCGATCTGGCGGGAGCCGACCTTGACGATCAGACCACCGAGGATCGAGGGATCGACGGTAACGGAAACCGCCACATCCTTGCCGGTAACGCTCTTCAGCGCCGCCTTCAGTTCAGTTTCCTGCGCCTCGTCGAGCGCATGTGCCGAGGTGACCTCGGCGGTAATTTCGCCGCGATGGGCGGCAGCAATGGTGCGGTAGGCGCGGATCATGCCGGGAACGGCGAAGAGACGGCGGTTATTCGCAACAACCTTGAGGAAATTCAGCGCAAGACCGGTGATGCCGGCCTTTTCGCAGATAGCGGTGATTGCCTTGAACTGGTCCTCGGCGGAGAACACCGGGCTCGCAACCAGACGCTTCAAATCGTCACTTTCGTCGAGAAGTGCGCCAAACTTGTCCAGTTCGGCCTGAACCGCTTCGACCGTACCCGCTTCCAAAGCAAGCTCGAAAAGCGACGACGCATACCTTTCCGCTACACCGGATGTTCCCTGGGAGGTCTCTGCCACGGGCACTTTTTCCCTGCTAATCGTCCAAGACCATCAGCGATGGGGCTCCACCGCATCAAATTCTTGAAATCGTTTCAATTTCCCCGAAAAAGACCGGAATTCCCCCCTGCCTTTTCCCAATTTCGCGGTCCGTCTAGCATAGGACGCCGGGACTCGCAACACGCGTAATAGCGGAAAGCGCCGTTTGGGCAAGGGGGAATGCGTTTTAATTTTCCGATTTCGCTCTGGATCAAGCGCCTGTGAGGTGCAAAAGCCAAAAAACCCGCTTCAGACCAGGCCGAAGACGTAGCTCAACGAGAATGCAGCGAGCAGAAAGTGCACAACCAGAAGTAAGAGATTCCGCATGCTTGCGCCACCATCCGAGAGGATGGAGAGTATCCCGCCGAAGACGCTGAGGCCGAATGCCGCACCGAAGGCGAGATAGACCATGGGCTGGGCGAGAAGCAGGGCGGCGGCGCCGAGGCCCAGATAAAAGCCGGCAAGCGACGAGCGCACCAGCGCATAGCCATCCCGGCGTTCGCCGGCGGGCAGCAGACCGAAAGCGCGAAGCGTCAAGCCGGGTGCGAACATGAAAAACAGCCCGATGACAGCTGACACCACCGCCGCGCCGAAGGCCAATTGTTCGCCGAACTCGGTCGGAAAATAAAACTCCATATCGTTCCCCAAATCATTCTGTTTCCCGCTGGCGTTATGACACGGTCATGACAGCAGGAAAAAGCCCTTCTTTGCTAAAGTTCAAAGGAAACTTTGCGGATCGATATCCAGCTGAACATGCACGCTGCCGCGCTCTTTAGGGCCATTTGCCAGAAGCGTTCGCAGGAACGACTGCATGTCGGAGTTGCGTCGCCCGTGCACCAGCAACCGGAAGCGATGGCGGCCGCGGATGAGCGCGAGCGGCGCTTCCGCCGGGCCAAGCAGCATGATGCCGGTTACCTGCGGGGCCGCAGCCCGCAATCCACGCGCATGTGTCTCCGCCTCTGCGCGCGTATCGGCTGATACGATGATCGAGGCAAGCCGTCCGAAGGGCGGCAGGACAGCCTTTTCGCGCTCCACGATCTCCCTCTCGTAAAAGGCCGAGGCGTCACCGGAGACGATCGCCTGCATAACCGGATGCTGCGGCTGATAGGTCTGGAGCAGGCCATGACTCTTGCGCCCCGTCCGTCCGGCGCGACCCGTCACCTGCGAAAGCAGCTGGAAGGTTCGCTCCGCCGCACGCGGGTCGCCATTGGCAAGGCCGAGATCGGCATCGACGATGCCAACGAGCGTCATCAGCGGGAAGTTATGCCCCTTGGCGACGAGCTGCGTGCCGATGACGATATCCGCCTCGCCTTTGACGATCGCCTCCAGTTCCAACCGCAACCGCTTGACGCCCATGAGATCGGAAGAGAGCACGATGGTGCGGGCATCGGGGAAATGTTTCTCCACCTCTTCGGCAATGCGCTCGACACCCGGCCCGCAGGCCACGAGATGATCGAAGGTGCCGCATTCCGGGCAATGGTCGGGCGTCAGCTCATTATGGCCGCACTGATGGCACTGCAACTGATTGCGGAAACGATGCTCCACCAGCCAGCTGGAACATTGTGGGCACTGAAAACGATGGCCGCAGACGCGGCAGAGCGTCAGCGGCGCATAACCGCGTCGATTGAGGAACAGCAGCGCCTGCTCGCCCTTCTCGATCGTCTTGCCGATTCCGCGCAGCAGAACGGGTGACAGAAACCCTCCCCTTTCCGGCGGATGGCGGCGCATATCGACAAGATGCAGATCGGGCATTGCCGCATCGCCGAAACGCGTATGCAGGTGAATGGTGTTGTAACGCCCCGAACTGCCGTTGACTTGGCTTTCCACCGAAGGCGTGGCCGAAACCAGCACGACGGGGAATTCGGCGATACGCGCCCTCACCACCGCCATGTCGCGGGCATTATAGAAGACACGATCTTCCTGCTTGTAAGCGGGGTCGTGCTCTTCATCGACAATAATAAGACCAAGATTGTCGAACGGCAGGAAAAGCGCCGAACGTGCCCCAGCCACCACCTTCACCTCGCCGGTCACTGCCTGCCGCCAGACCTTTTCGCGCATACGCGGCGACAGGTCCGAATGCCATTCGGCCGGTTTCGCGCCGAAACGATCCTGGAAACGCTCCAGAAACGCCGCCGTCAACGCGATTTCGGGCAGCAGGATGAGGACCTGCTTGCCTTGCCTGAGCGTCTCGGCCACGGCCTCGAAATAGACCTCGGTCTTGCCGGAGCCGGTCACGCCATCGATGAGCGAGACGTGAAAACCGCCCTTGCGCACATCCTCGAGAATCTCCGATGCCGCCTGTCTCTGCGGGCCTTCCAGACGCGGCTCGACATAATCGGGGTCAGGCTCGGGCACCACTGGCGGCGCGGGCAGGAATATCGTCTCGAACACGCCCTGTTTGACAAGCCCGTCGATGACACTGGTCGAAACGCCTGCAGCATGGGCAAGTCCGCTCTTCGTCCAGCCGTGCCCTTCGGCCGCCAGCTCCATCACCCGTTCGCGGGCGGGGGTCAGGCGCTCCGGCCTACCTTCGGTCAGCCGCAGCCCCTCGATCATCGGTTCGGGATCGAAAGCGGCGGGCGCACGCAACGCCATGCGTGCCACGAGGCCGGGCGGAGAAAGCGTATAGGCGGCGACCCAGTCCACGAAGCGGCGCATTTCCGTCTTCATGGGCGGGCACTCGAAACTCTTGGTAATGGGCCGCAACTTCTTCGGATCGACAGCTTTCTCTCCGGTTTCGTCCCACACCACGCCGAACACCTGCCGGGGGCCGAGCGGCACCTGAACGACGGAACCAGTTTCCACCACCATATCTTCAGGCACGGCGTAGCTATAGGGCCCGGGCGCCGGCATGGGCACAAGAACGGGCACCGTGCGCGTGGGCGACGGCGGGTCGAACAGAGCCCCAAACAGATCGGACGAATCTTTTGCCATGATGTGGCGACCATGCCCCGGCGACAGGAAAAAGGAAACCGCCCGGATGTAGTGGGCGCACCACGCAAAGTCCACCTCTTAACCAAATGCTGACCATAACCGCATAGTTTCGAATTGTGGAATGGAGCGCCGCGTGACCGAAATCCTGACATTTGCCGAACCCGACCTGCTCGCCGAGCGCCAAGCCTGGCTGACGGCGCTTGCAGGCGAGCGCCGCCTCTCCGACAACACCGTCGAGGCCTATGAGCGCGATACGCGTCAGTTCCTGACGTTCCTGACCGGCTACATCGGCAAACCAGCCTCCATAATCGATATTGCCGATCTGCGCCCCGTTGATCTTCGCGCCTTTCTGGCCAATAGACGCAAGGAGGGCGCCGGCGCGCGGTCGCTTGGGCGGCATCTGGCGGGCCTGCGCTCGCTACTGCACCACCTGCAGAAAAAGGGACTCGTCAATGCGGCCGGCGCCACCGCAATGCGCTCGCCAAAACAGCCAAAATCCCTACCGAAGCCGCTGACCGACCGTCAGGCGCTGAAGATCACCACGGCCGAGGCACAGTTGAACGATGAACCCTGGATTGCCGCCCGCAACGCTGCGGTTCTGTCGCTGCTTTATGGCTGTGGCCTGCGCATTTCCGAGGCACTGGGTCTTACCCCGGCCGATTTCCCACCCGGCGCGCGCAGCCTGCGCATCACCGGCAAGGGCAACAAGACGCGGATCGTGCCGCTGCTGGCGGTGGTGACGGAAGCGGTCGATACATACAAAAAGCTCTGCCCCTATGCCCTGTCGGCGGACGAACCGATGTTCCTCGGGGCACGCGGCGGCAAGCTTCAGCCTGCCATCATCCAGCGTGAAATGCAGAAGCTGCGCGGCGCTTTCGGCCTGCCGGAAAACGCCACCCCGCATGCGTTGCGCCATTCCTTCGCCACCCATCTTCTGGCCGGCGGTGGGGATCTGCGCACCATTCAGGAACTGCTCGGCCATGCCAGCCTCTCCACCACACAGGTCTATACCGGGGTGGATACGGCAAGATTGCTTGAAATCTACGACAACGCGCACCCTCGCGCATGAAGCAGAAAAATGGTTAACCATAGGCATTAACCAGACGTCCAAACCGCCGTTCTATAAGCGAACAAGAACCGGATTGGACCGATGCACAGCCTGATAAAGCCTCAAAATCTCACCGCCACCCTGATGGGCAAGACCGGCGACGCGCTGCTCTGGCTGCTGGCCGCCCTGCATGTCACCGCCGTTGCCATCCTGCTCATGACCTTGCTGTCACTCAGTGAAGCGGAAGCCGCCGAGCAGACGATCACCTGCGCGGGCAGCGACATTCTCGTTGACATGCGCAAGACCGATCCTGAAGCCTTCGCCAAGATCGAACAGGAAGCGGCCGCGATCCCGAACGGCAAGGGCAATTTCTGGCGTATCGAAAAGGCAGATACGGCCCCATCCTATCTTCTCGGCACCATGCATGTGACCGATCCGCGCGTTCTGGAGATGCCGGCCGCCGCCAGCCCCGCCTTTGAGAAGGCAGCGACTGTCATCGTGGAATCGGACGAGATCCTTGATGACAAGAAAATAGCGGCATCCCTGCTGGGCAAGCCCGAACTCACCATGTTTCTGGACGGCAAATCGATCACCGACATCCTGCCGCCCGACAATGTCGCGCGCCTCGAAAAGGGCCTGAAGGAGCGCGGCATTCCACTCAATGCCGTGTCGCGCATGAAGCCCTGGATGCTCTCGAGCTTCGTTGCCCTTCCCGCCTGCGAGTTTGCCCGCAAGGCAACGGGCCTTTCCTTTCTCGACAAGAAGCTTGCCGAAGATGCGGTTGCGAACGGAAAGCGCCTCGTCGGGCTGGAGACAATGGTCGAACAACTGACCGCCATGTCCGAACTGCCGATGGAATTTCATCTGCAGGCGCTTATCGAAACGCTTGAGCTTGGCGACCGCATGGATGACGTGATGACGACCATGACCGATCTTTACGTCGCGGGCGACATCGGCATGACCATGCCGATGCTGAAAAGTCTGGATCCCAAGAAGGCCGCCGACAACGATAAGGGCTACGCCGCTTTCGAACAGCGCATCATCACCGATCGCAACCATGTGATGGCGGACCGCTCCACCAATGAGCTTGCCAAGGGTAATGTCTTCATGGCCGTCGGCGCGCTGCACCTGCCGGGCGAAGGAGGCCTCGTGGAACTGCTGCGCGCGAAAGGCTTCACGCTGACGCGGGTTGAGTGACCGGAGTTCCTGTTTCGACGGGCCAGATAGAGGCGCAGAACGGTCGCATCGTCGCAGGCACGATGCGGCGGTGAAACGGACCAACGAGAAGAAGATAAAACCGACCGAACAGGTTCTTGCGCCGGACAATGGTGGTGACGCTCGCCAGCTGGCGGTCTGCCGCATCTTCGAGATCGATGACGATGCGAAAATCGAGGTGGTGGTCATCAAAGCCGAGGACTGTTCGCTCTGGCGTGGAGGTGATGACCGGGAACCCGCCCGCAGAACTGCCCGCCGCCAGCTCGACCGTTTTTAAACCGACCATCGAAACGATACCGTTTCGAAGCGACATCAGGCCGCTGATCCACGTCGGAGGATGCTCCAGAAAAAGCCTGCTCACATCGAGCGATGACGTTACCGGCGTTGTCAATTCACCCTGAAAGCAATCGTACCAATCGGCACCTGGCAATATATCTTCAATATTTGGCATCTTTGATCCCCAGCCGCTCCTTTGCAGCAAGGGAAACATGCCGTTTTTACGCGGCAGGGGGAACGTGACAAACCGCCGCTCAGCCGTGTGTCATGCGCCGGAGGAGATTGGTGCGCCAATAGAACTGGTGAACAAGGACAGCCGCGACATGGCCCGCGATCAAAACCCACATCAGCACCTTGAACGGGCCGGAGTGTAGCTCCCCTGCCGCGCCTACGCCCAAGTAATAGGCGGCGATGCCGGAGAGTGGCAGGATGAAGAACAGCGCGTAAAGCGTAAAATGCGCCACCTTGGCGGCAATCTGCGCGACACGCGGCTCCTCAGGCGGATGTGGCGGAACGCCCTGGATCAGCCGCAGACAGAAGCGCAGTACCGCAAGAAACAGCACGGCGAAGCCGACATAGGCATGGATATTGGCAGAAGAAATCTGATCTGGCGTCAATGTTTCACCCCGCCGCATCAGCCGGTAGGCATGGGCCATGGCATCGGGAAACAAGAGGTTGAAGAAAATCAGAAGCGCCATTGTCCAATGGATGACACGCTGCGGAATGGAGAAGGAGACTTGAGTGGAATGCGCCATTTTATTGCCTTTTATCAAAAGGTTAGACAGGCTTTAGCGCGAGTATGAGAAACCCCGGCCTGCATGGCAAGCCGGGGTTCAGCAGATGACGGAAATTTAATATTCGAGCGTCGGGCTCAAACGCCGATCACATGTGGATCGGCTTGAAGAACGTTGCCAGCGCCGCTTCCTTCACGGCTTCCGACATGGTCGGGTGCGCATGGCAGGTGCGGCCGAGATCTTCCGAGGAACCGCCAAATTCCATCAGTACGGTGATCTCGTGGATCATTTCGCCAGCGCCGAAGCCGACAATGTGACCACCGAGAACCCGGTCGGTTTCCTTGTCGGCAAGGATCTTCACGAAACCATCCGTCACCTGCATGGCGCGGGCGCGGCCATTGGCGGTGAAGGGGAACTTGCCAACCTTGTAAGCGACGCCGGCGGCCTTGAGTTCCTCTTCGGTCTTGCCGACGGAAGCCACTTCCGGCTGCGTGTAAACGACTGCCGGAATGACGTCGTAATTCACGTGACCGCGCTGGCCGGCAAGGATTTCCGCAAGCGCAACACCCTCGTCTTCCGCCTTGTGCGCCAGCATCGGGCCCTTCACCACGTCGCCGATCGCATAGATGCCGTCGACATTGGTCTTGTAGTGGCCGTCGATTTCAACGCGGCCACGGCTGTCGAGCACGACACCAGCTTCGGCAAGGCCGAGACCTTCGGTGTAGGGCTTGCGGCCGGTGGAGATCAGCACGACGTTTGCTTCCAGCGTTTCGGCAGCGCCGCCCTTGACCGGCTCGAACACGACCTTGGCGCCGGCAGCGGCCTTTTCAACAGCCGTTACCTTTGCGCCGAGCTTGAAATCGAGGCCCTGCTTGGCGAGCAGACGCTGCGCCTGCTTGGAAACTTCGGCATCCATGCCGCCGAGAATGTTGTCGAGATATTCGACGACGGTAACCTTGGAGCCGAGACGCGACCAGACCGAACCGAGTTCAAGGCCGATGACGCCGCCGCCGACAACGATCAGCTTTTCCGGAACCTTGGAGAGAGCGATTGCGCCGGTGGAGGACACGATGACGCTTTCATCGATATCAACCTGAACACCCGGAATGCCGGCAACGTCAGAACCCGTGGCGATGACGATATTCTTTGCTTCGATTTCCTGTGTCTCGCCCTTGTCGTTGGTGACGGAAACCTTGCCGGCCGACACAACCTTGCCGGTGCCCTGGAAAGCATCGATCTTGTTCTTCTTGAACAGGAAGGCAACGCCATCGACATTGGCCTTCACCACGCCGTCCTTGTGACCCATCATCTTTTCAAGGTTCAGCTTGGGCGCTGCAACTTCGATGCCGAGCGAGTCGACACCATGGGCAACATGCGCGAAGGTTTCGGACGCGTGCAGCAGCGCCTTGGAGGGAATGCAGCCGACATTGAGGCAGGTGCCGCCATAGGTCGCGCGCTTTTCGATGACAGCGACCTTGAGGCCCAGCTGCGCCGCCTTGACCGCGCAAACATAACCGCCGGGGCCGGTGCCGATTACAACTACATCATATGCCATGTTCTGGTTCCTGCTTTATAGGGGCAAGATATCGGATCATTGCCCAGCTTCCATTTGACCTGAAACTCAGGCCGCTTTTTCCGTTGCGAGTTTTATACCGAGGGCGATGAAAACCACCCCGCTGGTGCGGTCGATCCATTGGCTGGCGCGCTGAAACGCGGCGCGCATCCGTGGTGTCGTCATGAACAGGCTGACGCCGACGAACCAAAGGATGAGGCAGCTTGCCATGACGAGACCGTATCCGAATTTGACGGCCACCGGCGTGTGGGCGTGAACCACCGTCGAAAAGATCGACAGGAAGAAAAACACCGGCTTGGGGTTGAGCGCGTTGGCCGCAAAACCGAGCGTAAACGCCTTCAGCGCCGTCTGACTGCTTTTCGCCTGAACGTCTTCACCTTCGGCAGCGGGAAATTCGGTCTTGCCAGCGCGCAACGCCTTGATGCCGATATAGATCAGATAGGCGACACCCAGCCATTTGACGATGTTGAAGAGATAGATCGACTGGGAAATGATCAGGCCAAGGCCGAGGATCGTATAGGTGACATGGAACATCAGCGATGTCCCGACGCCGAAGCTGGTGATAATGGCCTGCTTGCGCCCATGCACCATCGCCTGACGCATAACCATGGCGAGATCGGCGCCAGGCGACACGATCGCGAAGGAGAAAATCGCCATCAGGGATGCAAGTTCGATGAGATATTGATGCATCGTAAAGCAGCCTTCAGAACATCAGCACGACAAACATGAGCGCCAGCCCGAGCATCGACCCCAGCCAGACGAAAGACCGTATATAGGGGATGCCCGCCAGATAGAGCGGAATATAGATCACCCGGCAGATCAGCCAGATCCAGGCGCCAGTGAGCGCCAGACCGGCAGGATCACCCGCCATGATGACTCCGAAAGCGAGCGCCAGAAAAGCCGGATATGTTTCCCGGAAATTCGCAGACGCGCGTGAGGCACGGCCGGAAAGCCTGCCCTTCGGCTCTCGGCTGCCATCCCTCGGGCCGGCATTCCATTCAAGCCCGAATTCCGTGGTCGCCGTCATCCCCTGCAACATGACGTGCACGACGAGGAGAAGAACGCTCAGACCGACAAGCGGCAAAAAAGGCGAAGCGGCTAGAAATGTCGGCTGCACGTCTGCTCTCCCTGTTAGTCTTTCAGCGGGGCTTCACTTGAAGCCCCGCTGAAACGAAAAGCAAGAGCGATTAGAGATCAAGAACCAGACGTTCCGGATCCTCGAGGCTTTCCTTGACGCGAACGAGGAAGGTCACGGCTTCCTTGCCGTCAACGATACGGTGATCGTAGGAGAGCGCCAGATACATCATCGGCCGAATGACGACCTGCCCGCCGATGGCGACCGGACGCTCCTGGATCTTGTGCATGCCAAGAATACCCGACTGCGGTGCATTGAGGATTGGCGAAGACATCAGCGAGCCGTAAACGCCACCATTGGTGATGGTGAAGGTGCCGCCCTGCATGTCGGCCATGCCGAGCGAACCATCGCGCGCCGCCTTCGCAAGACGGCCGAGTTCCTTTTCGACGCCGGCGATGGAAAGCTGGTCGGCATCGCGGATGACCGGAACGACAAGACCCTTGTCCGTGCCGACAGCCATGCCGACGTGACAATAGTTCTTGTAGATGATGTCCGTGCCGTCGATTTCGGCGTTGACGGCAGGCAGTTCCTTCAGCGCGTGGGTCACGGCCTTGGTGAAGAAGCCCATGAAGCCGAGCTTGACGCCATGCTTTTTCTCGAACACGTCCTTGTAACGGTTACGCAGGTCCATAACCGCGCTCATGTCCACTTCGTTGTAAGTGGTGAGCATGGCGGCGGTGTTCTGCGCGTCCTTGAGGCGCTTGGCGATGGTCTGACGCAGGCGCGTCATCTTCACACGCTCTTCGCGAACCTGATCCTGTTCGGCGGAAACCGGACGCGGTGCAGCAGCAGGAGCCGGAGCGGCGGCGGGTGCCGAAACGCCCTTGGCGACAGCAGCGAGCACATCGCCCTTCAGCACCTGGCCACGCTTGCCGGAACCGTCGACCTGATCGGCAGACAGGTTGTTTTCAGCAAGCAGCTTGCCAGCGGCAGGTGCCGGCGGCATGGCGCTTGCGGCAGAAGCAGCGGGAGCCGGAGCGGCGGCCGCGGCAGCAGCAGGCTTTGCCGGTTCGGCAGCCGGTGCGGAGGTCGCAGCGCCGGCAGCACCTTCGGCGATCTGGCCGAGAAGCGCGTCGAGCCCAACGGTCTCGCCGTTCTGCGCAACGATTTCAGTCAGAACGCCAGAGGCAGGCGCCGGGACTTCGACGGTAACCTTGTCGGTTTCCAGTTCAACGAGAGGTTCGTCGGCCTTGACGGTGTCGCCGACCTTCTTGAACCAGGTGCCGACGGTCGCTTCGCTGACGGATTCGCCGAGGGTTGGTACGCGGATTTCAGTGGCCATGATCTAGTTCCGTTATTCAGGTGTCTTTTTTGCGGGGCGATGCGGGAGAGTTCTCACTCTCCCAGCGCGTCTTCCAGGAACGCAGCAAGCTGCGCCAGATGCTTGGACATCAGGCCGGTCGCCGGAGAGGCGGCAGCCGGACGGCCCGTGTAACGGACCTTCTGGTACTTGGCGTCGATATGCGCCAGGACCCATTCCAGGTAAGGGTCGATAAACGACCACGCACCCATGTTCTTCGGCTCTTCCTGGCACCAGACCATCTCCGCATTGCGGAAACGCGACAGTTCGTTGATGAGCGCCTTGGCCGGGAACGGATAGAGCTGTTCGATACGCAGCAGATAGATATCGTCGATGCCGCGCTTCTCACGTTCTTCCAGCAGATCATAATAGACCTTGCCCGTGCACATGACGACACGGCGGATTTTCGAATCCTTCTGCAGCTTGATCGGGCCGTCCTTGATGACTTCAGCATCGTCCCACAGGAGACGGTGGAAGGAGGACTCGCCTGCAAGCTCGGCCAGCGAAGAGGTGGCGCGCTTGTGACGCAGCAGCGACTTCGGCGTCATCAGGATCAGCGGCTTGCGGAAGTCGCGCTTCACCTGGCGGCGCAGGATGTGGAAGTAGTTTGCCGGCGTCGTGCAGTTGGCGACCTGCATGTTGTCTTCCGCGCACATCTGCAGCCAGCGCTCCAGACGGGCGGACGAATGTTCCGGACCCTGGCCTTCGTAACCATGCGGCAGAAGGCAGACGAGACCGGACATGCGCAGCCACTTGCGTTCACCCGACGAGATGAACTGGTCGAACACCACCTGTGCGCCGTTGGCGAAGTCGCCGAACTGGGCTTCCCAGAGCGTCAGCGCATTCGGACGGGCGAGCGAGTAGCCATATTCAAAACCAAGGACGGCTTCTTCCGAAAGCATCGAGTTGATGACTTCGTAACGGGCCTGCGTCGGCGCGAGGTTTGCGAGCGGGATGTAACGCTCTTCGGTTTCCTGATCGTAGAGAACCGAATGGCGCTGCGAGAAGGTGCCGCGTTCGCAATCCTGACCGGAGAGGCGGATCTTGTGGCCTTCGACGGCGAGCGAACCGAAAGCAAGCGCTTCCGCCATCGCCCAATCGATGCCTTCGCCGGTCTCGACCATCTGCGAGCGGTTTTCCATGAAACGCTGGATCGTGCGGTGGGCGTTGAAACCCTCCGGAATGGTCGACAGTTTCTTGCCGATTTCCTTCAGCTGCTTCATCGGCACGCCGGTCTTGCCGCGACGCTGCTCATCCGCATTGTCGGCGGCACGCAGGCCGGACCACTGACCGTCCAGCCAGTCGGCCTTGTTCGGCTTGTAGGACTGCCCCGCCTCGAATTCCTGCTCGAGATGGGCGCGCCAGTCGGCCTTCATCTTTTCGAATTCGCCTTCGCTGAGCAGGCCTTCGGCGATCAGACGGTCGGCATAGATGCGCGCGACGGTCTTGTGGCCGCGGATGACCTTGTACATCTTCGGCTGCGTGAACGCCGGCTCGTCGCCTTCGTTGTGGCCGAAGCGGCGGTAGCAGAACATGTCCACGACGACGGGCTTGTGGAACTTCATGCGGTATTCGGTGGCAACCTTGGCCGCATAGGTCACAGCTTCCGGATCGTCACCGTTGACGTGGAAGATCGGCGCTTCGATCATCTTGGCGACGTCGGACGGATAGGGCGACGAACGGGAGAAGGCCGGGTTCGTCGTAAAGCCGATCTGGTTGTTGATGATGAAGTGCATGGTACCGGCAACACGGTGACCGCGCAGGCCGGAGAGGCCGAGAATTTCAGCAACCACGCCCTGGCCCGCAAAAGCGGCATCGCCGTGCAGAAGCAGCGGCAGAACCTTGGCGCGCTCGGAAAGCGGAATGACATCGCCTTCCCACACCTTGGCCAGCTGGTCCTGCTTGGCACGGGCCTTGCCCATGACGACAGGGTTGACGATTTCAAGATGCGACGGGTTGGCCGTCAGCGACAGGTGAACCTTGTTGCCGTCGAACTCGCGGTCGGAGGAGGCACCAAGGTGATACTTCACGTCACCCGAACCTTCGACGTCGTCTGGCTTGAACGAACCACCCTTGAACTCGTGGAATACGGCGCGGTGCGGCTTGCCCATGACGTTGGTCAGAACGTTCAGGCGGCCGCGGTGGGCCATGCCGAGAACGACTTCTTCGAGACCTTCCTGGCCGCCGCGCTTGATGATCTGCTCGAGCGCCGGGATCAGCGATTCACCGCCATCGAGGCCGAAACGCTTGGTGCCCTTGAAACGCACGTCGAGGAACTGCTCATAACCTTCGGCTTCGACCAGCTTTGACAGAATGGCCTTCTTGCCTTCGGCCGTGAAGGCAACGCCCTTGTCCGGACCTTCGATGCGCTCCTGAATCCAGGCCTTCTCTTCCGGGCTGGACATGTGCATGAATTCGACGCCGATAGTGGAGCAATAGGTGCGCTCCAGAATATCGATCATCTCGCGCACGGTCGCATATTCGAGGCCGAGCACGTTATCGATGAAAATCTTGCGGTCGTAATCGCTTTCTTCAAAGCCGTAGGACTTCGGCGAAAGCTCGTTATAGTCCTCGACGGCAACGGCAATACCGAGTGGATCGAGCTTGGCATGCAGGTGGCCGCGCATGCGGTAGGCGCGGATCATCATGATGGCGCGAACGCTGTCACGGGTCGCCTGCAGCACTTCGGCTTCGCTGACCGGCTTGCCGGTATCGGCGCTCTTGGCCTCAGCCTTTGCCTGAACCTTCTTTTCGATGGCCTTTTCGACCGTGGCCCAGTTGCCATCAAGTGCGGAAACTAGGTCGCCATTTGCCGGGATCGGCCAGTTGGCACGCTTCCAGGAGGCGCCCTTGGCCGCCTTCTTCACATCTTCCGGATTATCGGACAGTGCCTTGAAGAAGCTCTGCCACTCCGGCGACACGGAAGAGGGGTCCTCTTCGTACCGGGCATAGAGCTGCTCGATATAGGCTGCATTCGCGCCGTCCAGAAACGACGTGATCTGAAACTGCTCGTTCGCTTCTTGCCTTGCCATTGTGTTCTTGCGGACTTGTCCGTCCGCCTCCTCGATGCCGTTAGGGCCGTTCGACCGGCCTGCCGCTTTGATTATTGCTGTCTGCCGCCGAGGCGGTATGCCGTCTGTTTGTCTTCGTGCGGCATCGGGCAGCGCGAGCTTGAAGCCGCGCCGCCCGTTACCGGTTTCATGTGGTCTCAGCCCTTGAGGACTTCAACCAGCGTCTTGCCGAGGCGCGCCGGGGAAGGCGATACCTTGATGCCCGCTGCTTCCATGGCAGCGATCTTGGATTCCGCATCGCCCTTGCCGCCGGAAACGACAGCACCGGCGTGGCCCATGGTGCGGCCCTTCGGAGCCGTACGGCCTGCGATAAAGCCGGCCATCGGCTTCTTGCGGCCCTTCTTGGCTTCGTCGATCAGGAACTGCGCCGCATCTTCTTCAGCCGAACCGCCAATTTCGCCGATCATGATGATCGACTGCGTGGCGTCGTCAGCGAGGAACATTTCCAAGACGTCGATGAACTCGGTGCCCTTGACCGGGTCGCCGCCGATGCCGACAGCCGTCGTCTGGCCGAGGCCTTCGTTGGACGTCTGGAACACGGCTTCATAGGTCAGCGTGCCGGAGCGCGAAACGATACCGACCGAACCCTTACGGAAAATGGAGCCCGGCATGATGCCGATCTTGCATTCTTCCGGCGTCAGGATGCCGGGGCAGTTCGGGCCGAGCAGGCGGGACTTCGAACGGTCGAGGCGAGCCTTGACGCGGACCATGTCCATGACCGGGATGCCTTCGGTGATGCAGGTGATGAACGGAATTTCCGCATCGATGGCTTCGATGATCGCGTCTGCTGCACCTGCCGGCGGAACATAGATCACGGATGCATCTGCACCGGTCTTTTCCTTGGCTTCGGCAACCGTTGCGAAGATCGGCAGGGTTTCGCCCTTGGAACCGGTCCAGGTTTCGCCACCCTTCTTCGGATGAATGCCGCCGACCATCTGCGTGCCGTAATAGGCAAGCGCCTGTTCGGTGTGGAAGGTACCGGTCTTGCCGGTCAGACCCTGAACGAGGATCTTGGTGTCTTTATTAACGAGAATAGACATTATTTCCGGTCCCTCAATTAGCCGTTGATCGCCGCGACGATCTTCTTGGCTGCGTCGTCCAAATCGTCAGCAGCCGTAATCGCAAGGCCCGATTCATTCAGAAGCTTCTTGCCAAGTTCGACGTTGGTGCCTTCGAGGCGAACAACGAGCGGAACCTGCAGACCGACTTCCTTCACCGCGGCGATAACGCCCTCGGCGATAACGTCGCACTTCATGATGCCACCGAAGATGTTGACGAGGATGCCCTCGACCTTCGGGTCGGCAGTGATGATCTTGAAAGCTGCCGCAACCTTCTCCTTGCCGGCGCCGCCGCCGACGTCGCAGAAGTTTGCCGGCTCCTTGCCGTAAAGCTTGATGATGTCCATGGTGGCCATCGCAAGACCTGCGCCGTTGACCATGCAGCCGATATTGCCGTCGAGGGCGACGTAAGCGAGGTCCCACTTGGAGGCTTCGATTTCCTTGGCGTCTTCTTCGGTCTCGTCGCGCAGCGCCTTGACGTCGTCATGGCGGAACATGGCGTTGCCGTCGAAGGAAACCTTGGCGTCGAGAACGCGCAGATGGCCATT
The DNA here is from genome assembly GCF_013285525.1 of Agrobacterium pusense. NCBI lineage: Bacteria > Pseudomonadati > Pseudomonadota > Alphaproteobacteria > Hyphomicrobiales > Rhizobiaceae > Agrobacterium > Agrobacterium pusense. Next base: position 2,277,023 of record NZ_CP053856.1, read on the forward strand.
TTCCATGACGATCAGCGGGTTGATCTCGAGGAGAGCCATGTCCTTCTCGCTGAAGGCCTTGTAAAGGATCGGGAAGAGCGACGTGGCATCTTCGGCTGCAACGCCGTCAAGCTCAAGCGCCTTGGAGATCGCAGCAACGTCGGCATCGGAAACGCCCTTTTCAGGGTTGATGGCGATGGTGTGGATCTTTTCAGGCGTGTCGTGGGCGACGGCTTCGATGTCCATGCCGCCTTCAGTGGAAACCACGAAGGCAACCTGGCCGACCGAACGGTCTACCAACAGCGAGCAATAGAGTTCGCGAGCGATATCAGCGCCGTCTTCGATATAGAGACGGTTGACCTGCTTGCCGGCATCGCCCGTCTGCGCCGTTACCAGCGTGTTGCCGAGCATGTCCTTGGCGTGGGAAACGACTTCTTCAATGGACTTGGCCAGACGAACGCCGCCCTTGGCGTCCGGGCCGAGTTCCTTGAACTTGCCCTTGCCGCGGCCGCCAGCATGGATCTGGCTCTTGACGACATAGAGCGGGCCCGGAAGCTGCTTTGCGGCAGCTTCAGCTTCTTCGACCTTGAGAATGGCAACGCCTTCAGCAACCGGCGCGCCGTAGCCCTTCAGAAGAGCCTTGGCCTGATATTCGTGAATATTCATGGAATAATCCCTGTTTGGAACCGCTTGAAGTTGTTACTTCAGCGACGGAGCGATGTTGATGCAGGCTTCGCAGAGACCAGCGACAGCGCCGACGGACTTCTGGAAGGCAGCCTCTTCTTCCTTGTTGAGTTCGATCTCGATGATGCGCTCGATACCGCCTGCACCGATGATGGTGGGAACGCCGACATACATGTCGTCTACGCCATACTGGCCCGAAAGGTGGGCAGCGGCGGGCAGAACGCGCTTCTTGTCCTTGAGGTAGGATTCAGCCATCTCGATTGCCGAGGCAGCCGGGGCGTAATAGGCCGAGCCGGTCTTCAAGAGACCAACGATTTCGGCGCCGCCGTCACGGGTGCGCTGGATGATCTCTTCGAGACGCTCGGCGGTCAGCCAGCCCATCTTTACGAGATCGGTCAGCGGAACGCCGGCAACGGTGGAGTAACGGGCGAGCGGCACCATGGTGTCGCCGTGGCCGCCGAGAACGAAGGCGGTGACGTCTTCAACCGAAACGTTGAACTCTTCGGCGAGGAAGAGGCGGAAACGCGCGCTGTCGAGAACGCCGGCCATGCCGACGACCTTGTTCTTCGGCAGGCCGGAGAACTTCTGCAGCGCCCAGACCATGGCGTCGAGCGGATTGGTGATGCAGATGACGAAAGCGTTCGGCGCGTATTTTTTGATGCCGGCGCCGACCTGTTCCATGACCTTGAGGTTGATGCCGAGAAGATCGTCGCGGCTCATGCCGGGCTTGCGGGCAACACCAGCGGTGACGATGCAGACGTCAGCGCCTTCGATGGCAGCGTAATCGGATGCGCCGGTGAGCTTTGCATTGAAGCCTTCAACCGGGCCGGACTGGGCAATATCCAGGCCCTTGCCCTGCGGGATGCCGTCAGCAATATCGAAGAGGACGATATCGCCCAGTTCCTTCAGGCTGGCCAGATGCGCCAGCGTGCCGCCGATCATGCCAGAACCAATAAGTGCAATCTTTTTGCGAGCCATCGAATGCTTCCTCTTGAGCTTCAATTCAATTTCACCGCGCCAAACCGGCAGCCAAATTGTCGCACTCCGATTAGACCCATTGGCCAAAATAGGCAACAGATTCTTTTCTGCTGAGTATTTTCAATCGTTTAGATCAATATTTTCTTACGTAAACGTAAGAAAATGCGTCACGAAAGTGTCAAACTTTCTGCCGTTTTTCTTGATGAAGCGCCAGATAATCGGCGCTACGCATTTCAAACAGACGCGAGGCGGTGCGATCGAACTCGAAACCTTCCGTCCCCTTGCGTTTGCCGAGCAGCTCTTCCGGCATCGCTGCCGCCGACGCGAACAGCCTGACGCTGTGATCATAAAGCGCGTCGATGAGGATGATGAAACGCTTGGTTTCGTTTCGTTTGTCCGCGTTTAAAAATGGAATGTGGTCGATGAAGACCGTGTCGAAACGATTGGCGATGGCAAGGAAGTCGGAAGCCCCGAGCGGCTTCTCGCAAAGGTCGGAAAAGGAAAAACGCGCCACACGGCCGCTGGCGCGCGGCACCAGGATGGAACGACCCTTCATGGGTATCTCGGTTGGCGCAACAAGGTGCCCGCCGGTCATGTGCCGCCACGCCATATCCATCGCCTGATCGGCCGCGCCATCAAGCGGCGTCACATAGACCGGCAGGCTTTCCAGCTTCTCCATCCGATAATCGGTGGGACTGTCCAGCGTCACCACCTCCACATGCTTCTTCAGCAGCTCGACAAAGGGCAGGAACAGGCCGCGATTGAGACCATCCTTGTAGAGATTGTCCGGAACGACATTGGAGGTCGTCACCAATGTGCAGCCATTGGCGAAGAGCTCGCTGAATAGCCGCGCGAGGATCATCGCATCAGCAATATCCGTCACGGTGAATTCATCGAAACACAGGAGTTCGGCCTCCGCCAGAAGCTGGGCGGCGACAGGCGGAATCGGATCGGCCTGTTTGGTCTCGCCATTCTTCAGCTTCTGCCGGTGCGCATGCACACGATTATGCACATCCGCCATGAATTCATGAAAATGGCAACGCCGCTTGGAAGAAACGGGCGCCATTTCGTAAAACATGTCCATCAGCATCGTCTTGCCGCGGCCGACACTGCCATAGACATAAAGCCCTTTCACCGTCGTTGCTGGACCGGCCTTGCGTGCGAACATCCAGCCGAGCGCGCTCTTCTTCTTGGCAGGCTTGCGGGCCTTCAGATCGGCGAGAATTCTGTCGAGATGGGCCGCCACACCAAGCTGGGCGGCATCGGCCTGCAAGGTGCCAGCTGCCGTCAATGCGTTGAGCTGTTCAACGACACTATGATTGTAATCAGGCAATGGCTTCATGAAAAGACGCCCCGGTCGCGGATGCAGCACGGAACCCGCGACGAATGGAATGGCTTAGAGCAGAATGAACGTTCCGGCTGCACCGGAACGACTCATCGGCTGAGGCTGAGCGGCTGCCCGCTATTGGTCGTGCCGTCGAAGCGTGCGTCTGCGCTCTTGTAGACGCGGCCGATCGTGTCACCCGAGCGATTCTTGAAGACGACCATCTTGCCGGATACTTCCCAGGACCCCATCGCCGTCAGCTCGCCGGAGCAACCACGCGTGCCGCCACGCGATCCGCTGCCCAGATTGGTGAGCGTCAGGAACATATCGCAATTGGCCCCGCCATTAGAAACGCGCCAGTTGCCGACCATGGATTCCTTGGTCACGTCGAGAGCTGTTGCCGGTGGAGCAGCGGATGCAACATTGGTGCCGCCGGGTGTCGCCGAAGCAGGCGCCGACGGGAACTGGCTGCCGTTGGCACCACCGGGCGGCGGCAGGGCGCCAGACTGAACGGAGGGCACCGGCTGCGCCTGCAGGGGCGGCGTATAACCGGGATTGTTGCTGGCGTTGTTGTTGTAATCGTAGGAGGTACGTTGGCAACCGGCAAGGCTCATCACAACCGCAAGGCCCGTCACCACATATCTGAATTGCATATCAAGCTCCCGATTCTCTCGCTTCCGGAAAGACGATGATCAAACAAGAAGGCTGAATTATTACCAAAGCCTTATCTTGCGCAAGCGATGGCCGGGATAATTACCATTTCGGTCAATTTTTACCGAATTTTCCCACGCCGGGTTGAAAAAAGGGCCACGGTCGAGACCGCGGCCCGATAAATCTCTGTGGTCGGCGATTCGTCCTCAGACGCGGCGCTCAACCATCATCTTCTTGATTTCCGCAATCGCCTTGGCCGGGTTCAAGCCCTTCGGGCAAGCCTGCGCGCAGTTCATGATCGTATGGCAGCGATAGAGACGGAACGGGTCCTCGAGATTGTCGAGACGCTCGCCGGTCGCCTCATCGCGGCTGTCGATCAGCCAGCGATAGGCCTGCAACAGAACGGCCGGACCCAGATAACGGTCGCCATTCCACCAGTAGCTGGGACAGGACGTGGAGCAGCAGGCGCAGAGAATGCACTCATAAAGACCGTCCAGCTTCAGGCGATCCTCATGGCTCTGCTTCCATTCCTTGGCGGGTGTGGGCGAAACCGTCTTCAGCCAGGGCTCGATCGAGCGGTGCTGGGCGTAGAAGTTCGACAGGTCAGGAACAAGGTCCTTCACGACAGGCATATGCGGCAGCGGATAAACCTTCACCGTGCCGTTGATCTCGTCCATGCCCTTGGTGCAGGCGAGCGTATTGGTGCCGTCGATGTTCATCGCGCAGGAACCGCAGATGCCTTCGCGGCAGGAGCGGCGCAGCGTCAGCGTCGGGTCGATGTTGTTCTTGATGTAAAGAAGCGCATCGAGAACCATCGGTCCGCAATCATCGACATCAATATAGAAAGTGTCGATGCGCGGGTTCTGGCCGTCATCCGGGTTCCAGCGATAGACGCGGTATTCGCGCACATTCTTGGCACCATCCGGCTTCGGCCAGACTTTGCCTTCGTTGATCTGGGAATTCTTGGGGAGAGCAAGTTCAACCATATCCAGTTCCTCAAATCAGTAGACACGCGCCTTCGGCTCGATCTTTTTCGGATCGATGCCGTCGGCGATCAGGTCGGTGTGAACCGGGCGATAGTCGAGCTTCACGTCGCCTTCGGGGCTGACCCAGGCAAGCGTATGCTTGCGCCAGTTCACGTCGTCGCGACCACCGAACGGACCGTCGACGAAATCCTCGCGGGCATGCGAACCGCGGCTTTCCTTACGCGCTTCCGCGCCGTAGACCGTGGTGATGGCATTGGCCATGAGGTTATGCAACTCGAGCGTTTCGACCAGGTCGGAATTCCAGACCATCGAACGGTCGGTGACCTTGACGTCGGGCAGTTCCTTCCAGATCGCCGAGAGACGGCGGCAGCCGCTTTCGAGCGATTCCTGTGTGCGGAACACTGCCGCGTCGTCCTGCATGGCGCGCTGCATCTTATCACGCAGCACCGCCGTTGGCGTCGAGCCATTGGCATAACGTAGGCTGTCAAAGCGTTCCATGATCCTGTCGCAGGCAGCCGTATCGAGAGCGGGAATCGCCTCGTCACGGTTGATGACCTGAGCGGCGCGGATGGCGGCGGCACGACCGAAGACCACAAGGTCGATCAGCGAGTTGGAGCCAAGACGGTTGGCGCCGTGAACCGAGGCGCAACCGGCTTCGCCGACCGCCATCAGGCCGGGCGCGATACGCTCCGGGTTGTTGGCATCGGCATTCAGCACTTCACCCCAATAGTTGGTCGGAATGCCGCCCATGTTGTAGTGAACCGTCGGCAGGACCGGGATCGGCTCGCGGGTCACGTCAACGCCGGCGAAAATCTTGGCGCTTTCGGAGATGCCCGGAAGACGCTCATGCAGGATCGCCGGATCGAGATGATCGAGATGCAGGAAGATGTGGTCCTTGTTCTTGCCGACGCCGCGGCCTTCACGGATTTCCATCGTCATGCAGCGCGAGACAACGTCACGCGAGGCAAGGTCTTTCGCCGAAGGTGCATAACGCTCCATGAAGCGTTCGCCTTCGGAGTTGACGAGATAGCCGCCTTCGCCGCGCGCGCCCTCAGTGATGAGGCAGCCCGCGCCATAAATACCGGTCGGGTGGAACTGCACGAATTCCATGTCCTGAAGCGGCAGGCCCGCACGGGCGATCATGCCGCCGCCGTCGCCGGTGCAGGTGTGGGCAGACGTCGCCGAGAAATAGGCGCGGCCGTAACCGCCGGTCGCCAGAACCACCATCTTGGCGGCGAAGCGGTGGATCGTGCCGTCATCGAGGTTCCAGGCAACGACGCCAGTGCAGCGGCCATCCGGCGCCATGATGAGGTCGAGCGCGAAATATTCGATGAAGAATTCCGCATTGTTGCGCAGCGACTGGCCATAAAGCGTGTGCAGAATGGCGTGACCGGTACGGTCGGCGGCGGCACAGGTGCGCTGCACCGGTGGGCCTTCACCGTAATTCTGCATGTGGCCGCCGAAGGGGCGCTGGTAGATCTTGCCTTCTTCGTTACGCGAGAAAGGCACGCCGTAATGCTCCAGCTCATAGACCGCCTTCGGCGCTTCCATGGCGAGATATTGCATCGCGTCGACATCGCCCAGCCAGTCGGAGCCCTTTACGGTGTCGTAAAGGTGCCACTGCCAACAGTCCGGCGTCATGTTGGTGAGCGATGCGGCGATGCCGCCCTGTGCTGCGACGGTGTGGGAGCGCGTCGGGAAAACCTTGGTGATGCAGGCGGTCTTGAAACCCTGTTCGGCCATGCCGAGTGTAGCGCGCAGACCGGCGCCGCCGGCACCCACCACGATCACGTCATAGGAGTGATCGACATAGGTGTAGGCCTTGCCATTCTGGGAAGGTGAACTGATCGAAGCCATGACGAACTTATCCTACGAATGCGATTTTCAGGATGGCGAAGACAGACAGGCCACCGATGAGGATCGCGAAAAATGTATTCAGCATCAGAAGAACGAGCTTCGGAACTTCGGCGTGAATGTAGTCTTCGATGATGACCTGCATGCCGAGCTTCATGTGGATGAGACCGGAGACCAGCACCAGAGCCATGATGACAGCGACGAGCGGGTTGGAAAGCGCAGCGACGACTTCCGGATAGGGCGCGCCGGCATATTTGATCAGGAAGACAACAAAAAAGGTCAGCAACGGAATGTTCGAAACGGCCGTCAGGCGCTGGCGCCAGAAATGGTCGGTGCCTTCCTTGGCGGAGCCGAGACCGCGAACCTTCCCGAGAGGTGTACGCATATCCATGTAAGTATCTCCTCAGCGCACGATCAGGACGATGACCCAGATCAGCGCGGTCAGACAGATAGACGCCACGAAGGAGGCCTTTGCCAGCTTGGTGGTGAAGTGCTTCTCGAAGCCGTGCCCGAGGTCCCACATCAGGTGGCGCAGGCCGCCGATCATGTGGTGAACCAGCGCCCAGGTGTAGCCGACGAGAACGATCTTGCCGATGATGGTGCCCATCGCCCAGCTGACCCAGTCATAATAAGCTGGACCGGATGCCAGCGCGATAAGCCACCAGGCGACCAGGAGCGTACCGAAATAGAGCGCGCCACCGGTTACGCGGTGGATGATGGAGGCCACCATCGTCGGAATCGGCTTGTAAATTTGAAGATGCGGCGACAGAGGCCGGTTATTTGTCACATTCGCCATCAGAACCTCGCGGCGTTTTCCCGTGCGTCCACAAGACAGGACGCCCCCAAGCAACAGCACATGACGAAAGAATGTGCATTGCACCAACCGCGACGTTTAATCACATGGGCGCATCACCACAAGCACATTTCATGGCGGATTCCAATTTAATCGATTGGTTCGCGAATTTTTTTTGGAATTTTTTTGCATGAAAATAAAAAATCGAGCGTTTCCAAGATTTACGCCCTCAAAATATTTACCTTTACGTAATTCCGAAAAGGTGTAATTTACGATTGGTTAACTCAAAAAACCGGAGCATGAAGCTCATGTTACAGTACCGAATCGTTGCCTTGGTCATGATCGTTTCAGGCGGGATTTCAACTTACGCGCTGCCCTCTTTGGCGGGCGATTTTCATAGTCGGAATTCCTATCGTCACAGTCAATCGCAAGTCAGCTTTTCAACCGACGGCCTGCCATCCACGCTGCCTGGGGGCACCTATGTCGGAAGCATTTCCGCGCTAAGAGTTCGAGGGAACGGCAATTATTTCGCGACCGGCAGCGGAATATCGCCGCAGATTGCCACGACCGGACCCCGTTTATTGCCGGCGCCCAGAGCAAAAATCATTACCGTGAATACCGATAATGAGCATGATGCCTGCGTTTACCAGCACGGTGTCTGCATTATTCGCCCCTGATCAGAGGAAACGCCAGACGGTGGTCTTCTTCACTTCGCTGTCTTCCAGTGCACGGCTGACGGTAACCTGATAGGTCGCGAGGGCCTCAAGACGCTGTTTCGGCAGATAGGCTCTGCCTGGATCTCCAACGAGAACGCTGACGCCCCGGTCAGTCAGGTTTATAAACCATGGCACGAGGAGATCCGCAAAGGCCCGGTCGTAAAAGACATCTCCTGCCAGCAGGACATCAGCCTCAATGGAGCGGCCGATCAGATCGGCATGGGTAAAGCCGATATCAACCCCATTCAGGCCTGCATTCATACGAACAGCCGTTTCCGTCCACGGATCTATATCGGCGGCAAGCACGGTTGCAGCACCGGCCTTTGCAGCAGCTATGGCAACCAACCCGGAGCCGCTGGCAAAATCCACCACACGCTTGCCGCTTACGCTTTCCGTGTGATCGAGCACATAACGGGCAAGACCCTGCCCGCCGGCCCAGGCAAAAGCCCAGAAAGGCGGCGGCAGGCCAATCTGCTCCAGTTCCTCTTCCGTCTTCAGCCAGAGCTCATGCGCTTCGGTCGCGAGATGAAGGGAGAGTTCCGGCACATGAGGCGGATGCATGATGCCGGTATTGTCGAGGATGAAGCGTTCGGGATCGGTCCTCACCGACGCTTCAATCCGGGGATTTCGGAGGATTTGCGAGCCCGCCCATGCGGCAGACCTCAAAATACTCCTCTTCCGTCACCGGCTGCACGGAAAGCCGCATGGAGGTGACAAGCGACATATTCGCCAGCTTCGGATTGGCCTTAACATCCTTTAGCGAAACCGGCTGCGGCATATCGCAGACGGCGCGGATGTCGACACAATCCCACTTCAGATCACCTTCGGCGGTCGAGTCCGGATGCGACAACGCACAGACTTCGACGATGCCGACAACATCCAGTCCCTCATTGGAGTGGTAAAAGAAGCCCTTGTCGCCAATCTTCATGGCGCGCATGTTGTTGCGCGCCTGATAATTGCGCACGCCGGTCCACTCTTCGCCAGCCTCGCCCTTGGCCTTCTGCATCTCCCACGACCATTTGAACGGCTCGGACTTGTAAAGCCAATAATTCGCCATGCCCGCTCAAGCTCCCGGATTGTTGAAGACCCAGTTATAGGGCTTCACGTCCACGCTTTCGAACAGGCCAGCCTTTGCATAGGGATCGGCTTCGGCAAGAGCCTTGGCCGCATCGATATCGGCGGCTTCCACGATGACGAGGCTGCCATTCGGCTTGCCTTCGGCATCGAGAAAAGGCCCGGCGATCTTCAGCGTGCCCTCGGAATTGAGCCTGTTCAGATGCTCCAGATGCGCCGGGCGCGTTTCCATGCGCACGTTCAGGTGGCCGGGCTTGTCCTTGCAGATAAAAGCGAACAGCATTTTCGTCTCCTTATGCCTTATTCGGTTGTAATGGGCCGTGTCATCAATTGTTGCATGGCGCTCGCCACATCCAGATTTCCGTCGATGATAGCGGCCACCGCTTCGGTAACCGGCATGTCCACGGTGTGACTTTCTCCCAGCCGGGCGGCGACGGCAGCCGCAAAGGCACCCTCTACCAGCCCGCCGGACATGTCCTCGCCGTTACCGCGGCCAAGCGCGATGCCGAAACGCAGGTTGCGCGACTGGTGGCTGGTGGCGGTCAGCACCAGATCGCCAAGACCGGAGAGGCCGCGTACCGTATCGGCCTTGCCGCCCATGGCAACGATGAGACGCGACATTTCGGCAAGCCCGCGCGATATCAGCGCCGCCCGGGCGGAATCGCCAAGGCCCGCGCCTTCAACGATGCCGGCGGCAATGGCGAGGATATTTTTCAGTGCGCCGCCAAGCTGCACGCCGATGCGGTCTGTCGAGGCATAAAGCCGGAAGGTCTTGCCGGAGATCGTAGTCGCAAGCCGCTCGGCTATTGTTGCATCTTCCGCCGCAATCGCCATGGCCGTCGGTAGACCTCGAGCAATATCGGCCGCGAAGCCCGGACCGGAGAGAACCGCGATCGGATGACGGGGCAATTCCGCTTCCAGAAGTTCCGTGAGCAGCCGACCGGAACTCCGGTCGATACCCTTCGCGCAGGTAACGACGATCGAGTCATTAGCCAGATAAGGACGATAATGACGAGCCGCATCGGCATGAGCCTGCGAAGGCATCGCAAAGAGGACGATGCCGGCACTGGTCAGAACATCCGGCTCGGCGGAAAATTCAAGCACATCCGGCAGTTCGACGCCAGGCAGCGCCGCCTCATGTACGCGGTCGCTCCTGAGGTCGGCCATCAGGGATGGATCGCGGCCGAGCAGGATCACGTCGTGCCGGTTTTCCAGCGCGATGACGACGGCAAGCGCAGTTCCGAAGGCGCCGGCGCCGATGACGACGATTTTCTCCCGCTGCATCAGGCCTTGGCTCCCCTTTTACCGAAACCGATCAATGTCTCCGCACTGCCGTCGAGCGGCCAGCGCGAGCGCGGCGGGATTTCCAGCGGATCGGCTTCTCGGCCGTCGGCCATTCGCTCCAGCCCGGCCCATGCGATCATGGCCGCATTATCGGTGCAGAGCCGGTGCGGCGGCGCAACGAAACGAAAGCCATGGGTATCGCAAAGCGACTGCAGCGTCTGGCGGATTTGCTGATTGGCCGCAACGCCGCCTGCGACGACCAGGGCAGGCTGGGTTTCCATATGCGGAAACTCCTGCTTGAAACGGGCAAGACCACGGCCAATCCGGTCCTTGAGTGTGCGTGAGACCGCTTTCTGGAACGATGCGCAGATATCGGCAATGTCCTGCTCGGACAGCGGCGCGATCGCGGTCGCCGCCTGCCGTACCGCCGTTTTCAGGCCGGAAAAGGAAAAATCGAGCCTGGTCTCGCCGACCATCGGACGAGGAAGCGGAAAGCGGTCGGGATCGCCCTTTGCCGCCGCCTTCTCAACCGCAGGGCCCCCGGGATAGGGCAGGCCGAGAAGTTTCGCGGTCTTGTCGAAGGCCTCGCCGAGCGCATCATCGATGGTGGTGCCCCAGCGCTCATAATCGCCAACGCCACGCACCAGCACCAGCTGCGTATGGCCACCGGACACGAGCAGCATCAGATAGGGAAAAGATAGACCATCGGTGAGGCGCGCCGTCAGTGCATGTCCTTCCAGATGGTTGATCGCATAAAGCGGCTTGCCTGCTGCTTTTGCGATGGCCTTGCCCGTCATCAAGCCCACCAGCAGGCCGCCGATCAGCCCGGGGCCGGAGGTAGCAGCAACGGCATCGACGTCGGCAAGGGCCACGCCCGCCTGCTCCAGCGCTTCTTCCACGAGCGTATCCAGCGCCTCGACATGGGCCCGTGCGGCAATTTCCGGCACCACACCGCCATAGGCGCTGTGTTCCTCGAGCTGCGACAAAACGACGTCGGAGACGATCTCGCCGCGCCCATCCGCATGCCGAACCACAATGGATGCAGCGGTTTCGTCACAGCTTGTCTCTATGCCGAGGATACGAAGAAAGGGGGTCATCACATCTGTTCGTTCATTGCGATCATGCGCGGAGTTGGTCTAAGACAACTCCGGTAACAATGGATAGACGCGGATGCAAACAAAACCTTTCCGAATCGGCACGCGCGGCAGCCCGCTGGCGCTCGCGCAGGCTTATGAGACGCGCAACCGGCTGATGGCGGCGCATGGTCTGCCGGAAGACATGTTCGAAATTGTCGTGCTATCCACCAAGGGCGACCGGATAACCGATCGCGCCTTGTCCGAAATCGGCGGCAAGGGCCTGTTTACCGAAGAACTGGAAAGCCAGCTCCTGTCAGGCGAACTCGATATGGCCGTGCATTCCTCAAAGGACATGCCGACCGTTTTGCCGCAAGGCCTTTATCTGTCCGCCTTCCTGCCGCGTGAAGACATACGCGACGCCTTCATCGGCCGCACCGCGCCGAAGCTGCTCGAACTGCCGCATGGCGCCGTGGTCGGCTCCGCATCCCTGCGTCGCCAGGCGCTGATCCGTCGCCTGCGGCCGGATCTGAGCGTGATCATTTTTCGCGGTCAGGTCGATACAAGGCTGCGTAAGCTGGAGGAAGGCCAGGCGGACGCGACACTTCTTGCCCTTGCCGGCCTGAAGCGGCTCGGAAAGGACAATGTTCCCACGGAAATTCTTGACCCGAAGGAGTTCCCTCCCGCTCCAGCCCAAGGCGCAATCGGCGTGGAAAGCCGCATCGACGATACGCGCATGGACGAACTGCTCGCGCCTATAAACGACAGGCCCACTCATGATTCAGTGAGCTGTGAGCGCGCCTTTCTGGCGGCGCTTGACGGCTCCTGTCGCACGCCGATTGCCGGTTATGCCACCTGTGACGGCGAGGAACTGCATTTTTACGGCCTCATCCTCACCCCCGATGGCCAGACGAGCCATGGCATCGAAATCTCCGGCAACCGCAGGGATGCGGCGAGACTGGGCCAACAGGCCGGCGAAGAGGTACGCGCCAAGGCAGGCAGCAGTTTCTTCGAAGGCTGGGGCTGAGCCAATGCGGATCGTCGTCACCCGGCCGCAGCGTTCGGGCGAAAGTACGGCCGCAAAACTCGAAGCGCTCGGCCACACGCCGGTGCTACTGCCGCTGTTCTATCCCGTCCATCATCACGAGCGCGCCATCTCGGCGCTGTCGCACCCAATGGCGGCCATCGCCGTGACCAGCGCAGAGGCTTTGCGGGCACTGGAGACATCACGACACCGGCTGGTTCCCAATCTATCAAAACCGCTGTTCGCCGTCGGAAGGGCAACGGCTGAAGCGGCGGAAAAAACCGGTTTCAAACACATTCTCACCGCTTCCGGCGACGCCGTAAGTCTGAACGCGCTGGTGACTGAACGCGCGGCCCTGTTTTCCGAGAAAGAACCCCTGCTTTATCTCGCCGGCCGACCCCGTGGCGCCGTCTTCGAGGAAGGCCTTGCCGCCGCCGGCATTGCCTTCAAAACGGTCGACTGTTACGAGATGCTGCCCTGCAACGTTCCTGAAACTGTGCTCGAAACGGCCCTGGTGAAAAACGCGGCGGATGTGGTCCTGCTTTATTCATCGGAAGCGGCGCGGGCATTTTTCCATCATGTATCGACAGAAAAATACGAAAAGGCGTTGGCGAGAACACAATTCATCTGCATCAGCCGCAACGTGTTTTCTCTCGTTCCGGAAATCTTCCGCGTAAACGCGGTTGCCGCCAAAGAGCCGAGCGAGGCTGCAATGTTTGAACTTCTGCACCGCAACTCTGGAACCTAATTCGAGCTCGCCTCTTTCCTTTGCCGCCGTCACTGACTAGGTTTAAGAGTACTGCAGGCAGAAATGAGGTTGTCATGGTATCGGGAAAGCCGCCACGCCACTCCAAGTCCAAAGCCGAACCGGTCACGATCGACCTGGACGCCAAAGACGTGAAAGCAGTTTCCGCCGACGTGGATGCCGCCGAGACCGACAAAAAGCCCGGTGACAAAACCCCGGAGACCGCAGCGGATTCCGCAGTTTCGGATATCAGATCGGAAGCAACCGCAACAAGCAATGCCGCACCGATATGGGATCAGCCAAAGAGACCCCCTCTCGAGCCCGAGCCCAATGTCGGGAAAGCGGACGCCGTGGCGGCGACACCGAAGGCGGAGAACCTGGATAACGGACAGAAAACGCCTGTCTCGCCCTCCTCCGCTCCGCCTCAAGCCGATACTAAATCTTCGACAGGCACCGCCCACACGAGCGCTGCCTCGGCTGCAACAGCAAAGCCCGCCTCCGGATCCACAGCCTCCACCAGCGCATCCGGCGGCGCCACCACGGCAAAGCCTTCGACCGCGACCTCGTCCTCAGGACCGGCAAAGCCCTCCATACCGCAGCGGGTCGAAAGCAAACAGGCGGCGACCTCGGGCCTGATCGCGGCAGGTATCGTCGGCGGCCTTGTGGCGCTCGCCGCCGCCGGCAGCATGCAATATGCAGGCATCCTGCCCTCCTTTAATGCAGGCAAGGCGGGAAGCGAGGAAATCGCTGCCCTTAAAACCGATCTGGACAGCTTGCGCCAGCAGCTTGCCAATGCGCCAGCCTCCGACACCTCGGCGCTGGAACAGCGCATCGCAACCCTTGAAGGCGTGAAGGGGGAGGCCTCGCAGGTCGATGGGCTGTCAGAGAAAATCACCGCCCTCGAAGCGGCTCTCCAGTCGGAACGGTCTGCGCAGACTTCGGCGACAGCGGAACTGACACGCCGTCTCGCTGATGCTGAAGCCAAGATCAACGAGCCGCGCGACGATATCGAAGTTGCCCGCGCTATAGCATCGGCCGCGCTGAAGGCCGCGATCGATCGCGGTGGACCGTTCCTGACGGAACTCGATACCCTGTCCAAGGTAACGCCCGACGATCCGGCCATCGCATCGCTGCAATCCTTCGCCGCAACCGGCGTACCATCACGCTCGGAGCTGATGCAGAAGTTCCCCGATGTCGCCAATGCGATGCTCTCAGCCATAAACCAGCCTGACCCCAATCAGGGCATCATGGAACGCCTGACCGAAAGCGCCTTTTCGCTGGTGAAGGTGCGACCCGTCGGAAACATCGAAGGCGAAACCCCCGAAGCCAGGATCGCACGCATGGAAAACAAGCTGCGCAATGGCGATCTTCAGGGCGCGGCACTTGAGTGGAACGGTCTTCCGGATGCCGCCAAGACGGCATCCGCCGATTACAAGAAATCTCTGGATGCGCGCGTCGAGGTCGAAAATCTGGTGGGCGGCACGTTGAACCGCGCCATCACCAGCACCGGCAGGCAGGGGTAAGGGCATGACCAGAATTCTGACTTTCGCCGTTATCGTTCTGGCCCTCGGTTTCGGTTTCTCCTGGCTGGCTGACAGGCCGGGCGTCCTTTCCATCGTCTGGCAAGGTCAGCTGATCGAAATGAGCCTGATGGTCGCAGCCTCCATCATCGCGGCGCTCATCGCTGCTGCCATGTTGCTCTGGTGGATCGTCAACGCCGTATGGACTTCGCCTAATGCCGCCCGTCGTTATTTCCGCGCGCGCAAGCGCGACCGCGGTTATCAGGCGCTCTCCACTGGCCTCATCGCCGCTGGCGCTGGCAATGCCATTCTTGCACGGAAGATGACGGCCCGCACGCAGGGACTACTGAGTGCCGATCAGGAGCCGCTGATTCACCTGCTCGATGCACAGGCCGATCTCATCGAAGGCAAATATGATGAGGCGCGCCGTAAGTTCGAGGCCATGGCGCGTGATCCCGAAACGCGTGAACTCGGCCTTCGCGGCCTCTATATCGAGGCACGTCGTCAGGGCGCTTACGAAGCCGCCCAGCAATATGCCGAGGACGCCGCGGAAAAAGCACCCTATCTGCCATGGGCGGCACAGGCGACGCTGGAAAACCGATGCCGCAACGGACAGTGGGACGATGCCATCCGTCTGCTTGATCAGCAGAAGGCGGCCAGCGTCATCGAACGCGGCGAGGCGGAGCGGCTGAAAGCCGTGCTTCTCACTGCCAAGGCCGGCGAGAAACTGGAAAGTGACCCGGTAGGTGCGCGCGAGGACGCGAAGCACGCTCTCAAGCTTGCAAAAGGCCTCGTCCCGGCAGCGCTTATCGCGGCAAAGTCCTACCTGCGCGAAGACAATCTGCGCAAGGCCGCCGCGATTCTTGAACCCGTCTGGAAAAACGATCCGCATCCGCAGATCGCCGAACTTTACGTACGCGCCCGCAGCGGCGATACCGCCATCGACCGTCTGAAGCGGGCAGAGCGGCTTGAAAGTCTGAAGCCCAACAACATCGAATCCCTGTTTGCAGTGGCGCAGGCGGCGCTCGACGCCAAGGAATTCGCCAAGGCCCGGGCGAAGGCCGAGGCCGCCGCCCGGATCGAGCCGCGCGAAAGCATCTTCCTCTTGATGGCCGATATCGAGGAGGCCGAAACCGGGGATCAGGGCCGTGTGCGCTACTGGATGGCGCAGGCACTGCGCGCGCCGCGTGATCCGGCATGGGTCGCCGACGGTATCGTCTCTGAAAAATGGCTGCCGGTCTCGCCTGTCACGGGTCGTCTCGATGCCTTCGAATGGAAAGCGCCTTTCGGGCAGCTGGAAGGCCCTGTTGAAGATCTGACAATCGAAAACGCGATTGCCGCAGCACCCGCAAGGACCGAACCGACGGTAAAGACGGTCGTCGTGGAAACCGCGCCCGAGACCCGTGCGGAGCCAAAGCGGGCTTCGGCTGAGCCCATAGAGGTAAAACCGAGTGTTTCGGCTCCGACGGAGAAAAAGCCCGTCACGATCGAAGCGCCGGTGGAAACCGAAGCGGCGAATGAAAAGGCCGAAGCAGTGCCCTTTTTCGGCGGTGCGCCAGATGATCCGGGTGTGAAGAAATCCGGCGCGGAAGCCGAACCCAAGACACGGCTCAAACTCTTCTGACGAGCAGGCTATCGATGTTCCAGCAAATACAGTCGTTTATTCAGAACCTCGTCGGCCCGCAGGCAGGTGATTTCAGTCCCGATGATCTGAGGGTGGCGGTAGCCGCCCTCTGTTTCCAGGTCATGGAAGCCGATGGCACCATCTCGAAAAGCGAGCGTGATCGTCTTCGCGAAATTCTGCATGAATATTATCATCTCGACGGCGGCAAGCTTGATGCCCTTCTCGCCGCCGGTCAGGAGGCCGGCAAGGAAGCAGTCGATTATTACCGCTTTACCACCGATATCCGTCGCCACCTGGATGAAGATCAGCGCGTGGAGCTTATTGGCATATTATGGGATATTGTTTACGCTGACGGCGAACGAAGCGAGATGGAAGACCATGTGATCTGGCGTGTCGCGGATCTGCTGGGTGTTTCCGTGCGCGACAGGGTCCTGCAACGTCAGCAGGCCGCCACGAGGTCCGGACCCGCTGAAGAAAGCGAAAACGAAGACGATGCTGTTTGACCCCTCCAGGCAACAGAAACAACAACCTTCGCTGCTCATCGTCCTGCATCAGGAACGCTCCACGCCCGGTCGCGTCGGCCAGATGCTGGTGGAAAAAGGGTATCGTCTGGATGTAAGGCGTCCCGCGCTCGGCGATGACCTGCCGCAGACGCTGGAAAAACACGCCGGAGCCATCATTTTCGGCGGCCCGATGAGCGCCAATGATCCGCATGATTATGTCAAAGCCGAAATCGACTGGCTGAAAGTGCCGCTGAAGGAAAACAAGCCTTTTCTCGGCATCTGTCTCGGTGCGCAGATGTTGTCCAAACATTTGGGCGGCAGGGTGGAAGCCGACAGGGACGGCAAGGTGGAGATTGGCTGGTATCCGCTCCATGCCACCGAACATGGGCGGCTTCTGATGCCGCACTGGCCGAAGATGGTCTATCACTTCCATCGCGAAGGCTTTGAGCTGCCGCGTGGAGCCGAACTTCTGGCATCGGGCGAAACCTACCCCAATCAGGCCTATCGATATGGAAAAAATGCCTGGGGCCTGCAGTTTCACGCCGAGCTGACCCGTGCCATGATGCATAGCTGGGTGGTGCGCGGCGCGCAGCGTTTCGGCATGCCCAATGCCCAGGTGGGCAGCCAGCATCTGGAAGGCCGCATGCTGTTCGATACGCCGCTCAGGGCATGGCTCAGCAATTTTCTGGATCTGGTTTTTGAGGGCAAGGCGCAGCGCTAGAGCATTTCCGGTAAAGATGCGCTGCGGCTTTACGTCCGGATAATCCGTGAAAACAAAAAGTTAGATCGTTTTTGCGCTTCGAAGAAAAGCCAAGACGATCTGAGACCCATCGCTGTCAGTGCGGCGCGTCGAGATTGTCGATCTTGCGCAGCTTGGAAAAGCCGAGCGCCCAGATGACCGCCACGGCGAGCGTGCCAGCCCCGCCGATGACAACGGCTGGAACGGCACCCACAACGTGAGCCATGGTGCCGGCACGAAACTCACCCAGTTCGTTCGATGCGCCGACGAAGACCATGTTCACCGCGTTCACACGCCCGCGTACCTCATCCGGTGTCCAAAGCGCGATCAACGTTTCTCGCACATAAACCGATACCATGTCCGATGCGCCCATGACTACCAACGCGGCGATGGACAGCCACGCGGTTTGCGAAAGTCCGAAGACCACGGTTGAAACGCCGAAAAGGCCAACGCCAGCGAACATCAGCAGGCCGGCATGGTGACGAATGGGCTTGAATGCCAGAATAACGGCGACGGTGATGGCGCCGATACCGGGCGCCGCGCGCAGAAGCCCGAGGCCCCACGGGCCGAGCGTCAGCACTTCCTTGGCAAAGATCGGCATCAATGCAACCGCGCCACCCAGCAACACCGCGAAGAGATCGAGCGATATTGCACCGAGGACGATCTTTTCCTGCGAGATGAATTTAAACCCGGCGAGCATGGTTTCGAGGCTGATCGCCTTTGCCGGGCCGCGTTGTTCCGGCTTGCGGATAGCCACCGCAAGTCCTGCGGAGACGATAAAAAGCACGAGCGCCACACTGTAGGCAACGGAGGCGCCGAGACCATAAAGCAGGCCGCCGGCAACGGGACCGAGAATGGAGGCCATCTGCCAGGAAGAAGAATTCCAGGCGATGGCGTTCGGCAAATCCTCCACCGGCACGAGATTGGGCGCCAGCGACTGGACCGCCGGTCCCATGAAAGCGCGCTCTATGCCGAAGACGACAAGAATGGCAAAGACCGGCCAAGGGGAAAAGCTGTGCGTGAGTGTCAGCGCCAGAAGAGCGACGGCACAGAGCGCCGCAACCATCAGGCATATGGCCATAATACGCCGGCGATTGTGCCGGTCGGCAACCGTTCCCGTAACAAGGATCAAAAGAAGTGACGGCAGAAACTGGAAAAGACCGATCAGGCCGAGATAAAAGGCATTGCCGGTCACTTCATACATTTGCCACCCAACCGAAACACTGACGATCTGTATGGCAAAGGCCGAAAAAAACCGGGCGCTGAAGAAACGTCGATAGGATGAATGCCGGAATGCACCGAAACGGTTTTCGGCAGAAGGAAGAGACATCGGCTGGGTGCTCGCGAAGAAAATGTGTGATGGCAATAAAGCGATATGACAGGAATCACCAGCCCTCACCATCGCGATCGCGCAAAGTGTGAGCGGTTTTTGCGTGAAATCCTGCCGCCCGGTTATGAGTTAGACCACGATCACAGCAGGTGGATCTAACCGGTGATGATTACGATTCGGCGCAACACTTGCCGGTTCAGCGACGAATGTCTAAATGTCTTGCAACCAAGATACGGAGATATTGATGCTTGCCCTGTTTCAGACCATCGATCTGGCCTTGAACCTCTATACCTGGGTGCTGATTGGCAGCGCCATTTTTTCATGGCTTTACGCCTTCAACGTCATCAATTCCCGCAACCAGTTCGTGAACGCCATCGGCAGCTTTCTGTTCAATGTCACGGAACCGGTTCTGCGCCCCATCCGTCGCGTTCTGCCCAATCTCGGTGGCATCGACATTTCGCCGATCATCGTGCTCCTGATCATCTTCTTCATCCGCTCCTTCATGTGGAACACGCTGTACCCGATGTTCGCGTGAACGGCTGCTGGCAAAAACACGGTGATCATATCCGGCTCTCCGTTCGCCTCACGCCGAATGGCGGGCGGGACGCGATTGATGGCGTGGAGCTTGATGCGGACGGAAACGCGCAGCTAAAGGCCCGGGTCAGCGCCGTGCCGGAAGGCGGTAAGGCGAACAAGGCCCTGGCTGTTTTGCTGGCAAAGAAACTTGGCGTACCCAAAACCGCCATCAGCTTCGTTTCGGGCGAAACAGCGCGCAAAAAAATCCTCCGGATCGACACCGACCCGGAGGATTTTGAAGACCGATTCAAGAAGCTTTAGACCAGATCAGCCCTGCGCCTTGTAGCGCTCGATGGCTTCGACGATCAGCTTCTTCGCAACGTCAACATCCTGCCAGCCGCCCATCTTCACCCACTTGCCGGGCTCCAGATCCTTGTAGTGCTCGAAGAAGTGCTCGATCTGCTTCAGCGTGATTTCCGGAAGATCGGTGTAATTATTGACCTTGTCGTAACGACGGGTCAGTTTCGGAACCGGAACCGCCAGAATCTTCTCGTCCTTGCCGCCATCGTCTTCCATGATCATCACGCCGATGGGACGAACATTGATGACGCAGCCCGGTACCAGCGGGCGGGTGTTGCAGATGAGAACGTCGATCGGATCGCCATCGTCGGACAGGGTGTGCGGTACGAAACCATAGTTACCCGGATAGGTCATCGGCGTGTAGAGGAAGCGATCAACGATCAGCGCACCGGCATCCTTGTCCATCTCGTACTTGATCGGGTGTCCACCGACCGGCACTTCAACGATAACATTAACGTCTTCCGGCGGATTTTTGCCTACGGAAATTGCATCGATACGCATTCGCTTCCCTCATTCGACGGGTTGGATTTGGTTTTCGATACTGGGAAAGTCTGCGCATTGCAACACGGCTGTGGGCATATAAGGCATAATGGATAAATTGGGTGCCAGCGATGCGGTCACGACCGGACGCGAAAAGACAATCCCGGAATTTGCGCCGTCAGTTCCAGACGAAACCGACCTTGCGAAGTGATTTGCCACCGAAATCTTCCATGCCTTCGGCAATGTCGCGCCCGCCATGCGAGCGGAAAAAGCGATTGGCTACATCGCTGTCCTCAAGGCACCAGACGACAATACCGTTGCAGCCAAGCGAGGTCAGCAACCGTCGCGCTTCCGTGAAAAGCAGTGATCCGAGGCCGATGCCCTGATATTCCGGACGGAGATAGAGTTCGTAAATCTCGCCGTCATGCGGCAGTCCGCGCGCCCGGCTGAGGCCCAGCGTCGCGTAGCCGGCAACAACGCCCGCCACTTCAACCACCAGCATGGTTGCGGAACCCTTGGTTGCCTTTTTCCACCAGATTTCGCCACGGCGCTCGAGCATCTGCGTCAACGGCCGATGCGGGATAAGCCCGGCATAGGCCTGTTGCCACGACAGACGGTGCGCCTCGGATATGGCGCGCGCATCATGCGGTTCAGCACGGCGAACATCGATGGATAACGTTTTCATAACGCGATTCTGGCCCCGGCCACGGAAACTTACCAGTCATAAAGGTTAACGCCGGCAAGCTTACCCACAGCCTATTCATGTGGACGACCAGAAAAAATTAACGCATCCTTAACCTTTGGCAAAGCTCCTTTCGACTCATGCACACATAAAAAAGAATGCATAAAAAAACCCGGCGCAAGGCCGGGTTTTCGAAACAGGGATCGAACCGATCAGCTGGCAGCAAGCTTTGCCTTTTCGAAACGCTTGCGGTCATTCGGATCGAGATAGAGCTTGCGAAGACGGATAGACTTCGGCGTGACTTCAACGAGTTCGTCATCCTGAATCCAGGAAAGTGCGCGCTCCAGCGTGAACTTGATCGGGGGGGTGAGCTTCACGGCTTCATCCTTGCCGGCGGCGCGGATGTTGGTGAGCTTCTTGCCCTTCAGCACGTTCACGTCGAGGTCGTTGTCACGGCTGTGAATGCCGATGATCATGCCTGCATAAACCTTCTCACCGGCATCGATGATCATCGGGCCGCGATCTTCGAGGTTGAACAGAGCATAGGCAACAGCTTCGCCCGACTCGTTCGACAGCAGAACGCCGTTGACGCGACCGCCGATCTCGCCCTTGTAAGGCTGGTAGTCGTGGAACAGGCGGTTCATGACGGCCGTACCGCGCGTGTCGGTCAGGAGTTCCGACTGGTAACCGATCAGACCACGGGTCGGCGCGAAGAACACCAGACGGACGCGGTTGCCGCCGGAGGGGCGAAGCTCGACCATTTCGGCCTTGCGCTCGGACATCTTCTGCACGACGACGCCGGAATGCTCCTCATCCACGTCGATGACAACTTCTTCGACCGGCTCCATCAGCTGGCCGTTCTCATCCTTGTGCATGACGACGCGCGGACGCGAAACGGCAAGCTCAAAACCTTCGCGGCGCATGTTTTCGATCAGAACCGCCAGCTGCAATTCGCCACGGCCAGATACGAAGAAGGAATCCTTGTCGGCGGATTCTTCGATCTTCAGCGCAACGTTACCTTCGGCCTCCTTGAACAGACGGTCGCGGATGACGCGGCTCGTCACCTTGTCGCCTTCGGTGCCGGCGAGCGGCGAATCGTTGACGATGAAGGACATGGTAACGGTTGGCGGATCGATCGGCTGCGCCTGCATCGGCTCCATGACGGCAGGGTCACAGAAGGTGTCGGCGACGGTGCCCTTGGAGAGACCTGCGATGGCGACGATGTCGCCTGCATGGGCTTCTTCGATCGAGGTGCGCTCGATGCCACGGAAAGCAAGAATCTTGGAGATGCGGCCGTTTTCAATCAGCTTGCCATCCTGGCCGAGAACCTTGACCGCCTGGTTCGGCTTGATCGAACCGGAAGCGATACGGCCGGTGATGATGCGGCCGAGGAAGTTGTTGGCTTCGAGGATCGTGCCGATCATGCGGAACGGACCTTCTTCGACCTTGGGCTCCGGCACGTGCTTGACGACGAGATCGAGGAGCGGCGCAAGACCTTCATCAGTCGGGCCTTCCGGATTGACGTTCATCCAGCCGGAACGGCCCGAGCCGTAGAGGATCGGGAAGTCAAGCTGCTCGTCGGTTGCATCCAGAGCCGCGAAAAGGTCGAAGACTTCGTTGACGACTTCCTCATGGCGGGCATCCGGACGGTCGATCTTGTTGATGGCGACGATCGGGCGAAGGCCGACCTTCAGCGCCTTGCCAACCACGAACTTCGTCTGCGGCATAGGGCCTTCGGCAGCGTCAACGAGAACGATGGCGCCATCCACCATCGACAGGATACGCTCGACTTCACCGCCGAAGTCGGCGTGGCCGGGGGTGTCGACGATGTTGATGCGGGTATCTTTCCACTCGATCGAGGTCGCCTTGGCGAGAATGGTGATGCCGCGCTCTTTTTCGATGTCGTTGGAATCCATCACGCGTTCCATCACGCGCTGGTTTTCACGGAACGAACCGGATTGCTTCAGAAGCTCGTCAACAAGCGTCGTTTTTCCATGGTCAACGTGCGCGATGATCGCGATGTTGCGAAGTGCCATTGTTCAAAATCTCTGAGGTTGGGCGCTATACTGATGAGAAACGCCAATTTAGTTTGGCGCGCTCATAACCTTTTTTTTGCAAATGCGAAAGGGGGGCTCATGTCATAAGCCCCCTGCGCTCAGCTTCTAGCTCAGAAATATGACAGTCTCTTATAGGAGACCGCGCTTCGAAAGCATCGCGTCCGGGCTCGGCATCTTGCCGCGGAAGGCGAGATAGGCTTCCTCGGGATCCACGGAACCACCGACGGAGTAGATGTTGTCCTTCAGCCGCCGCGCCATATCGCTATCGAAGGCATTGCCGGTTTCCTCGAAGGCGGAAAAGGCATCGGCATCCAGCACTTCCGACCACATGTAAGAATAATATCCAGCGGAATAACCGTCGCCGGAGAAAACGTGCTGAAAATGCGGTGTCGCATGGCGCATGACGATGGATTTAGGCATGTTGAGCGTTGAAAGAACCTCACCCTGCACGGCCATCGGGTCGTCGACGCTGTCGCGCGTATGGAACGCCATGTCGACAATCGCCGAAGAGGTAAACTCCACCGTGCTGAAGCCGGCATTGAAGGTCTGTGCGGCCAGAACCTTGTCCAGCAGCGCCTTCGGCATTGCCGCACCAGTTTCATAATGCAGGGCGTATTTTTCCAGGATTTCCGGCACAGTCAGC
This sequence comes from Agrobacterium pusense, assembly GCF_013285525.1. Classification (NCBI taxonomy): domain Bacteria; kingdom Pseudomonadati; phylum Pseudomonadota; class Alphaproteobacteria; order Hyphomicrobiales; family Rhizobiaceae; genus Agrobacterium; species Agrobacterium pusense. Next base: position 2,300,642 of record NZ_CP053856.1, read on the forward strand.
CAGTGCTCGTAAAGCTGCGAGGGCAATTCGACGAAATCGCGCGATACGCCCGTTCCCGACACCGAGGGGTAGGTGACATCGGACAACATGCCATGCAGCGCGTGGCCGAATTCGTGGAAGAGTGTACGCGCATCGTCAAGCGAAAGAAGCGCGGGCTTACCTTCGGCCGGTTTGGCGAAGTTGCAGACATTATAGATGATCGGGATTTCTCCGACCGTACCATTTTTCAGCGGCAACTTGTGCTGCGATTGGAACGAACTCATCCATGCGCCTGATCGCTTGGAGGGCCGCGCGAAATAATCGCCGAGGAACATGGCCTTCAGATCGCCCTGGTCGTCGCGGATCTCGAAAATCCGGACGTCCGGGTGATAGGCGGCGACACCCTTGACCTCGACGGCACGAATTCCAAACAGCCGCCCGGCCACATCGAAGCAGGCTTCAATGATCTTTTCCAGCTGCAGATAAGGTTTCAGTTCCGCCTCGGAGAAATTGAATTTCTGAGCGCGGAGCTTTTCGGCGTAATGTCGCCAGTCCCATGGCAGAACGTCGTGGTTTTTGCCCTCCGCGGCGATGATGGCGGCAAGCTCAGCCTCCTCCTCACCCGCGCGGCGAACGGCCTTTTCCCAGACCTGCCCCAGAAGGCCGTTCACAGCATCGGGCGTCTTTGCCATCGTGTCGTCAAGCTTGTAGGCGGCGAAATTCACATAACCGAGAAGCTTCGCCTTCTCTTCGCGCAGTTCAAGCGTGCGGCGGACGATCTCGCGGTTGTCGGTCTCGCCGCCGTTTTCACCGCGCGCCACCCATGCCCTGAAGGCCTGTTCGCGCAGGTCTCGACGTTCGGAAAAGGTCAGGAAGGGCTCGATGATGGAACGGGAAAGGGTGACGGCGAACTTGCCATCCTCGCCATGCTCCCGGGCCGCACCCGCCATTGCGTCGCGCAGAAAACCGGGAATGCCGGCAAGTTCCTCTTCCGTGGAAAGCAAGAGCTTCCAGTTCTTTTCATCCGCCAGCACGTTCTGCCCGAACTTTGCACCGAGACCGGCCAGCTCCTCATTGATCGCCGCCAGCCTCTCCTGCCGGTCTTTCGGCAATTTCGCGCCGGAGCGCACGAAACCCTTCCAGTGCCGTTCGAGAACACGGTTTTCCTCACTTGTCAGCCCAAGCGTCTCGCGTTTTTCCCACAAGGTATCGATGCGCTTGAACAGAGACTCGTTCATGCCGATCTTAGAATAGTGCCGCGACATTTTCGGAGCAATCTCCCGCTCCAGCGCCTGGATCACGCCATTGGTGTTCGCTCCTGCCCTGTTCCAGAACAGCGCCGAAATGCGTGAAAGATCGTCACCCGCGACCTCAAGCGCAGTTACAGTGTTTACAAATGTCGGCGCCTCGACATTGGCTGCGATCGCATCGATCTCCTGCTCATGGGAACCAAGTGCGGCGTCAAAGGCCGGAGCGAAATCCTCATCCCTGACTGCATCGAATTTTGGCAGACCATTGTGACCGTTCCAGTGAACGAGTGCGGGATAAAGCGCGGTCTCAGATGGCATTTCATGTTCCTCGTACAATTCCGGTTTAGCCATATGGGCACGCCGCCGCCGCCAATTCAATATCGGAATTTGGTGTGGAATACGCACTCGCCTTCATTGCCAAGTATTGACCGATATGACGACATCATGGTCTGCTTCTTTAAATAATATCCCATGACGGAGATATGTATTATGGAGATTTATTCTTTAAGGGCCTCTAATAATTTCCTTTTCAGGGACAATTCCAGAAACGCAAGATCCGTGGGCATTGCCGATTTCGGCAAGGCCGGAAAATCCGATGCAGCCTCAGGCTTTGAAGAGACGGTAAGAGGGATAGATTTTACCCGCATCAGCCCGCGCGACCTGCGCGAAATCGCCCGAGATTATTACCATGCGGGAAAAATCAGCCAGGACACCCTTTTTGAACTTTCGTCCGAACTTCCGGCACAAACCCTTAGTGCCAGCGGTGAGGTCATCGACATAGCTGATGTGACCGAGGACACGGAATTCGACTTCCTGACCTATTTTTCCGACCGAGCTGAAATTGCCCGTTCCATCGGCACCGCAGACGAGGTTGAAAAAATGCAGGACGTTCTGTCTTTTTTTGCTTTGGCGTGACGGCCCCTGAACCGCGTTGCGGGGCACACCGCAATGGAAGTGACATATAGTTTACTCGATTTTCGGTAATATGATTTGTGTACCATTGATTATCGCCCGGATTTTAGTAAGGCTGACTTACGAAAAGGCGAAGCATGGGCACGAAACGCGAAAAAGATTCATTGGCATTTCTGCTGAACAGCGGTGCACGCCTGCTGAACAGTGCTTTTGAGCGCCGTATATCCGAGGCCGGACTGGGCCTGACCCCCGGCGAGGCGCGCGCATTGCTGACGGTCGCTGTCGTTGACGGCAGCAAACAGTCGGACATCGCCGCTCGCCTCGGAATAGAACCCATGACGATCTGCGCCTATCTTGATAAGTTGCAGTCTCTCGATCTCATCGAGCGGCAGCAGGACCCGCAGGACAGACGCTCCAAGCGTATTGTGCTGACCAAATCCTCAGCCGACATGCTGGAAGCCGTCCGGCAGGAAATAGATGAACTCGTCCGCCACGCTACCCAGGGCCTGAATGACGAGGAGGTGGCGCTGTTCCGCCACTTTCTGCAAACCCTTCGTGACAATCTGCAGCCGGAACAACCGGGGCAGAACGGCTGATCACCATGTCGCCAAAACCGATCATGTCCACGAAACGCACGGCGATGCTTGGTGCGTTTTTGACGGCGCTTGCGCCCATATCCATGGCGATTTACACACCCGCCATGCCGGAACTGACGCGGGTTTTTGCCACTGACCAGTCCGCCGTCAAGCTCAGCCTGTCCCTCTATTTTGCCGGGTTCGCGCTGGCGCAACTGCTCGCCGGGCCGGCATCGGATGCCTTCGGTCGGCGAAAGGCAAGCATCGTCTTCCTCCTGATCTTTCTGGGCGGCGGCCTGGTGGCCATTTCCGCGCCGACGATCGAAGTGCTGCTTTTCGCCCGGCTGGTTCAGGGCATCGGTGCTTCGGTCGGTATGACGGTGGCGCGTGCCGTGGTGCGCGACCAGTTTACCGGCGCCGAAGCCTCCAGCATCATGAATCTCATTGGTATCATGCTGGCGGTCGGTCCCGCCCTCGGACCGACGATCGGTGGACTTTCACTCGCGGCTTTCGGCTGGAAATCCGTGTTTTTTCTGATGGTCGGCCTCGGAGCCATCGCCATTTTATCCGTCGTGATTTTTTTGCGGGAAACAACGGTTCCGGACAGGAGTCTGATCCGGCCCAGGCGGCTCCTGTCGGCCTATGGCACGCTGCTCAGCGCGCCACGTTTCCTTCTGGCTGCATTGGTGCTTGGTGGTTCCATCGGCGCGCTTTATGCGCAGGCCACAATGCTGACTTTCATCCTTATCAACGAGGTCGGCATGACACCCACCGCCTTCGGCATCGGCATGCTGATGCAGACAGGCGCCTACTTCTTCGGCTCGATTGCCCTGCGTTACATCGCCCCCCGACTGGGAGACCGGCGCTCGGTCGTGATCGGCCTCTGTTTTTCCGGAACCGGCGGCCTCCTTATTTTATTGTCATTTTTCCTGATGCCGCCATCGTTCCTTTCGATCATGGGGCCCGTTGCAGTCGCGACTGTCGGCATCGCCCTGCTGACCCCTTCGATGGTGACAGCAGCGCTTGCTCCCTTCCCGCATATCGCCGGTTCGGCATCGGCCATGATGGGATTTATCCAGATGGGATCGGGCTTCGCCGGCGGTGCTGCAGCCTCCCTCATCGGTTCACCTTTGACCGGCTTCGGCGTCATCATTCCCATGATGGAATTCACAGCCGTTGCCAGCTACATCGGCTTCCGCATCGTCTCCAGAAGAGCGACATGAAAAAACCCGCCGGTGTCACCACCAGCGGGTTTCGTTATTTTTTCAAGAACAGAATTACTTGCTGAGATTGCGCTTTGCCAACGTGCGAAGACGCAGCGCATTGAGCTTGATGAAGCCTGCCGCATCCTTCTGGTCATAAGCGCCGTGGTCGTCCTCAAAGGTCACCAGCGCGTCGGAGTAGAGCGACTTGGCACTCTCGCGGCCGGTTACCATGACGTTGCCCTTATAGAGCTTCAGCGTCACTTCGCCTTCCACATGCTCCTGGCTCTTGTCGATCAGGGCCTGCAGCATTTCGCGCTCCGGCGAGAACCAGAAGCCGTAATAGATCAACTCGGCGTAGCGCGGCATCAGCTCGTCCTTCAGATGCGCAGCACCCCGGTCGAGCGTGATGGACTCGATGGCGCGATGCGCGGCAAGAAGGATGGTACCGCCGGGCGTTTCGTAAACGCCGCGCGACTTCATGCCGACGAAGCGATTCTCGACCAGATCGAGACGTCCGATGCCGTTTTCACGGCCATAATTGTTGAGCGTGGCAAGAAGCGTCGCAGGCGACATCTCGACACCATTGATCGAGCAGGCATCACCCTTTCGGAAACCAACCTTGATGACGGTTGCCTTGTCGGGAGCGGCTTCCGGGGAGATCGTGCGCATATGCACATATTCAGGAGCTTCCACCGCCGGGTCTTCCAGAACCTTGCCCTCGGAAGAGGAGTGCAGCAGGTTGGCGTCGACGGAGAACGGCGCTTCGCCCTTCTTGTCCTTGGCAACCGGAATCTGGTGCTGTTCGGCAAAGTTCAGGAGGTCGGTACGGCTCTTGAACGTCCAGTCGCGCCACGGGGCGATGATCTTGATGTCAGGGTTCAGCGCATAGGCCGAAAGCTCGAAACGGACCTGGTCGTTGCCTTTGCCGGTCGCACCATGGGCGATGGCGTCGGCGCCGGTCTTCCTGGCGATTTCAATCAGGTGCTTGGAAATCAGCGGCCGGGCAATGGAGGTGCCGAGCAGATAGACGCCTTCGTAGACGGCGTTGGCGCGGAACATCGGAAACACGAATTCGCGCACGAACTCTTCACGGACGTCCTCGATGAAAATTTCCTTGATGCCCAGCATCTCGGCCTTCTTGCGTGCCGGCTCAAGCTCTTCGCCCTGGCCGAGATCGGCGGTGAAGGTAACGACCTCAGCGCCGAGTTCCGTCTGAAGCCATTTCAGAATGATCGAGGTGTCGAGGCCGCCGGAATAGGCGAGAACGACTTTCTTAACGTCTTTCGGGAGTGCCATAGTGATGTCCATCTGCATGATGACGGCATCGGGACACCGCCATTTCCTTGGGATTTCGGCACTTTTACAGTGCAACCCGAAATGTGTGAAGCGCTTTTCCGTGAGATAAGCGACAAAACAATTGATGGACACGCGTGACGCACGTGACGACAGCTACACCGAGGGGAACGAAGCCGTTGTCACATGCATTTAGAAAATTCGCGCTTTATGATGAAGCGGCGCGATCGACTTGAAAACCGTGAATGAAGCCACTCAGGTTCAGGCAACGTTGCAAACCGCTGGAAACAGCAGAAACGACGCGAAGGAGAAACCTATGACGACCATCCACCCCGCATTCAAGGAAGATAATGTCGCCGTCATAACAGGTGCGGCCTCTGGCATCGGACTCGCCGCCGCCCGCAAATTCGCCGGTTTCGGCATGAGTGTCGTGCTCGTCGATCTCGATGGCGAGAAACTCGCCGCCGCGCATGCGGACGTTCTGGCACTTGCCCGGGACGGCGAGGCGCAAATCGTTGCGATCCCAACCGACGTCTCGAAACTCGATGAGCTGGAGGCGCTGGAACGCGCCGTAATTCAGCGTTTCGGGCGCGTTCACGTCCTCATGAACAATGCCGGCATCCAGCCTGGCAGCGCCATTTTCGGTCCCCAGGCCAACTGGGAAAAGATTATCAGCGTCAATCTGATGGGCGTTGTGAATGGCAGCCGTGTCTTCGGTCAGGGCATGATCGCCCATGGTGAGCCGGCACTCATCATCAACACCGGCTCGAAACAGGGCATCACCACGCCTCCCGGCGATCCCGCCTACAATGTCTCGAAATCGGGCGTCAAAACCTTCACGGAAGCGCTTCAACACGAGTTGCGCAATGTTCCAAATGGTAGAGTTTCCGCCCATCTCCTCATCCCCGGCTTCGTCTTCACAGGCCTTACAGCCCACGGCAGAACGGAAAAACCGGAAGGCGCCTGGACCGGCGAACAGACCATCGAGTTCATGCTCGAAAGCATTGGCCGGGGCGATTTCTACATTCTCTGCCCGGATGGCGAGGTTGACCGCCCGACGGACGAGAAACGCATTCTCTGGGCGGCCTATGATATCGTCCAGAACCGCCCGCCGCTCTCGCGCTGGCACACGGAATATTCCGCCGCCTTCACCAGCTTTCTCAAGAACTGACGCCAAGGGGCCGCCGCGATCTGAAAATTGCGGTGCCCCGCCCTGCTTAATCCACCACTGCGCTAGGGCCGCCACTCAAAAACATTGGCAGAAATCCGCAATCACGTTAAACAACGGCCGTCTCCAGCTTTACGGGTACCGCGATGGATTTCGTTCCAAGCCTGCCAACACTGATCGCCTTCACCATCGCCATCCTTCTCCTGGCGATAACACCGGGTCCGGACATGACGCTCTGGATCAGCCGCTCCCTGCGCGAAGGCCGGGCGGCGGGCTTCATGACCCTGGTGGGAACCAATATCGGCATCACCGTGCACACGATGCTGGTCGCCTTCGGTGTCGCCGCCCTCATCGTGGCCTCGCCGACGGCTTTCATGATCCTGAAGACCGGCGGAGCCGCTTATCTTGTCTGGCTCGCCATTCAGGCGATCCGCAAGGGCTCGGATTTCGTGATGGTCAAAGGCACCGGCGAAAAAGCGCAGGCCTCCCTCAAATCCGCCCTGCTGAACGGCATCTGGGTCAACCTGCTGAACCCGAAGATCATCATCTTCTTCATGACCTTCCTGCCGCAATTCGTCAGCGCATCCGATCCGCATGTGACCGGCAAGCTGATTTTCCTCGGCATCTGGTCAATCATCGTCGCACTGCCGATCGGCATCGGCATCGTGATCGCCGCAGATGTTCTCTCCGCCTGGCTGCAACGCAACCGGAAAATTCTGCGCGGACTGGATTATACGATCGCCGGCGTCTTTTCGCTTTTCGCCGTGAAGATTTTCTTCACGCAGGCCCGCTGACGGCAAACAAAAGGCGCCTTACGGCGCCTTTTTTAGAATCAACCAATCAGCAACTCATCGTCATCGAGCTTCTGGCCGCGTATCTTGCGGAACATGTCGATCAGATCCTCCACCTCAAGATCCTTGCGGCTGTCACCGGAAACGTCGAGCACGATCTCACCGGCATGCAGCATGATCGTGCGCGTGCCATAGTCCAGCGCCTGACGCATGGAATGGGTGACCATCAGCGTCGTCAGCTTGCGCTCCGATACCACCTTGCGGGTCAATTCCATCACGAATTCCGCCATGCCGGGATCGAGCGCTGCCGTATGTTCGTCCAATAGAAGCACGTCCGAGCCTGACAGTGTCGCCATGACGAGCGAGACCGCCTGCCTCTGGCCGCCCGACAGAAGGTCCATGCGGTCCTTCAGACGATTTTCCAGACCGAGATTGAGCGAAGCGATACGCTCCTTGAAAAAATCCCGCCGGCCACGTCCGAGCGCAGGCAGAAGACCGCGACGTTCACCACGTGATGCCGCCAGCGCGAGGTTTTCCTCGATGGTAAGCGCGCCGCAGCTGCCCGCCAGCGGGTCCTGAAACACGCGTGCCACCCGCCCCGCCCGGCTGGCAGTCGGCTTGCGGGTAACATCGGCGCCACCGATCATCACCCTGCCTGCCGTGGGCAGCACATCGCCGGCCAGAACACCGAGAAGTGTCGATTTGCCCGCACCATTGGAACCGATGACCGTGACGAACGAACCATCCTCAATGGTGAGGTCTATCTTGGACAGCGCCTGCTTCTGCAGCGGCGTGCCGCGCCCGAAGACGACCTGGATGTCGGAAAGCGAAATCACGATGTTGCTCCCCCGCGGCGCAGTCGGGGCAGGATCAATGCGATGGCCACCAGTACCGCCGTTACAAAATTGAGATCGGACGCCTTGAGACCCAACACATCACTCGACAGAGCAAGCTGGATGGCGAGACGATAGGCGATGGAGCCGAAGACACAGCCGATCAGCGCGATCAGGATGCCGCGCGCGCCAAACAGGGTTTCACCGATGATGACGGCCGCAAGCCCGACAACAATGGTGCCGACACCGGAAGTCACATCCGCAAAACCATTGGTCTGGGCAAACAGCGCACCACCAAGAGCCACAAGCGCATTTGAAAGCGCCATGCCAAGATAGATCTGGCTACCGGTCTTCACGCCCTGCGCCCGCGCCATCCGCGCATTGGCACCCGTCGCGCGCATGGCAAGACCCGCATCGCTTTCAAGGAAACGCCAGACGAGAATGACAGCAATCAGCACCAAAGCGCCGACGAAGAGCGGCCGCACCAGATATTCAGAAAGGCCGAGGCCGTAAAACGGCGATATCATCGTGTCCTGATTGAGCAGCGCGACATTCGGCTTTCCCATCACGCGCAGGTTGACCGAAAACAGTGCGATCATCGTCAGGATCGAGGCAAGCAGGTTCAGAATCTTGAAACGCACATTGAGTGTGGCGGTCACGATGCCGGCAGCCGCACCGGCCACCATCGCAATCGCCGTCGCGACCCAGGCATTCAGACCGGCGATGATCAGCACGGCTGCCACGGCAGCGCCAAGCGGAAACGAACCGTCCACGGTCAGGTCAGGAAAATCAAGCACCCGGAAAGCGAGGTAAACGCCGATCGCCACGAAAGCGAAGACCAGTCCCAGCTCCACGGCACCCCAGAAGGCGATTTGGCTCACGGTAATGTCCTTGTTATTGCCGCCATCGGGCGGATACGGGCACCGTCTCGTGCCACGTAAAACGGGCGGCGAGTTTGCCGCCGCCCGTTATTCAGTCAGGTTTCGGTTCAGTCGATGACCTTGGTAGCGCGCTTCGTAACGCTTTCGGGGAAGGTGACGCCTGCTTTTTCAGCGGCCTTCTTGTTGATCACGAGATCGGTGCCAACAGCAACGGTTGCCGGAATATCGCCCGGCTTTTCACCCTTGAGGATGCGGACAACGACGGCACCGGTCTGCTTGCCAACGTCGAAATAGTTGAAGCCGAGGGCAGCAACCGCACCGCGAGCAACGGAATCCGTATCGGCGGCATAAAGCGGGATCTTGGCTTCAGACGCAACACCGGCAGCAGCCTCGAAAGCCGAAACGATGGTGTTGTCAGTCGGAACGTAGATCACGTCGGCCTTGCCGACCAGCGCACGGGTCGCACCCTGCACCTCAGCCGACTTGGTGGCGACGGATTCAACGACCTTGAGACCCGCCTTCTCGGCCTCGGTCTTCAAGAGAGCGAGTGTCGAAACGGAGTTTGCCTCGGCCGAATTGTAGATGAAGCCGATGGACTTGGCGTTCGGCGAGATTTCCTTGATGAGCGCCAGATGTTCGCCGACCGGCAACATGTCGGAAAGGCCGGTGACGTTACGGCCCGGCTTCTGCATATCCTTGACGAGCTGTGCGCCGACCGGATCGGAAACCGCCGTGAAGACAACCGGAATGTCGCGCGTGGCGGCAACGACGGCCTGGGCAGACGGCGTGGAAATCGGCACGATGACAGCAGGTGCCTCGCCAACGAACTGGCGCGCGATCTGTGCTGCGGTGCCGGGATTGCCCTGCGCGGATTCGTAAAGGAACTTGAGGTTCTCACCTTCCTTGTAGCCCGCTTCGGCAAGGGCAGCCTTCACGCCATCGCGGGCGGCATCGAGTGCCGGATGTTCGACAATAGCGGTCACAGCAACGGTGACGGTTTCAGCCTTCGCCGGCAGAACGATGGCGCTCGCAGCGGCGAGAGCCAGAATGAATGCGCGCATGGATATCCTCCTGTTGGTTCCCTGTTTTCGTCTTCTTAGGAACAAGACAGGCCGAAATCAATCGGAGAACCGCCGGAAACCCAGCTTTATGAGGCAAAACCGGCTTATTCAGTCGTCTGCGCCGTGGTTGGCGATCATCATCGCCTCGAAAGCCAGCCTTTCGGTCTTGCGCATGCGCTCGGATTCCGACTTCAGCTGGCCACAGGCCGCTAGGATATCGCGGCCGCGCGGCGTGCGGATCGGCGAGGCGTAACCTGCCTGATTGATGAAATCGGCGAACTTCTCGATCTGCGCCCAGTCCGAGCACTGGTAATTCGTGCCCGGCCACGGGTTGAACGGAATGAGGTTGATCTTGGCCGGAACGCCCTTCAGAAGCTGCACCAGCATCTTGGCGTCTTCCAGACTGTCATTGACGTCCTTGAGCATCACATATTCGAAGGTGATGCGCCGGGCGTTGGAGAGGCCCGGATATCTGCGGCAGGCTTCGATCAGTTCCTTCAGAGGATATTTCTTGTTGATGGGCACCAGCATGTCGCGCAACTCATCACGCACCGCATGCAGCGAAATCGCCAGCATGACGCCGATCTCATCGCCGGTGCGGAAGATTTCCGGCACCACACCCGAGGTGGAGAGTGTGACGCGGCGCTTGGAAAGCGACAGGCCATCGCCATCGGTGGCGATCAGAAGCGCGGTCTTTACATGCTCGAAATTGTAGAGCGGCTCGCCCATGCCCATCATCACGATGTTGGAGACCTTGCGGCCTTCGCTCGGCACATAAGCGCCAACCGGCGTCGAACCATCGGGGAAGTCACCGAGCCGATCACGCGCCAGCAACAGCTGCGAGAGGATTTCCTCGGCCGTCAGGTTGCGCACCAGACGCTGCGTGCCGGTGTGACAGAAAGAACAGGTCAGCGAACAGCCCACCTGGCTCGAAATGCACAGCGTGCCGCGCCCTTCTTCCGGAATATAAACCGTTTCGATCTCGACGGGACGGCCAGCGCCCCGCGGCGGAAAACGCATCAGCCATTTGCGGGTGCCGTCATTGGAGATCTGCTCCTCGACGATTTCAGGTCGAGCGATGGTGAAGGCCGCCTTCAGCTTCTCGCGAAGCTCCTTGGCGACATTGGTCATATTGTCGAAATCGGAAACGCCGCGCACATAAAGCCAGTTCCACAACTGGCTGACGCGCATCTTCACCTGCTTTTGCGGCACACCGATTTCCGCGAGCGCCTCACCCATCTCCTCACGGGTCATGCCGATCAGCGACGGCTTGCCGGACATGAGATCGCTATTGGCGATCAGCGGGGTTTTGACTGCCAGACCGGCAGGAGCTTGCATTACGGACATCACGTTATCCCATCGTTCCATGCGTCGCACGACCGGCCTGTCGGGAAGGCGGAAAATCGTCTGCATGTCGAGAAAATCAAAGGCGGAGCACTTTTCGCGCATCCGCCTGTCAATATTGCCGCGCCTTTAGCATCAAACTGGCAAAAACGCAAATGGCCGGTCTAGGACCGGCCATTGTCAAACGCGATGAAGGGTCAGCGTTACTTGCAGCTCTCGATCTGCTTGAGAGCAGCCGAAATACCCGACAGCGAATAGGAATAGGAGGTCGCGGTGCCACGGCCGGAAACTGCCTTGACGGTCATGGACTTGCCGCCCTTCATGGCAGCCACGAGAGCCGGTTCTTCCGCAGCGTTTTCAACCCAGGCGGCCTTGTCCTTCGTGAACATGACGAAATTCTTGTTGTCGATCGTCACATTGACCTTCGAACCCTGCTTCAGCGGATAACCTACCATGGCCTGCGGCTCGTAGGAGATGTTCTGGCCCGGGCGCTGGGAGACGATGAAGAATATATCGCCGTGGTCGACGCTCGCCGGTTCCTTGGCGGTGGGAATGGACAGAACGTAGCAGACGGTGCTGTTGCCCGATTTGTACGAATAGGCACCCCAAGCATTGAACTGCTGGATGCGCGTGGGCGACTGTGCAGATGCTACGCCGACGCTGGTCAGCAAAATGGCCGCTGCGGTTGCTACACTTCTTACAAACATAGAATTTCCTGCCGGGTTATTGTCTTCCATTGGCCCGAAGCATCGGCGAGCCCAGAGTCTGGATCGGCCACGTTCAGGTGCGGATCGTCTTTTCTCATTGTGGTCGGGAAGCGGTTACCAAACCGTCAACAACATGCATAAAATGCCGGAAACGTCTTGCAGTGTTACAGATTGGCGACTCCCGACGCCCTGAAGAGAAGGGCATGCAACACCCTTCCTCCGTGTGTATGACACATAAATTCAGGCAAGAATTTGTCGCCCGTCGGGCGCGCCCGAACGGGCAGATCACAGAGGCGTTACCCGGCTTCCTGCTGCCGCTTCAACATGGCGTCCGCCGCGTCGTAATGTTCCATCTTGATATTGGCGCGGATCATCGCGAGCGCTGCGGTAATGACGGCTATGTCATCAGTAAAACCGACGACGGCCAGCATGTCCGGCACGACATCAAAAGGCATGATGAAATAAGCCAGCGCAGCGAGGATGATACCCTTGGCGCGGAGCGGCGTGTCGCGATCGATCGCGCAATAATAGGCCGCGGCCGCATCGCGGGCAAACGGCACTTTCGACATGACACGTTTCAGCTTCGGCCAGAACCTGGTCCGAACAACCTCTTCGCGCTCACGCTGCCTGTCGGTTTCACCCGGCAGAAGAATTTCACCGATTTTCACATCATCCATGATCGACGGTCCTCCGGTCACGGCTATTATATGGGATTTAAGGTGGAGCGTTCAATTGCCTCGGCCGGCAGCGGCCTTCTGCATGGCCTCGGCCAGAAGAAAATCGCGCTCCGTCACACCCTGCGAATCGTGGGTCGTGAGGCATACCTTGACCCGCGAATAGACGTTGGACCATTCGGGATGATGATTGAGCCTCTCTGCGACGAGTGCGGATTCAGCCATGAAACCGAAGGCTTCCGCAAAGCTGGAAAACTTGAAGGAACGGACGATCGCCGCCCCGTCTTCGCGCAGGGACCAACCCTCCAGTTTCTGCAGGGCCTGCCGGATGGCATCGGGCTCGAGTCTGGGATATTTCATGAATTTGCCTCCGCTTTAAACCCATTAACGCTTCAACGACCGGATCGACGCATATTCCATGAAACATACAGCTATTCTCTTCGTCTGCATGGGCAATATCTGCCGCTCACCGTTGGCCGAAGGGATTTTGAGGAACCTTGCCGACAGCGCAGCGCTTCATCAGCTTACCGTCGATTCCGCCGGCACCGGCGGATGGCACAGGGGTGACACGCCCGATCCGCGATCCATCGCCATGGCGCGCCGGCACGGTATCGATATTTCACTTCAACGGGCGAGACAGGTCACTGCGGCGGATTTCGAGACCTTCGATCTGGTATTCGCCATGGACGAAAACAATCTGGCGAACCTGCTGCGATTGAGTTCCGAAAGGCACCGGCACAAAATCCATCTTTTCATGGAATATGCCGCCGGGCGTCGCGAGAACGTCCCCGATCCCTATTACGGGGCCGAGGACGGATTCCTCACAGTTTACAACATGCTTTTGGCGGGATGCAGATCGCTGCTCGAAAAGATCGAGCTGGACCGCGCCTCGTGAAGCGGAAACACCTCTTCGACGATATAGGGCCCGCCACCCACCGATTCCTTCGACGACATCAGCACAAAGCGGCCGACCGTAAAGGGTGAGGTGCGGAAGTTGCCGCGTCCGGAAAGATACTGCACCACATCGTCCACGCGGGAGGAGCGCAACCGCGCCAGCGTGACGTGGGGCATGAACTTGCGCGGATCGGGCGGGAGACCGATCCTTTGGCAGATTCTCTCGATTTCCGCCTGCAGCGCATGCATTTCGGGCGAGGGAGAAACGCCAGCCCAGATGGAATGCGGCTTCTTGGAGCCGAAGGAGCCCATTCCGGTGAGGTTGAGCTGGAATTCCGGCCGGTCTATCCGGTCCAGCCTGTCAACGACCTCATCGGCGGTACGACCGTCGATGTCACCGATAAAACGCAGGGTTATGTGATAATTCTCCACATCGATCCACCGGGCTCCCGGCAGACCACCGCGCAACAACGAGAGGCTCATCGCCGCATTGCGCGGAATTTCGAGGGCGGTAAACAGTCTCGGCATGGCGAGCTCCCCGAATCTCTTGGCAGAACAAGCATAGCGAATCACGCAATGCAGACGGGCGCAAGTGCTTATTTTTTTTGCGCACCGATTGTCTTGATGAAGCTTTCAACAGCCGGCAAAGATTTTTCGACCATCACTACCACCCCCTTGGTATTGGGGTGCATCTTGTCGTCCAGCTTCAGCGCATCATCCGTCACCACGCCATCCAGAAAGAAGGGATAAAGCGGCAGGTTGTATTTTTCCGCAAGCTTCGGGAATATCGGATTGAAGCGCTTTGCATAATCATCGCCCATATTTGGCGGCGCCATAATACCGACCAGCAACACGGCTATGTTGCGCTTCTGAAAACCGGAAATGATGGTGTCGAGGTTCTTTTCGGTCTGTTCCGGCGGAATTCCCCGCAGGGCGTCGTTGGCGCCCAGTTCCAGAATGACGCCGTCAGTGCCATCGGGAACAGACCATTCCGCCCGCGCCAGACCGCCTGAGGAAGTGTCACCGGACACACCTGCGTTGGCGATGGCGACATTGATACCCCTGGCCTTTAATGCAGCTTCAAGCTGTGCGGTATAGCTGTCAGTCGGGGGAAGCTGATAACCGGCCATCAGGCTGTCGCCGAGGCCAACCAGCTGCAATGTCCGCTCCTGGGCGAAGCCAGCAGTGGCGGAAAGGGCGGTGGCGAAAATGACGATGAAGTGAAACAGGGCAGCTTTAAATCTCATCACGGCTTTCCTAACTTGGTTCCCATTGCCTGAAATACTGACCGCATCGACCGCCAGACCGTTTTCATCACCCTATATAGGAACGAGAATTGTGACGAAAAGCATCATAGAGCTGAAGAAAGCCGACCTCACGCTCGGCAATGCCGCCGCCTCCGTCCACGTTCTCAAGAACATCGATCTCTCAATCAGAGAGAGCGAGGCGGTTGGCATCGTCGGCCCCTCCGGATCGGGAAAGTCGACACTTCTGATGGTGCTTGCCGGGCTCGAGAGGCTCGACAGCGGCGAAATCATCATTGCGGATACGCCGCTGCACAAGCTCGGTGAGGACGCGCTCGCGGATTTCCGCGGCCGCAACATTGGCATCGTTTTTCAGTCCTTCCACCTCATCGCCAACATGACCGCACTGGAAAATGTCGCAGTGCCGCTGGAATTGGCAAACGTTCCGAACCCGTTCGAAATCGCCGAGCGTGAACTGGTCGCTGTCGGTCTCGGCGAGCGCCTCAATCATTATCCCGGCCAGCTTTCCGGCGGCGAGCAGCAGCGTGTGGCCATCGCCCGCGCACTCGCCCCGTCGCCAGCCGTATTGATAGCCGATGAACCGACCGGCAACCTCGATACCGACACGGGCAAACAGATCGCCGATCTTCTGTTTGCCAAACAGGCCGAGCGCGGCATGACGATGATCCTCGTTACCCATGATCCCTCGCTGGCGGCCCGATGCTCACGGCAGATCAAGGTCCGCTCCGGCGAAATCGAGGGCGACAGCGCCCGCTCACAGATGGCTCGGGCGGTATCCGCATGACCGGAATCTTTCTTCCGTCTTTTGCAAATGTCAGAAACGCCGCAAGGCTCGCGCGGCGCGAAATTCGCGGCGGCCTGCGGGGCTTTTACATCTTCCTCGCCTGCATCGCGCTTGGAACCGGCGCCATCGCCGCCGTCAATTCCGTCTCGCGCGCGGTCACCAGCGCCATCGCCACGGAGGGGCAGTCCATACTGGCAGGCGACGTGCGTTTTGAGCTGCGCAACAGGGAAGTGACGGCAGAAGAGCGCGCTTACCTCGATAGTCTCGGCACCGTCGCGGTTTCCACCGGTCTACGCTCCATGGCGCGCCTCGCCAATGGCTCAGAACAGACCCTGACGGAAGTAAAGGCCGTTGACGGCTCCTACCCGCTCTATGGAACGTTCGTGGCCGAGCCGAACCGGCCGCTGAGCGAGCTTCTGGCCGGAAATGGCGACACCTATGGCGCGATTGCCGCGCCGCTTCTGCTGGAACGGCTCGGAATCAAGGTCGGCGATGAGATTCTGCTCGGTAATGTGACGTTGAAACTGAACGGCACCGTGATCGATGAGCCGGATGCCCTATCTGATGGTTTCGGTTTTGCTCCTCGACTGATGGTCAGCCGCGACGCCCTTTTCGCCTCTGGTCTCGTCCAGACGGGCAGTCTCGTCGAACACGCCTACAAGATCAAGCTGAACGACCCTGCAGCACGGGCGGCAATGACCGATGCAGCCAACAAGGCGTTTCCCGATGCCGGCTGGTCGATCCGCACCAGCGACCGGGCTGCCCCGTCGCTCACCGAAAACGTCAACAGGTTCTCGCAGTTTCTGACGCTGGTTGGCCTCACTGCCCTGATCGTCGGCGGTGTCGGCGTCGCCAACGCCGTTCGCGCATTTCTGGATTCCAAGCGCACCACCATCGCCTCGCTGAAATGCCTGGGTGCGCCGGCCTCCGTGGTCACCATGACCTATCTCTTCCAGATCGCCTTCATAGCGGCTGTCGGCATTGTCATCGGGCTTGTGGTCGGCGCCGTTGCGCCACTCATCGCCATGCGGTTTCTGGAGGGCGTGCTGCCAGTGCCGGAAGAACTTGCCTTCTATCCCGGCGCGCTCGGTCTCGCCGCCCTGTTCGGCCTCCTGACGACACTCGCCTTCGCCATCGTACCACTCGGTCAGGCACGCGAGGTGCCGGCTACGGCGCTCTTCCGCGAACAGGGTTTCGAGGAGGGAAGCTGGCCGTCCTGGCCTTATCTGACCGCGACCGGTGTGCTTCTGGCGGCGCTTGCGGCCCTTGCTGTCTTCTCGGCGGAAGACCGTTTCATAGCCTCGGTCTTCCTCGCGGCCATTGCCTTTGCCTTCGTAGTGCTGCGGCTGGTTGCCTCCGGCGTAAAGGCCATCGCCAAGCGCAGTCCGCGCGTTCATTCGGCTGCGCTGAGACTGGCGATCGGCAATATTCACCGACCGGGCGCACTCACCCCCTCGGTGGTTCTTTCTCTCGGCCTCGGCCTGACCCTCCTCGTGACGCTGACACTGATCGACGGCAACCTGCGCCGCGAACTAACGGACAGCCTGCCGGAGAAAGCGCCGAATTTCTTCTTCGTCGATATTCAGGGCAGCGAAGTGCAAGGCTTCCGCGATCTTCTCAAACAGGAAGCGCCGCATGGCACCCTGACGGAAGTGCCCATGCTGCGCGGCCGCATCCTCGCTCTCAACGGAGAAGACGTGACGAAAATGGACGTACCCTCGTCCGGGCGATGGGTGCTGCGTGGCGACCGCGGCATCACCTATTCCGAAAACATTCCTGAAAATGCCAAGCTGACGGAAGGCGCCTGGTGGGCACCGGATTATAGCGGCGAACCACTGGTCTCCTTCGCAGCGAAAGAGGCGGGTGATCTGGGCCTGAAGATCGGCGACAGCGTTACCGTCAACGTGCTTGGCCGCAGCATTACGGCGAAGATCGCTAATCTGCGCAATGTCGAATGGGAATCCCTGTCGATCAACTTCGTCATGGTGTTTTCGCCCAATACTTTCCGCGGCGCGCCCCATGCCTGGCTGGCAACACTTGCCGATCCTTCCGCAACTGCGGCCGACGAAGGCCGCATATTGCGCGCCGTCACCAATACTTATCCCACAATCACCAGCGTCCGCGTGAAGGATGCGCTCGACGTCGTCAACCGGCTTGTCGGCCAGCTCGCGACCGCGATCCGCGCCGCAGCAGCCGTTGCGCTCATTGCGTCCGTCCTGGTTCTCGCCGGCGCGCTTGCGGCCGGCAATCGCGCCCGTACGCATGACGCCGTCATCCTGAAAACGCTGGGCGGCACGCGAAGCCTGCTCATACGCGCCTTCTCCTATGAATACATGATCCTCGGTCTCGCCACCGCCGTCTTCGCGCTTTTCGCCGGCGGTGTCTCCGCATGGTTCGTGGTCGCCCGCATCATGAAGCTACCCTCCAGCTTCCTGCCGGATGTGGCAATCGGAACCCTCGTCGTCGCCCTTGTGATGACTGTGGGCATCGGCCTCATCGGCACCTGGCGGATTCTCGGGCAGAAGGCAGCGCCTGTTCTCAGACAGGCCGGTGAATGATCATCGGTTGTGCGCCGCTTAACTTTAACGATTAATTCTTTGTAATGATCGCCAAAACGTGAGCGCTTTTCGCGCATACGGTGTCTTTTCGGCGGGAAAAGGCCTTGTATCGAACGCGTTCTGCCATCATATTCTTGAGCAGGCTTGCTGAAGCTCCGCAGCGGCGCCCGGGAGGTATCCCGACACCGTAGCAATTACGGAGCTCAAAAGAGGAAACAATGGCTGACTTTAATAACTACCAGAACCGCATGGCGCAGACGCGTGCACAGTCTGGTGCGCTGATCGACGAAGGTCTTCGCGCCTATATGCTCAAGGTTTACAACCTTATGGCGCTGGCTCTGGTCATCACCGGCGTTGCCGCGTTCGGCACTTATACGCTCGCCGCTTCCAATCCGGCTGTCCAGCAGCTGCTTTTCGCGTCGCCGCTTCGTTGGGTCGTGATGCTCGCTCCGCTGGCACTGGTCTTCTTCCTTAGCTTCCGCATCCAGAACATGAGCGTTTCCGCTGCGCAGACGACCTTCTGGGTTTACGCCGCGCTGATGGGTGTTTCGCTCTCCTCGATCTTCCTGGTCTACACCGGCCAGAGTATCGTGCAGACCTTCTTCGTGACCGCGGCCTCGTTCGGTGCGCTCTCGCTTTACGGTTACACGACCAAGAAAGACCTGTCTGGCATGGGTTCGTTCTTGATCATGGGCCTGTTCGGTCTGATCATCGCTTCGATCGTCAACATTTTCCTTGCATCCTCCGCGCTGCAGTTCGCGATTTCCGCGATTGGCGTGCTGATCTTCGCAGGCCTGACCGCCTACGACACCCAGAAGATCAAGGAAATGTATTTCGATGCTGACGATGTTGCCGTCGCCGGCCGCAAGGCCATCATGGGTGCGCTGACGCTCTATCTCGACTTCATCAACCTCTTCACCTTCCTCCTGCAGTTCCTCGGGAACCGCGACGACTAAGGGATTGGGTCCTACGGAAAAAAGAAAGGCGACCTCAGGGTCGCCTTTTTTATTACCTCATTTCGCCCAATGCGCCTGATCGTCCGTCAAGGCAGGAGACTGACGTTACTGGAGCTCATTCGATAAGTTTCAAAACCTTGTCGAAAACCTTGAGGACTTGCGGCAGCTCGTGGCCGCGCTTCAGAATGCGGCCATCCACATTCACGACGCTGTAAGCTCCCTGCTTCGCCGCCAGCCTGGGGTTCTTTTCGATCCTGTAGAGCGGCATTTCTCCCGACCGTTTAAAGACGGAAAACACCGCTTTTTCCTTCAGATGATCGATGGCGTAATCCCGCCACTCCCCTTCTCCCACCATGCGGCCATAAATGCGCAAAATCGCATCCAGCTCGCGGCGGTGAAAGGTCACCGGCAATGGATCCTTGTTCTTCTTGTATTCACGGAGATCGATAACGGTGGAGCTGTCGCGTGAAGCGGTTTGAGCCTGCTGCACATCCGGTTGATCGGTCATCCAGTACCTCCGATTCCACCCAAATCATCAGATCAATGTGAGCTTGGCGGCTCGAAATTGCAAGTGTTGTCGACTTACGGCGCTCACAGGAACCAGATGGGGTTTCTCGGCTTAGAAAGCTCAGCAGGCAGAAAAACAATGCGACAACGAGCATCTGCCCCAACATCACCGACAAACCGTCCCGCGCAAGAGCAGGGTAGAACGGTAACCATTTAGGCACCCATTTTACGGGCGCCTGCCGTATTTCGGTCAAACCATGGCCTGAATTGGGTGGAATAGTCGCATTGTCAATTGATGCCTAGGCACCAAGATGACCCGGTCCGGTGCATTGACCCTTTACCCCCAGCCCCCAGTGCCCGGACCGGATCTTCAATCGCCAGATCGGCGATTATGGCGTTTCGTTCCCCAATAAAATACTTGCGCCGACAATTGCCGCGGGATCACCGCTTGCATTCGCCGTCTGCAACAGCACGGCGCAGCCGCCCTTTTTTACCTTGGCCACCACGCTCGCCGGCAGCTTTACCGTCATCGGCGAACCGTCCCACATGCCGACCGTCTGCACGTCATAAACGCTGTGCCAGTAGGACATTTTTTTCCCCTGATTTTCACCCTTCTGCACATCCACGGTCTGCTCCCGGGTAAAATATGCGACGACGACATCGGCCTTGCCGCTGCCGGCACCGATATCGATCTCCACCTCATCACCCGCAAATTTTGACGAGACGGGCACGTTCAATCCCTTGCCCTCATGCTTGAACGAGTCGAGCCTGTCATAAATCCCGCGCACATCCGCTCCCTTGACGTGGTCACGGCCGTTCAGAATGGCCTGCGGCGTGTAGACCCCGTTGCGGCCGAGTGCACGCATGTAACCGTATTGCCGTTCGGTATTTTCCTTGGATGCGAGCGAATCCGTCCAGCCGAGATAGTTCCAATAATCGACATGGTAGGAGAGACCGACGACGTCGCCCTTCTGGATCATCTTGCGCAGGGCCTCATCCGCCGGGGGGCAGGATGCACATCCCTGCGATGTGAACAATTCGACGACGCCCTTCACCGCCTCCTGCGCCTGCGCGGAGGTGACGAGCAACGTGCCGAGAAGACATATCGACAGGGGGAATTTCAGCGGCATTACAAAAACCTTTGTCCGGAAGAGATCCAGACGAATTGATGCGATCAATCCCGCCGGGATGCAAACCGGAAAATAACGTCTAACGCCCTTCAATAGAAAGTCACGAAGGGGTGAGCGACAATCACAAAACAAGCGACTTGAAACGGAAAGACGCCGGGATTCCTCCCGGCGCCTTCGATTGTCGAAGCTTTACGCAGCCAGATCGCGCAGAACGGTCTGCAGAATACCGCCATTGTTCATGTAGATCACTTCATCAAGCGTATCGATACGGCAAAGAAGCGGAACTTCCTTCACCGTGCCGTCGCTGTAAGTGATCTTGGCGATCTTCTTTTCACGCGGCTTGATCTCGCCTTCGAGACCGTCGATCTCAACGATTTCATCGCCTTTGAGGTCGAGGCTCGCCCAGGACGTTCCCTCTTCAAAGACGAAGGGGACGACGCCCATGCCGACCAGGTTCGAACGGTGAATACGCTCAAAGGACTGCGCGATAACCGCCTTGACGCCGAGCAGGTTGGTACCCTTGGCCGCCCAGTCACGGGATGAGCCGTTGCCATATTCGACACCTGCAAAGATGACGAGCGGAACGCCCTCAGCCTTGTACTTCATGGCCGCGTCATAGATCGACATCTCTTCCTTGGACGGATAGTGAATGGTGTAGCCACCTTCCTTGCCGTTCGGGCCGAGCATGTGGTTGCGGATGCGGATGTTGGCGAAGGTGCCGCGCATCATCACTTCGTGGTTGCCACGACGTGTGCCGTACTGGTTGAAGTCGGCAACGCCGACACCATGCTCGGTGAGATAAGCACCGGCAGGCGATGCCGCCTTGATCGAACCGGCCGGAGAAATATGGTCGGTGGTGATCTTGTCGCCGAAGAGACCGAGAACGCGCGCGCCCTTGATGTTCTTGAGACCCGAGCCCGTCTTGCCCATGCCCACGAAGTAGGGTGGGTTCTGGACATAGGTCGAGTTGTCGTCCCAGGCATAGGTCTGACCCGGCGGCACCTGAACGGCCTGCCAGTTGGCATCACCCTTGAAGACGTCGGCGTACTTCGTCTCGTAAAGCTCGCGCGTGACGTATTTCAGGATGAACTCCTGAATTTCCTTCGAGGTCGGCCAGATATCCTTGAGATAGACCGGGTTGCCGTCCTTATCATTGCCGATCGGCTCCTTGGTCAGGTCCTTCTGGACCGTACCGGCAAGAGCGTAAGCGACGACGAGGGGCGGAGAGGCCAGATAGTTCGCCTGCACGTCAGGCGAGATACGGCCTTCGAAGTTGCGGTTACCGGAGAGAACGCCGGCGGCAATCAGGCCCTTGTCGTTGATCGTCTTGGAGATCGGCGCCGGCAGCGGGCCGGAGTTGCCGATGCAGGTCGTGCAGCCGAAGCCAACGAGGTTGAAACCGATCGCATCGAGATCCTTTTGAAGGCCCGACTTGTCGAGATATTCGGCAACCACCTGTGATCCAGGTGCAAGCGACGTCTTCACCCATGGCTTGGAGGTCAGCCCCTTGGCGACAGCGTTACGGGCGAGAAGGCCGGCAGCGATGAGGACGGAGGGGTTGGACGTGTTGGTGCAGGAGGTGATGGCGGCAATTGCCACATCGCCGTGACCAAGATCGAAGTCCTCGCCTTCAACCGCGTAGCGGCTCGAAAGCTGGCCGGGCTTCTTGTAGTCGTTTTCGAGAGCAGTCGCGAAATTGGGCGCGATGGTTTCGAGCGGCAGGCGGCCTTCCGGACGCTTCGGGCCGGCCATGGACGGTACGACGTCGCCGAGGTCGAGTTCGAGCGTGTCGGTAAAGACAAGATCGGAACCGTCGCCGGTGCGCCACATGTCCTGGGCCTTGGAGTAGGCTTCCACGAGGGCAATACGATCCTTTGCACGGCCGGACATCGTCAGATAATTGATGGTTTCGCTGTCAACCGGGAAGAAGCCGCAGGTCGCGCCATATTCCGGGCCCATATTGCCGATGGTCGCCCGGTCGGCCAAAGACATTGAATCAAGGCCGGGGCCGAAGAATTCGACGAACTTGGAAACGACGCCCTTCTTGCGCAGCATCTGCACGACGGTCAGAACGAGGTCAGTCGCGGTGACGCCCTCCTTCACCTTGCCAGTCAGCTTGAAGCCGATGACCTCAGGCAGAAGCATGGAAACCGGCTGGCCAAGCATGGCCGCTTCAGCCTCGATACCGCCGACGCCCCAGCCGAGAACGCCGAGGCCGTTGATCATGGTCGTGTGGCTATCCGTGCCGACGCAGGTATCCGGATAAGCGATGGTCTCGCCGTCCTCTTCCTTGGTCCAGACGGTCTGGCCGAGATATTCCAGGTTGACCTGGTGACAGATACCCGTGCCGGGGGGAACAACGCGGAAGTTCTTGAATGCCTGCTGGCCCCACTTGAGGAAGCGGTAACGCTCGCCATTGCGCTCATATTCAAGTTCGACGTTGCGGGCAAAAGCGTTCGGCGTACCGAATTCGTCAACGATAACGGAGTGGTCGATGACGAGATCGACAGGAACCAGCGGATTGATCTTTTCGGGATCGCCACCCAGCGCTTTGATACCATCACGCATCGCAGCAAGATCGACCACGGCAGGAACGCCGGTAAAGTCCTGCATGAGAACGCGGGCGGGGCGGTAGGCGATTTCGTTTTCGGTGAGGCCCTTGTTGTTGAGCCATTCGGAAACCGCCAGAATGTGTTCCTTGGTAACGGACTGGCCGTCCTCGAAACGCAGGAGGTTTTCGAGCAGGACCTTCATGGAATAGGGCAGCTTGGAAACGCCCTTCAGGCCATTGGCTTCAGCCTTGGGCAGGCTGAAATAGACATAGTCCTTACCATCGACGGTAAGAACGGAACGACATTTGAAACTGTCGAGTGATTTGGGCATGGATAAAAACCCCGCTTACACTGATAGCCAACACGTTCGTGCGGACACCTATGCACTCATGCACATCAGGATGCGGGTACGACCATTTCCGCTGTCCGCACGTGAAAATTGCTCCTCGCAATCGTCAAGTCCGGCGCAAGATGATGTTCACGCCGGCCGCTGGCGTGTTGACACCCATATAGATAATTTCAGACAAACGTGCCAGACCATTCCACGACGCTAATCGATTTTTTTATGATCGAACGGCAAATTTTAATCGGAACCGCAGCATGCATCTGACGGCGGAAAATCTTGGCGTGCGACGCGGCGAAGATTTCATATTCATGAACATTTCCTTCAAGTTAAGCGACGGTGAGGCGCTGGTGCTGACCGGGCGTAACGGCTCGGGAAAATCGACGCTGCTGCGCACGGTGGCCGGTCTGTTGCGACCCGAGCGGGGGCAAGTGAAGATAGCCGGCGAAGGAATAGAAGCCGAGATGCGCCCTTCGGAAGCGTGCCATTATCTCGGCCATCGCAATGCGATGAAGACGGAACTGACAGTTTCCGAGAACCTGCGCTTCTGGAAGGATTTCCTTGGAGACTTTCATGGCGCGGCGGGCGTAGCGATTGACGAAGCGGCCGAGAGTGTCGGCCTTGCCGGCATTACCCACCTGCCTTTCGGTTACCTGTCCGCCGGTCAACAGCGCCGCTTCGCGATGGCAAAGCTCCTTGTCGCATGGCGGCCGGTATGGATTCTCGATGAACCGACTGCGGCGCTCGACAGGGCGGCAGACGACATGTTTACCGACCTTGTGAAAGGTCATCTTGCAAAAGGCGGGATCGTGCTGGCGGCAACCCATCAGCCTTTGGGGCTGGAGAAGGCGCAGGAGTTACAAATGACCGGGTTCGCGGGCGTGGAGGCTTGGGCGTGATGGCGATGTGCACGCGGCTTACCCCCCTCTGCCCTGCCGGGCATCTCCCCCTCAAGGGGGGAGATCGGCAAGAGGGGCTACAGCCACTCGATTCTCGAGCATTGAGTTGGACGAGACCTAACCGCGAGTCGATCTCCCCCCTTGAGGTGGAGATGTCCGGCAGGACAGAGGGGGGTAAACTACACCCACCGAGGTCGCCCCAATGACCGCTCTCTTCCTCCGCGATCTCAAGCTCTCCATCCGCGCCGGCGGCGGCGCGCTGATCGGCGTCCTGTTCTTCATGACAGTGGTTGCCGTCATCCCTTTCGGCGTTGGACCCGATCTCAACCTGCTTGCTCGTATCGGCCCGGCCATTGTCTGGATCGGCGCACTTCTGTCCGCCCTTCTCGGCCTCGACCGGTTGTTCCAGGCCGAACGCGACGACGGCTCCCTCGATCTCATCCTGATGCAGGAAACGCCGCTGGTGCTGACCGTCTTCGTCAAATGCCTGGCGCACTGGGTATCAACGGGCCTGCCCCTGGTGCTGGCATCGCCCCTTCTCGGCCTGTTCATGAACATGGACGAGGTGGCAATCGGCGCGGTGATGCTCACCCTTCTCGTCGGCTCTCCCGCCATCACCTTCATCGGCGCGGTAGGGGCGGCGGTTGCCGTTGCCCTGCCACGCGGCGGCCTTCTGGTCTCCATCCTCGTCCTGCCGCTCGCCATTCCGGTGCTGATCTTCGGTGTCAGCGCTTCCTACGCGGCAGTGCAGGACCCGGCGCCTTTCCTGCCACCCTTTCTCATTCTCTGCGCGATCACGTTATTTTCAGCCGTGACCGGCCCTTTCTTCGCCGCTTTGGCACTGCGCAATGTTATGGATTGAGGAAACCGCAACGCACGATACCCTGTTGACAGGGATCAATTGCGGGGCGGCCATTCTCGGGTTACACAAACGGCATGAACGAGCAGACTTTCTCCATCACCAAGTTCAGCGATCTCGCCAATCCCACGCGGTTTCTGGCGCTGGCGGCACGCATCCTGCCATGGCTCGCCGGTTTGACCGCGCTGGTGCTGGCGGCCGGCCTCTACATGTCCTTCACCTCGGAAGGAGATTACCAGCAGGGTTACACGGTGCGCATCATGTATGTGCACGTTCCGTCCGCCTGGCTGGCCATGATGTGTTATTCGGTCATGGCAATATCCGCTATCGGCACCCTCGTCTGGCGCCATCCGCTAGCCGATGTCAGCCATAAGGCCGCAGCCCCCATCGGTGCAGCCTTCACGCTCATCGCACTTATCACCGGTTCGCTCTGGGGCAAACCCATGTGGGGAACCTGGTGGGTGTGGGATGCGCGGTTGACCTCCGTTTTCGTGCTTTTCCTGATGTATCTCGGGCTCATCGCACTCAACCGCGCCATGGACGATCCATCCAGAGCCGCCCGCGTCAGCGCGGTGCTGATCCTCGTCGGGTTCGTGAATATTCCGATCATCAAGTTTTCGGTCGAGTGGTGGAATACGTTGCACCAGCCGGCAAGCGTCATCCGGATGGGCGGCTCCGCCATCGACGCGGAGTTTCTCTGGCCGCTTCTGACCATGGCGATCGGTTTCACGTTGCTGTTCTTCACCCTGCATATCGCCGCCATGCGCAATGAAATCTGGCGCCGCCGCGTGGCCGCGCAACGCCGGCTTGCCGCTCGCATGGCGAACCGGGAGGGTTGAGGGATGACACACGCCTTTTATATCGGCATGTCCTATGCGGCGACCGGCCTTGTCGTTCTCTGTCTCATCGCCTGGGTCGTCGTTGACGGCCAGGCACGCAAGCGGGAACTGAAGGAACTCGAAGCATCCGGCGTGCGCCGCAGGGCAAGAGCCGGTTCCGCTGGTGACGGCAAATGACGCAGACTAACCAGAATGACACATCAAAATCCAGGTCGTCTGGCCGCGCACGTTACGCGCTGGCGCTTCTTCCCTTGCTGCTGTTCGGCGGCTTTGCCCTCGTTGCCGGCAAGATGCTATATGATCAGGATGTCAACGGACTGGATGTCAGCGCCATACCGTCAGCGCTGATCGGCACCAGGGCGCCGACCCTGTCGCTGCCGCCGCTGGAAGGTTCGAACCTGCCGGCACTGACGGATGCCGCCATCAAGGGCAAGCTGACGCTGGTCAATGTCTTCGCTTCCTGGTGCATTCCCTGCCGGCAGGAACATCCGCTGTTGCAGGAACTGGCGAAAGACGACCGCATCACTGTCGTCGGCATCAATTACAAGGACAAGCCGGACAATGCCCTGCGCTTCCTCGGCGAGCTCGGCAACCCCTTTGCTGCCATAGGTATCGATCCCAGCGGCAAGGCGGCGATTGACTGGGGTGTGTATGGCATTCCCGAAAGTTACCTGGTCGGCGCGGACGGCACGATCCTTTACAAAAAGGTCGGCCCCTTCGATGCCCGCAGCGTCGAGCGCGACCTGCGACCGGCCATTGCGGCCGCAGCCGGGAAATAACCGCTCGTAAGGCATCACGCCTTGTTAACGACCCTCAGAGGCGGGCCTTCCGCCGGCAGACGCATGCCTTCCAGCACCACCTGATCGCGACCGCCGCGTTTTGCGGCATAAAGACTGTCATCAGCACGCTTGATGGCGTCGTGAATGGAATGATCGCCCCTCGCGACCGCCGAAACACCGAAGCTCGCCGTGATCTGACTGGTCACACCCCGGTTGCGCCAATCCAGTGACGACAGGCCTGTCCGCATGCCATTGGCAAGCTGGCTGGCCGCAGCAGCCGTCTGACCGGGCAGGAACACCACGAATTCCTCGCCGCCGAAACGCGCTACCAGCGCATCCTCGGGTGCATTTTTTGTGAGAAGATCGGAAAGGCCGATGAGGACGATATCTCCCGCCGCATGGCCGTAGACATCATTGATACGCTTGAAATGGTCTATGTCGCAGGCAATCACCGCGCCATCAGGCGTATCATTGCGAAAGTCGGGCACACGCCGGTCGAAGCCACGGCGGTTCAGCACGTCCGTCAGGGGGTCATGCTCCGCCGCGTGCTGATGCCGGTCCACGGTGACGGAAATCTGGCTCGCGAGCACCGAAAGCGCGAGCAGGAAGCCAAAAATACTCGCAGCAAGCTGCATGTAGAAAGCATAATCCGACTCGAAGAACTCGCTGAGCTCGATCATCGAGCCTCCCGGCGTCATCACCAGCAGCAAGCCGATGCGCACCAGCGTCTCCACCACCACGAGACAGGCAATTCCCACCATCAGCCTGTCGGCAAGCGCAGCCGGGCGCTTTCGCACGAGCCAGACCGGGATCGCGAGCAAAAGGGCGCAAACGAGATCGCCGATGACGAGTTCGCGTTTCAGATCGGGGGTGATGAAAACATGGAAAGAGACCAGCAACACCGCAACCACGACGATCGACAGCCGCGCTTTGGTATAGAGCGGCCGCCCGAAATGGGTGAGCAACGCGTGGCCATAGAGGAAGAAGGCGGAAAAGAACAACAGATTCGAAAGGATCGCCTGAACTTCAAAAGGCAGCCCGCCAAGCACCAGCGGTGTTGCAAAAGCAAAGGCCGCCGAAAGATATCCGATACCCCAGTAGCGGGCGGAAGCCTGCCCGGTCCTCTGCAGGAACAGAAACACCACGCCGAATGTCAGCATGATAAAGGGAAGAAGATAGGCGAAATTGTCTTGCAATGGGTTCTGCCGGAGGGAGAGACGAGCCTTTGAACCCGGATGTTACCGCAATGCCCTTAAGAAAGCCTGCATATATCGCGCGATTCCAGGGCCGTTCGGACTGCAATGTCGGCGAACACCGTTCACATTTGCGGGAGCGCGTTCTGCCATTCCTTTATGGCTTCAACAGGCCAGACAAGCATGACGACGTTGAGCGTCAGGTTGTCGCGGATCAGCCAGCCGGTGAATATCTCGAAGAAGATGGCGGCCACCACGGTTAGCCACACCGGCGCACGGCCGGCGAAGAAGAAACCCAACGCCATGAAAACCGTGTCCATCGCCGAGTTCAGGATACTGTCGCCCGTGTACCCCAGCGCCATCGTCGCGGTTCGGTAGCGATCGATGATGATGGGCGAGTTTTCAAGAATTTCCCACGCGGCCTCTACCAGCACCGCAAGGGAAAGCCGCATGGAAAGCGGCTTGTTGCGGAACAGCAGCCACGCAAACCAGTAGAACAGGAAGCCGTGGATGATATGTGACGGGGTGTACCAGTCAGCGATGTGCTGGGAGTTGCCCGGTGTATTCACGCCAGGCTCGAACAGCTTCACATAACCGCATTCACAAATCGGAATGCGGCCCATGGCGTAGAGAATGATGATCTGCAGGAGAAGCAGCCCGGCGGCCACGCCGAACCATTTAAGCGAACGCGAACGGGAAGCCGGCATCTCCGCAACTGTCATTTTTCGTCCTTGCCAAGCGGCTCGACAGAATGGCGCATCACAAGCGGCATCTGCGCCATGGTGAAGATGATGGTGATCGGCATGGTGCCCCAGACCTTGAAGGCCACCCAGGTGTCTGTGGAGAACATGCGCCAGACAACCTCGTTCAGCACCGCCAGAAAGAGGAAAAAGATACCCCAGCGCAGCGTCAGCTTGCGCCAGCCCTCATCCGTAAGCTTGAAGGCGGAATTGAAGACGTAACCGAGCAGCGACTGCCCGAAGAACAGGCCGCCCAGCAGAATGACGCCAAACAGCGTGTTGACGATGGTCGGCTTCATCTTGATGAAAGTGTCGTTCTGCAACCACAACGTCAGAGCGCCGAACACGAAGACCACGATGCCTGAAATCAGCGGCATGATCGGCAGCTTGCGCGTCAGCACCCAGGAAACGGAGAGCGCAATCGCCGTCGCGATCATGAACAGGCCGGTGGCGATGAAGATCGGGCCACCGAACTCTGTTAGAACCGGAAAAGTGGTGGCAAGCCATTCGCCGCGGGAATTGGCGAAAAAGAAAACGACGAGCGGGCCAAGCTCAAGCACGAATTTCAGGAGCGGGCTGACTTCCGCCACCATCTTTTCGCTTTCCTTGGAATTGCTTTCAATATCCATACTCAAACTCCCGCAATGGCTTTGGCGAAATCTTCCGCCTCGAAGGGCTCCAGATCGTCAACACCTTCACCCACGCCGATGAAATAGACCGGCAGCTTGTGTTTTGCAGCGATGGCGACGAGGATACCGCCCCGCGCCGTGCCATCCAATTTTGTCATAATCAGGCCCGAAACGCCCGCAACATTGCGGAATATTTCCACCTGGTTCATGGCGTTCTGGCCCGTCGTTGCGTCCAGAGTCTGCAACACGGTGTGCGGCGCATCCGGATCGAGCTTGCCGAGCACGCGCACGATCTTTTCCAGTTCCGCCATCAGTTCCGTCTTGTTCTGCAAACGGCCGGCGGTGTCGATGATGAGCACATCGCTTTTTTGCGCCCGAGCCTGCTCATAGGCGTCGTAAGCGAGACCCGAGGCATCTGCCCCAAGCTTGGTGCCGATGAAGTCCGAGCCGGTGCGGTCGGCCCATATCTTCAACTGCTCGATCGCTGCCGCGCGGAAAGTATCGCCGGCCGCCAGCATCACCTTGAGGCCCGAGCCAGAAAGCTTGGCGGCGAGCTTGCCGATGGTCGTCGTCTTGCCCGTACCGTTGACGCCGACCACGAGAATGACATGCGGCTTGTGCGAGAGATCGAGTTCCAAAGGTCTGGCAACAGGCTTCAGCACCTTGGTGATTTCACCAGCCATAATGCGCGCCACATCTTCACCGCTCACATCCTTACCGTAGCGTTCGGATGACAACGCGCCGGTGATGCGCATGGCGGTCTCGACACCAAGATCGGACTGGATGAGAAGATCTTCCAGCTCGTCGAGCGTATCTTCATCCAGCTTGCGTTTGGTGAAAAGCGCCGAAATCTGTGTGGTTAGCTGCGAAGACGTGCGGGCAAGCCCGTTTCGCAGGCGCTGGAACCATGTCAGTTTCACCTCAGGTGCGGCAAGCGCAGGCTCCTGCCGCTCACTCGCGGACGAAAAGCCCTTCGGCAGAGCTGGTGGAACCGCAATGGGTTCAGGCGCGGTAGCGGCTTCCGCCTCGTCGAGCAGCGCATCCATCGCATCGGCATCCAGCACGACGTCGGCAGTGTCCGGAGTCGGCTCGACCTGCTCCTCAGCAGCGGCTTCCGCCTGTAGCAGTGACAGTGGCACCAGGCCCATATCGCCGGAAAGCTCGGCACCGGGGAGAAGCGGCGCGTCCTCGTCTTCATTTTCGCCGGAGGAATCTAGATCTTCCGCCTCGTCGGGGGCCGGGCCGCCGGCCGTCTCCATCTCCAGTTCGGAAACAGGGTCCCTGTCGACAGCATCATGCGCTTCGGCGTCGTTCAGCGCCGCTTCGAAAGAGGCGTTTTCATTGCCGCGCTCAAGCGCAGCATTCTCTTGTGGCCGCTCTTCCGTTTCGGCCTTGTCCTTGCCGAACGAAAAGACTTTTTTGATGAAGCCGAGGGCCATGGTTGTTCCCGTGTCTCTTTTCTTGCGCTGCCTCAGGCCGCATCTGCCGCCAGAAGCCTCATATTCAGATGTTTGCCGTTGTGGCCGGTAATCGCAACCCGCGCAAGGGTGCGCGGGGCAAGATCAGGTGCCGCCACCAGCGTGAAATTGTCCGTATGGGCAAAACCGTTGTTTTCAACAAGAATGGTCTGCACCGAACCAACCATTCCTTGCAGATGCGCCACCTTAAGCGACTCCCCCCGCACGCGAAGCCTCGCCGCCCGCTCCTTCACAAGCGCTCGGTCCAGCTGCGGCATGCGTGCGGCGGGCGTGCCGGCACGCGGGCTGTAGGGAAAGACATGCAGGTTGGAAATGCCGCATTCTTCCGCAAGCGTCGCCGCGTTCTCGAACATCTCTTCAGTCTCGGTCGGAAAACCGGCGATCATATCCGCGCCGAAGGCCACATCGGGCCTGAGGGCCCGCACCTCGTGACAGAAGCGGATGGCATCGGCACGTGAATGGCGGCGTTTCATGCGTTTCAAAATCATGTCGTCGCCATGCTGGAGTGACAGGTGCAGATGCGGCATGAAACGCGGCTCACCGGCAATCAGATCCATCAGATGGTGGTCGGCCTCGATACTGTCGATGGAAGAAAGGCGCAGGCGCAGAATGTCGGGCACCTGCTTCAGCAATGTCTTGGCAAGATAACCAAGAGAAGGCTCACCCGGCAGATCGGCGCCGTAACTGGTCGCATCCACGCCGGTCAGCACGATCTCGCAATAACCGCTCTCCGTCAGCCTGCGGGCCTGATCCACCACCGCACCCATCGGCACGGAGCGCGAATTGCCACGGCCATAAGGTATGATGCAGAAGGTGCAGCGATGATCGCAGCCGTTCTGCACCTGAATGAAGGCGCGCACATGCCCGTCTATGTGCTTGACCATCTGCGGCGCAGTCGCCTTGATGCTCATGATATCGTTGACGCGCAGTTTTTCTTCCGCCGAAACGCCAAAATCCGGCAGCGCGCGATAAGAGGCGCTTTTCAGCTTTTCCTCATTGCCCAATACCGCGTCTACCTCGGGCATCTCGGCAAAGGTCTGCTTCTCGGTCTGGGCGGCACAGCCCGTCACGATGATGCGCGCATGTGGGTTGTCGCGCCGGGCGCGGCGGATCGCCTGGCGAGCCTGTCGCACCGCTTCCCCGGTCACCGCGCAGGTATTGACCAGCACAGCATTGTTAAGCCCGGCCTTTTCGGCCTCCGCCCGCATCACTTCCGATTCATAGGTGTTGAGACGACAGCCGAAGGTTATGACCTCGACCCCGCTCATACAGCCCCCCGCTCGACCGCATCCCGCGCCCACAAGCCGGTAATGGGATCGACGGAGCCCGACCATTCCCATTCGGCCGGTCCGGTCATGATGACGTGGTTATCTCCACGCCAGTCGATGGTCAGCGGCACGCGGATCGGGCTTGAGGCGACATCGATGCTGACCTTGCGGCCGGTGCGGCCGGTGCGGGCAGCGGAAACAGCTGAAGCACAGGCGGCCGAACCGCAGGCAAGCGTTAGCCCGGCGCCGCGCTCCCAGGTGCGGGTGCGAAGCGCGCTGTCTGAAATCACCTGCGCCAGCGTGATATTGGCCTTTTCCGGAAACACCGGATGGTTTTCGAGCAACGGGCCAAAGCGTTCGAGATCGAACTCCATCGGATCACGATCAACCCAGAATACGGCGTGCGGGTTGCCCATCGACATCACAGCGGGCGAATGCAGGATCGGCGCGTCGATCGGCCCGATCTGCAACTCGATGCGGCTGGTATCGTGGAACTCTTCCGAAAGCGGAATGTCGCTCCAGCGGAAACGCGGGAGCCCCATATCGACCGATATCATGCCGTCTTCATGCTCGACGGCATTCAGGATACCGGCGACCGTCTGGAAGGTGAAGCTGGTCTTGCCGGTTTCGGACGACAGCGCCTGCACCACGCAACGCGTGCCGTTGCCGCAGGCCTGCGCCTTGGTGCCATCGCAGTTGAGGATGTCAATATAGGCATCGGTTCCCGCGATACGCGGATCGTGGATGGCCATGATCTGGTCGAACTGGGTGGCAGGATCGGCATTGAGGGCAATTGCGGCCTCTGGCGTGACCATATCCTTTCGGCCGCGCATGTCGATAACGAGAATCTTGTTGCCAAGTCCGCTCATCTTCGCAAATTCGACCGTGTCCGCCATCGCTTTAAACCTGAAACCGCTTTTCATACGGGATTTTCCCGTGCTTTCGCCCTATATGGCGGAAACACCGGCAAATTACCAGACTGTTGCGTCGCAAACGGGGCGGCTGTCAGGCGGAAGGCACGTCGAAAACCTCTCCGGGGCGCATCGGCCGGAAACGGCTCTCCTCCACCCCGTGTTCGGTCAGCGCTGCCTTGAGGGCCACAAGCGGCGCATCCACCGCCTCATCGGTGAGCTGTACCGTACCCCAATGGTGGCCGCAGACATGCGCCGCACCGCAAAGCTTCATGCCTTCCACGGCTTCCGCCGGGTTCTGGTGTTGGCCCTTCATGAACCAGCGCGGCTCATAAGCGCCAAAGGGCAGGTTGGCGAGGCGGAACTCACCATGCTTCTTGCGCGCGGCGTGATAGTTGAGGCCCTCGTGAAAGCCGGTATCGCCAATATGGTAGATTTTCCCACCCGGCGTTTCGATGACGAACGCCGCCCAGAGTGCCATGCGCCGGTCGTTCAGACCACGCGCCGACCAATGATGGCACGGCTCGAAGTGAATTTTCGCCGCACCGGCATCAATCACACCACCCCAGTCGCCCACCTCGATGCGCGCCGCCTGAACGCCGGTACGGATGATGGCATCATTGCCGAGCGGCGTGATGAAAAGCGGCTTGTGCGCCACATGCAGGCGCTTCAGCGTCTCCATATCCAGATGATCGTAGTGATTATGCGTTACCAGCACGAGATCGATGGGCGGCAGATCCTCAAAACGGATACCGGGCGGGTTGACGCGCTTGGGCCCGGCGAAGCTGAAGGGGCTGGTGCGCTCAGACCACACGGGATCGACGAGAATATTCAGGCCCGCTGTCTGGATAAGAAAGGAAGCATGGCCGATGAAGGTGACACGCATGTCTTTACCCTCGACCCGGCTGTCCGGTTTCGCAAACGGAAACGGGCTCGCATAGCTTTGCGGCCACTTGGCGCGTTCACCGTTGAAGCGCCATTTCAGCAGACCCATGAAGTTGCTGGGCGGCGTACCACCGGGATTGAAAAAGCGTATCCCGTCGAAATGATCGGAGATAGGGCCGCTATAATAAGCGCTGGCGCTTGAACGGCGAGCATAAAGGCCGCCGCCCGCCAGAGCGAGCAGGCCAACAGCGGAAAAACGGAAAAATTTTCGACGGTTCATGACAAATGTATAGGGAGCAGAATGGCGCCGTTCAAGCACCGCCTCTGGCGGCCGACGACCGATCACGCAAAGATGAAATGCAGGCTTTGTCGGGCGGAAACCAACGCTGCCTTGACTTTTCCGGCACTTTCCTGTTTATCCCGCCCATCAGCTGGCAGTTTCACGACTCCAAGCCGCCGACCGGGACCCGAAAAGGTATAAAGAGATCCCGGAGGTCAACACCCGACAGCGCGATGCGCCCTCGGGTGCTTTTTGGCTTTGCGTCTTGTTTTTGCCAGCGAAAGCACCGACGTTTCGGAAACCCGGAACGAAGAAGGAAGAAACGATGTTTGAAAACCTCCAGGACCGCCTTGGTTCCATTCTAAATGGACTGACCGGCCGTGGCGCGCTGACGGAAGCCGATGTTGCCGCCGCCCTGCGCGAGGTTCGCCGTGCGCTGCTGGAAGCGGATGTGGCCTTGGAAGTCGTACGTTCCTTCACCGACAGAGTGCGTGAAAAGGCCGTCGGCGCGGCCGTTCTGAAATCCATCAAGCCCGGCCAGATGGTCGTCAAGATCGTCCATGACGAGCTTGTCGAAATGCTCGGCACCGAAGGCGTCTCGATCGACCTTCATGCGGCCGCCCCCGTCGTCATCATGATGGTAGGTCTGCAGGGCTCGGGTAAAACCACAACCACCGGCAAGATCGCCAAGCGCCTGACCGACCGCGACAAGAAGAAGGTGCTGATGGCATCTCTCGACACGCGTCGTCCGGCCGCACAGGAGCAGCTTCGCCAGCTCGGCGTCCAGACCGGCGTCGACACGCTGCCGATCATTGCCGGCCAGTCGCCGACGGATATTGCCGCACGTGCCGTGCAGGCCGCAAAGCTCGGCGGCCACGACGTCGTCATTCTCGATACCGCCGGCCGTACCCATATCGACGAACCCTTGATGCTGGAAATGGCAGACATCAAGAAGAAGTCCAATCCGCATGAAATCCTGCTGGTCGCGGATTCTCTGACCGGTCAGGACGCCGTCAATCTGGCGCGCAATTTCGATGAACGTGTCGGCATCACCGGCCTCGTTCTCACCCGTATGGACGGCGACGGCCGCGGCGGTGCGGCCCTCTCCATGCGCGCCGTCACCGGCAAGCCGATCAAGCTGATCGGTATCGGCGAGCGCATGAACGAACTCGACGAGTTCCACCCGCGCCGTATCGCCGACCGTATTCTCGGCATGGGCGACATCGTCTCGCTGGTCGAAAAGGCCGCCGAAAACATCGATGCGGAAAAAGCCCGCGCCATGGCCGAGAAGATGGCCAAGGGCAAGTTCGACCTCAACGATCTGGCCGACCAGCTTGCCCAGATGAAAAAGATGGGCGGCATGGGCGGCATCATGGGGCTGATGCCCGGCATGGCCGGTATGAAGGACAAGATGGCTTCAGCCGGCATGAACGACAAGATGTTCGATCGCCAGATTGCCATCATCTCCTCCATGACCAAGGCGGAGCGCGCCAATCCGGATATTCTGAAACACAGCCGCAAGAAGCGCATCGCTGCCGGTTCCGGCACCGATGCCGCCGAAATCAACAAGCTTCTGAAGATGCATCGCGGCATGGCCGACATGATGAAAGCCATGGGCGGCAAGGGCAAAGGCGGCATCATGAAGCAGATGATGGGCGGCCTTGCCGGCAAGATGGGTCTCGGTGGCATGATGGGCGGCGGCATGCCTGATTTGTCCAACATCGATCCGAAGCAGCTTGAAGCGCTCCAGAAGCAGGCGGAAGCCGCCGGCCTCGGCAAGCCGGGTGGAATGCCCGGCCTTGGCGGTCTGCCGGGCGGATTGCCGGGCCTCGGAGGCACAAAGCTGCCGGGTCTTGGCGGCATGCCGGGCCTTCCCGGCTTTCCGAAAAAGAAGTGAGGGGGACGCCAATGAACAATACAGAGGTGAAAGCCCAGCTTTCCGAATACCGCCAGTCGATCGACAACATCGATGCCGCACTGGTTCACATTCTTGCCGAACGTTTCCGCTGTACCAAGGCGGTGGGCGTGCTGAAGGCAAAATACAATTTGCCGCCGGCAGACCCGGCGCGCGAGGAATACCAGATCGAACGCCTTCGCCACCTGGCAAAGGACGCCAATCTGGACCCGGATTTCGCCGAGAAGTTCCTGAACTTCATCATCAAGGAAGTCATCCGGCATCATGAAGCAATCGCCGCCGAACATGGCGGCACAGAAAAGACCGCCTGAAAGGCGGACAAGCCATCCTAAGGAGTAAATGACATGGCACTGAAAATTCGTCTCGCACGCGGTGGTTCCAAGAAGCGCCCGTATTACCAGATCGTTGTTGCTGACGCCCGTTCGCCCCGCGACGGCCGCTTCCTCGAGAAGGTCGGTTCCTGGAACCCGATGCTTGCCAAGGACAACCCGCAGCGCGTTGAGCTGAAGGCTGACCTCATCAAGGAATGGATCGCCAAGGGCGCACAGCCGACCGACCGCGTTCTGCGCTTCCTCGCAGAAGCCGGCCTTGCCGAGCGCGCCGCTCGCAGCAACCCGGAAAAGGCAAAGCCGGGCAAGCGCGCTCTGGAACGCGTTGCTGAAAAGAAGCAGAAGGCTGAAGATGCAGCCGCTGCCGCTGCGGAAGCCTCTGCTGCAGAATAATCTGCACGGAAACTTTTGAGGAACGGGTGGCGTGGATTTCCACGCCGCCCGTTTTTTGTTTATTTTGGCGTCAACAGACCTTAAAGCTGACGCAACCAATACCAGAAGACGGACGGCCCGATGGCAAAGCTGGAAAACCCGATACTCATGGCAAAAATCGGTGGCGCGCAGGGTCTGCGTGGCGAAGTCCGTGTCAGCACATATACCGATGACCCGCTGGCGCTCGGCGATTACGGCAATCTGGTCAGCGCCGATGGCCGCATTTTTGAAATTCTGGAAATTCGCGAGGGCAAGAACGTTGTCATTGTGCGCTTCAGGGGCGTCAACGACCGCAATGCGGCCGAAAGCCTGAATGGGCTCGAACTCTTCATCGAACGCGACAATCTGCCCGACGACGAGCTTGATGACGACGAATTCTATTATGCCGATCTCGAAGGGCTGGAGGCAGTTGATGCCGAAGGCAAGAGTTATGGCGCCGTCAGTGCAGTCTATGATTTCGGCGCGGGTGATCTGCTGGAGCTGAAGGGTGCGGGCCGTCGCCCGGCCCTCATTCCCTTTTCAGAGGCGGCGGTGCTGGAGATCGACCTCGAAGCCGGACGCATTCTTATCGATCCGATGGCCGCCGGCCTGATCGACAATCCCGACGACAAGGACGAAACCGGCGTACCGCCGTTCGGCAAGAAGTAACCGATGACCTTCAAGGCTACCGTGCTGACGCTTTACCCGGAAATGTTTCCGGGACATCTCGGATATTCGCTGGCCGGCAAGGCGCTGGAGCGGGGACAATGGTCGCTGGACGCCGTGCAGATCCGCGAATTCGCCACCGACAGGCACAGAAGCGTCGATGACACGCCCGCAGGCGGCGGCGCTGGCATGGTGCTGAAACCCGATGTCCTGGCCGCGGCCATCGACCACGTTTCCGATGGTGACACGCGCCCGCGCCTGCTGATGAGCCCGCGCGGCAAGCCTTTGTCCCAGAACCGTGTGCGCGAACTTGCGGCGGGTGACGGCGCAATCATCGTCTGCGGCCGTTTTGAAGGCGTCGACCAGCGGGTGATCGAGGCGCGCGCGCTGGAGGAGGTGTCGATCGGCGATTACATCCTCTCCGGCGGTGAGCCGGCGGCGCTGACGCTGCTGGACGCCGTCGTCCGCATCCTGCCGGGCGTCATGGGCAATGACCTTTCCGGCGTGCATGAAAGCTTCGAGGGCGGGCTGCTGGAACATCCTCATTATACCCGCCCGCAGGTCTGGGAAGGCCGCGATATCCCCGCCGTTCTCACCTCCGGCAATCACGCTGTCATCGACAAATGGCGTCATGAACAGGCGCTTAAGCTGACGAAGGAAAGGCGGCCCGACCTTCTTGAGAAGCCTCAGGTCGAGACGAAATAATAAGCCGTCAGCACCAGCCCGACCGCAATCACCAGCCAGCGAATGACCCACTGCGGCACCCGCCGTGCCGTGTGCACGCCCGCATAGCCGCCAAGCGCTGCCGCGGGAAACATGATGAGCGCCGCCCACCAGGAGACAACACCGCCGCTGACGAAGATCGTAATCGCGATGACCGCGATCACCACCGACAGCAGGTTCTTCAAAGCGTTCAGATGATGATAGCTTCCGCCCGAAGTTATTCCGAGGATGGCAAGCATCATGATGCCCATTCCAGCGCCGAAAAAGCCGCCATAGATGGAGGCAAGCCCCTGGAAGACGAGGCTCGGCAGATTGCCGGGAGAGCGCTCGGTGCTTGTCTTCGGCCTGAGCCACGGGCCGGCGGCAAAAACGGCGGTGGCGGCGAGAAGCAGCCATGGAACCAGCTGACGAAAGGAGGGGTTGTCGAGCGACAGAAGCAGGAGCGATCCACCCAGCCCACCGACGACGGAAACAGCCGACAGAAGGATCGCCTCGCGCCAATGGGCGCGTATCTCCGGCCCATAGGCGATGACGGACGTGACGTAGCCCGGAAACTGCACGATCGCCGACGTGGCGTTTGCGACAATCGGCGGCAGGCCGGCCAGCGTCATCGCACCGAAGGTCAGGAATGTGCCGCCGCCGGCAATCGCATTGACGACACCTGACAGAAAGCCGGTTGCAAACAGCATGAGAACGATGAATATGGACATGGCCCCTCCCAAGGTTTTCATGCCATATCCGGCCGAAAGCCGCTTCGCAACTGTCGGAGCGCGGTGAAGAATTGATAAAAATTGTCATGAAGGGATGACAAACGGTGCATCCTCGTGTATGTGCCCGCGTGGAATTGGGGTTTACCCCTTTAACCGCAAGCAAAGAATGGCGAACCCGCTCCTGCCGCAAGGCATGGCCTGAAGGCATCGACCGACAGGCAACCGTTGAGCGCTCTGGCTGTTTCAGAAGAAATCAGAGGTTAACATGACCAATATCATTCAGCAGCTGGAAGCCGAACAAGCTGCCAAGATCGAAGCAAAGCGCACCCTGCCTGAGTTTTCTCCGGGCGACACGCTGCGCGTGAACGTGCGCGTTACCGAAGGTAACCGTACCCGCGTTCAGGCTTATGAAGGCGTTTGCATCGCCCGTTCCGGCGGCGGCCTTTCCGAAAGCTTCACCGTTCGCAAGATCTCCTACGGCGAAGGCGTAGAGCGCGTATTCCCGATCTACTCGCCGCTGGTCGAAGGCGTTGAAATCGTTCGCCGCGGTAAGGTTCGTCGTGCGAAGCTCTACTATCTGCGCGACCGTCGCGGCAAGGCTGCCCGTATCGTTGAAAACACCGGTACGCGCGCCCGTAAGCTGAACGAGTCCGAGCGCCAGGCAGCTGCCGAAGAAAAGGCACGTCTGGAAGCTGAAAAGGTAGCAGCAGCACAGGCTCTCGCCGCCGAAAAGGCAGCAGCCGAAGCTGCTGAAGCCAAGGCAGCAGAAGAAGCAGCAAAGGCTGCAGAAACCGCAGCAGAATAAGATTTCCAGTTTACTGGATTTACGAAAAAGGCGGTCTTGGGACCGCCTTTTTTGTTGCGCTCACATGTCTTGCTCTCGCTCCGGCAAGCGTGCAATTTGAGAAAAATCGCTCCGGAGCCTTTCATGATCGCCAGACGCCCGTTTCTCGCCGCCCTCGCCGTATTGGCCATGACGCCTGCACTCGCCGGCGCCGTCGATCTGCCGGATCTTGAGGGACGCACCGTCGTCGTGGTCACGGAAAATGCCTATCCGCCGCTGCAATTCGTCGACCCGAAAAGCGGAAAAGCCATCGGATGGGAATATGATGCGATGGAAGAGATCGCCAGACGGCTGAATTTCAAGGTCGAATATCAAAATATTTCCTGGGACGCGATGATACAGTCAGTTTCTGCGGGGCAATACGACATCGGGATGACCGGAATCAGCATCAAGGACGACCGCAGGGAAAAAGTGGATTTCTCCGTCCCTTATATGCGTTCGGAAATGTTCATGCTGGTGCGGGCAGACGAAAACCGCTTTACCGACGCAAAGAGTTTCGCCGCCTTCGATAAAGGTCTCGTTGGCGCACAGGCCGGCACCACGCCCTTCTACACGGCCGTTTACGATGTTCTGGATGGCAACGAGCAAAATCCGCGCCTTCGCCTGATGGAAACCTTCGGCGCCAGCGTTCAGGCGTTGAAAACAGGCGATGTCGACCTCGTGCTCACCGATGGCGTTGCCGGCAAGGGTTATGTCGATGCGTCAAACGGCACGCTCAAACTGATCGGTGGTCCGCTTGGCGGCGATGACTTCGGTTTCATCTTCAAAAAAGGTTCCGATCTCGTTGCCCCTGTCAATGCCGCGATCGCGGCGCTGAAGGCGGACGGCACCTTCGCCTCACTCGATAAGAAGTGGTTCCTCGACTACAAGCTTGGCGAATGACGCTGCACGACGCCACAACAAAGCGGAACACGCAGAACAGCACGAGCGAGGATTTTCCCTGGTGGCTGCTCGCGATCCTCGTGATCGGCATTGCCCTTGCCGCGATGATCGCTGTCAATGGCATTTACACGCAGGTGTTCAGCACCGTGGCAAAAGGTGTCGGCATCACGGTTTCCGTCACGCTCATGGCCTTTATGCTGGCAAAATTGCTTGGCCTTTGCATCGCCCTCGTCGGAATGGCTGATAATATCGTGGCACGGCAAGTGGCACGGTTTTACATCGAAGTGGTTCGCGGCATACCGATCATCGTTCTGCTTTTCTACATCGCTTTTGTGGGAACGCCAGGCCTGGTGGCGCTCTATAACGGGCTGACTGCTCCGCTTGTCTCACAGGGATGGGTGGAGCCTTTGCTTGTGCGGGACGTATCATTGATCTGGCGGGCGATCATCGCACTGACCATCGGTTATGCGGCTTTCATTGCAGAGATTTTCCGCGCCGGCATACAGGCCGTTCCGGAGGGGCAGATCGAGGCAGCAAAGGCCCTCGGTTTCAGCCGCTATCAGCGCTTCAGGCTGATCACTCTGCCACAGGCGACCCGGACGATCTTTCCGCCGCTTTCGAACGATTTCGTGTCGATGGTGAAGGACAGCTCACTTGTTTCGGTGCTCGGCGTCACCGACATCACCCAAATGGGAAAAGTCTATGCCGCCGGTTCTTTCCGGTTTTTCGAGACCTATTCGATCGTCGCCTATATCTACCTGATCTTGACCATAGGCCTATCACTGATATTGCGGCGGATTGAAAAGGCGATGCGCTCGAAACAAGGATGAGGGAAAGGGGACAGCCGGAAGCAATCCGGCCATCCCTCTCTTTTGGTTCAGGCGGTTTGAGCCTGATTGCCCATCTTGCGGGTGGCGATGATGACTAGCACACCGGCAAGCGCGAGGCAGAAGGCAAGGAAGAACATCGGCGCAATGGTGCTGCCGGTCTGATCCTTGATCCAGGGCACGACGTTTTGCGCCACGAAGCCACCGAGATTGCCGACCGAATTGATGGCGGCGATACCCGCAGCAGCGCCCGCTCCCTTGAGGAAGCGGCCGGGCAGGCTCCAGAACACCGGCTGGCCTGCAAAGATACCTGCAGCGGCGATGCAGAGGAAAGCGAACTGCAACACCGGGTCGCTCAGCAATGCCGACATCAGCAGGCAAAACGCACCGATAAAGGCAGGACCAACGATATAGGGCGTCTTGTTCTTTGCCTTATCGGCCGCCAGAGGCACGACGAACAAGGCAACGGCAACGATCACCCAGGGGATGATGTTGATGAAACCGTTCGCGGTGTTGGAAACGCCAAAGCTCTTCACGATGGTTGGAAGCCAGTAGCTGAGACCATAGGCGGCCAGCGGAAATCCAACATAGCAGAGCGACATGAACAGAACCCGCGGATTGATCAGGGCTTTGAAGCCATCTTCCGCATGCTCTTCCATGCCCTTGTTCTCTTCGGCAAGCCGGTTCTTCAGCCAGTCCTTCTCGTCCTGCGACAGAAACTTGGCCTTTTCGGGCGTATCATCCAGATAGAAGAAGGTGGCTATGCCAGCGATCACAGCCGGAATACCAGTGGCAAGGAATACCCATTCCCACCCGGCATAA
Source organism: Agrobacterium pusense (assembly GCF_013285525.1). Classification (NCBI taxonomy): domain Bacteria; kingdom Pseudomonadati; phylum Pseudomonadota; class Alphaproteobacteria; order Hyphomicrobiales; family Rhizobiaceae; genus Agrobacterium; species Agrobacterium pusense. The sequence goes on from NZ_CP053856.1 coordinate 2,343,193, forward strand.
CCGAGGAAACCGTCGAGATCGAGCAACATGCCGCCGAGCGGCGCGCCGATGGCATTGGCGAGCGCGCTGAAGATCATGAACAGGCCGATCATGCGGCCGCGATAATCGCGCGGGAACCAGAGCGTCATCAGGAACAGCACACCCGGGAAGAAGCCCGCCTCGCAAAGCCCGAGCAGGAAGCGCAGGATGTAAAACATCGTGGCGTTCTGCGTATAAGCAAGCGCAATTGTGACGGCCCCCCAGGAAACCAGAATGCGGGCAAACCATTTGCTGGCGCCGAAGCGGTTGAGGAACAGGTTGCTCGGCACTTCGAAGATGAAGTAGCCGATGAAGAACAGCGACGCGCCAAGACCATAGGCGTATTCGCTGAGGCTCAACGCATCGACCATCTGCAGCTTGGCATAGCTGACATTCTGTCGGTCGATATAGGCGATGAGATAGAGAAGGCCAAGAAACGGCATGAGCCGCCAGGTGATCTTCGAGATAAGGGCCTTTTCGGATACCATATGCTTTCCTCCCTTCGATTTCTCGTCGAATGCAAATGATAAGGGAACCCATCTATATGTGCGCTGCAAAATAGGCAAGTTGCGTTGCATCATAACAACCGCAAAGCGTTGCTGGGCAGGCCGTCTCGCCGTGATGCAGTGCATAGTGTTGGCACGATCCTGTCCTTCAGCCTGTCTCCTGCGCATTCATGTTGCCGTAAAACCATCGATCTGCTATGAAAGTTGCCATGGGATCTAAATTCGGATGTCTCGCTCAGAATGTGTATGTGCTGCAGGACCACAAGCGTCTGCCGGCACGCTTCTTTGCGCGCGTTTCCGGGGCGCTCACCAGCCGACTTAGGCTCGCCTGACAGCACCGCTGTCCACCGCCTTACTGAACCCTATTATCCTTTTCCATGACAAGGCACAGAGCCATGAGCGCACCCCGCACTTTGTATGACAAGATCTGGGACGACCACGTCGTCAATCGCGACCCGGATGGAACCTGTCTTCTCTATATCGACCGTCACCTCGTTCATGAGGTGACGAGCCCCCAGGCCTTCGAAGGTCTGCGCATCGCCGGCCGTCCGGTGCATTCGCCGGCCCGCACGCTCGCTGTGGTCGATCATAACGTGCCGACCACCGCCGACCGGCTGGAAGGCATCAAAAACGAAGAAAGCCGCATTCAGGTGGAAGCGCTGGCGCAGAACGCCAGGGACTTCGGCGTTGAATATTATTCCGAACGCGACAAGCGCCAGGGCATCGTTCACATCGTCGGTCCCGAACAGGGTTTCACCCTGCCGGGTATGACGATCGTCTGCGGCGACAGCCACACCTCCACCCACGGCGCATTTGGCGCACTGGCGCATGGCATCGGCACCTCCGAAGTAGAGCATGTTCTGGCCACACAGACGCTGATCCAGAAGAAAGCCAAGAACATGCTGGTGCGTGTCGATGGCAAAATCCCCGAGGGCGTTACCGCCAAGGACATCATCCTTGCCATTATCGGCGAGATCGGCACCGCCGGCGGCACCGGCCATGTCATCGAATTTGCTGGTGAGGCGATCCGTTCGCTCTCCATGGAAGGTCGCATGACGGTCTGCAACATGACCATCGAGGGCGGCGCCCGCGCCGGCCTGATTGCGCCTGACGAAACGACCTTCGAATACATCAAGGACAAGCCGCGTGCGCCGAAGGGCGAAACGCTGGAACAGGCGATCGCCTACTGGAAGACTCTGAAATCCGACGAGGGCGCCCATTACGACAAGGTCGTCATCCTCGATGCGGCCAATCTTCCGCCTATCGTCTCCTGGGGCTCTTCTCCGGAAGATGTAACCTCTGTTCAAGGCATTGTTCCCAATCCCGATGATATCGATGAAGAAAACAAGCGCGCCTCCAAGTGGCGTGCGCTTGACTACATGGGCCTCAAGCCCGGCACGCGCATTACCGATATCGCCATTGACCGCGTCTTCATCGGCTCCTGCACCAATGGCCGCATCGAGGATTTGCGCGCGGCGGCGAAGATCGTTGACGGCCGTAAAGTCGCTCCCACCGTTTCGGCCATGATCGTGCCCGGCTCCGGTCTCGTGAAAGAACAGGCGGAAAAGGAAGGTCTGGACAGGATTTTCCTCGAAGCCGGTTTCGAATGGCGCGAGCCAGGCTGCTCCATGTGCCTTGCCATGAATGACGACCGCCTGAAACCCGGCGAACGCTGCGCGTCCACCTCGAACCGCAATTTCGAAGGCCGTCAGGGCTATAAGAGCCGTACCCACCTCGTCTCCCCCGCCATGGCGGCGGCGGCAGCCATTGCGGGTCATTTTGTTGACGTTCGTGAGTGGCAGTGATCGCCGGGTGAAGGCCTGAACATAAAACCCCGGGGCTATCCGGGGTTTTTGTTATTCAGAGATGATCTTTACCCTTTGCCCGGGCTGAATCGTGGCCGTGGCGCCCATCGCATTGATCATGCGGAACATGTCGAGCTTCCGCTCCGTTCCCATCATCCGCGCCGCCATCGTGGCCACGGTTTCACCCGGCTTCACCGTCACCACCCGCACTCTTAGCGGCTTCAGGGAGGCGATCTCCTGCGGCGTCATCTTGCGGAAGCTGGTGCGCAAGGTATTGGCGATGGAATCGAGTTGCGTATTGCCCTTCGGCACCGCGGTCAGGAACCGGAATATCTGCTGGCCGACGCGGATGACCGTGACGTCGAAATCCCATTTATCCGCGCTTGCCCGGGCTGTCGCGGCCTCCAGTCCGTTGATCTGCGTTTCCTTTACCGTTTCAGGCAGCAGGCCGGCGACCCAGCCGCTCGTCAGGTAATTGGCAAGGCTCGTCTGTTTCGGATCGGCGACGCCGTCGAAACGGATTGCGACCTCGCCCGGCCCTGTCGCCAGCACAGCCTCAACCTTGTTGTCGATCACGAAACCTTCCGGCACGTCGAAACGAATGCCGAGCGTTCCATGCAGGAATGTCTGGCCGCGGACATAACCTTCCTGCGGGCTATCGCCGTAAAGCAGCCCGTCTATACCGTCCAGAAACCAGTCTCGGCCACGATCTCCGACCTGGCCTTCCTGGCCGAAGGCACGGGCATGCCGGCGCGCAAGCTCGATGCGCTGTGGTGTATTGGGGTGACTCGAAAGGAAGTCGAGGCTCTGGTCGTTTTCCGGATCGGCCGAAGAGAACCGCGCATAGGCCGCCATGGAATCAAGAAAGCGCGGCGATGCGTAAGGATCGTAACCCGCCTCGCCAAGCATGCGTACCCCGATCACATCCGCCTGCAACTCCTGCTGGCGAGAAAAAGCTGCAAGCCGCAGCTTGCCACGGGCCAGCGCCTGCTTGCCGGCGAGATCGCTGGACAGGACCTCTGCAACCACGCGGCTCGCAATCACTTCCGCTTCTTCGCGGCGCTGACGTTCGATCCCGTGGTTGGCGGTGACGTGGCCCATTTCGTGCGACAGCACGGCCGCCACTTCCGAGGCGTCATTGGCGAGCGCCAGAAGCCCGCGCGTCACGTAAAGATACCCGCCGGGCAAAGCGAAAGCGTTGATGGCGGGCGAATTGAGAATGGTGATGCGGTAGGATTGCTGCGGATTTTCGGAGACGGCCGTCAGCGCTCCGGCAATCCGGGCGACAAGCCGCTCCGTCTTGGCATCACGATATTCGCCGCCATAGCTGGCCACGATGCGTGGATGTTCGCGTGCGCCCATCTGCGCGCGCGGATCGTTCTTCTGAACCTCTTCCACCGTCTGCGGATTGTCCGAGGGACGCAATGTGGACTGGTAGGCCGGGCTGAAAAGAGATTGGCACGATGACAGCAACACGGCAGAAGCGGTCAGCGCGGACCACGCCGCAGCGAGCCGGCCGGAACGGCGAAGGCCTGAACCGGAGGAGAGCCTCCGCTGTGCAGTCATGCTATTTTTCATTCTCTATGCCTGCCCCTTAACGTTCCTGATCATCCGTTAATTGCAGACCAGAATAACAGATTCGCCCCAACGGGCGATGAATGCCGAGACGGTAAAATCGATCCATCAAATCCGGAATATTCCTGAAGAACGCAATAATTCTCATCTTTTCTCGGGCAACAACTTGAAACTGGCAAGTGCAAATTAGCGCCATTGAAGTCATCTAAAGCGATTGCCAGCGGCGCGCGTCGAAAATAAGGCGGTCACCCGTTCAGGAAACTGTCCACGGCCTTCACATTTTGTGTGGCAAAGAAATCCGCTGTCGCTCCGGCAAAAACGACACGGCCACGATCAAGAAAAACCACCCGCCGCGCTAATCTTTTTATGTCTTCCGGTTGATGGCTCACAATAATCACCGCATTATTTGTTTCTTTATGCAAGTCAAGCAACAGAGAACTCATGCCCGCCCGTAGCCCTGGATCAAGTGCGGCGAAAGGTTCATCGAGCAGCATGACGGGCTTCTTCCTGACCAATGCGCGCGCAAGCGCCGCCCTCTGCCTTTCTCCTCCGGAGAGCGTGCCCGGCAGACGCTTGCCGAAACCCGAAAGACCAACGCGCGCAAGCGCAATATTTATTCTTTGCCGGTCTTCCGCGTGTAATCTGAGCGTGGGGCTTATACCAAGCGCGACATTGGTAAAAACGTCGAGATGGGCAAAAAGATTATTGTCCTGAAAAATCGAAGAGACGGGCCTTTCGGAAGGGTCGAGCGTCGTCACGTCCCGTCCGCCGATCATCACGCGGCCGGAATCCGGCAACTCGAAACCGGCAACGAGGTTAATCAGTGTCGATTTTCCCGAACCGGATGCACCGACGACAGCGGTGACCTGCCCCTGCAGAAACGCACAGTCGAGGTCGAAATCCTGCGTTCCAAGCCGCAGCCTGACCCTGTCGAGCTGCACTGCGAAATCGTCGCCCTTCATGTCATCGCCTCTGCCGCTTTTGCCTGCTCCGGTTGTGAATGTCGCGATACGCCGGTTGCAGCAAGCAACAGGCAGACCACACCGAGAAGAAAGGCGTAACCGGCGGCATCGTTGGTCCGGTAGCTGCCCATATTGCTATAGACGAGCCACGGCAAGGTGACAAAATTCTCTGAACCGAACAGGGCAACCGCGCCGAGATCGCCAAGCGACAGGGCCATCGCGAAGGAAAATGCCATGGCCAGCGGCCGCCACAGGACGGGCAGATCGGCGAACCGCAGCCGCGGCAGACCCTGAAGCCCGAGGCTGGCGGAAAGTCGGCCGGTGCGGAGAAAATGACTGGTGACGGCCGGCTCCAGCACCCGCATGGCAAGCGGCAGGGCCATCAGCATGTTGATGAGCGCCACGAGAACCGGGGCATAAACAGCGACGTCACCGAAAGGCCGCAAGAGAAGGAACCATCCGCTTCCGAGCACCACGGGCGGAACCAGCAGAACCAGAGACGATCCCGCGCCGAGAACGCTGGACAAGAGGTGAAGAGGCCGCGCGGCCCGCCGTTTCGCGCTGACCGCCTGACGTGCGCGGATGATCGCCATGCTGACGATGATCACGAAAATTGCCGAGAACGCGGCAATCCCAAGACTTGTCGCCGCCGCGCGCAGGAAGACCGGTGCTGTGATGAGGCGCGGCAGGTCTGCCTGGACGCCCGAGAACACAATGGCGACAAGCGGCAGTCCGATCAAAAGCACCGCGGAAACGATGATTAGACCGTCCCACAGGCGGGCCGCCGCCCGGCCCGCATCGAAACGGCGCACGGGCCGGCCAAGTGAGGCGATTTCCGCTTCCGGCGACGGCAGGCAGGCCAGAAGGCCGAGCAGGGCCGCGGTGAGGACGATCTGCAGAACCGAGAGCGCGATCGCCCGCTGCGGATCGAAATCGAACCGCAGCGCCTGGTATATAGCGACCTCCAGGGTGGTCGCCGCCGGCCCACCGCCCAAAAGGAGCACGAGCGTGAAACTGGTGGCGCAAAGCATGAAGATGAGGCCGGCGATACCCGGAACAAGCCGGGACACGGCCGGCCATTCGACAAAACGGAAAACCGAGATCGGCCCCATGCCGAGGCTCGCCGCCATGCGCCAATATTCGCCCGGAATACGCTCCAGCCCGGCCAGCAACAACCGGACGGAAAGCGGCAGATTGAAAAACACATGAGCAATGAGGATGCCGGAAAGACCGTAAATGCTGAAAGGTTCTTCCGCGCCGGCGAAAACAAGGAGCGTATTTAAGACACCCTGCCTCCCCCAGATGGTAATGATACCGAAGGCGCCGACGATAACCGGCAGCCCCATCGGCACTGCCATCAACCGGATGATCCAGATCCTTCCCGGAAACTCCCGCTGCCGGGAGAGTGCCAAGGCCACGGGAAGACCAAGAATGATGGAAAGAAGGGTGGAGAGCGTCGCCTGATAAACCGTGAAGCGCAGAATACGCAATGTATAAGGGTCGGAAATGCCGGAAGCGGATGCACCCGCGTCAAAGGACAGAAGCGCAAACACGGCGAGCGCCATGAACAGGAAAACGGCGGCAAAAGCCGCCGTCCCGAAAATGATTGACCGCCGGTAATCGCGACGCAGCATCATGCGTGGACGCGCCTCTTCTTCAATTCATGCTCATGGCCGTCAGCCATTCGTCTATCCATGCCTTGCGGTTTTTCACGACCTCTTCCGGCTGCATCAGGAAAGTCTTCTGCGGCACGACGAGCCTGGAAAAGGCCTCCGGCAGGGGGGCGGAGGTTGCCGCAACCGGCATCATCCAGTTGTTTTCGGGAATGGTATCCTGAAAACCGGAGGTGAGGGTGAATGCGAGAAACTGCTTTGCAAGATCCTTGTGCGGCGCGTTTTTGAGAAGGCCTGACACTTCGATCTGGATGTAATGTCCTTCGGAGAAAGCTGCGGCCTGATAACGATCCGTCTTTTCGGCGACCATATGATAGGCGGGCGAAGTCGTATAGGACAACACCATCGGCACCTCCCCCTTGGTGAAGAGCCCGTAGGACTCCGACCAGCCCGGCGTAACGGTAAGGATCCGCTTCCTGAGCTTTGCCCAGGCTTCCGGCGCCTGGTCGCCATAAACCGATTTCACCCACAGAAGCAGCCCCAGTCCCGGCGTCGAGGTGCGCGGGTCCTGAATGGCTATCTTCTGGGCAGGGTCGCCTTCCACGAGTTCTTTGAGGCTCGCTGGTGGGCTTTTCAGCGTCTGGGTGTCATAGACGATAGCAAAATGGCCGTAATCATAGGGAACGAACACATCGTCCTCATAGCCGCCGGGTACCTTGGCCGCTGATGCATCAACGCCGCTGACATCGAAAAGGCCGGTCTGTTTCGCCTCCGCGACCAGATTTGTATCAAGTCCCACGACGACATCCGCCTTGGACCCCGCACCTTCTAATTTCAGCCGGTTGAGAAGCGCCACGCCGTCCGCCACGCCGACAAAATTGACGGTGCAAGCGCACACCTTCTCGAAAGCGTCCTTTATTTTGGGACCGGGACCCCATTCAGAAACGAAGCTCTCATAGGTATAGACCGTCAGTTCGGGTTTTTCCTGCGCAACGGCGAGGCCGGGCAGAAGCATGGAAACGGCAATGATGGAATTTACAAAAACACGACGGCGCACGAATATCTCCTCAAAACGAGGAGGGAAATAGCCGCCTGCATGAAAGCCGTCTAATCCCTCCGCCGGTATGAACCGGATCAGGTTCTTCGGGTTGGCAAGCCTCTCAGCCTTTTGCGCCCAAGCGCGAAAGACACCCCGTTAGATCAAGATAATGGTGTAGTCCCGCAGACCCATCTTGGCAAGATGGCTGCCATCAACCCTGCTGCGCCATGTGCACCAGTTCCCAGACGTGGCCGTCGGGATCCTGAAAACTGCCTGCATACATGAATCCGTGATCCTGAATGGGTTTCCAGTGGCTGCCGCCTGACGCGAGCGCGGCCTCGATCATACGGTCGATTTCCTCCCGGCTTCCGGCGGAAAGACAGGTCAGTACCTCGGTACTCCGCTTGGCGTCGGCGATGTCGCCGTTGATGAAATCACGAAAACGCTCTTCTTGAAGGAGCATGACGAAGATGTTCTCCTCGACAATCATGCAGAGCGTGCGGTCATCGGAATATTCCGGATTGAAGGTGAAACCCAGTGTCGTGAAGAAGGCTCTCGATGTCTCGATATTCTTGACGGGCAGGTTGACGAAGATCATGCGCATGGTGTTGAACTCCTCCGAACCGGGACAGCAAACGGCATTTCCGCCGTCCTGTCAAAGGCGGATGGCGGTGCGACGGAAAGATCGGCTCAGCCTTCCAGTTCCTCGCGCAGCATCTCCAGCTCCAGCCACTCCTCTTCCATGGCCTCAAGCTTTTCGCGCAGCTTTTCCATTTCCTGCGCCAGCTTGTTGAAGGCCGCCTGATCCTTGGCGAAGAGTTCCGGGTCGGCCATGCGCTGCTCGCGTTTTGCGATCTCTTCCTGCGCCTTCTCCATCTCCTTGGGGAGATTTTCGAGGGCGAATTTCTGCTTGAACGAAAGCTTGGCCTTGGCCTTTCCAGGCTCCTGCGAAGACGGGGCTGAAGGTGCGGCTTTCGCCTTTTCCTGTCTCTCAGCTTTTCGTTTCTCTTCCGCAGCTCCCTTGCGCTGCGCCATCATATCCGAATAGCCACCGGCATATTCGATCCAGCGTCCGTCCGGTTGATCGGGATTGGCCGGCGCGATGGTGGAAGTGACCGTACGGTCAAGAAAATCACGGTCGTGGCTGACAAGGATGACCGTGCCGGAAAACCCGGCAACGATCTCCTGCAACAGATCGAGCGTTTCGATATCGAGATCGTTTGTCGGTTCGTCGAGAATCAGAAGATTGGTCGGCCGGGCGAGAATACGCGCCAGAATGAGCCTTGCACGCTCGCCGCCGGAAAGGTTGCGGATGGGTGTGCGGGCCTGTTCCGGCTGGAACAGAAAGTCCTTCATATAACCCGTGACATGCTTCACCTCGCCATTGACGAGAAGATTGTCGCCCCGGCCGTCGGTCAAATAATGTGCGAGCGTATCGTTGGGATTGAGCTCCTCGCGCTTCTGGTCAAGCGTTGCGATCTCGAGATTGGTGCCGAGCTTCACCCAGCCGCTGTCTGGTTCAAGCTGGCCGGTGAGCATCTTCAGCAACGTTGTCTTGCCCGCGCCATTCGGTCCGACGAGACCGATGCAATCGCCGCGATGCACCCGCAGTGAGAACGGCGCGACAATCATGCGCTCACCGTAAGCCTTGGTGATAGCCTCCGCCTCGATGACCAGCTTGCCGGACTCCCGGCCTTCCGTGACGGTCGCCTGTACAGTCCCCTGCGGCCCCTTGTGCCCACGATATTCCGCCCGCATGGCCTGAAGCTCACCGACACGGCGCATGTTGCGCTTGCGCCTTGCAGTTACGCCATACCGCATCCAGTGTTCTTCGCGCTCGATGGCCTTGCCGAGCTTGTGTTGTTCAAGCTCTTCCTCTTCAAGCACCTTGTCACGCCATTCCTCGAAATGGGCAAAACCACGATTGAGACGGCGGGACTGGCCGCGATCGAGCCAGACGGTCGAGGTCGAAACCCGTTCGAGAAAACGACGGTCGTGCGAAATCAGCACCAGCGCGCTGCGCGTCTGCTGGAGTTCGCTTTCAAGCCATTCGATTGTCGGCAGATCCAGATGGTTGGTGGGTTCGTCCAGCATCAGAATATCGGGCTCCGGCGCCATGACACGGGCAAGCGCGGCGCGGCGCGCTTCACCACCGGAAAGGTTTGCCGGATTTTCCTGACCCGTAAGCCCGAGATGCTCGAGAAGATAAGTAACCCGATAGGCATCGTCGCCAGGCCCGAGCCCCGCCTCGGCATAGGCCTGAACGGTATCGTAACCGGCAAAATCCGGAGCCTGTTCCAGATAACGGATGGTTGCAGCGGGATGACGGAAAACCTCGCCCGACTGGGCCTCGACAAGGCCCGCTGCGATCTTCATCAGCGTGGACTTGCCGGAACCGTTGCGTCCGACAAGGCAGATGCGGTCGCCCGGCTCCACCTGGAGATTGGCGCCGTCCAGCAGCGGGGTAACGCCGAAGGTCAGCTTGATGTCATCGAGTTTCAAAATAGGGGGTGCCAAGGCGTCAGGCTCCGGTCAGATCATAAGGGCGGGCGAGCACGATGGCTTTTCCGCTTTTAAGCGAAAAATGCACAGGGCCGCCATTCGCGACATTGGAAATAGTGCGGGAGGAACCGAAAGCAAGCGCGAAATCCTCCAGCGGGTAACGCACATTGCCGATATCCAGCCCCTCCAGGGCTGTGAAGCCGGCCACCGAGAAAAGCGAGCCTGCGGGTAGAGAGACATCAAGCGAGCCAGGGAGCAGCGGCCGGGCCTCTTCCTCGCCGGAGGTGAGCGAAACATCGAGACCACGTTCGGCAAGCGCGACGGCGTAAAGGAGGTGCTGGAGGGCATGGTCGCTTCGTGCACCCCCGAGCGCGCCGACAAGCACCAGCGTACCGGCGCCGCGGGCGAGCGCCTCCGAGACCGCTATCTCACCATCGGTCACCGCCTTTGCTGCCGGGTAAGGCTGCCGTGTCACACCGGGCCAGGCATCCAGCAACTCTTTGGTGGCGGAATCGAAATCCCCGACCCACAACTCCGGTGTGAGGCCAAGCGGCCGGGCGTGGCGCATGCCGCCATCAGCCGCGATCACGCGGCTACCCGCGACCACGTCCCTGAGACGATCAGTAACCGTAACATCGCCGCCGAGCAGAATGGTGAAGTGCGCTTTATCCATGCCCTGCCTTATCGCACCTCGGCCGAAAATGGAAAGCCGAAAGCCTCCGAAAACCGTCCATATTGATTTTCGTCGGCTTCGGGATTATGAAACGCCTTAGTGGTGATTTGCCGACCGGCTTGCAGCCACTTTAAAGAAGTCGCTAAAGGGTCGAGGAAAAAGGCAATTTCCTGGGACCGGTCGCGATTTCCGCTGCCGGTTTTTTTGTTTTCGCAACGTTCTTTACGTGATCCGGAAAAGAGAGTTCGACATGCCGATCAAGATTCCCGATACGCTTCCCGCCTTTGAGACCCTCGTTCACGAGGGCGTGCGGGTCATGACCGAAACGGCGGCCATCCGACAGGATATCCGCCCGCTCCAGATCGGGCTTCTCAACCTCATGCCGAACAAGATCAAGACGGAAATCCAGATGGCGCGCCTCGTTGGCGCCTCGCCGCTTCAGGTTGAGTTGTCGCTCGTGCGCATCGGCGGTCATCGCGCCAAGAACACACCGGAAGAACATCTCCTCTCCTTCTACGAGACGTGGGAAGAGGTGCGTCACCGCAAGTTCGACGGTTTCATCATCACCGGTGCCCCCATTGAGCTGCTGGACTATGAGGACGTCACCTACTGGAATGAAATGCAAAAGATTTTCGAGTGGACGCGGACCAATGTCCATTCGACCCTCAACGTCTGCTGGGGCGCGATGGCCGCCATCTATCACTTCCACGGCGTGCCTAAATACGAGCTGAAGGAAAAGGCTTTCGGTGTTTACCGCCACCGCAATCTTTGCCCCTCGTCGATCTACCTCAATGGTTTTTCGGACGATTTCCAGGTTCCCGTGTCACGCTGGACGGAAGTGCGCCGCGCCGACATCGAAAAACATCCGGAACTCGAAATCCTCATGGAGTCGGAGGAAATGGGTGTATGTCTGGTACATGAGAAGGCAGGCAACCGTCTCTATATGTTCAATCATGTCGAATATGACTCGACATCGCTTTCGGAAGAGTATTTCCGCGATGTTCACGCCGGCGTGCCGATCAAGCTGCCGCATGATTATTTTCCGCATAACGACCCCGAACTCGCGCCCCTTAACCGCTGGCGCAGTCATGCCCATCTGTTTTTCGGAAACTGGATCAACGAGATATACCAGACCACACCGTATGAACTCGAGGCCATTGGCCAGCTGGCCGCCTGAATTTGCGGGATTGCGAATTGCCGGGAAATGACGCAACGTCCGCCCGGCATTTCATGGCAACCGGGAGAATGATGTTATGAGCGACGGGGCAGCACGGGAGAATTTTGGTTTCACGGCAACGGGCGAAAAGGTCGAGCGTGTCACCATTTCGAAAGGTGGGCTTACAGCGAAGGTCATTACCTGGGGTGCCGTCATCCAGGATTTGCGCCTTGAGGGTCACCAGCCGCCGCTCGTTCTCGGCTTCGACAAATTCGAGGATTATAAATATTCCTCCTATTTCGGCGCCACACCCGGCCGTAACGCCAACCGCATCGGCAATGGCAGATTTTCGATCGACGGTCACGAATACCAGCTGGAGCTGAATGAAAAGGGCGTAACCCACCTGCACGGCGGCAGCGACGGCATGGGCAAACGCAACTGGATGCTGATGGAACACGGCGAAAGCCACGCGGTTCTGCAGATCATCGACCCCGATGGCCGTGCCGGTTATCCCGGCAACTGCACGGTCACAGCCACCTACACGATCCGTGACGGCGGCGTGCTGTCGGTGGTCTATGAAACGGTGACCGACAAGCCGACCATCGCCAATGTGTGCCAGCATTCCTATTTCAATCTCGATGGCGCCGACACCGCACTTGGGCATGAGATCAGCATCGCGGCTGACTTTTACCTGCCCACCAACGACAAGCAGATACCGACCGGCGAAATCCGTTCCGTCGAAGGCACCGTCTTTGACCTTCGCCACCCGACGCCGATGCGGCGCAGCGAAAATGGTGAGCAGGTTCTCTACGACCATAATTTCTGCCTTTCGCCCGAGCGCCGCGCCAAGCGCAAGGTCGCCCGCGCTTATTCTCCAGCCTCTGATATAGCTCTAGAGGTTCACACCACCGAACCCGGTGTGCAGTTTTATTCGGCTTTCAAACTGGACGTTCCCGTTCCGGGCCTCGATGGCCGTCACTACGGTCCCTTTGCCGGTTTCTGCCTGGAAACACAGATCTGGCCGGATGCCGTCAACCACCCTGATTTTCCGCATGCCATCCTACGGCCGGGCGAGACGCTGCGCCAGGAAACCGACTATATTTTCAAGAAGGGCTGAAGCGGCGCGCTGGTATCAATCCAGCACGCAGCCGACATAGCTGCCCGAGGCGCGGGCGCGGCGCTCGATAAGGCCGGCGAGCCTCTGCAAGCCGCGCCCCGGCTTGCTGGCCACACGATCAATGGGATTGGGAAGCGAAACGGCCAGAAGTGCGGCCTGTCGGGAACTGAGCTTGGCGGCCGGCACCTTGAAGTGGTGCTGGGCGGCAGCCTCGATGCCGTAAATACCCGGTCCCCATTCGGCGACGTTGAGATAAATCTCCATCATCCGCTTTTTTGACCATACGAAATCGGCGGCAATCGCCAGCGGCAATTCCAATCCCTTGCGCAGAAACGAACGACCGTTCCATAAAAACAGGTTTTTGGCCGTCTGCATCGGGATGGTGCTGGCGCCGCGCGTCGCGGCCCCGTCGAGCGCATTGCTGACCACGGACTGCATCTGGTTCCAGTCAACCCCGCCGTGAAAACAGAATTGCCCATCCTCGGACATCATCACCGATTGCACGAGGCGCGGCGAAATATCCTCTAGTGGCACCCAGCGCCTGTCATAGCCTTGCAGCGTCACCAGATCGGCAAGCATCAGCGTCGACACGGGCCGGATGAAGGGCAACGCATAGACCGGAATCAGCAGATAAGGCAGGATGAGCAATGCCAGCAAGGTCATGATGATGCGCTTGGCCAACGTGCGAAAATCCACCTTCGGACTGCTCCGGTCTTCCGCCAGCATGGCGTAATCTGCGTCGCTTTCAGGCGTACTGCTCACTATCCGTCCCCGCACCCCACGCCAATTGAAGCCTTTCATAGTCCATTGCCGTCTTCAAGGCGAGTCCGGCGCGACAGTTGAGTTGGGGAATCACGAAAAGGTTTGCCTGCATTCGCTCGGCGTGCCAAAGAGCGCGGCATGGACGCTCAGATGACGAATTTCGAAACACGGCTGCGTGAGAACGCCGCCAGGACCGAAGCCCTGCTTGGCCGCCTGCTTTCCGGCGAGACACGCGCGGACGAGATCGCGCGCCCGCAGAACCTGCTTGAGGCCATGCGCCACGGCGTGCTGAACGGCGGTAAACGCCTGCGCCCCTTCCTCGTCATCGAAAGCGCCGCGCTCCTCGGCGGAGATGGAGAAGCTGCGCTTTTTGCCGGTGCCGCGCTGGAATGCCTCCATTGCTATTCGCTGGTTCACGACGATCTGCCGGCTATGGATGACGACGACCTGCGTCGTGGCCAGCCAACGGTGCATCGCAAATTCGACGAGGCGACCGCCATCCTCGCTGGCGACAGCCTGCTGACGCTGGCCTTTGATATCATTGCATCGGAAGAAAATCCGCTCGCGGCCGGGCGCAAGGCCGCGCTCGTGCTTTCGCTTGCCCGCGCAGCGGGCATCGGCGGCATGGCCGGCGGGCAGGCGCTTGATCTCGCCGCGGAAAAGAACGCACCGGACGAAACCGGCATTATTACATTGCAGGCTATGAAAACCGGCGCACTGCTGCGCTTCGCCTGCGAGGCGGGCGCAATCATAGCCGGTAGCGATGATTGCGAAAGGCAGAGGCTACGCCTATTTGGAGAAAAAATCGGCCTCGCCTTCCAGCTGGCAGACGATCTCCTTGATTTGACGGCCGACGCCGCCACCATGGGCAAGGCGACCGGCAAGGATGCCGCACGCGGCAAGGGAACGCTGGTGGCGCTGCGCGGCCAAGACTGGGCGCGTCGCAAACTTCAGGAACAGGTGGCAGAGGCCAGCGAACTCCTGGCTCCCTATGGCGAAAAGGCCGCGATTCTCATCTCGGCCGCCAGATTTATCGCAGAACGAAAAAGCTGAGTGGGTTTTCCCGCTCAGCCTCTCAAGTCGATCAGCCCTTAAGCGGCGAAATCAACACTTCCACACGGCGGTTTTGGGCGCGACCATCAGACGTTGCGTTCGAGGCGATGGGCTGCGAAGGCCCAAAGCCAAGTGTTGAAATGCGTCGTTGATCGACACCGCGTGCGCCGAGATAGTTGGCAACCGACGCGGCGCGGCGTTCCGAAAGCCCCTGATTGTGGGCGAGGCTACCGGTCGAGTCGGTATGGCCGTTGATGTCGATCAGCGTGCGGTTGAACTTGTTCAGCACGATCGCAACGGAATCGAGCGTCTGATAGAAGGGCGGAATGACCTGATCCTGATCCGTGGCAAAGGTGATATTCGACGGCATGTTGAGAACAATGCTGTCGCCACGGCGGGTCACCGAAACGCCGGTCCCCTGAAGCTGCGCGCGGAGTTCCGCTTCCTGGCCATCCATGTAATTGCCGATGGCGCCGCCAGCGAGCGCGCCGATGCCGGCACCGATCAGGGCAGCGTTACGGCGTCCGACCGGCGAACCGCCCACAGCCAGACCGCCGAGCGCACCGACAACAGCGCCGATACCCGCGCCGCCGGCCGTGTTCGACATTTTCTGCTCGCCCGTATAGGGATCGGTGGTGGTGCAGGCGGAAAGATAGGTGCCGCAAAGGGCGACGATCGCGATTTTTTTGATCATGTGTTTTGATGCTCCGAAAGGGTCAGGAGGTATGACAGTGGAATTGCGGCCTTTTCACGCTACTCGTTACTCCGCTGCGTCTTTCCGGCCAAAACGCTTTTCGATGTAATCGGTCACAAGCGCTTCGAAATCAGCGGCTATGTTGGGGCCACGCAGAGTGAGAGCTTTCTCTCCGTCGATGAAGACCGGCGCCGCCGGGCTTTCGCCCGTTCCGGGCAGCGAAATGCCGATATCCGCGTGCTTGCTTTCACCGGGACCATTTACGATGCAACCCATGACGGCGACATTTAATGCCTCGACGCCGGGATATTTTTCACGCCAGACCGGCATATTCTTGCGGATATCGTTCTGGATGTTCTGGGCCAGTTCCTGAAATACCGTCGACGTGGTACGCCCGCAGCCGGGACATGCCGCAACCACCGGAATGAACTGACGGAAACCCATGACCTGCAGCAATTCCTGCGCCACCTGCACCTCGCGGGTGCGGTCGCCATTCGGCTCAGGCGTCAGCGAAACGCGGATCGTATCGCCAATACCATGCTGCAACACATAACCCATGGCGGCGGACGAGGCGACGATACCCTTTGAACCCATGCCGGCTTCCGTGAGACCGAGATGGAGGGCGTGGTCGGAGCGTTCAGACAACATCGAATAGACGGCAATCAGGTCCTGCACCTGGCTGACCTTGGCCGAGAGGATGATACGGTTGCGCGGCAGGCCGATCTCTTCGGCAAGCTCGGCGGAAATCAGCGCCGACTGAACAATGGCCTCCCGCGTGACCTGACGGGCGGAAAGCGGAAAGCCCTCTTCCTTGTTCCTGTCCATCAGCGTGGTCAGCAATTCCTGATCCAGAGATCCCCAGTTGACACCGATGCGAACGGGCTTGTCGTAACGGATCGCCGTTTCGACGATCTCGCCGAACTGCTTGTCCTTCTTGTCCTTGAAACCGACATTGCCCGGATTGATGCGGTACTTCGCCAGCGCTTCGGCGCAGGCCGGATGGTCGGCCAGAAGCTTGTGGCCGATATAATGAAAATCACCGACCAGCGGCACATCCATCCCAAGACGCAGCAGCCGTTCACGAATTTTCGGCACGGCGGCCGCACTCTCATCACGGTCAACGGTGATACGGACGATTTCCGAACCGGCCCGGAACAGCGCCGCCACTTGGCTGACGGTGGCGTCGATATCAGCCGTATCGGTATTGGTCATCGACTGCACGACGACGGGTGCGCCGCCACCGACGATGACGCCGCCGACGTCTACGGCGACGGAGGCGCGGCGGGGCTTCGGGTCGTAATCGGCATGTGACGTCATGGCGGTCTCTGGAGCTTGCGGCAAGGTCTTGCAATTGAGGTGAAACAAGGGGGACTTCTTGTCAACACCCAACGCGCTGGAGCTTCTACTTTACCGCAATCATGGCAAAATTCGATACGCCTATTCCTTGCCCGCACCGTCGGCATGACGGGCGAGCCGCGAAAGTAGCAGAACCACCACATGCAGTAACGGGAGAAACAGGAAGACGCTGGCGAGACCGGTATGTTCCGCAATGAAGCCAATCGCCGATGGCGCCACCAGAATGCCGGAATAACCCATGGTGGTGACGACCGAAAGGCCGATTCCCGGTGCCAGGCCCGGCATATTGCCCGCCGCCGAGAAGGCAATGGGCACCATGTTGGAGATGCCGATGCCCGCAATCGCGAAGCCAACGATCGCGATGGTGGAATTTCCCGCAATACCGGCGATAAGAAGACCGATAATCGACATGGCCGAACAGAAGCGCAGGGTCGTCACAGCCCCGAAGCGGTCGCGCACCAGATCGCCGGCAAAACGCATGGCCGCCATGGTCATCGAGAAAGCCGCAAAGGCGAAGCCGGATTGTGACACCGAAGCTCCGAGCTCGTTGCGCAGATAAAGAGCGCCCCAGTCGAGGATTGCGCCTTCCGGGATCATCGAGAAAAGGGCCATCAGGCCGATGATCCACGGCAGCGGCGTCAGCGGCAGGCCGCCTTTCGGGCGCTCTTCCTCCGGGTGCGGACGATCTGCAAGCACACGCGGCCATGCCACGATCAGCAGCACGAATGCGATGACCGTCAGCGCAATGGCGTGCCCCTGCACGCCGATGGCCGTGATGAGATAACCGCCGAGACCGGCCCCGATGAGGCCGCCGAGGCTCCAGAAAGCGTGGCAGGATGACATGATGGCGCGGCGCATATCGCGCTCAACCGCTACCGCATTGGCATTCATGGCGACATCCATCGCTCCCGTCAGGCCGCCAAACAGGAAAACCGCGATTACCCCGGCCCAGACGGTTCCCGCCCAGGAGATGAAAAGCAGTGTGGGCAGAAAGATCGCCGCGGTCACGAGACTGACCGTCCGGGAGCCAAAACGGGCGATCTGCGAGCCGGCGATCGGCATGAAAACCAGCGAGCCGATACCGAAGACCAGGATGATGAGACCAAGCGCGCTTTCACTAAGGGAAAGACGCGCCGCAAATTCGGGAATCTTGGGCGCCCATGATCCCATCATGAACCCGTTCATCAAGAACAGCAGGGAAACGCCGATACGATGACGCGTCATATAGGACGAGCGTGCACCCGTCTGCGAAAATGTGGTGGGGCCATTCATCGGCTATATCCTTCAGACTTGACCATGTGAAAATCAGGCGACGGCATCGTCGCCGCAATAAACGTCTACGCCTCGGCTGGACACGCCCTCGACCAACACGCGGTCGGCATCCCGTTCCAGCACAAGGGAAAGCGGCGGGGAAAAATCATGCACGTGGAACGCTGCCTTATGCCCCAGCTTCTCGGTGGTGATTGCAGCGACAATCCGCTGGCTGGCGCTGCAAGCGAGCCGCTTGAAAACGGCATCCTCGAAGACATCGGCCGACAGGCCGGTCTCGACCGCGACACCACAGACCCCGAGAACACAGAGATCGGGTCGCATCAATTCGAGCTGCCGCAGCGCCATTGCATCGATTGCCGCACCAACGGCGGGATCAACCTTGCCACCGATCAGCACGAGATCGATATCCGCCCGCCCCGTCAGTTCGGCGGCAATGGCGGGCGTATTCGTCACCACCGTTACATTGAGACCAGCCGGGATCGCCCTGGCAATGGCGAGGTTCGTCGAACCGGCATCGATGAAAACGACCATGCCCCGCTTGAGAAGCGGGACAACGGCGCGGGCCAGTAGAGCCTTGCGGTCCGCATCCTCGGCGATCCGCGTCTTCAGCGGCACCGTCTTGCTATCCGAGAGCAGGGCGCCGCCATAAACGCGCATGCATTCCCCACGGGCCGCCATCTCTCGCAGGTCGCGGCGAACCGTGTCTTCAGAAACGCCAAAGTTTTGAGCGAGGTCCTGCGCCAGCACGCGGCCGCTCTGCCGCAACTGTTCGAGGATGAGCGCCTGCCGCTCGCTGACGAAATGATCACTCATGCAGACTCATGCATAAACAGGAATAAACGTGCATGAACATGCATATTCGAGTTTCCGGGGAAGCGCAATAAAAAACGCCCGCCTGGAAGGCGGGCGTCTGACTGTTCAATCGACGACTGTATTTATTCCGCGTAAGCGATCAGTAGATCCTTCGCATCGATCTGGTCGCCTGGGCGCACCAGAACTTCCGCGATCTTGCCATCCCGCTCTGCGTGAAGCGCCGTTTCCATCTTCATCGCCTCGATGGAGAGCAACACATCGCCAGCCTTAACCTCCTGGCCTTGATTGACGAAGACGCGGCTGATGACACCCGGCATCGGTGCCCCGACATGCGACACGTTGCCAGGTTCGGCCTTGCGGCGCACGGCAGAGCCGGAAGCACCATGCGTCCGATCCGGCACCTTGATACGGCGCGGCTGACCATTGATTTCGAAAAACACCGTCACCATGCCCTTGTCGTCAACGCCGGATGAAGCCTGATTGACGATGACCAGCGTCTTGCCGCGCTCGATATCGGCAAACAGTTCCTCGCCATCCTCCATTCCGTAGAAATAGGCATGGGTGGGAAGCACCGAGACCGGACCATAAGTTTCGGCGGTGAGCGCGAAATCCGTGAATACCTTCGGATACATCAGATAGGATGCGAACTCGAAATCATCGACCTTGCGCTCCAGCTTGGTCTCGATGGTCTTCCGTTCGGCATCGAGATCGGCATCCGCCAATAGTGAACCCGGACGAACGGTATAGGGCGCTTCGCCCTTCAACGCTTTTTTCTGCAGGGCTTCCGGCCAACCGCCGGGCGATTGTCCGAGATCGCCCTTCAGCATGGAAACCACGGACTCCGGGAAAGAGACCTCGCGCTCGGGATTCTGTACGTCGGCCACTGTCAGATCCTGGCTGACCATCATCAGCGCCATGTCACCGACGACTTTCGAAGACGGCGTCACCTTGACGATATCACCGAACATCCTGTTGGCATCGGCATAAGCCTGCGCCACTTCGTGCCAACGGCTTTCGAGACCCAGCGAACGCGCCTGCTCCTTGAGGTTGGTGAACTGACCACCCGGCATTTCGTGCAGATAGACTTCCGACGCCGGCCCCTTGAGATCGCTTTCGAAAGCCGCATACTGGTTGCGCACGGCCTCCCAATAGAAGGAAATGCGGCGAATCCATTCGGTATCGAGGCCCGTATCGCGTTCCGACCCGGCAAGCGCTTCCACGATCGAACCAAGGCACGGCTGCGACGTATTGCCAGAGAAGGCGTCCATCGCGGCATCGACCGCGTCGACACCCGCATCCACGGCGGCAAGAACCGTCGCTGCCGCAATTCCTGACGTATCATGGGTGTGGAAATGGATCGGCAGACCCGTTTCTTCCCGCAGCGCCTTGAACAGAACCTTGGCGGCAGCCGGTTTCAGCAGGCCCGCCATATCCTTGACGGCAATAATATGCGCGCCTGCGCGTTCCAGTTCCTGGGCGAGATTGGTGTAATATTTCAGGTCGTATTTCGGACGCGCCGAATTGAGGATGTCTCCGGTGTAGCAGATGGCCGCTTCACAGAGCTTGTTTTCCTCCGAGATGGCATCCATCGAGACCCGCATATTCTCCACCCAGTTCAGGCAATCGAAGACGCGGAAAAGATCAATGCCGCCCTTCGCGGCCTGACGGACAAAATACTTCACGACGTTATCCGGGTAGTTCTTGTACCCGACGCCGTTTGCCCCTCGCAGAAGCATCTGCAGCAGCAGGTTGGGAGCACCTTCGCGGATCAGCGCCAGACGCTCCCACGGGTCTTCGGTCAGGAAGCGCATGGAAACGTCGAATGTCGCACCGCCCCAGCACTCCAGCGACAGAAGCTGTGGCAACGCTTTGGCATAGGCGCTGGCGACGCGGGCGATATCATGGGTACGGACACGGGTCGCAAGCAGCGACTGATGTCCGTCGCGCATCGTCGTATCCGTGACGAGTACCCGCTTTTCGTTGCGCATCCAGTCTGCGAAACCCTTCGGGCCGAGCTTGTCCAGCAACTGCTTGGTGCCGTCGGGCGTCGGCGCATCGATATAGGGCACGATGGGCTTTGCCGCCTTGTCCGAGGGCCTTGCGCGTCCCTTAGTTTCCGGGTGGCCGTTCACGGTCACATCGGCGAGATAGGTCAAAAGCTTGGTAGCGCGGTCCTGCCGTTTGACCTGGGCAAAAAGCTCGGGCGTCGAATCGATGAAGCGCGTTGTATAGGTATTGTTGCGGAAACTGTCATGGCCGATGATGGCCTCTAGGAATGTGAGGTTGGTCGCCACGCCGCGGATACGGAATTCGCGCAAAGCGCGATCCATACGGTTGATCGCCTCGTCAGGCCGCGGCGCCCAGGCCGTCACCTTCACAAGCAACGGATCGTAGTAGCGGGTGATGACAGCGCCAGTATAGGACGTGCCGCCGTCCAGACGGATACCGAAGCCTGAAGCGGAGCGATAAGCGGTGATACGGCCATAATCCGGAATGAAATTGTGTTCCGGGTCTTCCGTCGTAATGCGGCACTGGAGGGCGTGGCCATTCAGGCGGATATCCTCCTGCCTCGGCACCCCGGATTCCGGCGTGCCGATGGCGGCGCCTTCCAGAATGTGAATCTGCGCCTTGACGATATCGATACCTGTGACGACTTCCGTAACGGTATGTTCCACCTGAATGCGCGGATTGACCTCGATGAAGTAGAATTTGCCGGTGTCGGCATCCATCAGATATTCGACCGTGCCTGCACCGATATAACTGGTCGCGGCGGCGATCTTCAGGGAATAGGCGGCCAGTTCCTGACGTTGCGCTTCCGACAGATAGGGCGCAGGCGCACGCTCGACGACCTTTTGATTACGCCGCTGAATCGAACAATCACGCTCGAACAGATGCACGACATTGCCGTGCGTGTCGCCGAGGATCTGGCTTTCGACGTGGCGCGCACGCTCGACCAGCTTTTCGAGATAGACTTCGTCCTTGCCGAAGGCGGCCTTGGCCTCGCGCTTGGCTTCCGTCACCTCGCGGGCAAGGTCTTCCTTTTTGCGGATGGCGCGCATGCCACGGCCACCACCGCCCCAGGAGGCCTTGAGCATGACGGGATAACCGATCTCCTCCGCCATACGCTCCACTTCCGCCATGTCGTCCGGCAGTGGGTCGGTGGCGGGAACGACGGGAACGCCAACCGAAATCGCCAGATTACGGGCGGCGACCTTGTTGCCGAGCTGGCGCATCGTATCCGCCGTCGGTCCGATGAAGGTGATGCCCGCCTTGTTGCAGGCCTCGACGAATTCGGGGCTTTCAGACAGAAGACCGTAACCGGGATGAATCGCGTCCGCTCCGGAGAGCTTCGCAACGCGGATAACCTCCTCGATCGAAAGATAGCTCTCGATCGGTCCCATATCCTTGGCGAGATGCGGCCCCCTGCCGACCTGATAGGACTCGTCCGCCTTGAAGCGGTGCAAAGACAGCTTGTCCTCTTCCGCCCAAATCGCAACGGTTTTAATCCCGAGCTCGTTGGCTGCCCGGAAAACGCGGATCGCAATTTCGGATCGGTTGGCAACAAGTATTTTCGATATTTTCAAGACGGTCTCCCCACACGCCAAAACAAAATTCTGCTGCACTGCGGAATTAAGCAGCAAAACCCCGTCTTGGAAAGGGCAATTCCGGCGAGAACTGTTCTGTTTGCGCTAGCTCAGCAAGCCATGGCGGAACGCGAGTGCGACGGTGTGCTGCCGGTTCTTGGCGCTGAAACGACGCTGAATCCCGTTTATATACCAGTCGACCGTATGGTTGGAGATGGATAGCTTGCGGCCGATCTCCGCCGATGTCATGCCATCCGCCATCAGCGCCAGCACTTCCGTCTCACGCCGTGTGAGCTCAAGAGCGGAACCGTCTGGAATATTGCTGAGATCATGGGCCTGACCTGAAAGATCGAGCAGGCGCCAGAAGACCGCCCGGGTCGCAGCATCGAGCAGTTCCACCTGCAAGGAGGGCAATTGCCGGTCCTGTCCACCTATGAACACGGCACCTATGAATCCCGCCCGTCCATGCACGGGAAAAGCATAACCGCCCTGCAAGCCGTAACGGCCGGCATCGTGGAAAAACACGCTCGCCCTTTTCCGATGCATGGCGCGGGGAAGCCCCTCCAGCGCCTCTTTCCAATGAAAGGGTTTGTGCACCATGCCGATCACTTTGCGGACGGGATCGACGAGGTTGTATTTCTTGGCCCTGTAAACCTCTATCCAGCCTTCCGGCAAATGTTGCGCAAGGATTTGGCCGGTGGAGGCCAGCTCGCCGGTCATGCGTCTGCTGACAAGGAAATATTCGAAACCATATTCCCGAATGAGCGTTGCAAATTCTGAACGCACACGTTCGGCGTTTCCCGCCTGGTAACACGCAGAGATGAAGTGAAGAATATCATGCATAAAGACACATGGTCCGGACTTGGCTTGAAGGGGATGACACGAAGGACATGGTCCCGCGATGACGTCATGTTACTCGGGCGCCGGTCGGGTGAGATTGAACATATCGTCGTTAGCAATCCCTGAAACGAAGATGCGAAATCTTGTGACGGCAGGCCCCGGGAAACACCGGGAGGTTTTTTCGGTTCGCATGGACGGCCAATCTGTTAAGCCGCCATTCAGACAGAAAGAGCGATAATTACACAAAATTCGCCGTCTCATGCAACCTTGCTAAAGTAGCATCGTATTGAGGCCGAACAATCAACCGCTCGAAAAGACGCCCGGACTGGATTGAAAATTTGACCTTGTTTCAGGTTTATACACGCGCTCTGCGCTATCTGACCGTTCATAAATGGCGTGTGGCCGTCGTCGTCATCGCCAACGTCATTCTTGCAGCGATCACCATTGCCGAACCCGTGCTGTTCGGCCGGATCATCGACGCCATTTCTTCTGGCTCCAATGTCACGTCCATTCTCATATTGTGGGCGGGGTTCGGCGTCTTCAACACCGTGGCTTACGTAGCCGTCGCCCGCGAAGCCGACCGGCTGGCGCATGGCAGGCGCGCTTCGCTCCTGACGGAGGCCTTCGGGCGCATCATCTCGATGCCGCTTTCCTGGCACCATCAGCGCGGTACGTCCAATGCCCTGCACACCCTCCTGCGCGCCAGCGAAACGCTCTTCGGCCTATGGCTGGAATTCATGCGCACCCATCTCGCGACCTTCGTTGCGCTGGTGCTGCTTGTGCCCACCGCCATGTCCATGGACCTGCGCCTCAGCTTCGTGCTGATTGGCCTCGGCATCGTCTACTGGTTCATCGGCAAATGGGTGATGGGCCGCACCAAGGATGGTCAGGCTTCGGTCGAAGAGCATTATCACAGCGTTTTTGCCCATGTCAGCGATTCCATCAGCAACGTTTCCGTACTGCACAGCTACAACCGCATCGAGGCTGAAACCAAAGCGCTGAAATCCTTCACCGAAAAGCTTCTAAGTGCGCAATATCCCGTACTCGACTGGTGGGCCTTTGCGAGCGCTCTGAACCGCACGGCCTCCACCGTTTCGATGATGATCATTCTCGTGATCGGCACCGTGCTGGTGAAGAACGGCGAGCTGCGCGTCGGCGATGTCATCGCCTTCATCGGTTTCGCCAATCTCCTGATAGGCCGTCTGGACCAGATGCGCCAGTTCGTGACGCAGATTTTCGAAGCCCGCGCCAAGCTTGAGGACTTCTTCGTCCTCGAGGATTCCGTCAAGGAACGCGAAGAACCGGGCGATGCCCGTGAATTGTCGAATGTCTCCGGCACCGTGGAATTCCGCAATGTCAATTTCGGTTTTGCCAACACCAAGCAGGGCGTTCACGATGTCTCCTTTACGGCAAGGGCCGGCGAGACGATCGCGATCGTCGGACCGACAGGTGCCGGCAAGACGACGCTCATCAACCTGCTGCAGCGGGTCTATGATCCCGATTCCGGCCAGATCCTGATCGATGGGACCGATATTTCGACGGTGACGAAAAATTCGCTCCGCAACTCCATCGCCACGGTTTTTCAGGATGCCGGCCTGCTGAACCGCTCGATCCGCGAAAATATCCGCCTTGGCCGTGAATCGGCCACCGATGCCGAAGTGGTGGAAGCAGCGGCGGCCGCTGCGGCGACGGATTTCATCGACAGCCGCATCAACGGCTATCTGACCCAGGTTGGTGAACGCGGCAACCGCCTGTCCGGCGGCGAGCGCCAGCGTATCGCCATTGCCCGTGCGATCCTGAAGAACGCCCCCATTCTGGTTCTCGACGAGGCAACCAGTGCACTCGACGTGGAAACCGAAGCCCGTGTGAAGGCCGCAGTGGATGCGCTGAGAAAGAACCGCACGACCTTCATCATCGCCCATCGCCTTTCCACTGTCCGCGATGCCGATCTCGTTCTGTTCCTCGATCAGGGCCGGATCATCGAAAAGGGCACTTTCGATGAGCTAAGCCAACGCGGCGGTCGCTTTACCTCGCTGCTGCGCACCAGCGGCCTGCTGACGGAAGACGAAGGCCAGCAGCCCCGGCCAAAAGCGATAGCCTCCTGAGGCTCAGGAATGGAATGCCAAAAGGGCGGGCACTGTCGTGTCCGCCCTTTTTCGTTGTCTGCTTCGAAAATATCGGGACATCACGAAGCTTCTACCTCAGTCCCCCAACCGTCATATTCACCACCCAATTTTTGCAGCCGTTGCGCTGAGAAGTTCAATTTCTCGGTCGATCTCATTCGGAGCTTGCGGCTTGGAAAACTCTATACCCCGCCGCGCTGTCTGCGATGCATCCATCGCCTCACGGGTGATGCTGTAGCCACGGGGGACCAAGAAGTCTCTGTACAGCATCTGCCCTTCATGCGTCGGAATATGTGAAATGGTCTATCGGTCTCGATTTGCTGCCATCGTGCCTTGCTTCGCATTGACCGCCCACTGAGCGTTCTTGCCGGCCCTGTATCGCCGTACAGGCGCCATGCCCCAGACGCCAAACAACATCGAAGGCGGGGGAATCTCACAACAAAATTCGGGCCCCTGCGTCACCGCAGGAGCCCGACTTAAAAAGCAAACCGAAGGCCCGCCCGTCTCAGTCGAAGGGGATCACCCTCTCGCCGGCCGCCAAGTCCTTGCCATCGACAGACACCGAAATCTCCGCCGTGCCAGGCTTGCGGCTGACGGCAATGTCTCTAGCCTTGCCGTCGAGCGTGATCTTCACCGAGAAACCGCTCCAGTCTTCCGGCAGCGACGGTGAAATATGCAGCCTGCCGTCAGTGCGGGTGATGCCGAGAATACCCTCGACAGCGGCACGGTAGAGCCAGCCGGCCGAGCCGGTGTACCAGCTCCAGCCGCCACGGCCCGCATAAGCGCCTTCACCGTATACATCCGCGGTCACCACATAAGGTTCGACCCGATAGGTTTCCGACGCTGCCGCATCGAGCGCGTGGTTGACCGGGTTGAGCAGCTTGAAGCAGTTCCAGGCCTCCTGCGCCCTGCCCTGCTTGGCAAGAGCGAGAACCACCCAGGTCGCCGCGTGGGTATATTGTCCGCCATTTTCGCGCACACCTGGCGGATATCCCTTGATGTAGCCCGGATCGTGCGGCGCACGCGAGAATGGCGGCGTGAATAGCCGGATGATGCCGGTCTTTTCATCCACCAGATGCTCCATGACCGCATCCATTGCCTGCCGCGACCGGGCCTCTTCGCCTTCGCCGGAGAGAACGCTCCAGCTTTGGCCGAGCGAATCGATCCGGCATTCCTCGCTTCCGGCGGAACCCAGCGGCGTGCCGTCGTCGAAATAGCCGCGGCGATAATAGCTGCCATCCCACCCCGCGGTTTCGAGCACATTGCGCAGTTTTTCGCGGTGCGAGGCCCATCTGCCGACCCGATCCGTATCACCGCGCTTTTCCGCAATTTCAATGAAATCGCGCAAGGCGCCGGAAAGGAACCAGCCGAGCCAGACACTGGTACCCTTGCCGCCAACGCCGACGCGGTTCATGCCGTCGTTCCAGTCACCGCCGAGGATCAGCGGCAGGCCGTTCTCCCCGGTCCGATGAATGGCAAGATCGAGCGCCAGCGCCGCGTGTTCGTAGAGCGTCGCGGATTTGTCGCTGGTTTCCGGCTGGAAGAAAGCGTCGTGCTGGCCGGGCATCAGCGCCGGCCCCTTCAGGAAGGGAATGCTCTCATCCAGAATGGCGATATCACCGGTCGCCGAAACATACTGGTTGATTGCATAAGCAAGCCATACCACGTCGTCCGAGATAGTGGTGCGGACACCGGCGCCTGTCAGCGGCAGCCACCAGTGCTGAACGTCGCCTTCCGGGAACTGCCGGCCGGCTGCGCGCAGGATCTGCTTGCGAGCGAGATCCGGCTGGTAGAGCAGGAACGCCAGGGTATCCTGAAGCTGGTCACGGAAGCCGAAGGCGCCGCTCGACTGATAGAAGGCCGTGCGCGCCAGAATGCGGCACGCCAGCGCCTGGTAGGGCAGCCAATTGTTGACCATGTGGTTGAAGCCGGCATCCGGCGTGGACACCTGTAATTGGCCGGTAAAACCGGTCCAGAACGCCTTGCTTTCCTCCAGCACGGACTGGAAATCCACACGGCGGACATCCTTCACCAGCGCCTCGGCTTCTTCCGCATTATCGGCATCGCCCAGAATGAAGGTCATGTGCCGTTCTTCGCCGGGCTTAAGGTGGATTTCCTGCATCAGCGCCGCACAGGGATCGCCGTCAACCTCGGTGCTGCCGCTGAGTGCGTTACCCGACACGATCGCCTGCGGGGCCTGTGCCGAACCAAAGCGGCCAATGAATTCCCGACGACTGGTGGTGAAACCGCTCGCCTCCGTATCAAGCGTTAGGAACGCCGTGCGTGCGCTGTAGTCGATGCTGTAGGGGTTCGACGCGAAGATCGCGTTGTTGCCCGCATCATGTCTGCTCAGAATGAACGGCGCTGATTTCTGTCCGTTATTGCCCAGCACCCATTCGACATAGGCATAAACCTTCAGCCGGCGGCTTTTGGAGCCTTTGTTGCGAACGATGACCTGCGCGAACTTGACCGGCTTTTCACGATCGACGGTCTGTGTCACCTCGACTTCAAGTGTGTCGGCAACGCCGGTCAGGATGGAGTAGCCCAGGCCGTGACGGGTTTCGAACATGGCTTCGGGATCACGCGACAACGCGGCACACGGCGTATAGAGCTTTCCTGTGTCCACATCGGCGACATAGAAGGCCTCGCCCGGCCGGTTGATGACAGGGTCATTGCTCCACGGCGTCAGTTGATAATCGCGCGAATTGCGGCTCCAGCTGAAACCGGCGCCTTCGGCCGAAATATGGAAGCCGAAATTCTCGTTCGAGATGACGTTGATCCACGGATGCGGGGTGGACTGCCCACCATGGAGACGCACCACATATTCCTGTCCGTTCCTGGCGAAGCCGCCGAAACCGTTCCAGAAATCGAGATCACCCGCGTCTTCGACCGGCTCCGCAACCGGGAAAGCCGGGACCGGCAGACGGGCCTGTGCGGCGTCGCTTGTGCCATCGGGACCACGATGGGCCGCAAACAGCGATACCGCGCGGTTGATCTGGTCCACGATCTTGCCATTGCGCACATGGAGTACAACGCGGGAAGCGGCCAGAAGCGCGCTCCACGTCTCTTCATCCATCAGGTCACGGCGCACGGAGAAGACGTGCGGGCGACCGCCATCGGCGGGATTGATGCGGCGTTGTGCTTCGGAAATATGATCCAGCGCATGCTGCATGTCCTGCGCGTAGGATGCGGCCCGTTCGTTAACGATAACGAGATCGAAGATCACGCCGCGCGAACGCAGATATTCATGGGCACTCAGCGCCTCACGGGCGATGTCCATGTCCATATCGTCGTTGATGCGCAGGCTGAAAATCGGGAAATCGCCGGAAATCGCAAGCGGCCACAAGGCGCGCTGCGAAGCGAGTCCTGTTTTCAGCGTTTCCGAATCCGCACGCAGATGCATGTCGGGATAGGTCAGATATCGGCCGAGATGCTGGAAGGCGGCCGCCTGCTGTGAGGTGACGCCCACATGGCGCATCTGCACCTGTGTACGCGTCCAGGCATGAACGAGTTCATGCGCGAAAGCATCAGGATGACGATAACGGTCGATCGCCTTGTCGACTTCCTCGCGGCTCGGCGCGGCAATCGTCCAGAAGATCACGCTCACCTTCTTGCCTGCCGGCACGCGCACGGTGCGTCGCAGCGACAGGATGGGGTCGAGCGTGAAGCCGTCAGTGCTGGAAAGCGTCGCACCGGCATCGAAAGCCGCCGCTTCGCGCAGCGAACGGCCACGACCGATGAATTTGGCGCGATCCGTCTCGAATTCCGTCGGGCGCGACGGGCCGGCATTATCGGCGGCCAGATGCGCAATGACGGTGCCCGGCTCGTTCGGGCTGCGACGGTTGCGCCAGGCGCGGATGACGTCGCCACGCCGGCCGATCTCCGTCTGCACGAACATGCGCGAGAAGAGCGGATGGGCGTTGTCGTCATCCTCAGACGCAATGACCGGCTCCATATAGGAAGTCACTTCGATATAGCGATCCTCGGAACCGACATTGAGCAGGGTGACGCGTCGGCCTTCTGCATCGTGCTCGGTGGCGACGATGCATTCTACAACGCTCTGCAGGTCGCCGGTGGTCTTGTGGAACTCGGCCTTGTCGTCGGTGAAGACTGTCTTGGTCTTTTCACCCTCGAAGACACGCGGCTCCGCAGTCGCACTCCACCATTGCCCGTTGGTGGTGTCGCGCAGGAAGATGAAGGTGCCCCAGCGGTCTTCGGTCGGATCGGCCTTCCAGCGGGAAATCGCCTGCCCGTTCCATTTCGAATAACCCGCACCCGTCGAGGTGAGCATGGTCGAATAATGACCATTCGACAGGAACACCACCTCACGGTCGCGCGCCGCCGGATCGGCAATGGAGCGCACTTCCGCCCGCAGCAGGTCGGCCTGTTCCTTGCCGGGGGTCTCCGGTTCGTATTTGGCGCTCATGACCGGCACTTCGCGCGGCGCCTTTTCCTGCAGCAGCAGTTCAGCTGCCTCGATCACCGGATCGGAATGGAAGAGTTCACGCAGCACGCCGTCAAAGGCGACGTTGGCGACGGCCGCAATCGACATGCCATGGTGGTGGGCATAATAGTTGTAGACCACCGCGCAGACCTTGCCATCGGGCACACGCGTTGGCGTGAAATCCACCGCATCGTGGAAACCGTATTGGCCAAGTGCGCCAAGCTTGCGCAGCTTGTCGAGGTTTTCAAGTGCACCATCCGGATCGTATTGGCTGGCGAGGATCGATGCATAGGGCGCGATTACCGCATTCTGGCCAAGGCCACGCTTGAGGCCCAGCGTCGGCACACCGAAGTTGGTGTACTGGTAGTTCATGTTGTGATCGCGGGCATTAAACGCCGCTTCGGAAATGCCCCATGGCGTGCCCAGACGGCGGCCGTGATTCATCTGTTCCTTGACGATCAGGTTGTTGGTCTGGTTGAGGATACCCCCCTGACGCTCCTGCATCACAAGCGGCGGCATCAGATATTCGAACATGGAGCCCGACCAGGACACCAGCGCGCCCTGCGCACCGATCGGCACGACCTGACGGCCAAGGCGGTACCAGTGCTCAGTCGGCAGATCGCCCTTCGCGATGGCGAAGAGGCTGGTCAGACGGCATTCCGACGCCAGAAGGTCATAGCAGGCCTCATCCAGCTCCTTGCTTTCGACGCGATAGCCAATGGACAGAAGGCGGCGATCCTTGCGGTAAAGGAACGTGAAATCCATCGAGAAAGCGAGATTGCGGCTGCGGTCGCGCAGCGAAGCGAGACGCTGGCGCAAGGGCTCGACATTGGTCAGGTCGATGGCGCTGTCGGAAATATGGGCTTCGCAGCACTCGACCAACAGCTGCGCCCAACGCGTCACTTCGGTGCTCTGTGTGGACTTCACCTCGTGGTCGACATTGGTGGCAAGCTTCTGAATGTCACGCGCAAGCACCGCCAGGTTGATGACGCGAATGGAGGCGAATTCGTGCTCGCGCTTGACGGATGCCAGCGCGTTCGAGAAGCCGATGATACGCTCTTCGAGACGGCGATGCAGCGGCCGCAGGTTCTTGCGGTCGTCGGGCAAGGCCTTCAGCGTTTCCCGCAGAATGCCGGCGACATCGCCGATACCGTCGAGGTTGCCCTGAAGATGTGCCGACGGCGCTTCCGCCCAATCGCGGCAAGCGGAAGAAACCGCAATCAAATGGCCGGCGAGGTTGCCGCTGTCCACGGCCGAAACATAACGCGGTCCAAGCGTCTGCAAGGTATCGGTGTGATACCAGTTGTAGAGATGGCCACGATATTTTTCCATCTTCTCAACGGTCTGGATCGTGTTCTCGATGCGCTCCAGCGTGTCGGCAAAGCTGATCCAGCCAAACTGACGGGCGGAGATGACGGAGAGCAGATAAACGCCGATATTGGTGGGAGACGTGCGCGAGGCAACGATCGGTTCCGGCGTCTCCTGGAAATTGTCCGGCGGCAGGTGGTTTTCCTGCGGTGTCACGAAGGTCTCGTAATAACGCCAGGTACGACGCGCGATCTTGCGTAGTTCGAACGAGACGTGCTCGGAAACGAACAGCCGGTCTTCGGTCTCGGCTGACTGGCTGACATACCAGGCAACGGCGGGCGACAGCACCCACAGCAGCGTAAAGGGAATGCCGATCAGGAAGGCATTGTCGCCCGGCAGCGCCGCGAACAGAAGGCCGAGCATCGCCACAACGGGGGCGTGCCACATCTGACGATAATAATCGATGATGCTGCCCTGCGCACTGGACTGGATACTGGCGGCGGTGCGCCATTCCAGCATCAGCTTGTGGCTGACGAGCAGGCGGTAGAGCGAACGCGCAATCGCATCTGTCATCATGCAGGCGGCATCGGCGATGAAGACGATTCTCAGCGCGACTTGCGCATTGGTGGCGCGGATTTCAGACCAGATGGTGTGGAAATGCGCCTGCGGCACGATGTCTGTCGAACGCGGCACAAGGCCGGAAAGCAGCGAAAGCGTCGGTGCAACGAAGAGCGAGAAGATCAGCAGGATCTGCCAGATCAGCGCCCCGAGCGGATCCATGAAATACCAGCCGAGGATCGAGGCGAAGAACCAGGCGATCGGCGTCAGTGAGCGACGCAGATTGTCGACCATCTTCCACCGTCCGATAGCGGTGACGCCGCGGGCGCGGTCGAGAATATAGGGAAGCAGCTGCCAGTCGCCACGCGCCCAGCGATGCTGACGCGAAACTTCCACCTCATAGCGCGTCGGGAAGTCCTCCACGAGTTCCACATCGGTTACCAGCGCGCAACGCGCAAACGAACCTTCAAGCAGGTCGTGGCTGAGGACGGAGTTTTCTTCGATACGGCCCTTCAGCGCCGCCTCGAAAGCATCCACGTCGTAAAGACCCTTACCGGTGAAGGTGCCTTCGGAGGTCAGGTCCTGGTAAACGTCGGAAACCGTGAAGACGTAGGGATCGATACCGCGGTTGATGGAAAAGACACGCTGGAAAACCGAAGCATCCTGGCCCGTGGTCAGGGAAGGTGTGACGCGCGGCTGCAGCAGACCGTAACCTTCGACCACCCGACCGGATTCAGGATCGATCCTGGGGCGGTTGATCGGATGGTGCATCTTGCCGACCAGCTTCGTCACCGCATCGCGCATCAGGCGCGTATCGGCGTCCAGCGTCATGACATATTTCACACCTTCCGGAATGATATTCGCGCCGCCGAGGAACGTCGTGTCCTTGTCGCCGCGCAGCAGCATGTTCAGCTCATGCAGCTTGCCGCGCTTGCGCTCCCAGCCCATCCAGCAGCCTTCAGCCGGATTGTAGATGCGACGGCGATGCAGAAGGTAAAATCGTGTCTTGCCGTCAAAGGCGTAGCGGCTGTTCAGTGCTGCCAGCTCGCGCTTGGCATATTCGAGTATCTCAAGATCATCCTCGGACTGCTCGTATTGCGCGTCGCGCCAGTCGCTCACCAGCGAGAAATAGATCTCACCATGCGGATTGGCGAGATAATGCACCTCGATATTGCGCATCATCTCGTCAACGCTGTCGCGACTGGTCAGCATGCAGGGCACGGCGACCAATGTGCGCGCGTCCTCGGGAATTCCATTCTTGAACTCGTATCCGACCAGCCGGAACGGTTTCACGAAGAAAGTGACAAGGGTGTTGAAGAGGCCGGTCGCGCCCTCCGAGGCGGGCAGAGCGAACATCAGCAGGAAAGCGGTGACAACATACCAGGGCATGCCCGCTTCGGCGAGGAACCACCCGACCGCCAGCATGGCGACCGCGGTGATGAGAAGCACTGGCGCTGCAATTGCCAGCCAGTTGAACTTCCGCATCGCCCGGACGATACGCTGCGATACTAGGGGCCGGTATCCCAGCGCCTTTTCAAGCTCGAAACGACGCTGACCCACCAGCACGGAGCCGACATTGACGGGATGCGTCTCGTCCGCCTCTGCGGGCATATCGGTACGCGCCATTTCGACAGCGGCACGGGCGACCTCAACTTCGGTCTTGGGAGAACGACGCGCCAGAAGTTCGATGGTATTGCGGTAGGTGTTCCGGGAGCCGAAATCGAGCGTTTCGTAATCGGTTTCTTCGCGCAGAACCTTGTCGATATGGCTGACTTCCTCGAACCACACCGACCATTCGGTATCATCGATCTCGCGCAGGCTCTTGACGATGTTGCCCATCGTCACGTTGCCGGATGCGAGGCGATTATGTTCCGACATCATCACGTTTTCAGCGTCGGTGCCGGCAGCGTGAAGACGCTCTTCGAGCCATGCGACGGCAAAACCCGATGTCTGCGAGCCGTTTCGGAGGCGATAAAGGAACTGCGTCGCGAAAGTCGGGTCATCGACCAGCGAATCGACCTGGTTGAGAAGTGCTGCCGACGCTTCCGCATCGTTCAGGCGGATAATCTCGTCGACCACCTCATTCGCCTTCTGGCGCATGCGGCGCGAACGCTCCACACGGATGGAGATGCGGCGAAGATTTTCGATGAGGACAAAACGGATGATCGAGGGCAGCGCCCACAATTCACCGATCTGCAGCGTCTTCGAGGTCTGGTAGCCATCCACCAGCGCCGTCATGTTTTCGCGCGATACCGTGCTGTGGGTGTGGGCAACATAAAGCCAGCCGAGCGCCATGACCCGCGGGATCGTCACGCCGCCCACCGTCATTGTCGGCAGCTGGCGATAGAACTTGCGCGGAAAATCACGACGGACTTCCTGGATCGCCTCTTCGATGACGTAGTGGTTGTCGAGAAGCCATTCCGCCGCCGGCGTTATCGTCGCGCCATTTTCCGCGTCGACCGCCGTTGTGCGATAGACCCTGAGGATTTCCTTTTCATTCTCGCGATGACGCTCGAAGAAATCGAACTCCATGAAGCCGGGAAGGCTGTCGGCGCCATCGCGGGAAAGCGCGGCGCCCGCATCATGCAGTTCCTCGACCGTCATATAGGACGCGCGGATCGAATCATTATGATCGATCTGCTTCGTCTCGGAATCACGGGCGGCGGCGGTCGGGGTGATATGAAATGACATCGGGCTCGTATTCTGAACTTTATGGAGACTTGTTCGACTTGGCCGGCATTTCGTCCGTGGCGGGAACACACACGAAAATCGGCCACGCTATATTTATGACTTATCCTGAACCTTCGGTGAACCGGACCGGACGCCTGGATGAGAGGACCGTCCGGCAGGAAGGCGCCGCATACTGCTGCACAATGTTTGCAATCTGTTTGTGGGGCTTGAGATCAGCGCGTGCAGGGAGCTTCCGGTGACAGAAAGATCTCATCCTGCGGCCCGGCAACGCCGTTCCGACCGGATTTCGCACCCTCCCCGACGGCGAAATTTGTGCGCGCAACGCCCGATGGTCCCCCGTTGATAACCTGAAGGGCAACACGAAACCGGAACGGTTCGCGCTACATCCGAAAGACGCTAATGCCCCAGGACATCAATAGTTCCATGCCACCTGTCGCGACCCGATGCAAGCGCTGAATTTCAGGCCGTCTGAGTGCCTGCAGCGCCCCTTACATGCCCATGCATATGCTGCTATGTCATTTTGAAAAAGCACCGTAAAAAACGGCGAAACCCGGGACTTCGAAAATGACCAGACAGACCGCCACCATGACGTCTTTTGCCAATCATATGCTGGATGTGGTGGCAATCCGCCGCCACTTGCACCGTCACCCTGAAATAGGCCTCTCCGAGTTCAAGACCTCGGATTTCATTGCCGAACAATTGCTGGCGATGGGGTACGAGGTAACGCGCGGGCTCGCCGGCACTGGCGTTGTCGCCACGCTACGCAATGGTGACAGCACGCGCACACTTGGCATTCGAGCCGATATCGACGCCCTGCCGATCCACGAAGAAACGGGGGCGGAATATGCAAGTGCCAATCAGGGCGTGATGCATGCCTGCGGCCATGATGGCCATACTGCCATGCTTCTCGGCGCAGCGAAGATCATCGCCGAACGCAGGAATTTTAACGGAACGCTGCATCTGATCTTCCAGCCGGCGGAGGAAAATTTCGGCGGCGCCCGCATCATGATCGAGGACGGCCTGTTCGACCGCTTTCCCTGCGATGCGGTTTTTGCACTCCACAACGACCCTGGCCTGCCCTTCGGGCACTTCGTGCTGCGCGACGGGCCGATCCTTGCCGCGGTCGACGAGTGCAAGATCACCGTCAACGGTTATGGCGGCCACGGTGCCGAACCGCAGGATGCCGCTGACCCTATCGTTGCCGGGGCAAGCATCATCATGGCGCTGCAGACTGTGGTTTCACGCAACATCCATCCGCAGCTGTCGGCGGTCGTCACCGTTGGCGCCTTCCATGCCGGTGCTGCCAGCAACGTCATTCCCGAAACGGCGGAAATGCTACTGACCATCCGTTCCTTCGATCCGGGCGTGCGCGATGAGCTGGAAAAGCGCATTCGGGCGATAGCCGAAGGCCAGGCGGCCAGCTACGGCATGAGCGTCACCATCGATTACGAGCGCGGTTATAATGCAACCGTCAACCACAGGGCGGAAACGGATTATGTCGCCGATCTCGCCCGCCGTTTTGCCGGGCCTGAAAAGGTCGCAGAAATGCAGCGCCCGTCGATGGGCGCGGAAGACTTTGCCTACATGCTGGAGAAACGGCCGGGCTGTTATTTCTTCCTCGGCACCGCACGAACCGACAACGACCCGCCGTTGCACCATCCAAAATTTGATTTCAACGACGAAATCCTGCCAATCGGAACCGCTTTCTGGGTCGATCTTGCGGAAGATTACCTGAAGTCG
Source organism: Agrobacterium pusense (assembly GCF_013285525.1). Taxonomy (NCBI): domain Bacteria; kingdom Pseudomonadati; phylum Pseudomonadota; class Alphaproteobacteria; order Hyphomicrobiales; family Rhizobiaceae; genus Agrobacterium; species Agrobacterium pusense. Next base: position 2,379,397 of record NZ_CP053856.1, read on the forward strand.
TGAATGGGAATGAAAAAGGCCGGTCGGAGGAGCGACCGGCCTTTTGTTCTCAAATTACCTGATGAGAAGATCGGGAGGATCAGGGAACGAGACCGAATATGACGGCAGCGACAAAGGCCATGCAGACGCCGACGAGAGCCGCATGAACCGAATCTTTCCAGTTGCGCGGCGACTGGGGCTGCGAAACAAAGTCTTTTACTTTTCCTGCCTTGGAATAAGACATTGTACACTCCCTTCCTGCTCGGCCCTTCAAAGCGGGCATTGCTTATTTCACTGGTAGAATAGCTTTATTCCCCACTGTTTCAGTAGAGATAATATTCCATAAGATAGGTGCATCGGGAAAAATACGGATTGCAACTTGCCGGACGGCAAGCATCAATCTACCCATTGCGCGGCATCAGCGCGACGGGGCGCGTTCCGTCTGAAGGCAATGCGGACACGGAAAATACCATGACAGATATCGACGCCATCATCATTGGAGCCGGTGTGATCGGCCTGGCGACAGCGCGAGAACTCGCTATGCGCGGCCTCTTCGTCGTCATCCTGGAAAGCGAAAAGGAATTTGGCTCGGTCACTTCCTCCCGCAACAGCGAAGTCATCCACGCAGGCCTTTATTACCCGCCTGGAAGCCTCAAGGCCCGACTTTGCGTGGAGGGCAAGGAGCGTCTTTATGCTTTCTGCCAGAGCCACGGCGTTGCTCATCGCCGCTGCGGCAAACTCATCGTCGCCACGAGCCATGAAGAGACGGCCATGCTCGCCACTCTCCAGGAGAAGGGCAAGGCCAACGGATGTAACGATCTTGAGCTGATTGATGAACGACAGGCGGTTTTACTCGAACCCGCGCTTACCTGCGTTGCAGCCCTTACGTCACCTTCGACCGGTATCATCGACGGTCACGGATACATGCTGGCGCTGTTCGGAGACGCACAGGATCACGGCGCGGCCATGGCCGTCAACGCCCCCTTCGAAAGGGCGGAAGTGGCGGGCGATGGTTTTCGGATCCACGTCGGCGGCGCGGAGCCCACCAGCCTGACGTGCCGGCTGCTCATCAATTCCGCCGGACTTGTTGCGCCGATGTTGGCGAGAAAGATAGAGGGATTGCCGGAGGATGGTATCCCGCAGGCGCGTTTCGCCAAGGGCAGCTATTTTTCGCTGGCCGGCAAGTCACCCTTTTCAAGGCTCATCTACCCGGCACCTCATACTCATGGCCTTGGCGTACATCTCACCCTCGATCTTGCTGGGCAGGCTCGTTTCGGCCCGGATGTGGAGTGGGTGGACGCCATCGATTACGCCGTCGATTCCCAACGCATGGAAGGTTTTGATGATGCGATACGGCGTTATTGGCCGCGCCTTCCCGACCATGCGTTGATTCCGGCCTATTCTGGAATCCGGCCGAAGATTTCAGGTCCGGACGAACCCGCTATGGATTTCCGCATTGACGGGCCGGAGACGCATGGCGTCAACGGTCTCGTCAATCTCTTCGGCATCGAAAGCCCCGGCCTTACTGCCTCGCTGGCCATCGCCAACGAGGTCGCGGCGCGGCTTGGGGCTTGATCCCAACCCGCTCAGCCGAAACGGGACAGCGCACCCGTCATGACCTCCGGATCGACATTGCCGCCGGAAGCGACTGCGATCACCGTTTCACTCTCCAGTTCATCGCCATGGAAGAGGGCCGCCGCCAGGGCCACCGCTCCACCGGGCTCAACGACGATCTTCAGCCGGTTGAAGGCGAGAACCATTGCCCGCAGCGCTTCCTCTTCGGTCACGGCGATGCCTTTCCCGCAAAGCCCAACCATGATCGGGAAGGTGATGTTACCGGGCTGCGGCGTAACGATCGCGTCGCAGATCGAACCCGAGGTCGTGGCGTTCCGCTCGATCTTGCCCGAGGCAAGAGAGCGTGCCACATCATCGAACCGCTCCGGTTCCGAAGTCCTGACCTTATAGTTCGGTGCTTTCGCTGCAAGCGCAAGGGATATGCCGGATGTAAGGCCACCGCCGCCGCACGGCACCAGGATCTCGGCTGAATCGATACCCAGTTCCGCCCCCTGTTCAGCAATCTCGAGCCCCACCGTCCCCTGCCCGGCAATGACCAGCGGTTCGTCATAGGGCCTGATCAGCGTCAACCCGCGCTCGCGCGAAATGCGGTCCCCAATGGCATCGCGATCCTCATTCGCGCGGTCATAAAGCACCACCTCCGCGCCATAAGCACGGGTATTGTCGATTTTGATCTTCGGCGCATCCGTCGGCATGATGATGACGGCGGGAACGCCGTGGAGGCTGGCGGCAAGCGCCACGCCCTGCGCATGGTTACCGGAGGAAAAGGCGATGACGCCTTTGGCGCGGACCTCCGCAGGCAGGCCTGAGACGGCCGACCAGCCGCCACGAAACTTGAAGGAACCCGTTCTTTGCAGGCATTCAGCTTTTACGAAGAGCTTTCGCCCGGCAATCTCGTCCAGAAAAGGTGATGAGAGAAGCGGCGTGCGAACCGCTTGAGTGCCGATGCGCTCCCGCGCGGCTTCTATCATCGAAATATCAGTCATGTCCTGCCCCTATAATGCGGATGTGCAGGCACCTTATGAGGTCACACGCATTTACGAAACCGCCCGAAAAGAAAAATCCCCGGACGTGGCCGGGGATTCTGGTCGTGTGATCAATGATTGTGCCGGGGCATCTTCTCGGCAATGCGGCGGAAATCCGCAGCGCCTTCCAGAACCGCGCCGTCCGAAAGCTGCGTTACCGACTGACGATAAATGCGCTGCCAGGGCGTCGCATCCGCGGGAACAGCGGGAATGCCGTCTGCCTTGCGGGCTGCAAGCTCCTCATCCGGCACCAGCACGTTACACTCGCCCTTGTTGAAGTCGATGCGGATCACATCGCCCGTGCGAAGCCACGCCAGGCCACCGCCGGCAGCACTTTCGGGCGAGGCGTTGAGAATGGACGGACTGTCCGCCGTTCCCGATTGCCGGCCGTCGCCGATCGTCGGCAGGCTGGTGATTCCTTTTTTCAAAAGCGCATCCGGCGGCTGCATGTTGACGACCTCGGCCGAGCCGGGCCAGCCAAGCGGCCCCGCACCACGAATGACGAGAATGGTACGCTCATCAATATTGAGGGACGGATCATTGATGCGGGCGTGATAGTCTTCCGAACCGTCAAAAACCACGCATCTGCCCTCGAAAATTCCCTCGTGCCCCGGCTCGTTGAGATAGCGCTGCCGGAACTCCGCCGAGATCACGCTCGTCTTCATGATGGCGAAATCGAACAGATTGCCCTTGAGAACCAGGAAACCTGCTCGTTCCTTCAGCGGCTTGTCGTAAGGAAGGATCACATCTCGGTCGGTCGATTCCCGACCTTCCAGATTTTCCGCCACAGTTCTACCGGTCACGGTCCGACAGCTTCCATCGAGCTTGCCCGACTGCAGAAGCTCCCACATGATGGCGGGCGTGCCGCCGGCGCGGTGATATTTCTCACCGAGCCATTTGCCGGCCGGCTGTATGTTCGCCAACAGCGGAATATCGTAACCGTGGACCTGCCAGTCCTCTTCACGGAGTTCAACGCCCGCATGTTTCGCCATGGCCGCGAGATGCGGCTGGGCATTGGTAGAGCCACCGATCGCCGAGTTGACGCGGATCGCGTTCAGGAAGGCTTCGCGCGTCATGATGTCCGAGGGCTTGATATTCTCAACAACCAGTTCGACGGCGCGGCGGCCGGTGCGATAGGCCATCTGGCCGCGCTCACGGTAAGCGGCGGGGATTGCGCCGCAGCCGGTAAGCGACATGCCAAGCGCTTCCGCGATGGCGTTCATGGTCGACGCCGTGCCCATGGTGTTGCAATGCCCGACCGATGGCGCGGATTCCAGCGCCGCCTGCAGAAACTCCTCCCGGGTGATTTCGCCAGCGCCATATTTGCGGCGCATGCGCCAGATCACAGTGCCGGAACCGACCAGATCGCCCTCATGATAACCGTCGAGCATCGGCCCGCCGGAGAGCACGATGGCCGGAATATCGACCGTGCTTGCCGCCATCAGTGCCGAGGGCGTGGTCTTGTCGCAGCCCGTCGTTAACACGACACCGTCGAGCGGATAACCGTAAAGCACTTCCACAAGGCTGAGATAGGCAAGATTGCGGTCGAGCGCTGCCGTCGGGCGCTTGCAGTTTTCGAACATCGGATGGGTCGGGAATTCGATAGGAATACCGCCCGCATCACGGATGCCGTCGCGCACACGCTTCACCAACTCCACATGGACGCGGTTGCAGGGCGTAAGATCGCTGCCGCTCTGTGCGATGCCGATCACCGGCTTGCCGGAACGCAGTTCTTCCGGCGTTACGCCATAATTCATGAAGCGCTCCAGATAGAGCGCCGTCATGTCGAGATGATCAGGGTTGTCGAACCAGTCCTGCGATCGCAGCCGGCGCATGGGTGTCTTCTCGTCGCTCATAAGCCTGCCTCAGCCCTGTTCGCGGTTGTTGAGTTTTTCGAGGTAAAGCAGGATGCCGCTGTGATCGATATCGGCACCGCCGTCACCAACGAAGTCGTCGAATTCCCGCGTCACCTGCTGCGTAAGCGGCAGGGTAAGCGACAGGTCCTTCGCCGTTGCCAACACGCCATTCAGATCCTTGAGCTGGAATTTGGATGGACCACCCGGCACGAAATTGCGCTTCACCATGCGTTCGCCATGCAATTCCAGTATCCGGCTTTCGGCAAAGCCGCCACGTATGGCGTTGCGGAAACCTTCGCGAGAGGCTCCTCCCGCTTCCACCAGCATCATCGCTTCGGCAACCGCGCCGATCGTAATGGCGACGATCTGCTGGTTGGCGAGCTTGCAGAGCTGGCCGGCACCCGAGGGACCCACATAGGTGAGCCGGCCCATCGGTGCAAAGACATCAGCAAGATCCGCGATCAGCGCCTCGTCTCCACCGGCCATGATGGCGAGTGTACCGGCCGTCGCGCCCGGCACACCGCCCGAAACCGGTGCATCGACGTGATGGATGCCAAGCGCCTGAAGCCGGGAGGAGTGTTCACGCGCGATCGGCGGCGCAATCGAGCTGCTGTCGATGACGACAGCCCCCTTTTTCAGCGCTTCGGCCACGCCGGCCTCGAACAGCACCTCGCCCACGGCCTTGCCGTCACTCAGCATGGTGATGACAATATCGGCGCCCTTGGCTGCATCTGCCGGCGATGCCGCGACGACCGCGCCATCGGCAACAAGAGCCTCGGCCTTATCGACACTGCGGTTCCAGACCGTGACCGAAAAGCCCGCACCCAGCAGGCGCCGGGCCATCGGCCCTCCCATCAGGCCGGTGCCGATAAAGGCGACCGAGCGCTTCTTCTCCTCCCCGCCGACACTCATTTCAGTGAACCTCCCAGTTCGTCCTCAATATGAACCTGAATAATCTCTTCGAAGGAGCTTTCCGCCGTAAAGCCCAGTTCGCGGGCACGCTTGGCTTCGAAACCGGGCGCCCAGCCTTCGCACATGCGCATGATCATCTCGTTCGGCTCGCGACGGATGAGGGCGACGGCCTTTTCCCCCGCCACCTTGCGCAGTGCCTCAATCTGCTCGCCGACGGTGGCGCTGAGGCCCGGCATCGACAGGTTGCGGCGCGGGCCGACCTTTTCTACGTCGATCGTGGCGCCATGAATAAGGAAACCGACGGCGGAACGCGGCGAGGCGTGCCAATGGCGAATGCTTTCCGGCACCGGCAGAACCGCCTCCTGGCCAACCAGCGGCTCGCGCAGGATATTGGAGAAGAAGCCGGAGGCAGCCGCATTCGGCTTGCCGGGACGAATGCAGATAGTGGGAAGGCGAATGCCGATGCCGTCAAAGAAACCGCGGCGGCTGTAGTCGGACAGGAGCAATTCGCAGATAGCCTTCTGCGTACCGTAGCTGGTCAGCGGCGTGGTGTGGAATTCGTCCGGGATCGGATAGGGAAGCGGCGCACCGAAGACGGCGATCGAGGAGGTGAAGACCACGCGCGGCTTGTAGCCATCCTTGCCGTTGGCAAGGCGGATGGCATCGAAGAGATAACGCGTGCCGTCGAGATTGATGCGGTAGCCCTTGTCGAAATCGAGTTCGGCTTCGCCGGAGACGATGGCGGCAAGGTGGAAGATGACGTCCGGACGGGCTTCGACCAGCTTTTCGGCTTCGCCAGATGCGGAAAGATCGGCCGCGCGCGCATCGACGGCACCGGAAAAACCGGCAGGCGCTTCGGGCTGGAACACGTCGATAAGCGTGAATTTCTCCACCGCCTTGCCACCCAGTGACCCGTCCTTGACGAGACGCTGCGTCAGCTTGCGGCCCACCATGCCAGCGGCGCCAATAATTGCGATATGCATGTCTTCCTCCTCTTTGTCCCGGTCGTTCTCCCGAGACCGAAAAAACATCATCAGCCAACCGACCGATAAATTAGCTTGTAAGGTTGTCTGATAACCTTATATGATCGAGTTGAAAATAGTATTTTTTCACAAACCGGCAAAAGCAAGGGCGAAGAAGCCTTGCCCGGACATTTCAGGGCGGATTGAGCGGAGAGGGTGGAATGACGATCGTCAGCGAACACGATATCGGGGAATTGCGATTCTCGCTGAAGAACAGGTTGGGCGAGGCTTTGGTGCTCACGTCGCCGGAGGACATGCTGCGTTATTGCCGGGACTGGCATGGCGACGTCGCCAGTTCGGCTGTAGCCGTGATCCGTCCCCGGTCGACGGAGGAAGTATCTGATACGGTGCGCGCCTGCGCCGAACTCGGACTCGCCATCATCCCTCAGGGCGGCAATACCGGTCTTGTACTCGGCGGCATTCCTGATGCGCCTAAACGCCAGGTCGTTCTGAGCCTCGAGCGCATGAACGCCATCCGCACCATAGACAGCGACGATTTTTCCGCCGTCGTGGAAGCGGGCTGCATTCTCTCGGAATTCAAGGACGCGGTGCAGGACAAGGGTATGTTCTTCCCGCTATCACTTGGGGCCCAGGGTAGCTGCCGTATAGGCGGTAATGTCTCCACAAATGCCGGCGGCATCAATGTGCTGCGGTACGGGATGACGCGCGAACTGGTCCTGGGTCTCGAAGTGGTGCTACCGGATGGCACTATCTGGAATGGGCTGTCGACGCTGCGCAAGGATAATCGCGGCATCGACCTGAAGCAGCTTTTCATCGGTGCGGAAGGAACGCTCGGCATTATCACCGCCGTTGCCGTCAAGCTTTATCCCAATCCGGAACACGTCGAAACGGCGCTGCTCGGCCTCAATTCGCTTGACGATGCCATCAAGCTTTACCGTCGCGCCCGTCGCGAATGCTGCGACCTGATGTCTGCCTTCGAATTTATGCCGCCGGTCGCCTTCACGCTGGCGATCGAGGCAATCCCCGACCTTAAAATGCCGATCGCCGGTGACTACCCGGCCTATGTACTGATGGAAATTTCAGGCTCCGGCCTGGTCGACACCGCAGACCTGATGGGCCGCTTCCTCGAAGGCGTCATGGAAGACGGGCTGGTGCTGGATGGCGTCATCGCATCGTCACGGGCGCAGGCGCAATCGCTTTGGCTATTCCGCGAAGGCATGAACGAAGGCCAGGCGCTGCGCGGCAGCCATATGCGCACCGATATTTCCGTACCGCTGTCAAAACTCGCGGCTTTCGTGGCCGAAGCTGAAGCGGAACTGGCGGAAAAACTGCCGGAGTGCCTCGCTGTTTCCTACGGCCATGTGGGAGACGGAAACGTCCACCTCAACGTACTGCCGCCGAACGGCTCGACGCCGGAAGAGCGCGAAGCATTCATCTACAAGTCCAAAACGCTCGTCAATGACGTCCTCGACCGTTACGTCGGCAGCATCAGCGCCGAGCACGGCATCGGCCGGTTGAAACGCTCGGATTTCGAAAGCCGGCTATCTGACGTGCAGCGGCGGATGATCACTGGCCTGAAAAACACCTTCGACCCTGATTTGCGGATGAATCCCGGTTGCCAGATAACCCTGCAACCGGATAGCTAATCAAGGTACGGCAGAGGCGGCTGAAAAACGCCGCCTTAAAAAACCCCGCTGACGGCGAAGGAGGAAGTCGTCTGCAGCGGGAAAAACGAACCAATCGTTTCTGTGGAACGGGAGCAACCATGACGCTGGAGTTCAATCAGATACATCGCAATGACCATCTCCCCGGCCGCATCGCCGCAGAGATCGCACGCGAGATCAACGATTCGAAACTCGGGCCGGGCGACAGGCTGCCGACTGAACATGTGCTGGCAAAAACCTTCGGGGTGAGCCGCTCTGTCATCCGCGAGGCGATAGCACAATTGCGCAATGAAGGTTTCGTCGAAACCCGGCAGGGCGTGGGCGCATTCGTCACCGATCCCCGGCAGAGACTGTCCATCCGTATCGAGCGCTCCCGGCTGAACGATCCGGAGAACTTCCGCGATCTTTTCCAGCTTCGCATGCCGCTGGAAATAGAAGCAGCGGGGCTGGCGGCATTGCATCGTAGCCCGCAGCAGTTGGCGCGACTGGCCGAGGCACTGGAAAAGATGAAAACCGCCGACGATTGGTCGACGGAAGGCGTTGCCGCCGATCTGGACTTCCACCGTATTCTGGCTGAGGCCACACAAAACGAATATTTCCTGATGTTCCTCGGCTTCATTGCGGAGCGCATCAGTTCCGCCATCAACATCGCTTTCTCCCGGGCGGTTTTTGGGGAAATTCTCGAGGTAACGATTGCCGAACATGTGGCAATTTACGAGGCCGTGGAAAAAGCTGATGCGCCCGCGGCCAAGAGCGCGATGCGCAAGCATCTGATTGGTGCGGCGAGCCGCGTCAATCTGGAGCTGGATATATTCTGACTGGAAAAAAGGCACTGGCAGTCAAGCTATAGGACAGGTTTCCGCGCTTCATGAGCGATACATGATAAATTTGTCCGCGAGACCGCTAGACTCGCTCGAAAAGTCATACTAAGAAGAATAGGATTAGGTTGTCAGACATCCAGACAATAAGACCGCAGGAGGCGGCCTGTCGGAAGTCTGAAAGGGGAGGATATACATGGCCGGCGTAAGGTCGATCGACGCTACCGCAATTTTGCCTGAGGATTATGAAAACGCTTTGCTGGTCGGCCGCGTCTGGTCGAAAAGCGAAGGCGGCCCCTGCCCCGTCCTCCTCAAGGATGGCGTGCTTTATGACCTCACATCTGTTTCTCCGACCATGTCAGAGCTTCTGGAGAAGACCGACCTGGTGGAGCAGCTCAACGACACCGGTACTTTCGTCGCCTTAGGCGCACTGGACGCATTTCTGGACGGCTCAGCCGGCGAACTCCTCGCCCCCAACGATATTCAGGCCGTCAAGGCTGCAGGTGTCACCTTTGCCGACAGTATGCTGGAACGCGTAATCGAAGAGCAGGCCAAAGGCGATCCGCTGCGTGCGCAGGAAATTCGCGGACGGCTGGCGCCTGTTCTCGGCGACAACCTCAAGGGACTTGAGGCCGGCTCAGAAAAAGCCGCCGAGGTGAAAAAACTGCTTCAGGAAATGGGCCTCTGGTCGCAATATCTGGAAGTGGGCATCGGCCCGGATGCGGAAATCTTCTCCAAGGCGCAGGCCATGGCCTCCGTCGGCTGTGGTGCCCTGATCGGCGTCCATCCCAAATCGCAGTGGAACAACCCTGAGCCGGAAGTGGTGTTGGCCATCACCTCTGACGGTCGCATTGTCGGCGCGACGCTCGGCAACGACGTCAACCTGCGCGATTTCGAAGGCCGCTCCGCCCTGCTGCTCAGCAAGGCGAAGGACAACAATGCCTCCTGCGCAATCGGCCCGTTCATCCGCCTGTTCGATGGCAACTTCAGCATTGAAGATGTGAAGAAGGCGCAGATTTCTCTTCTGGTCGAAGGAGAGGATGGTTTCACCATGACGGGCGTCAGCCCCATGGAGGCGATCAGCCGCACGCCCGAAAACCTCGCTTCGCAGCTCTTGAACCGTAACCACCAATATCCTGACGGCGCAGTCTTTTTCCTTGGCACGATGTTCGCGCCGGTAAAGGACCGCCATGGCCCAGGTCTCGGCTTCACCCATTCAAAGGGTGACCGTGTCGAAATCTCCACGCCCAAGCTCGGTAAGCTGATCAACTGGGTCACGACGACTGACGAATGCCCGGAATGGACGTTCGGCACCGCGGCACTGATGCGCAACCTGGCGAAACGAGGGCTACTCTAGATATTTCTTCGGGAGGGGAAAATGCAAAAGACCATCAATCTCTTTTACCGGATTCTCGAAATCATTCTCGTCGCGCTGCTTGCTGGCATGTCGATCATGGTCTTCGTCAACGTCGTCATGCGTTACACGATGAATTCCGGCATCAATGTCTCGGAAGAGCTGTCACGCTACTTCTTTGTGTGGCTGACCTTCCTCGGCGCGGTGCTGACCTTCCGCGAGAACAGCCATATGGGTATTGAAACGCTCGTGATGTTTCTGTCGCGCCGCGCCCGAATCGTCTGCATGATCATCTCGAACATCATCATCCTGGCCTGTTCCGCCATCTTCTTCTGGGGCACCTGGAAACAGTCCGGCATCAACGCCAGCATGCACGCCCCCGTCACCAAGCTCTCCATGATCTGGGTCTATGGCATCGGCATGTTCACCGGCGGCCTGATGTTCGTCATCGCGCTGGAACGCCTGTACCGCCTTCTGACGGGCCGCGTGACGGAAGACGAAATCGCCCAGTTTGCGGGCGAGAACCTGACGATCGAACAGCTTTCGGAGCGCTGATACCATGACACTTTTCGTTTTTGTCGGCTCTCTTCTGGGAGCCATGGCCATTGGCGTTCCCGTCGCTTTCTCGCTGATGTTCTGTGGCGTCGTGCTCATGTGGTATATGGGCATGTTCAACACCGCGATCATCGCGCAGAACATGATCTCGGGCGCAGACACCTTCACCCTGCTTGCCATTCCCTTCTTCATCCTCGCTGGCGAACTGATGAATTCCGGCGGCCTGTCCCGCCGCATCATCGACTTTGCGATCGCGCTGGTCGGCCATATCAGGGGCGGCCTCGGCATCGTGGCCATCGTCGCTGCCATCATCATGGCCAGCATCTCCGGTTCGGCCGCAGCCGATACCGCAGCCCTTGCCGCAATCCTCATCCCGATGATGGCGAAGGCCGGTTACAATATTCCGCGCTCCGGCGGCCTGATCGCAGCCGGCGGTATCATCGCCCCGGTTATTCCGCCGTCCATGGCGTTCATCGTCTTCGGTGTCGCCGCTAACGTTTCGATCACCCAGCTTTTCCTTGCCGGTATCGTACCCGGTATTCTGATGGGCATCTCACTGATCGTCGCCTGGCTGATCGTGGTGCGCAAGGATAACGTCAAGCCGCTGCCGAAAACCACGGCCAAGGAACGCGTTACAGCCACGGCCCGCGCCGGCTGGGCGCTCGGCATGCCCGTCATCATCCTCGGCGGTATCAAGGCCGGCATCATGACGCCGACGGAAGCCGCCGTCGTGGCTGCCGCCTATGCGCTTTTCGTCGGCATGGTGATCTACCGCGAACTGAAGCCGGCGGACCTGTTCCACGTGCTCCTGCGCGCCGCCAAGAGCACCTCGATCATCATGTTCCTGGTCTGCGCGGCCCTCGTCTCCGCATGGCTTATCACAGCTGCGAACATTCCGAACGAAGTTGCCGGTTACATCGAGCCGCTGATCGACCGTCCGATGCTGCTGATGGCTGTCATCATGGTGCTGGTCTTCGTCGTCGGCACCGCGCTTGACCTGACGCCGACCATCCTGATCCTGACGCCAGTTCTGATGCCCATCATCAAGCAGGCGGGCATCGACCCGGTCTATTTCGGTGTTCTCTTCATCATCAATAATGCCATCGGCCTGATTACCCCGCCGGTTGGCGTGGTGCTGAACGTCGTCAGCGGCGTCGGCCGCATCCCGCTCGGGAAGGTCACGATCGGTGTCTGGCCCTTCCTCGTCGCCGAAACCATCGTGCTGGCGCTGCTGGTGATTTTCCCGGACATCGTCCTCGTGCCTCTGCAGTACCTACGTTAAGTGAAACTTTTTCTCGACCACAATCCAAGGGAGGATATTATGAGAAAGCTTCTTCTGACCACCACGGCAATCGCCTTCGCAGTCGGCGCGGCGGCGCCGGCAATGGCCGAATTCAACAGCCGCAACATCCGCGTTTCGAACGGTATCAACCAGGATCATCCCGTCGGCAACGGCATCAAGGCCATGCAGGCCTGCCTCGACGACAAGTCCGGCGGCAAGCTGAAACTGACGGCATTCTGGGGTGGCGCTCTCGGCGGTGACCTTCAGGCGACACAGGCCCTGCGCTCCGGCGTTCAGGAAGCGGTCGTCACGTCGTCCTCGCCGCTCGTCGGTCTCATCCCGTCGCTTGGCGTCTTCGACCTGCCATTCCTCTTCGCCAATGCCAAGGAAGCCGATGCCGTCATGGACGGCGCCTTCGGCGACATGATGAACAAGAAGCTGGAAGAACAGGGCCTCGTAAACCTCGCTTACTGGGAAAACGGCTTCCGCAACCTGTCGAACTCCAAGCATGCCGTCAACAAGTGGGAAGATTTCTCGGGCCTCAAGGTCCGCGTGATGCAGAACAACATCTTCCTCGACACCTTCCAGAACCTCGGTGCAAACGCTACGCCGATGGCTTTCGGCGAAGTCTTCTCGGCGCTTGAGACCAACGCGATCGATGCCCAGGAAAACCCCTATGTGACGATCGACACCTCGAAGTTCTACGAGGTGCAGAAGTACATCACGGAGACGAACCACGCTTACACGCCGTTCCTCTTCCTCTTCTCCAAGCCGATCTTCGACAGCTACACGCCGGAAGAACAGGCAGCCCTGCGCGAATGCGCAGTCGTGGGTCGTGACGAAGAGCGCAAGGTCATCCGCGAACTGAACCAGAAGTCGCTGGAAAAGATCAAGGCGGCCGGCCTCGAGGTGAACTCGCTGTCTGCCGAAGAGCAGGCGCGTATCCGCGAAAAGTCGATGGTCGTTTACGAAAAGCACAAGGCTGAAATCGGCGCCGACGTCGTTGACGCCGTTCTGGCGGACCTCAAGAAGATCCGCGGCCAGTAAGCCTTACAGCCTACGATGAAAAACACCCGGAGGTTCGCCTCCGGGTGTTTTTGTTTGTGAGGACAGTCAATAGAAAAAGGCTGCCGAAGCAGCCTCTCAGTTCACGCCGTGCGGTTTTGCCGGTTGGCGATGAGGTCCTCGACGACAGCAGGATCAGCGAGCGTCGACGTATCTCCCAGCGCACCAAAATCATCCTCGGCGATCTTGCGCAGGATGCGCCGCATGATCTTGCCGGAACGGGTCTTCGGCAGGCCGGGCGCGAACTGGATCTTATCGGGTGTCGCAACCGGTCCGATCTCGTTGCGCACGTGTTTTACCAGCTCTTCGCGCAGCGCATAGTCGCCGTTCTGGCCTGCCATCAGCGTGACATAACAATAGATGCCCTGCCCCTTGATCGGATGCGGATAACCGACCACGGCCGCTTCCGAAACCTGATGATGCGACACCAGCGCCGATTCCACCTCGGCCGTGCCAAGACGATGACCGGAAACGTTCAGCACGTCATCGACGCGGCCGGTGATCCAGTAATAACCATCCTCATCGCGCCGGCAGCCATCACCGGTGAAATACTTGCCCTTGTAGGTGGAGAAGTAGGTGTCGATGAAGCGCTGATGATCGCCATAGACGGAGCGCGACTGGCCCGGCCAGCTGTCGATGATGCAGAGATTGCCGTCTGCCGGCCCCTCCAGCACATTGCCTTCGGCATCGACAAGCTGCGGCTGCACACCGAAGAACGGCCTTGTCGCCGAGCCGGGTTTCAGATCGGTCGCACCCGGCAGCGGCGAGATGAGAATGCCGCCGGTTTCCGTCTGCCACCATGTATCGACGATCGGGCTCTTGTCCTCACCGACAACATGGTAATACCACTCCCATGCTTCCGGGTTGATCGGCTCGCCCACGGTGCCGAGAAGACGGATGCTGGAGCGCGACGAGCGCTGGACGAACTGGTCACCCGCACCCATCAGCGATCTGAGCGCTGTCGGCGCCGTGTAGAAGATGTTGACCTTGTGCTTGTCGATGACTTCCCAGAAACGGCCCTGATCCGGAAAATTGGGAACACCTTCGAACATCAGCGTCGTCGCGCAATTGGCCAGCGGTCCATAGACTATATAAGAGTGTCCCGTGACCCAGCCGACATCGGCCGTACACCAGTAGACCTCGCCATCCTTGTAATCGAAGACATATTCATGCGTCATCGACGTATAGACGAGGTAGCCGCCCGTGGTGTGCAGCACGCCCTTTGGCTTGCCGGTAGAGCCCGACGTATAGAGGATGAACAGCGGATCTTCCGCGCGCATCTTCACAGGCGGGCAATCCGGTTTCACCGTGGCGATTTCCTGGTGGTACCAGATGTCGCGGCCCGGCGCCCAGCCGGTCTTGCCGCCGGTTCGGCGAACGACCAGAACCTTGTTGACAATGACATATTGCTTGGCGGCGATATCGATCGCCTTGTCGGTATTTTCTTTCAGCGGTATCGGCTTGCCGCCGCGCACACCTTCATCGCAGGTAATGACGAAGGTCGACTGGCAGTCAACGATGCGGCCCGCCAGCGCTTCCGGCGAGAAACCGCCGAAAACGACCGAATGGATCGCCCCGATGCGCGCACAGGCGAGCATCGCATAGGCTGCCTCCGGTATCATCGGCATATAGATGGTGACGCGGTCGCCCTTCTTGACGCCGTGCTTCTTCAGCACATTCGCCAGACGGCAGACATAATCATAAAGCTGGTTATAGGTGATCTTCTTGTCGATATAGGGGTTGTCACCTTCCCAGATGATCGCGGTGCGCTCGCCATGCGTCTTCAGATGCCGGTCAATACAGTTGTAGGAGACGTTGGTGAGGCCGTCCTCGAACCACTTGATCGGCACCCTGCCCTTGAAGGACGTATTCTTGACCTTGGTGTAAGGCTTGAACCAGTCGATCCGACGGCCATGCTTGTCCCAGAATTTTTCTGGATCCTCGACGCTCTCCTGGTACCATTTCTGGTAACGCTCATTGTCGATGAGCGTGCGGGCTTTCGCCGACTTGAGCACCGGGTAGATTTTGGCAGACATGAACTCCTCCTGGAACCGGGTATGGCTTCTGACGCGGCCCGAGACTCCCACCTCAGGCATGTGTTGAATTCATAGCAGGTCAATTGCACACGGCAATTAGACAAAGGTCATTTGTTTCGCAAAGAATTGCAATTATGATGCAATCCGGTTATAGAGCGGCAATATCCCGGAAATCAGTGGTTGATACCACGCCCGCGACACCGGCGCGGACGGACAGAAGGACTGTATCTATGGCTCAACAATTGCTCATGCCAAAGGCAACGGCTGTATGGCTGGTTGACAACACCGCGCTGTCGTTCGATCAGATCGCCACGTTCTGCAAACTGCACCCGCTTGAAGTCAAGGCAATTGCCGACGGTGAAGCCGCGCAGGGCATCAAGGGCCTCGACCCGATCGCCACCGGACAGCTTTCCCGCGATGAGATTGCCCGCGCTGAAGCCAATCCGAACCATAAGCTGAAGCTTTCCGAGCCAAAGGTGCGCGTGCCCGAATCCAAGCGTCGCGGGCCGCGTTACACGCCGGTTTCCAAGCGTCAGGACCGTCCGAACGCCATTCTCTGGCTCGTTCGCAACCACCCGGAACTGAAGGATGCGCAGATTTCGCGTCTCGTCGGCACCACGAAGTCGACCATTGAGCAAATCCGCGACCGCACCCACTGGAACTCGGCAAACCTGACGCCGATGGACCCGGTCACACTCGGCCTCTGCAGCCAGATCGATCTTGACCTCGAAGTTGAACGCGCCTCGCGTGGCCGTCCGCTGCCGACCGCCGAAGAGCTGGACAACACATTGCAGCCGGCGACGGCAACGGAAGGTCTGGATTACAACTTCCAGCGCGAAGAAGACGAACATATCGACGCCGATGCGGTCTTCAAGAAGCTCTCCTCGCTGAAATCCACGCAGAAGGATGAAGACGAGGACGATCAGTACTGATCGACGTTTTCGAATGTTCGAAACCCGGCCTCAGTGCCGGGTTTTTTGTTTATGTCCTTATCGTGTGCCGAAGATCGCCGAGCCCACACGAACACTGGTCGCGCCGAATTCGACGGCCGTTTCGAAATCACCGGACATGCCCATGGAGAGTTTTTCTAGGCCACATTGCTTGGCAAGCTTCGCCAGCAGCGCAAAATGCGGACCGGGATTTTCATCTGCCGGCGGAATGCACATCAGCCCCTCGACAGCCAATTTCAACTCATCCCGGCAAAGGGCCACGAAAGCGATGGTCTCACGCGGATCGATGCCCGCCTTTTGCGGCTCGAGCCCGGTATTGACCTGCACATAAAAACGAAGGCTGCGGCCCTGTTTGCTGCATTCCTCGGCAAGCGCGCGGGCGATCTTTTCGCGGTCGACGCTCTCGACGACATCAAACAATGCCACGGCGTCCGCAGCCTTGTTGGACTGCAACGGGCCGATCAGATGCAGTTCTATGCCATCAGTCTTCTCTTTCAGCGCCGGCCACTTGCCCTGCGCTTCCTGCACGCGGTTCTCTCCGAACACGCGCTGGCCAGCATCGATGACCGGCTGGATCGCCTCCGCTTCGAAGGTCTTCGATACCGCGACGAGGGCAACATCTGCCGCCTTGCGGCCGGATTTTTCCGCCACATCCGCAATGCGCTGCCTGACATCCTGAAGTCGTGCTTCGATTTCCATCACAAGACCTTTTTTAACCGTTCGAACCGCTAACTAGACGCCGATCGCCTTGATGCCAAGCGGCTTTAGCACCATTTGAGGCACGCTGGCCAAGATTGAACGTCCGAACGCCCCGCCAAACTTGACGCCCCGGTCGTTTCATGGTGAAGGTCAGCGCACATTTTTCCCCTCGATACCCGGAATTTTAGACAATGGCCATCGAACGTTACAATCCTCGCGACGCCGAGCCGCGCTGGCAGCAAAAATGGAACGAAGACAAGGTCTTCGTGACAGACAACAGCGATCCGCGTGAGAAATATTACGTTCTGGAGATGTTTCCCTATCCGTCGGGTCGCATCCACATGGGCCATGTCCGCAACTATGCCATGGGTGACGTCGTCGCCCGCTACAAGCGTGCCCGCGGTTTCAACGTCCTGCATCCGATGGGTTGGGACGCCTTCGGCATGCCGGCCGAAAATGCGGCCATGCAGAACAAGGTTCATCCCAAGGACTGGACCTACCAGAACATCGCCACCATGCGCGGCCAGCTGAAATCCATGGGTCTGTCGCTGGACTGGACACGCGAATTCGCGACCTGCGACGTGGAATATTACCACCGCCAGCAGGCGCTGTTCGTCGATTTCATGGAAAAGGGTCTGGTCTATCGCAAGCAGTCCAAGGTTAACTGGGACCCGGTCGACCATACGGTTCTGGCCAACGAGCAGGTCATCGACGGCCGCGGCTGGCGCTCCGGTGCGCTGGTCGAACAACGCGAGCTGACGCAATGGTTCTTCCGCATCACCGATTTCAGCCAGGACCTGCTGGACGAGTTGGACACGCTGGATCAGTGGCCGGAAAAAGTGCGCCTGATGCAGAAGAACTGGATCGGCCGTTCCGAAGGCCTGTCACTGCGCTGGCAGACCGTTGCTGACACGGCGCCGGAAGGCTTTTCTGACATCACCGTCTATACCACACGCCCCGACACGCTGTTCGGCGCCTCCTTCCTGGCCATTGCCGCCGACCATCCGCTGGCGAAAGAACTGTCGGAAAAAAATCCTGCGATCGCCGAATTCTGCGATGAATGCCGCCGCCATGGCACCTCTCTGGCCGCGCTGGAAACGGCTGAAAAGAAAGGCATCGATACCGGCGTCAAGGTCGTCCATCCGCTGGATCCGACCTGGGAACTGCCGGTCTACGTCGCCAATTTCGTGTTGATGGATTACGGTACGGGCGCGATCTTCGGTTGCCCCTCCGGCGACCAGCGCGACCTGGACTTCGCCCGCAAATACGGCCTGCCGGTCGTGGCGGTCGTCGCCCCTGAGGGCCCGGATGCGGAAAGCTTCACGGTCGATGACACCGCCTACACCGACGACGGCGTGATGATCAATTCCGGCTTCCTGAATGGCATGAAAACGACGGATGCCTTCGAGGCAGTCGTGCAGAAGCTGTCTGCGCAGACGCTGGGCAACGCGCCTCAGGCCGAGCGCAAGGTCAATTTCCGTCTGCGCGACTGGGGCATTTCCCGTCAGCGTTACTGGGGCTGCCCGATCCCGGTCATTCATTGCGAAGTCTGCGGCGTCGTGCCGGTTCCGAAAAAGGACCTGCCCGTCAAGCTGCCCGACGATGTGACCTTCGACGTGCCCGGCAACCCGCTGGACCGGCATCCGACCTGGCGTCACGTCGCCTGCCCGCAATGCGGCCATGACGCGCGTCGTGAAACCGACACGATGGACACCTTCGTCGATTCCAGCTGGTATTACACCCGCTTCACGGCACCTTGGGAAGATGCACCGACCGATCCGAAGGTCGCCAATCATTGGCTGCCTGTGGATCAGTATATCGGCGGCATCGAGCACGCGATCCTGCACCTGCTCTATTCGCGCTTCTTCACCCGTGCGATGCGCGAAACAGGTCATGTCGATGTCAAGGAGCCCTTCAAGGGCCTGTTCACCCAGGGCATGGTGGTTCATGAGACCTACAGCCGCGGTGAAGGCACTGCACGCGAATGGGTGCCACCTGCAGATCTGCGGATTGAGGAAACCGACGGCACACGCCGCGCCTTCCTGCTGTCATCCGGCGAAGAGGTGAAGATCGGCTCGATCGAGAAGATGTCGAAGTCGAAAAAGAACGTGGTCGATCCCGATGATATCATCGCATCGTACGGCGCCGATACCGCACGCTTCTTCGTGCTTTCGGACTCGCCGCCGGATCGTGATGTGATTTGGTCCGAATCGGGCGTCGAGGGCGCGAACCGCTTCGTACAACGCGTCTGGCGCATCATCGGTGAAGCTGCCGAGGAGCTGAAATCCGTCAGGCCGAAGCCTGCAACCGAGGGTGAAGGGCTGGCGGCCTCCAAGGCGGCCCACAAGACGCTGAAGGCTGTTCAGGAAGATCTGGACAAGCTCGCCTTCAACAAGGCCATTGCCCGCATCTATGAACTGGTCAACGCGCTCGCCGGTCCGCTTGCGGATGTCGCTGCGGGCGGCAAATCCGACGACGTCAAGGCAGCAGCGCGTGACGCCGTCGAAATCCTGATCCGCATCATCGCCCCCATGACGCCACACCTGGCGGAAGAATGCTGGGCGGCGCTGGGCAATGAAGGCCTGGTGGCTGAGGCGTCATGGCCGACCTTCGTGCCGTCGCTGGTCGAGGAAAACGACGTGGTCATGCCCGTGCAGGTCAATGGCAAGAAGCGCGGCGAATTGACAATCGCGCGCGATGCGGATCAAGATGCGGTCCGCGCGGCTGCCCTTGCTCTGGATGCCGTCAAATCTCTTCTTGCCGGCGGCGAGCCCAAGAAAGTCATCGTGGTTCCGCAGAGGATTGTGAACATTGTTGTCTGACGTTTTTTCGAGATGGAGCCGCGTCGCGGCAGCAATTTCCGTCGTGATGATGGCTGGTCTTCTGGCGGGCTGCCAGGTGCGCCCGCTCTATGGCGAGGCTTCCGGGACCAAGGAAAGGCTGGCGGCCGTCAGTGTATCTGATATCGGCGGCAGAGTTGGACAGGAAGTTCGCAACCAGCTAATCTTCCTTCTGGCTGGCGGCGCTGGGCAGCCGACGACGGCGCAATATAACGTCAAGGTTTCGGTAAGCTCGAGCGCTTCCTCGACAGAGGTGCAGAATTACGACCTAACCACACGGACGAACAACAATTACGACGGGCCGTATCCAGGCCGTGTCATCATGAGCGGCCAATACGTGCTGACGCGCATTTCCGACGGTCAGATCCTGCGCTCCGCACGCCGCAGCGTGACGGCGCAGGTGGATCTGCCACAGCAGGAATTCGCCAAGATCCGGGCGACCCGCGACGCCGAAAACCGTGCGGCGCGCGAACTTGCCGAAATCATCCGCACCGACATAGCCGCCACCCTCGGCCGCTGAGAGCGGCGGCCGTGGCGGAGATAAAGTCCCATGAATTTGAGCGCTTCGCCGAGAATCCGGCGGAGCGCTTTCGCGTTTTCGTACTCTACGGGCCGGATCGCGGTCTCGTATCAGAACGCGCAACCCTCATCGCCAAAAAGACGGGGATAGATCCCGACGACGCTTTTGCGTCGCTGAAATTGACTGCGTCCGATCTCCAGGGCGACCCGGGGCGTTTGCTGGACGAGGTGAACGCCATTGGTCTTTTCGGCGGCGAGAAACTTGTCTGGGTCAAGGGCGCGTCAGCTGAAAAGGCGCTGGTGGATGCCCTCCAGATTCTGGCGGAAACGCCGCCGGAAGCGAGCTTTCTCATCATCGAAGCAGGCGACATCAAGAAGGGCACGGGGCTGCGCAAGATCGCGGAACCGGCTCGATCCATCGCAGCCATTCCCTGTTACGCGGACGATGCGCGCGCACTGAACGCGTTGATAGACCAGGAACTTTCGGGCGACAATTTGCGTATCGCGCCTGCCGCGCGGCAACGGCTTATCGAATCGCTGGGGGGCGACCGTATCGCTTCACGAAACGAAATCCGCAAGCTGGCACTTTATTGCCGCGGCGCAGAGGTAATCGAGGAAGACGATGTTCTGGCCATCATCGGTGATGCCAGTACGGTTTCAGCCGATGACGCCGTTGACGCCATCCTGAAGGGTGACAGAAACGCGTTTTTCCATGCCACTCAGAAGATCATTTCTTCCAAGACGCCGATCTTCCTCGTGCTTCAGGGGTGCCTCAAGCAATTCCAGCTGCTCGATCAGATGCGCGCCGAGATGGACGAGAAAAAGCAGCAGGCCGGTCAGGTCATGCAGACGCTTGGACGTCATATCCATTTTCGCCGGAAACCGGTCATCGAAAGAGCGCTGCGCACATGGCAGCCAGCGGCGATCGCGCGCGAGATGAACCGACTGCAGGCGGCCATCCTGCAAAGCCGCCAGCGCCAAAGTCTGGAGGAAAGCGTGGCCCTACTGACACTATTATCCACCACGCTGCAATCCGGCCGCGGCGGATAAACAAAAGCCCTCGTGCAGACGAGGGCTTTTCAAATGTTAGTGCGAGACCGTCGCAAATCTGCGGTCAGTCGCCCTTGCCGGGCTCAGCAGAGAAATAAAGCTCCAGCTTGCCTTCGACACCATCCATTTCCTTGGCTTCCGGCATCGGGTCGCGCTTGATGGTGATGTTCGGCCAGATCGCGGCATATTCCGCATTGAGCTTCAGCCACTTGTCGAGACCCGGCTCCGTATCGGGTTTGATGGCCTCGGCAGGACATTCCGGTTCGCACACACCACAGTCGATGCATTCGTCGGGATTGATGGCGAGGAAATTTTCGCCCTCGTAAAAGCAGTCGACAGGGCAGACCTCTACGCAATCGGTATATTTGCAGCGGATGCAATTGTCGGTCACGACATATGTCATGATGAACTCCAGAATATGCAGGCCGGGTCTTTGGGCTTCGGAACACAAGCCGTCGCCCGGAATTCAGACAGGGCAATTTCGCAAGTGACGTAATGCCTTTGCTTGCAGATAGCAAGGATAAACAATTCTGAAAAACGGTGCTGACTTGGAGGTTTATTCTAATCTGTACTGCCGTCGCTGTCGGACAGAAACCTGTCGAGCGCTCTGCGCTCCTTTTTCGTCGGGCGTCCGCTGCCCGGCTGGCGCATTGCCTGCTCAAGGAGTGTCAGCCTGTCGGAAGGCTCCTTCGGCGGCGTCTGATCGTCATAGAGAAGTCTGGCTTCTTCATAGGGGCCGCGCCGCGTCCCGCCCGACTTCACCACCACGACCCTGTCCATCCGCTCGAAGCTTATTTCCAGCCTGTCGCCGGGCTTCACCGCATGACTGGGCTGGCGGACGACGACGCCATTGATCTTCACCTGTCCCGACTGAACGTAGCTCTGGGCGAGCGAACGGGATTTAGCCATGCGGGCAAAGAACAGCCACTTGTCCAGACGCTGACGCGTGCTTTCCAGTGGCTGTTCGCTGTTTCCCATAGGCTTACTTCTTCAGCTGCTCCTTGAGGGCAGCGAGCTTTGCGAAAGGCGAATCCGGGTCCAGCGGCTTTTCCTTGCGCGGTGGCTTGGCCTCGAAACGCTGCTGGCCCTGCGGCTTTCCGCCACGGTCGCTGCGCTCCGGCCTGTCCTTGCGCTCGCCACGATCATGACGATCATTATTGCGGTTGTTGCCGCGATCGGGACGGCCGCCGTCACGCTTGCGCTCGCCCTCGCCGCCACGATTGGCTGCATCGCGGTTTGCCCCGTCGCGATTGTCACGGCGGCCTTCGCCGCGTCGCTCGCCTTGCTCGCGCGCTGCCTGCTCACGACCCTGGCCACGATTGCCGGGACGACGGTTTTCACCACGCTGGTTTTCATTGCGGCCACCCGGACGCCACAGAAGCACGGGCTTCGGCTCGGCGGCCTCACCGCTTTCCGCCGGAGCCGCTTCATTTGCAGCAGCCTCTTCACCGGCGGCTTCCGCGACCGGTGCCTCGGTAACGTCGCCTTCCACAACAGCAACCGCTTCGGAGGCCTGCTCTTCGGAAGCCGGCTCGTCCTGCTCGGTCTCAGCGCTATCCTCTTCGCCCGCCGTCGTTTCCGGGGCAGCCGGCGCGGTGGCGCCTGCCTGGCCGGCGAGGAAGGCCTGCGCCTCTTCCGCCGTCACCTGATCGGCACGGTAACCGAGGCCCTTGAGGATTTCTTCCATGTCATCGAGCGTTGCGCCGAGAATGGAAAGCATCGCGGTCGTCGTCGTGAAACGACGGCCATCATAAGCGCCTTCGGGGCGCGGCTGCTGGCCGGGCTTCCACTGCAGCAGCGGACGGATGAGATCCGCCAGGCGTTCGAGAATGTCGATACGCACCGCGCGCTTTCCGAGGAAACGGAAACCGGCAAGCTTGTAGAACATGCGCTCGTAGCTGGCATCCGTAACGACCGAGGTGCGGCCTGCAGCCAGGACGGGAATAAGGTCGCCATAACCCGGTTTGCCAAGACCATCATTCTTCAAGGCCCAGAGCAGCGTCACAAGTTCTGCCGGAGCAGGCTTCAGGAGCGCAGGCAAAAAGACATGATAGGCGCCGAAACGCACGCCGTAACGCCGCATGGAAGCACGCGCGTCCTGATCCAGCGACTTCACGTCTTCCGCGACGTCACGACGGAACAGCACGCCGAGATTTTCCACCAGCTGGAAAGCAAGACCCTTTGCGAGACCCTGAAGGTCTTCCGCGCGGGAGATATCATCCAGCGGCTTCAGCACGGTTGCGATCTGGTGGTTGACGAAACGCTCGATCCGCGCGAGCGCGTGATCACGGGCATTACCGCTCAACTGCTCGTCGGCCAGCAGGATCACCCGCGGCTTCATGATATTGTCGCCGGCCGAAAGACGGGCAACCGGCTCGCCCAGCCAGCGAACCAGACCATCAGAGCTCAAAGCGAGATCGCCATTTCCACTGGCGTGCAGACGCGCGGCACGCGCCTCGTATTCGAGCGCGAGCGCCTTCTGCGCCGCAGCCTGCACGGCCTTCTGATCCGGCCCTTCCATTCCCGGCACCGGCGTGAACCGGAACCCGGCCAATTGGCCGACGTGATGACCTTCTACGAAGACATCACCATTTACACTGATTTCAGCTTCAAGCATCGCATTCTCTCTCAGGCGCCTCATGAGCACAGATGTCCTGCGATCAACAAAGCGTTTCGTCAACCTTTCATGTAGCGCATCGGACAATCGATCCTCGATTTCCCGAGTCTTTTCTTGCCAGTGTGTCGGATCGGCAAGCCATCCTGGGCGGTTCGATACATAAGTCCATGTTCTGATCTGCGCAATCCTCGCAGACAAGGTATCGATCTCTCCATCCGTGCGGTCGGCGCGACGCACCTGTTCGGCCATGAAATCCTCGTTCACCGTACCGCGCTTGACGAGGTCGAAATAGAGCGTGGAGATCAGATCCGCATGCTGCGCCGGCGCGATACGGCGATAGTCCGGAAGCGCGCAGGCCTCCCAGAGCTTTTCCACCCGTGCATCGGTCGTCGTCACGTCGATAATTTCGGGATAACGGGACAGATACTCCAGCGCCTGCTGGTCGATGGCCGGCAGGGCGCGCGAAAGCCCCTGGATCGCCGGCGCAGCGTCAAGGCTCGCACGCAGATTGGCGATAGAGGAAAAATCGAAGTTTTTCGTCCGCCACTGCAACACCTTCACCGCATCGAACTGATGCGTCTCGATCCGCTCCACCAGTTCGTCATCGAACGGGTCGACACGGCCTGTCACCCCGAAGGTGCCGTCACGAAGATGGCGGCCGGCGCGGCCGGCGATCTGGCCGATTTCGCCCGGATTGAGATTGCGGAATTGATAACCGTCGAATTTTCGGTCCTGCGCGAAAGCGACGTGATCGACATCGAGGTTAAGGCCCATGCCGATAGCGTCCGTCGCGACCATATATTCGACATCGCCGGACTGATAGAGACCCACCTGCGCATTGCGCGTGCGGGGCGAAAGCGCGCCTAGCACAACGGCCGCGCCGCCCCGCTGGCGGCGCACCAGTTCGGCAATGGCATAGACCTCATCGGCGGAAAAAGCGACAATCGCCGTGCGCTGCGGCAGGCGGGTTATCTTCTTCTGGCCGGCATAAAAAAGCTGCGACAGACGCGGTCGCTCCACCACGGTAATTCCCGGCAGCAGCTTTTCGAGGATCGGGCGCATCGTGCCCGCCCCCAGCAGCAGCGTTTCCTCCCGACCGCGCAGATGCAGAACCCGGTCGGTAAAGATATGCCCGCGTTCGAGATCGCCTGCCAGCTGCACCTCATCGATTGCAACGAAGGCGGCCGTCGTTTCGCGCGGCATGGCTTCCACTGTGCAAACGGAATACTTGGCTTTTGGGGGTGAGATTTTTTCTTCGCCGGTTATCAGCGCCACATTGGGCGCCCCCACCTTTTCGACCAGACGGGTATAGACCTCGCGCGCCAAAAGGCGCAGCGGCAGGCCGATGACACCGCTGCCATGCGCCACCATACGCTCAATCGCGTAATGGGTCTTGCCGGTGTTGGTGGGGCCGAGAACGGCCGTGACACCGCGGCCGCTCAGGATCATGGGGCGAAAATTCAACGTACTATCCGCGAATCGACTTCATCTGCTTGGCGTGCCACCCACATCAACGGTATGGGCCGCACGCACCACACATGGCAACGCCTGCCGACAAAGGCAATAGGCCTCACCCGCAAAGTGCTACAAGGCAACCAGTCAACGAAATTTTCCATTTCGATTCAGATAGTTGAACAAGAAAAAAGAATCCGGCGAAAATGAAATCGATTCGGCTGCGGAACAGTCTGCGAACGAATCGAATACGAATCGCTGACTCCCCTTGATTCAGCTTTTGTTCTCCGCAATATCTGGTTGGCGAAGTCACGGCCTCTACCAGATTATGAATCCGGATAAGTCCTTGGCCGGATTCGGCATTACGGTAAAACCGCCGGTCGGAAAATCCGGGAATCGGCTGTCAAGCGCCAATCCCCGAAAAGCCGTTCCGAAGCCGGCTCCACAAGCCGAGATCAGAGTGCCTCACCGGTGAGCAAACGCGGCGCATTTGCATCCGTGGTACCGGCGGCCTGGCCAATGAAATAGGATTTGAGACCCGGCAAACGATCCACCACGCCGAGACCGAAATCGCGCATGATGCGAATGGGACCGACATCATTGGAGAACAGCCGGTTCAGCACATCCGTGGTCACCCCCATCCGCAAGGTGTCGAACCGGCGCCAGGACTGATACCGTTCCAGAACATTGAGGGAGCCGATGTCGAGGCCGAGACGGTCAGCTTCAACCACGGTTTCGGCCAGAGCCGCCACATCCTTGAAACCGAGATTGAGGCCTTGACCCGAGATCGGGTGAATACCGTGCGCCGCATCACCGGCGAGCGCGAAACGCGACGCGACGAAGGACCGTGCCAAAGTGAGACCCAGCGGAAAGGCGCGTCGGGGACCGACAGGGCGGATCGTGCCGAGCTTGTGGCCGAACCGGCGCTCAAGCTCCTCCTCGAACACCAGGTCGTCGGCGGCCACAAGCCTGTCGGCATCGGCGGTGCGTTCGGTCCAGACAAGCGAAGACCGGTTTCCCTTCAACGGCAGAATGGCGAAGGGTCCGGATGGCAGGAAATGCTCCTCGGCGCAGCCTTCGTGCGGTCGCTCATGCTCAACGGTCGTCACGATGCCTGACTGATCGTAAGCCCAGTGCACCGTCTTGATGCCAGCCATATCCCGAAGAGCCGAGCGAACACCATCACAGGCAATCAGCAATCGCGCTTCGAGCGTCGATCCGTCGGAAAGGTGAATAGCCGTCGACTGCGGTCCTGCGGTAAAATCGGAAACACTGAGGCCGTGGCGGATTTCTATGCCCAGGCGTGCGCAAAGGCCCCGCAACGCGCCTACCAGAGCGACGTTGGGAACCATATGGGCAAAGGGCCGGCCCTCTTCCACCGCGCCGTCAAACGTCAGGAACACGGGACGTACCGGATCGGCGGTTTTCGAATCGGTAACGATCATCTTGTGGATCGGCTGGGCTTCCGGCTCGATCTCGTTCCAGATGCCGAAAACATCGAGCATGCGGGTAGCCGCTGCGATAATGGCGGACGCGCGAACATCCTTCGCCCAGACATCCTCAGGAGCGGCTTCAATTACCTGCACATTCAGATGCGGGGCCGCCTGCTTGATTGCCACAGCAACGGAAAGACCGACATATCCGCCGCCTGCCACCACAACGTCCAGCATCGCGCTTCTCCTCAAATCTTGTGCACGCATCATCAGCGCACTATAGACCATGTGATGTCTTCCTACAGCCGGAGCAGGCCGAAAAAATGTCGCATCCCTTGCAATCGTCAGACCCGATGGCAAATCTCATCGCCACGCTCGATCTTGAGAAGCTGGAAGAGAACCTTTACCGGGGCGAAAGCCCTCAGATCGGCTGGCAACGGGTTTTTGGTGGTCAGGTCATTGCACAGGCCCTGATCGCAGCGCAAAGAACCGTGGATGACGATCGCTTCGTGCATTCGTTGCACGCCTATTTCATGCGTCCCGGCGACCCGCTGGTGCCCATCGTCTACCAGGTCGAGCGTATCCGCGATGGCGCCAGTTTCTGCACCCGTCGCGTGGTCGCCATCCAGCACGGCAAAGCCATTTTTTCCATGTCGGCGTCGTTCCAGATATTCGAGGACGGTTTTACCCATCAGATCAGGATGCCTGATGTGACGCCGCCTGAAAAACTGATGAGCGAGGAACAGATGCAGGCGGCTTTCCTCGCAAAGGCGCCCGCTTCAATCCGCAACTACTGGAGCAACAAGCGGCCGATCGAGATCAGGCCGGTCTCGCTGACCCACTACATCTCAAAAGAAAAGCTGGAGCCGCAGCAGGATATCTGGGTCCGTGCCGTTGGAAGCGTACCAGACGATCCGCGCCTGCAATCCGCCATTCTCGCCTATCTCTCCGACATGACGCTGCTGGACACCTCGCTCTATGCCCATGGCACGACGATCTTCGATCCTTCGATCCAGGTGGCAAGCCTGGACCACGCCATGTGGTTTCATCGTCCCTGCCGGCTGGATGACTGGCTGCTCTATACACAGGACAGCCCCAGCGCCTCGGGCGCGCGTGGTTTGACCCGTGGCAATATTTTCACCAGACAGGGTGAACTGGTCGCCTCCGTGGCGCAGGAAGGTTTGATCCGCAAACGGGCAAATGATTAAATAAAGTGCGTTTTCTAAAAATCGCACATTTTATAGACGCAAAATTCGCCGACAAATGCCCCTTTTTCAGACGTCCGTCATATAAACATTACATTTCAATAAGTTAGCTACACACTCAAAACTGGCACGCCCTTTGAATGTATGTCCGCAGTCGCTGTTACTGATCTGCCAGCGGCAGGAGAGTCGGCTCCGTGCCGAGGACAAACAAAGGATGGGAAACCAGATGAAAATTGTGATGGCCATTATCAAGCCGTTCAAGCTGGATGAAGTGCGCGAAGCACTCACCGGCGTCGGCATCCAGGGCCTGACCGTGACCGAAGTAAAGGGTTACGGGCGCCAGAAGGGACATACCGAGATTTATCGCGGCACGGAATATGCGGTGAGCTTCCTTCCCAAGCTAAAGATCGAGATCGCTGTTCCATCCGACGTCGTGGACAAGGCCGTCGAAGCGATCGCATCTGCGGCAAAGACCGGGCAGATCGGCGACGGCAAAATCTTCGTTTACTCAATTGAACAGGCCGTGCGCATCCGTACCGGCGAAACCAACACAGAAGCGCTTTGAAGCACGGCTGACAGGGGAGTTTTCTAGCTATGCAACTCAACAAGTTTTTGACGCTCGGCAAGCTGGGCGCAACAGCGACGGCCCTGATGGCCCCGGCCATCGCCTTTGCCCAGGATGCAGCGCCGGCCGCAGCCGCAGCGCCTGTTCCGGAAAAGGCCGACACAGCCTTCATGTATGTCGCCACAATCCTCGTGCTCTTCATGATCCTTCCGGGTCTGGCGCTGTTTTACGGCGGTCTCGTCCGCACGAAGAACATGCTCTCCGTTCTCATGCAGTGCACGGTCATCACCGCTGTCATGATGCTCATCTGGGTCATCTACGGTTACTCTTTCGCCTTCGGCGGCGGCACCGGCCCTTATTTCGGCGGCTTCGGCAAGCTTTTCCTGTCGGGCGTTTCGCTTGACAGCACCTCGGCAACCTTCTCGCAGGGCGTCGTGATCTACGAATACACCTTCATCGCCTTCCAGATGACCTTTGCGGCCATCACCCCGGCGCTGATCATCGGTGCCTTCGCGGAACGCGTGAAGTTCTCCGCCGTCATCCTCTTCACCATCCTGTGGGCCACCTTCGTGTATTTCCCGGTCGCCCATATGGTCTGGGACGCAAACGGCCTGATCTTCGGCATGGGCGCTCTCGACTTCGCCGGCGGCACGGTCGTCCACATCAATGCCGGTATCGCAGGCCTGATCGGCGCGATCATGGTCGGCAAGCGCACCGGCTTCGGCAAGGACATGATGGCTCCTCACTCCATGACACTGACACTCGTCGGTGCAGCCATGCTGTGGTTCGGCTGGTTCGGTTTCAACGCCGGCTCCAACCTCGAAGCATCGGGTGGTGCGGTTCTCGCGACCATGAACACCTTCCTCGCAACCGCAGCCGCCATTGTTTCCTGGTCGCTGGTTGAAAGCTTCACCCGTGGCAAGGCATCCATGCTGGGCGCCGCGTCGGGCATGATCGCCGGCCTCGTTGCCGTCACACCTGCTGCAGGCTCGGTTGGCCCGATGGGTGCCATCGTTCTCGGCCTCATCGTCTCGCCGATCTGCTACTTCTTCGTCTCCGTGGTGAAGAACAAGTTCGGTTACGACGATACCGCTGACGTCTTCGGCGTTCACGGCATTGGCGGCATCATCGGCGCACTCGGCACCGGCATCTTCACCTCGCCGCTACTCGGCGGCACCGGCAAGCCCGAATTCTCCATCGCCTCGCAGCTCTGGACGCAGTTCGTGGCCGTCGCCATCACCATCGTCTGGTGCGCCATCGTCTCGGCGATCCTTTACAAGATCGTCGATGTGATCGTCGGGCTCCGCGTCCCGGTCGAAGCCGAGCGCGAAGGTCTGGACCTCGCCACCCACGGCGAAGCCGCTTACCACTCCTGATATCGGGAAAATGGGGTTCTCCATCCCCATTCCCAAAAGAAAGGCCCGTTTCGACGGGCCTTTTTCTTTGCCGCCAATCTGCCGTAACGCAACCGCTTCAAAGCAGAAATTCGCTCAAACGCTCACCTTAAAACGCTCTGGCATCCTCAAAAAACCGCATGGTTAACACGACATTAACCAGCTGGCGGTTAGTTTTCCCTGTCAATCCGGGATCAGGCCGTGTGCCGGATCTCGCCGAAACCAAAAAATGACGGGTTCAGGGACATGGGCAGAATGCATTCTCCGACATTCGATGGTCGTCACACACGTTTTGTGCTGACGGCGTTTTTCGTGCGGCAGATTATGGCTCTGGCCGGTTTCGCTCTGCTTGCTACGATTGCACTCGGTATCGCCGCGCTCGCGACGTGGAATGTGGCGGATCCGAGCCTGTCCTATGCCACAGGAAACCAACCAACCAATCTCCTGGGCTACGGCGGCGCGATCTTCGCGGATATCGTTATGCAGTTCCTCGGGCTTTCGGCAATCATTTCCCTGCTGCCGGTCATTGCATGGGCGATCGCCCTGATCGCCGGCCGCAAGCTGCAGCGCATACCCGCCCGCCTCGTGGCCTGGATCGCGGGCGCGATCGTCTGCGCCGCCTCCCTCGGCTGCTTTCCGGCTCCCGTCACCTGGCCGCTGCCGAACGGTATCGGCGGCGTGATCGGCGACATGATCCTTCGTTTTCCCGCCCTATTCATCGGCGCTTATCCCACGGGCACCGTTGCGACGATACTTGGGGTAATATTCGCCGCGCCGGCTGCCTGGCTCATGCTGTTTGCCGCGGGCATTGTCGGCGGTCTGGACGATGAACTGGAGCGTGAAGAACCCGCACCGGCCGTCAGCAAGGCCCGCGCCGTCCGCGAGGCGGAAGAGGACGACGAGGATGATGGCGAGGGTTTCTTCGCCAATATTCTCGCCTTCGGCGCACTGACGCACTACTGGTACATCACCCAGGCCCGTTTTCGTCGCCTGTTCGGCCTGAAGTCGAAATCGTTGCATGACGAATTCGAACATCCCTATGATTTCAACGAGTATGAATTCGGCACGCTAAACGAGCCGTCTCGCCTCAAGACGGCGATCAACCGTCTCGACCAGCGCGCGGAACCCTCTTTCGAAGAACGAACTGCATCGCGTCGCCAGATGTCTCCTCCCTCCATCGCGCCCGGTCATGAAGACGATGGGGACGGCGAGCCGTCCTTCGGTACTGACGAGGCCCGCCTGCCAAGTGGCATCCTTTCCGATGACGACGTCGACCAGAAATTCACTGCCCGACAGGCGCCGGGACGCGGACAGACGAAAATAACCGCTCCTTCGGCACGCCCGAAGCCCAGTGAGCGTGTGGCACGCGAAGCACAGGCCTCTTTCATCGCTGCAGACGGTTTCCAGCTTCCTACCGTTCATCTTCTGGCGGAGCCCAAGAACATTGTTCGCGACAATACGCTAAGCGAAGAGGTGCTCGAGCAGAACGCCCGTCTTCTCGAGGGGGTTCTTGAAGACTTCGGCGTCAAGGGTGAAATCATTCATGTCCGCCCCGGCCCGGTCGTCACGCTTTACGAGCTGGAACCGGCCCCCGGCATCAAATCGTCGCGTGTCATCGGCCTCGCGGATGATATCGCCCGCTCCATGAGCGCGATCGCCGCCCGCGTGGCCGTTGTTCCCGGCCGCAATGCCATCGGCATCGAACTGCCGAACCAGACCCGCGAAACCGTGTTCCTGCGCGAACTGATCGGCAGCCGCGATTTCGAAAACAGCAAAGCCAAGCTTGCCATGGCGCTCGGCAAGACCATCGGCGGCGAACCCGTCATCGCCGATCTCGCCAAGATGCCGCACCTGCTCGTTGCAGGCACCACCGGTTCGGGCAAGTCCGTTGCCATCAACACCATGATCCTGTCGCTGCTTTACCGCATGTCGCCGGAACAGTGCCGCCTGATCATGATCGACCCGAAAATGCTGGAACTGTCGATCTATGACGGCATTCCGCACCTGCTTTCTCCCGTCGTCACGGATCCGAAAAAGGCGGTCGTCGCGCTCAAATGGACGGTGCGCGAGATGGAGGAACGCTACAAGAAGATGTCCAAGATCGGCGTGCGCAATATCGACGGCTTCAACAGCCGCGTGCAGCAGGCGCTCGACAAGGGCGAAATCCTCACCCGCACGGTGCAGACCGGTTTCGACCGCCAGACCGGCGAGGCAATCTACGAAACGGAAGAGTTCGATCTGAAGCCCCTGCCCTATATCGTCGTCATCATCGACGAGATGGCCGACCTGATGATGGTGGCCGGCAAGGATATCGAAGGCGCGGTGCAGCGTTTGGCGCAGATGGCGCGTGCTGCCGGCATCCATGTCATCATGGCCACCCAGCGTCCTTCGGTCGACGTCATCACCGGCACGATCAAGGCCAATTTCCCGACGCGCATCTCATTCCAGGTCACCTCGAAGATCGACAGCCGCACGATCCTTGGAGAGCAGGGCGCCGAACAGCTGCTCGGCATGGGTGATATGCTTTACATGGCGGGCGGCGGACGCATCCAGCGTGTGCACGGGCCCTTCGTTTCCGACAATGAAGTGGAAGAGATCGTTTCCTATCTGAAGACACAAGGGTCGCCGGAATATCTGGAAGCGATTACCGAGGAAGAAGACGAGGACGGCGCTGGCGCAAGCCCGGCCGGCGGCGGCAGCTTCTCGGATTCCGAGGACCCCTACGATCAGGCCGTGGCCGTCGTACTTCGCGATGGCAAAGCCTCCACCTCCTATGTGCAGCGTCGTCTCGGCATCGGTTACAACCGCGCGGCATCGCTGATCGAACGCATGGAGCAGGAAGGCATTATCGGCCCCGCCAACCACGCCGGAAAACGCGAAATCCTCGTTCCCACGGAAGCAGATATCATCGAGCGATAATCCGCAACCAAGCGGCGCCGAGAAGCGTTATTACACGCTTTCACGTCATGAAGCCGCCGCGTTTTTCGCGGACAATCGCTGCGATGAAGGAGAACAGAATGAACGACCTGACCACCGGCGAAACGGCCAATGCAAGCGCAGCGCAAAATGGCGTGACGCGGCGTGGGGTGCTGACGGCATTTTCCATGGCTGCCGTGATCGCTGGCATCTCGCCGCTCGACGCCTTTGCCCAGGCAGCCGGCAATACCGCAACGGCACAGAAGATCGCGAACCACTTCTCGTCGGTAAAAACCATGATGGGTGAATTCGTGCAGTTCGGCCCGCGCGGAGAACAGACCGGCGGCAAGTTCTACATCGAACGGCCAGGCAAGCTCCGCTTCAATTATGAAGACCCATCGCCGATGCGCGTCATCTCCGACGGCAAGAATGTCGTCATCGGCAATATGAAGCTGAAGACATGGGATCTCTATCCCCTGTCGAAGACTCCGCTCAGCCTGCTTCTCTCCGACAAGATCGATCTCAGCAACCAGAAGGTCCGGGATGTGAAGGAAGAATCTGACCTGACCACCATCATCCTCGGTGACAAGAGCGTGTTCGGCGATTCCACCATCACGCTGATGTTCGACCCGAAGACGTTCGATCTGCGGCAATGGACCACGACGGACGCCCAGAACAAGGACACGACCGTCATGATCTTCAACGTTCAGACCGGCGTGAACCTCGATGAACGTGTCTTCAACATCAATTATGAAGAAGTACGCAAGCGCGGCTGACGCTCCCTGTCGATGTATACTGTGTGAAGGCGGCTCTCAGGCCGCCTTTTTCATTTTGCCGCTAAAAGACATTCCCGTTTTCGTCACGATGTTATAAGCCTGCGCCCCGGAAACAGCCTTGAGGCCTTGCTTCGAGGCGATAAAGCGGAGCTCATTTATGTCGTTTTCGATAACCACCTGGAACATCAACTCGGTCAGGCTCAGAATGCCGATCGTCGAGCAGTTTCTGGTGCGTTACAAACCCGACATTCTCTGCCTGCAGGAAACCAAATGCCCGAATGGCGAGTTTCCAATGAAGCCGTTGAAGGCGCTGGGTTACGAGCACGTGATCATTCACGGCCAGAAGGGCTATCATGGTGTCGCCATCGCCTCGAAAATCCCGCTGACGGAAGATCATCGGCAGGATTACTGCGGAATTGGCGACGCGCGCCACATTTCCGCGATTGTCCAGGTGGGATCGCGCCGCATCCGGCTCCATAATTTTTATGTTCCGGCAGGCGGCGACGAACCTGATCGCTCAATCAATCCGAAATTCGGCCACAAGCTGGATTTCATTGAGGAAATGAAGACATTGCGTGCCGATGGCGTGCCGGGCACCTCTTCCATCCTCGTCGGCGACCTCAATATAGCGCCGCTCGAAAACGATGTCTGGTCGCACAAGCAGCTTCTCAAGATCGTCAGCCACACGCCGGTGGAAACCGAGGGTATGCTGGACATCATGAAGAAGGGCAACTGGCTTGATCTGATGCGGCTGAATGTGCCGGCGACGGAAAAAATCTATACGTGGTGGAGTTACCGCGCCAAGGACTGGGAAGCGGCTGATCGCGGCCGCCGCCTCGATCACATCTGGTCGTCTCAGGATCTCGGCCCGTCGCTTGACAGGATCGAGATATTGCGGGAAGCCCGCGGCTGGAACCGACCATCCGATCACGTTCCAGTCACCGCCCATTTCCGGTTTTGAACCAATGCCGGACGCGGTGATCTGGCGCGCGGTCACATGAAGCGGTTCTGCAAACGGGCGGCACCGGCGGCCAGAGACGCGATATTGTCGCGAATGCGCGCCGAAACGATGTCGGCGACCTCAGGAAACTCTTCCACCAGACGGTGAAAGAGAATGCGCGTTATCCGGATGACTTCGGAATCCTCCGCAGCCACGGCAGTAAATTTTCTTTCGCAAAGGGTAAAAAGCGCAAGTTCCGAAAGCAGGGCGCCCTTTCCGGGCGTTGCCTGCAGCACAGGCTTACCGTCCCGGCCGGCTGAAAAAAGCTCGAAATGACCTGACGTCACGGCAAAGGCGCATTCGGCGGGGGAGTGTTCGCGAAACAAGGTCTGTCCCGCCGCGACACGCCGGCGCTCTGCGCCGAAGGCGATGAGCCGCAGCTGATCATCACTGAAGCCCGCAAACAACGGCACTTGCCCCAGCAGCATGATATCGTCGGTCAAGGCCATGTCGATTGTTACTCCGGAAAACCGCCTGCGTTGCTATAGCGGTTTTCCAATATCGGCCTTCAAAACACAAGGTGCTAGAGCAATGCTCAACAACTCGGGGGGACCCCCCGGGGGTCTATCAGGGGACGATCTTGTAGCCGCCGTTCTCGGTTACGAGAATCTCGGCATTGGAAGGATCCCGCTCGATCTTCTGACGCAGGCGATAAACGTGCGTTTCGAGCGTGTGTGTCGTGACCCCGGAATTGTAACCCCAGACCTCTTCCAGCAGGACGTCGCGCGTCACGACCGTGCTGCCTGCCCGGTAGAGATAACGAATGATCGCGGCCTCTTTTTCCGTCAGCCGGATTTTCTTGCCGTCTTCGGTCGTCAAGAGCTTCTGGCTGGGCTTGAACTGATAAGGACCAACGGTGAAGACCGCATCCTCGCTCTGTTCATATTGACGCAACTGGGCCCGGATGCGGGCGAGAAGCACGGCGAAGCGGAAAGGCTTTGTCACATAGTCATTGGCGCCAGCCTCAAGGCCGAGGATCGTGTCCGAATCCGTATCGTGACCCGTGAGCATGATGATGGGCGCCTTGAAGCCGCCCTTGCGCAAAAGCTTCACGGCTTCGCGGCCATCCATGTCGGGAAGGCCGACATCCATGATGAGTAGATCGACCTGCGAAGTTTTGGCGGTCTGCATCGCCTGTGCGGCGTTTGCGCCGCTCAACAGCGAGAATTCCTCATAGGGAGACAATTGCTCGGTCAGCGTCTCCCGAAGATCGTCGTCATCGTCCACGAGAAGGATAGTGCGAGCCGTCATTCGGATTCTCAGCCTTTCTTACTTTAATCGTCAGCCAATTCAGCGGTTTGCCGGTAAAAGGTCAACCCATTGCCATCACATGATGAAGTGCTATGACTTCACGTTAAATAACCTGCAAAGCAAAATCTCGTGAAAAACATGAGCAAACGTCCCGTAGAACAACGTAAACGCGCATCAACGCTCATGGTTCGGCCAGCTCCTTTGAAAATCAACCGGGCCATCGTTCAGCTCGGCCATCTCACATTTCCGGCCGCCATCGGGCGCAATGGCCGGACCGCACGAAAACGGGAAGGTGATGGAAGGTCGCCGATTTCCGTGACCCGCCTGCTGCATGGCTTTTATCGCGGCGACCGCATGTCCGCCATCACGACTGCCCTACCGATGCAACGCACGCGGAAATCGATGCTGTGGTGTGATGAGCCCGGCAACCCCAATTATAACAGGCTGGTCAAGGCACCTTTCGCGCCGAGCCACGAGGACATGATGCGCACAGATGGCCTTTACGATGTCTGTCTCGTGCTGGACTGGAACGTCACCTCAAGAAGCCGCAACCGCGGCTCGGCAATCTTCATGCATATGATCAGGCCGGGATATGAACCGACAGCAGGTTGCGTCGCACTTCATCCCCGCGACATGCGGCGCGTCCTGCCGCATCTGCGCAAAGGCACGAAAATCCGCATCTTGTGAATTAAGCCGGCACTTTGACAACAAAAAACCCGCCATAAAGGCGGGTTTTTTTAGAAGGAAGAGGCCGGCGATTACGCGGCTTCGTCCTGAGAATCGTCTTCTTCGACAGCCTTGCCGCGCTTGGGGCCCTTGGCAAGGTTAACTTCCACCAGGCGAACAGCCTCGGTTTCGGACATCTTGTTGACAGCGGCGATTTCGCGCGCCATGCGGTCGAGAGCGGCTTCGTAAAGCTGGCGCTCGGAATAGGACTGCTCAGGCTGGTTTTCCGCGCGGTAGAGATCGCGAACGACTTCCGCGATCGCGATGAGATCGCCGGAGTTGATCTTCGCATCATATTCCTGCGCACGGCGCGACCACATGGTACGCTTCACACGTGCCTTGCCCTGCACCACTTTCAGCGCCCGCTCGACAAAATCGCCTTCGGAAAGCTTGCGCATGCCGATGCTGACGGCTTTGGCGACGGGAACTTTAAGACGCATCTTGTCTTTTTCGAAATCAATGACAAAAAGCTCAAGCTTCATGCCGGCGACTTCTTGTTCCTCGATGGCAGAAATGGTACCGACACCATGAGCGGGATACACAATCGCTTCACCGGTTTTAAAGCCGTGATGTGCTGGAGATTTCTTCTGCTGGGTCGTCATTCGTTCTAAAAACTCCCTGTTACATACCCGGGGATGCCGGGGTTGGGTCGGTCAGGCCCTGATGAGACGGGGGAACCGTCAGGTGATTCCGCACTGGTCCAGCCGTGCACGCAAAAATACACCTTCCCGCCTCGCGGGGTTCGATAACGTAAACGCTCGATATGTCACGGAAACCGCGTGCAAAAGAGGTGTTGCTTTCGTGGTGTTTTTGGGCACACAAATGCCGCGCTGTGGATCAGTGTTGTTGGTGTACCACAAAAATAGGCGCAAATCAATAATTTGCTTCAACCGTGGCCGCAACATCACATTGCGGCTCAAGAACCGCTTAAAAATTAGCCGCAAAAATACTGTCGTATGCTTCTAAACTGAGCCTCGCGAGAAAAGAAGCAAAAAAATTTCACTTACCGCCTGAAGAAACACGATAGCCTCTTAAACTCTTCGTAATTCCACGCCAATATCCGATTCGACTGAAAAGGCAAAATCCGCAAATTGGCGATGCTTTTTTATATTAAAGTGTGATTTTTGGAGGAATCCACGTCAAATGGGCTACAGAAACAATCCAAAACGCGAAAAACAGATCGAAAAAGCGCGCCAGCAGGCAATTGCCGAAAATGTCGAATTTCTTGATCCTGGTATTCTTTATGGAAGGGCAAGTGTCGACGATATAGAATATTATTCCGCCGAGATGCTGGCGGCGAGTGCCGCCCACAGTTTCCAGGCGCTTTCGCGATGGACCGGGGACACCCCTCATATCAGCATTTCCCAAGTCGAGGGTGTTTCCCCGCGGGACGTGCCGGTAACGGTTCTGACCATTATCGGCCGCAACATGCCCTTCCTCTACGATTCTGTTATGGGCGAAGTCACCAGCAGTTATCGTGGTCTTTATCTTGCCGTGCACCCGATCCTCGTCCGAGACGATGATGCGAAGGGTGGTTACCGCCTTGCCGAGCCCGATGATGATCCGGCCGGCAATATAAGTCTTATCCAGCTGCACATCGCACCGCTTTCGCAGCAGGGAGCCTCGGCTCTGGAGGAGCGGCTTCGCTTCGTGCTGAAGCAGGTGGAATCGGCCTATCGCGACTGGCGGCCCATGCTGGCGAAGCTAGACGAGGCGTTGGATGAACTGTCGAAACGCGGCTCGTCGCGGCGCAAGGCCGAACGGACGGAGGCGGTCGAATTCCTCAACTGGCTTCGCAACGACAATTTCACCTTCCTGGGCATGCGTGACTACACCTATTCGGGCAAGGGGAAGAACGCGAAGATCGAGCGCGGTGACGGCGTCGGCCTCGGCAGCCTCAGCGACCCGGATGTCCGCGTGCTGCGCCTCGGCAAGAATGCCGTGACGACGACACCGGAAATCCTTGCCTTCCTCGATGGCCCGGATTTCCTCATCGTTACCAAGGCTAATGTGAAGTCCATCGTGCATCGTCGCGCCTATATGGACTATATCGGTATCAAGCGCTTCGACGAGGACGGCAATGTCGTTGGTGAGCTGCGCATCGTCGGCCTTTTCACCGCCACCGCCTATACGCGTTCGGTCAAGCAAATTCCCTTGCTGCGCGCCAAGGTCTCGGAAGTCGAGCGGCATTTCGGCTTCGATCCAAACAGCCATTCGGGCCGCATCCTGCAGAACACGCTGGAAGCCTATCCGCGTGACGATCTTTTCCAGATCGAAACCGACCTTCTGATCCGCTTCATCGAGCAGATCATGGAGCTCAGCGACCGTCCGCGTGTGCGCGTGCTCGCACGTATAGACCGTTTCGACCGCTTCGTTTCGGCCATCATCTTCGTTCCGCGCGAGGAGTATAATTCCTATGTGCGCGAGAAGATCGGCGATTATCTGAGCAGGGTCTATGACGGGCATATCTCTGCCTATTATCCTGCCTTCCCCGAAGGCGCCGTTGCCCGCGTCCATTTCATTGTCGGCCGCACGGAAGGCAAGACGCCCCGCATCGCCCAGGACAAGCTCGAAGATGCCGTCAGCGATATTGCGGCACGCTGGATAGATCACTTCGTCTCCTTGTCCGAACCGGGCGCACCGGTGCTGGAAGTGGATCAGGCCTATCAGGAAGCTTTCACGCCCGAAGACGCGATCGGCGACATGCCTGATATTCTGGCCGCTGTGAAAGGCGACCCGGTCCGCATTGAATTCTATCAGCAGGAAGGCCAGCCGGCGGGAACGCTATCCCTGAAGATTTTCCACCGCGAAGGCCATCTTCCGCTTTCACGACGTGTTCCGCTGCTCGAAAATCTTGGTTTTAATGTCATCAGCGAGCGCACTTTCGATATCGGCGTCGTGGCGGATGGCGAAAAGCACGACATCGTGCTGCACGACATGGAACTATCGGTCGCGGCCAGCACGACACTCGACCTGCCGCATTACGGACAGAAACTCGAAGAAGCTTTCCTTGCTGCTTTTTCAGGAAAGGTGGACAATGACAACTTCAACCGACTGATCCTTGCCTGCGGTCTCACAGTGCGCGAAGTCTCGGTGCTGCGCGCCTACGCGCGGTACCTGCGCCAGACCGGAATCGTCTATTCGCAGGAACATATCTCCGAAACGCTCTATAAATATCCTGACATCTCCAGGAATATTTTCGCACTGTTCAAGGCCGGCTTCGATCCATCCATCGAAGAGAAGAAGCGGCTGAAGAAACTCGCGGAAATTCATAAGGCAATCGAAGCAGCCCTGAGCGGCGTTCCCAATCTCGATGAGGACCGCACCCTCCGGCGTTACGTCAACGCCATCGATGCAACCCTGCGCACCAATTACTTCCAGAAAAATGCCGACGGCACGCCGCGTGACATTCTGGCATTCAAATTCGATCCCAAACATCTGGACGGCCTGCCCGATCCGCGCCCCTTCCGCGAAATCTTCGTTTACGGAACGGAGGTCGAAGGCGTGCATCTGCGCTTCGGTAAGGTTGCACGCGGTGGTCTGCGCTGGTCGGATCGCGGCCAGGATTACCGCACGGAGGTGCTCGGTCTTGTCAAGGCGCAGCAGGTGAAGAACGCGGTCATCGTGCCAGTCGGCGCCAAGGGCGGTTTCTTCCCGAAGAACCTGCCCGCCGGCGGCTCCCGCGACGAGGTCTTTAATGCCGGCCGCGAGGCCTATAAGACCTATATCCGCACACTGCTGTCCATCACCGATAATATTGTCGACGACGCCATCGTGCCGCCGGCTGACACATTGCGGCTCGATGGTGACGACCCCTATTTCGTCGTCGCCGCCGACAAGGGAACGGCCACCTTCTCCGATACGGCAAACGGCCTTGCCCATGAAGCCAGCTTCTGGCTGGACGATGCCTTTGCATCGGGCGGTTCGGCCGGTTACGACCACAAGAAGATGGGCATCACCGCGCGTGGCGCATGGGAGACGGTGAAGCGCCATTTCCGGGAGATGAACACCGACATCCAGACCACACCCTTCACGGTGGCGGGTGTGGGCGATATGTCCGGCGACGTCTTCGGTAACGGCATGCTGCTGTCGGAGAAGATCAGGCTTATCGCCGCCTTCGACCACCGCGATATCTTCATTGATCCGGATCCCGATACCGACAAATCCTTCGTCGAGCGCAGGCGGCTGTTCGAATTGCCGCGTTCCAGCTGGCAGGATTATGACCGTTCGGCTCTCTCTGCCGGTGCGATGATCATTTCGCGCTCAGAAAAATCGGTGACGCTGACTCCGGAAGCCGTGGCGGCCATCGGCATCGACAAGTCAGTCGCCACACCGTTCGAAATCATGACCGCCATCCTGAAGGCCCCGGCCGATCTCCTCTGGTTCGGCGGCATCGGCACCTACATCAAGGCGGCGGTGGAAACCAATGCCGAGGTGGGCGACAGGGCAAACGACCCCATCCGCGTCAACGCCACGGAGGTGCGCGCCAAGGTCATCGGCGAAGGCGCCAATCTCGGTATCACCCAGAAGGGGCGCATCGCCTATGCGCTTTCGGGCGGGCGCTGCAATTCCGACGCCATCGACAACTCGGCAGGCGTGAACTCCTCAGACGTCGAGGTCAATATCAAGATCGCACTCGCCTCCGCCGTCAATAGCGGTCGCCTGACGATGCCGAAGCGTAACCAGCTTCTCGCCTCCATGACGCCTGAGGTGGCGCAGCTGGTATTGCGCAACAACTACCTGCAATCGCTGGCGATCTCGCTGACCGAGCGGCTGGGCCTTTCAAACCGGGAAGAACTTGGCCGCCTGATGAGCGCACTGGAGGCAACCGGGCAACTGAACCGAAAGGTCGAAACCCTGCCCAACAATGCCGAGTTCAGCGAGAGATACGCCACCGGCAAACCGCTGACCCGGCCAGAGATCGGGGTGCTCCTGTCCTATGCCAAGCTCACTTTGTTTGATGCACTGGTGGCAAGCACGCTTCCCGACGAACCCTATCTCCAGCATCTGCTGGTCGATTATTTTCCGGCCAAGATGCAGAAGAACTATGCCGATGATATCAAATCGCATCGCCTGCATCGCGAAATCGTCGCGACCGCACTTGCCAATGCCGTGGTCAATCGCGGCGGCCCCGGCTTCGTGCAGAAACTTGCCGATGCAAGTGGTCTGCTTGCGGCCGATGTCGTCAAGGCAGCGGTAATCGTTGAAGATGGCTTCGGTCTCAAACGACTGTGGAGCGAGGTCGATGCGCTTGACGGCCAGATCGGGGGCGAAGTTCAGAATGGGCTTTATGCCACGATCACGCGTATCTTCACGGATGCGAGCAGGCTCTATCTGCAAACCGG
This sequence comes from Agrobacterium pusense, assembly GCF_013285525.1. Classification (NCBI taxonomy): domain Bacteria; kingdom Pseudomonadati; phylum Pseudomonadota; class Alphaproteobacteria; order Hyphomicrobiales; family Rhizobiaceae; genus Agrobacterium; species Agrobacterium pusense. The sequence goes on from NZ_CP053856.1 coordinate 2,421,239, forward strand.
GAGCGCGGGTGCGACCCCGGGCGACATGGCGACGGAAATCGAGCGTCTGAAAACCGCGATCAAGACGCTGTCACCGGCAGCGGCGAAATATCGCCGCGAACTCGGCATCACGGAAATCGACGGGGTTCCTTCCGCTCTTCTGGAGGAACTCGATACGCTCTCGCTGCTCGTCTATGTGCCTGAAATCATGCGCATCGCCGAGAGTGCGGGCACAACGCTCGCGCGCGCCGCTGAAAGCTACGCCACCGTCTCCTCGACCTTCCGTGTCGCGCGCCTGCTGGATGCCAGCCAGCGCATCACACCGGCGGATCACTACGAGAGCCTGGCTCTCCTGCGCAGCCAGGACCAGATTTCCTCATCGAGACGCCGGATCGTTATCTCCGCCCTGACAGAATATGCCAGGGAGAAGGATCCGGTTCAGGCCTGGTATGCGGCGGATCGCGTGCGGGTCAATCGTATCGTCTCCGAACTCGGCGCGCTCAGCGAGAGCGGCGATACAAACCTCGCGCGGCTCACCGTGGCGGCGGGCCTGCTTGGCGATATCGTTCAGGCACGCTGATTGGCCGCCTTAAAAACGCCATCCGGGTCACCACCCGGATGGCGCCAGACAAGACGATGCACCGGCATCGCGCCGTATTTCCCAATTTCCGATAGGACGATGAATGACTAGCCCTGCCCCAAATGCGCAAGCAGTCGTTACCAAACGCGGCATCTGGGGCTGGGTGATGTTCGACTGGGCGGCGCAACCCTTCTTCACGGTTGTCACGACCTTCGTTTTCGGGCCCTATTTCGTCGCCCGCCTCACCGACGATCCCATTGCGGCGCAGGCGACGTGGAGCAATGTGGCGACGGTATCGTCGATCATCATCGCCCTCTTCTCCCCTATCCTCGGCTCCATTGCCGACCAGTCCGGCGCACGCAAGCCGTGGATCGCCTTTTTTGCCGCCATCAAGATCGTCAGCCTGTGTCTCCTTTGGTACGCGGCACCGGGATCGCCGGTCATTCTGCCCGTTATCTGCATGATCCTCGCCTCCATCGCGGCGGAATTCTCGATCGTCTTCAACGATTCCATGATGCCGCGGCTCACCAACCCGCAAAATGTCGGGCGCATTTCCAATCTCGCCTGGGGGCTCGGTTATCTCGGCGGTATGGTGGTGCTGATCGCCGTGGTGACGCTGCTGGCGGCCAATCCACAAACCGGTGTAACCATCGCCGGCATCAAGCCTCTGTTCGGCCTCGATCCCGCAACCGGTGAGGATGCGAGAATAACCGGTCCGCTCGCTGCGCTCTGGTATCTCATCTTCATCCTGCCGATGTTTCTGCTGACCCCCGATGCTGAAAAAGGTCTGCCCTTTGCAGCGGCAATCCGCTCGGGATTGGGGGAACTGAAGACCACGTTGCGCGAATTGCGCCACCGCCCGATGCTGTCGCGGTTTCTGATCGCACGCATGCTTTATCAGGATGGCGTCAACGGCGTTCTCATTCTCGGCGGCGCCTTCGCCGCCGGCATGTTCGGCTGGGCGACGATGGAAATCGGCCTCTTTGGAATTCTGCTCAACGTCGTCGCCATCGCGGGGTGCTTTGCCGCCGGGCGAGTTGACCAGAGACTTGGATCGCGCGTCACCATCCTCATCAGCCTCGTGCTTCTGCTCGCAGCCACGCTCGGCATCGTCTCCACCGAAAAGGGCTCCACCCTGTTCGGCCTGATACACTTGTCGACGGCGGACGATGGCAGTATTTTCGCGACCGGCGCCGAAAAAGCCTATCTGTTGTATGGAGTAATGATCGGCCTTGCCTTCGGCCCGGTTCAGGCGTCGTCCCGCTCTTATCTCGCCCGCAATATCACCGTGGCGGAGGCAGGCCGCTACTTCGGAATTTACGCGCTCTCCGGACGCGCGACCAGCTTCATGGCGACGCTGTCGTTTTCCATGGCAACCTATATGAGCGGCTCTGCTCACATTGGCATGGCATCGCTCATCCTGTTTCTGGGGTCCGGATTTCTGCTTTTGCTGCGCGTGCCGGAAAGAACGGCAAGCTGAAAGCGCGAGGCAGCAGCCGATGCGGTCTGGTCAATCCGGCATCGGCGCACAGAGGATAGCGTCAGAGCTGGTCGAGCTTTTGCTGCAATGCGCGCAGCTGCGCCTTCAGCTCATCGATTTCGGATGCATTCGGCTTGCGGGCCTCTTTCGGCGCCTGTGGCATTGCAAAAGGCGTGAAACCCTGCATTGCCTGCCGGAACAGTTCCGTATTACGGCGGATCTGCTCTTCCATCATCTGCAATGGCGCCTGAAAATTGCGGGCGAGCGAGCCGTCACCGAAAGCCTTGGCCATATGCTCCTGCATCTGGCTCTGCTGGTCGGAAAAGGTCTTCATGGAATGTTCGAGAAATGTCGGCACGACCATCTGCATCTGGTCGCCATAATAGGAGATCAATTGACGCAGAAACGCCGTCGGCAACAGCGTATTGCCGGTTTTGGCCTCCTGTTCGACGATGATCTGCGTCAGCACGGCGTGCGTGATGTCTTCGGATGACTTCGCGTCCTGAACCTTGAAGTCTTCACCACGCTTGACCATCTGCGCCAGATCATCAAGCGTTACATAGGTGCTGGTGCCGGTATTGTAGAGCCGCCGATTGGCGTATTTTTTAATGATCGTTTCGCCGTCGTGTTTCGCCATGCCCGCCTCCTCGCGATGATGGTATTTTTTTTGTTTTTTGGTGTTATTGCTCTTCCCGGCGCAAAGTGTATGCGCAAAATGCGCTGTCTGACAAATGTTTTGTGCATCGCAACAGTTTGTTTTTTGCGCAGCAATTTTTAGCAAGATTCCAACGTGATTTAGCAATATCTTTTAAAGCAACTTTCGTCATTTGACTTGGATTGAAAGCTTTGCCAGTCTCCGCCCGCAAGTGAGGAGAAAACAAATGACCCTGCCTTCAATCGTGATTGCCAGCGCTGCGCGCACCGCCGTCGGTTCTTTCAATGGCCACTTTGCCAATACGCCAGCCCACGAACTCGGCGCGACCGTTATCAGTGCCGTGCTTGAACGTGCCGGCGTTGCGGCGAACGAAATTGATGAAGTCATTCTCGGTCAGGTGCTCACCGCGGGCGAAGGGCAGAACCCGGCGCGGCAAGCGGCAATGAAGGCAGGCATTCCGCAGGAAGCGACCGCTTTCGGCCTCAACCAGCTCTGCGGCTCGGGACTGCGCGCCGTGGCCCTCGGCATGCAGCAAATCTTGACGGGTGATGCGGGCATTGTCATCGCCGGCGGTCAGGAATCCATGTCCATGGCACCTCACTGCGCCCATTTGCGTGGCGGCGTGAAAATGGGCGACTTCAAGATGATCGACACCATGCTGAAGGACGGCCTGACCGACGCCTTTTACGGCTATCACATGGGCATCACCGCTGAAAACATAGCCCGCCAGTGGCAACTCTCCCGGGATGAGCAGGACCAGTTTGCGGTCTCATCGCAAAACAAGGCTGAAGCCGCACAGGCTGCCGGACGTTTCGTGGACGAAATCGTCGCTTTCACCGTGAAGGGCCGCAAGGCCGATATCGTCATCGACGCCGATGAACATATCCGCGCCGGCGCCTCGCTGGAAACGATGGCCAAGTTGCGCCCTGCCTTCGACAAGGACGGCACCGTGACGGCGGGGAACGCCTCAGGTCTGAACGACGGCGCAGCCGCCACGCTTTTGATGTCGGAACAGGAAGCAGAAAAGCGCGGCATCAAGCCACTAGCCCGTATTGCCTCCTGGGCGACGGCGGGCGTCGATCCGCAGATCATGGGCACCGGCCCCATTCCCGCCTCCCGCAAGGCCTTGGCCAAGGCCGGCTGGTCGGTAGGCGATATCGGCCTCGTCGAAGCCAACGAAGCGTTTGCAGCCCAGTCCTGTGCCGTCGTGCGCGGGCTTGGCCTTGATCCTGATATCGTCAACGTCAACGGCGGAGCGATTGCCATCGGCCATCCGATCGGCGCTTCGGGCGCCCGCGTCCTGAACACCCTGATTTACGAGATGCGCCGCCGTAACGTGTCCAAGGGTCTTGCGACACTCTGCATCGGCGGCGGCATGGGTGTAGCCATGTGCATCGAGGCGCTCTGACGCGCGGGCCGCCCGCACTTGCCAAAAAGCAATTCCGGTTCAGCGGACAATAGGATAGAAGCGGCCTCCCATTGGCCGCATTTCTGTGGCGGTTGAGCACGACGAACAAGCACCTGCACAACTGCAGGCGCTTCAATGACAGGTCATGGAGGCCTAGATGAGCCGGGTTGCTTTGATTTCCGGCGGGACGAGCGGTATAGGTGCCGCCATCGCCCGCGCCCTGCAGGCAGCCGGCTATCGGGTGGCCGTCAACTATGCATTCACGACGGACCGGGCCGAGACATTCCAGACGGAGACAGGCATTCCTGCGTTCCAGTGGGACGTGCGCGACTACGGCGCGTGCGTCAACGGTATCGCGAAGGTGGAGGAAACCCTCGGGCCGGTCGAAATCCTCGTCAACAATGCCGGCATCACCCGTGACGCCATGTTTCACAAGATGACACCGCAGCAGTGGCGTGACGTCATCGACACGAACCTCACCGGCGTCTTCAACATGACCCACCCCGTCTGGCCGGGCATGCGGGAGCGCGGTTTCGGCCGCATCGTCAATATTTCCTCCATCAATGGACAGAAGGGTCAGGCGGGCCAGGTCAATTACTCCGCGTCGAAAGCCGGCGATATCGGCTTCACCAAGGCGCTCGCGCAGGAGGGCGCAAGCCGCAATATCACCGTCAACGCCATCTGCCCCGGCTATATCGGTACGGAAATGGTGAGAGCGATCCCGGAGAAGGTTCTGGCCGAGCGGATCGTGCCACAAATCCCCATCGGACGGCTTGGGGAACCGGAGGAGATCGCGCGTTGCGTCCTGTTTCTCGTCTCGGACGAGGCTGGCTTTATCACCGGTTCCACAATGACGGCCAATGGCGGTCAATATTTCGCCTGACATTTACACGCCTGCTGCTCCGGCCGGTTCAGATCAGTAAACTTCTCGTGATGTCGTGACAGCACATTTTGGCGCGCACGAAAACTTGAGCAAAACAGGACGTAAAAAAGAAGCAGCTAAACCAATGAAAATACGACATTTTTCGTATAGTTTAGAACGAGTCTAGAAATCGTTATGAATTTGAAAAGAGGTTTTTCTTGACATTCGCTGTCCTGTTTTGGTTTAAGAATGAAAACAACGTGTTGCGTCATACAGGCAGTCCATCATGCTGGTTTGCAGCTGCAATTACATCACCGATCATGAGATCAAGGACGTTATCAACGAGCTCCTCGATGAGGACTGTTGGCAGCTTATCGTTCCCGCAAAAGTGTATCATGCCATGGAAAAGCGCGGTCGCTGCTGTGGCTGTTTTCCGACCGTTGTCGACCTGATTATCAAAACCACGGAAGAATATCACGCCCGTCGGCACTCGACTGAGGCCGATGTTTTTGATTTTATGTCCCGCCTGAAGCGATTCCACGAAGAGAACAGGAGAGCGGACATTGAAAGGCGACAAAAGAGTCATCGAGCGGCTTAACGAAGCCCTTTTTCTCGAACTCGGTGCAGTAAACCAGTATTGGCTTCATTACCGGCTTCTGAATGACTGGGGTTACACCAAGCTTGCCAAGAAGGAGCGTGCGGAATCCATCGAAGAGATGCAGCACGCAGACAAGCTTATCGACCGGATCATCTTCCTGGAGGGCCATCCCAACCTCCAGACCGTTGCTCCCCTGCGTATCGGACAGAATGTCAAGGAAGTGCTCGAAGCCGACCTTGCTGGTGAATATGATGCACGGGCGTCTTATAAGAAATCCCGCGATATCTGTCATGAGGCCGGCGACTACGTTTCGATGAAGCTGTTCGAAACGCTGCTGATCGACGAGGAGGGTCATATCGACTTCCTCGAGACCCAACTCGAACTGCTCGGCAAGATCGGCGAAGAAAAATACGGCCAGCTCAATGCGGATTCCGCCAACGAAGCGGAAGACCACTGAAATACGGAAAAGGCGGCCGCCGGCCGCCTTTTTTATTTATCGGAAAGGTGCCGGAATTCGGCAACCACTTTCTCGTAGACGCCGCGCTTGAACGGAACGATGAGTTCAGGCAGGCTCTCCATCGGCTTCCAGTCCCAGGCATCGAATTCGGCTACGTGCCCCGTCGGTGGCGGATCGATCTGGATTTCGCTTTCGTCGCCTTCGAACCGGAATGCGAACCAGCGCTGTGCCTGGCCGCGATATTTACCCCTCAATCCGATGCCGATCAGTTCCGGCGGAAGATCGTAGTGGATCCAGTCGCTCGCTTCCGCCAGCAGCCGCACCGTTTTCATTCCCGTCTCTTCGTGAAGCTCGCGAATGGCCGCGGCCAGAGGCCGCTCGCCCTCATCAATGCCCCCCTGTGGCATCTGCCACAAATGCGGCGAGCCATCATATTCGGAATTGCCTTCCTTGATGCGCCGGCCGGCCCACACCAGGCCTTCGGCGTTCAGAACCATCATCCCCGCACAGGGACGATAGGGCAAATCTTCTGCTTTGATTGTCATGGGTTTCCCGCATTGTCTGAGCGCCACAAGGGCGCGGAAATGGCCGCAGGCAAGGTTTACTGCCCCGCCGGCTCCGAAACAAGGGCGGAAACGCCGACGATCTCGATACCGCGGCCCGCCGCTTCCCGGGACCACCGCGAGATCGCCGCAATGCTTTCATCAAAAGCAGAAGCCACCCCGATCGCCTGACCATTGCGGCGCGCGACCCGCTCCAATTCGTCCAACTTCCGCAAGATGGAAGCTTCGGTCACTTCGCCGTCGAGCAGAATATCGGCAAAACCCTGAGGGGCAGAGATGGCCTTTGCAATCCCGCCACTCAGGGACTGCGCTGACGAACCATCGTCCAGAAATAGCAGACCACGTTTGCCGATATCACGCATCACCGGCTCCAGCGCCGCCTGCTCGGCGAGAAAGCGCCCGCCGAGATAATTCATGATGCCGGTATAATTGGTGATTTTGGCCATGGATCGATGCAGCCGGTCGAGGTTTACCTTGGCGGGATCGGCGGCAATCAATGTATCCGGGCCGGGATTGGTGCCGGGATAACCAAAGGGCTCCAGCGGTATCTGGAGAAGAATTTCGTGCCCCTCACGGCGTGCTTCCTGCATCCAGCGTTGCAGGCTGTTGCCGCTGGCGGCAAAGCCAAGCGTCACCTCCGGCGGCAGTTCCCGTATCGCCTTTTGCGAGCCTGTCTGGCTGAGGCCGAGACCACCGACCACGATCGCCACCCGCGTGCCCCGCGCTCCCGACCAGGGCCGCGCATATTGCTCCATCGGTCGCAATCCGTCGGCACCCACCACTGGCAACCTGCCAAAGGCCGTATCCTCAAGCAATTCCTCGTTGGGCCGCGTGGCCATCCGCGGGTCCTGGCCATAGGTCTGGCCGCTCATCAACACAGGCCCGTCATTATCACGGGGCCGAGGAGAATAGACTGAGACAACGTTACCATCGGGCATGGTCGCACGATTGATGTTCGCGCCAGATCGGCCACTTTCCGGTTGCAGACCAGCCGTTTCGGCCTCCTCGGCCGGTACGGATGGTTCAGCTTTGTTTTGCGCAGGCTGCAGTTCAAGGTCCGGCCCGGCCGCCGTCCTCTGCAGATTGCCGGGCGAGAGCGCCGTGTAGACGGACAGTCCGCCGATGGAAAGAACCGCAAGCGCCGCCAGAACCATAATGACGGAAAAGCGCCGGTTGATACCGGCGCTTTTTTTCTGACGACCCAGAAGCGGTTTTCGCAGGTCCGAAGGCAATGAACGATCCGTCCAGAGGGTTTGTCAATCGAGATGGAGTGCCGGAAGCCGGCACAACGCTCTTATTGCTTGTTGACCACAGCCTTTTCCGGGTTGGGCGGGAAAGACGGATCCGTCTTGACGCCACGCAACAGGTCAAGCGCATAGTTAAGCTGGATGTCGTCCTTGGCCTCCGGCGGAACATAGGCCGAAGAACCCGAACCTTCGTCCGTTTCGCTCTGACCCTTGATGTGCCCGGAGAGACTGGATTCGCCTTCTGCCGTAACGCGACCCTGCAATTCCGGCGGCAAAGGCTGCTCTACCTTGATATCGGGCTCGATACCTGTTCCCTGGATCGATTTGCCAGACGGCGTGTAATAGAGCGCGGTGGTCAGACGCAGCGCACCGGCCTCGCCGAGCGGAATGATCGTCTGAACCGAACCCTTGCCGAAGGAGCGCGTGCCGACAACGGTCGCGCGACGCAAATCCTGCAGAGCGCCGGCAACGATCTCAGACGCCGAAGCCGAACCGCCGTTGACGAGCACGATCACCGGCTTGCCGTCGGTCAGATCGCCGGCCGTTGCGTTGAAGCGGCGGGTCTCGTCGGGGTTACGGCCACGGGTTGAAACGACCTCACCACGCTCAAGGAAGGCGTCGGAGACATTGATCGCCTGATCGAGCAGACCGCCCGGGTTGAGGCGCAGGTCGAGCACGTAACCCTTCAGCTTGTCGGCAGGAACATCCGCCTTGATCTTCTTGATCGCCTTTTCGAGATCGTCGTAGGTCTTCTCGGTAAAGGAGATGACGCGCAAATAACCGACATTATCGCCCTCGACACGCGACTTGACCGCGCGAACGGCAATCACGTCGCGCACAACGGTAATTTCAAGCGGCTTGTCGGCGCCCTGGCGGATGACGGTCAGCTTGATGGGCGTCTTGACTGCGCCGCGCATCTTTTCGACCGCCTGCTCCAGCTTCAGTCCGCGAACCGGCGTACCATCGATTTCGGAGATGAAGTCGCCGGCAAGAATGCCCGCGCGGGATGCTGGCGTATCATCCATCGGAGAGATGACTTTGACCAGTTCGTTTTCCATCGTCACTTCAATGCCGAGGCCGCCGAACTCACCCTTGGTCTGGGTGCGCATGTCGTTGGCGTCCTTCGCATTCATGAAGCTTGAATGCGGGTCGAGCGAGCTGAGCATGCCGTTAATGGCATTTTCCACCAGCTTCTCGTCATCCGGCGGCGTCACATATTGCGCACGCACGCGTTCGAACACGTCGCCAAAGATCGACAGCTCCTTATAGGTCGAAGGCCCGGCCGCCTGTGCCGGCATGCTCGCCGAATAAATCACGCTCATCGCCGTGGCGCCCATAAGCCCACCGATAAGGAGAAGCGAAACCTTACGAATCATTGTGCGCCCTTCCGGTATTTTTTGCGGTCCACCACGGTTGGGAATCAACCGGTACACCATCTTTCCTGAACTCAATGTAGAGCGTTGGCCTGTCGGTTTCCAGCGCCAATGCTGCTGCACTCGCTACTCTTTTTGCCCCCATGGAGGCGATCGGCTCTCCGGAGAACACGAACATGCCCTGCCGGGTTCTTACATTATCCATGCCCGTCATGACCACGTGATACCCATCGCCGGTATTGAGGATGACCATGCGACCGTAGCTGCGAAAATCGCCGGCAAATACCACGAAACCGTCCGCAGGCGCCGTCACGATGGCCTCCGGCCCGCTCGCGACGACAACTCCCTTGGAAAAATGGCCCGTACCATCCGCATCGCCGAAGCGCCGCAGCACTTCGCCCGCCACCGGAAACTCCAGCTTTCCCTTCAAACTCGCGAAGGGATATGCGGGCGCAATACGGTTTTTATCGGGCATTCCAGCCTCGGCCGCGGCGCGCTGCTTTTCGCGTTCCGCCTCCGAAAGACGGGCCAGACGCTGCTCTTCCGCACGCGCCTTTTCCATCGCCTCCCGTACCGAGGTAATTTCGCCTTCAAGCGAACTGACCAGCCCTTCGAGGCTCGTCGCCTTGCTCGCAAGTTCTTCGGACCGCTTGCGCTCCGCCTCCAGTTCCGCCGCCGTCTGGGAATTCTTGCGGTCGTTTTCGGCAATCAGCAGGTCGAGGCGTTTTTCCTCTTCAAGACTTGCCGTCATCATACCCGTAAGATCGTCCTTTTCGCGAGCGATTGCCTGTCTGAGATCGGTCAATTCTTTGAGAGCGGCGACCAGCTTGTCCGTTTCACCGCGAATGCCGGGCACAACGGCGCCAAGAAGAATGGCGCTGCGAACGGAAGCAAGTGCATCCTCCGGCGAAACGAGCAGGGCGGGCGGCGGATTTCTGCCCATGCGCTGCAACGCGGCCAGAACCTCAGCCAGTACACCGCGCCTCTCCCGTAGAGACGCCTTGACGCCGTCCTCGCGCACCGAAAGCTTGGCCAGGCGATCCTCACCATCGCTGATCTTGGTTTCCAGCGCCTTGCGTCTCGCAGCCGACGCAATCAACTCTTCCCGGATACGGGCGCTGTCCTGATTGAGGGATGCAATGCTCTCCTCGAGCTTCCTTGTTTTGTCCTCGGAAAGTCCGATACTGTCGACCAGCTCCTCCAGATCCTGACGGTTCTGGTCACGACGCTTCTCCAGCGACTGCAACTCATCTGGAGATAAATCGCCATTCTCGGTGGGAACGGCGCCTGCATCATCGCGCGAATAGGTCGGACCGATCCCCACAACGAAAGCAGCGAGAACCGCGCCCGCAAGGGCCGCGTGCCGTTTTCCTGGAGACTTCTTGTCCATCTGAACTTTCTTTGATGCCGAAGCAGGGAGCGCCGATATTAGGGATTTTACCGCGATCTTCCAAGAGGCCTTTAAGGCGGCCGACGACCATCCCCATGTCAGCCGTGTCGCCGAGTTTCATGTTGAAATTGCGACGGCACCCGCATCCGTCCCCGCGTCATACCCGGTGATAGGGGTGACCGGATAGGATGGTAACGGCGCGGTAAAGCTGCTCGGCAATCAGGATGCGGACAATCTGATGCGGCCATGTCAGTTTGCCGAGATTGAGAACGGCTGTCGCCCTGTCATAAAGGCCGGGATCGAGACCATCGGCCCCGCCGATGGCGATAACAAGTTCGCGCTTGCCGCTGTCGCGCAGATCACCGAAAAAGGACGCGAAGGCCGGGCTGTCCAGCGCCTTGCCACGCTCATCGAGTAAGATGAGCACTGCGCCATCGGAAAGATGCTTTTCCAGCATCGCCGCCTCTTCGCGCTTGCGGGTTTCTGCGTTTGATGCACGACTTTCCGCGACTTCGATGACCCGCGAAAATTCCAGCCCGACCGCCGGGCCAGTCTTGGCGAGGCGCTCGATATAACGGGTCGCAAGATCCTTTTCGGGGCCGGATTTCAGCCGTCCCACCGCAAAAATTGAAATCCGCATCGCAAACCTGCACGTGTCGTAGCCCAATGGGCCACGCTCTTAACAGCATAGCGCGCGGATTCCTATGCGGCCGAACTGATTTCCGGCCAGAAGCATCGCTCCGAAGTCACAGGCGATCTTCGGCAAAAACGATGCCTTCGCTCAAAGGCTCACCGCATCAATGCAGCGTCTCTTCCGGCATGTCCGGCGTCGCCCACATTTTTTCGATGTTGTAGAAAGCGCGGATTTCCGGTCGGAATACATGAACGATGATATCGCCGGTATCGATGAGAACCCAGTCGCCGGTCTCAAGACCTTCGACGCGGGCGTTTCCGAACCCTTCATCCTTCATGTCTTTCAGAAGATGCTCGCAAATCGCCGAGACATGCCTGTTCGACCGCCCGGAAACCACAACCATGTAGTCCGCAAGCGCCGATTTTCCGGCAATGTTGAGAGAGACGATATCTTCAGCCTTGGAGTCCCCGAGGCTCGCGAGGACGGTGTCGAGGGCATGGCCGGCGGCATCGGCGCCACTGTCCTGGCCCTTCGGGATAGCAACGAATGCTCTTCCCTTGGCGTGTACTGTTGTCAGAGGTTTTCCTTTCCAAGAATGACAAAACAGGCACTGCGCGACGCGATTCTCTGCGTCACACAATGAAGGTGGCATCAAAGCATTAACTTTTCAAGATATGGAGCCTTAGACGGCGGCCACATACATCATTTGTGATCGGCCGTGTCATTTGCGGCCGTTACGTAGCGCAGTGGAGCTGAGCGTGGAACGCGGTCCATGAATGAAAACCCAGGCGGGCGCTGGTTTTTTCCATAAAACACCGGCATCGTCCTCATCGATCCGCGCCTGGCTGAAGGCCTGCGCCATGGTGGAGGAGAGGTAGGAAAGCGTCGAACCCGGCCTGTCGATCACCGCAATCGGGAAAGTCTCAGCAATCGTGCGCCATTTCTGCCAGTGATGGAAACTCTTGAGATTATCGGCACCCATAATCCAGATGAAGCGCACGTGCGGATTTTTCGCCTTCACCTTGGCGAGCGTATTAGCGGTATAGCTTATGCCTAGCGATTTTTCGAAAGCCGTGACCTTGATGCGAGGATCGTGAACGAGCTTTTCGCAGGCAGCGATGCGATCTTCGAGAGAGGCCAGTTCTGAGCGGCTTTTCAACGGATTGCCTGGCGTCACCATCCACCACAGCTGATCGAGACCGAGCCTGCGCAACGCAATCTCTGCAACAAGCGCGTGACCGGCATGCGGCGGATTAAAAGAACCGCCGAACAGCCCGACAACCATGCCGCGCTCCACATGCGGCATGGTGAGATAACGTCTGTCGAGGCGCTTATCGGCCGGCAAATATCAGGTCCGTGTCTGGCCGGTGCCATGCACACGGTATTTGAACGAGGTAAGCTGCTCGACGCCGACGGGGCCTCGCGCATGCATCTTGCCGGTGGCGATGCCGATTTCAGCGCCCATGCCGAATTCACCGCCATCGGCAAATTGGGTCGAGGCATTGTGCAGCAGAATGGCCGAATCAAGTTCGTTGAAGAATCGCGCCACCACCTCGGCATCCTCGGCGATAACGGCCTCGGTATGGTTGGAAGAGTAGGTGCCGATATGTTCGATCGCACCGGAAATGCCATCCACCACGGCGACCGAAATGATTGCATCGAGATATTCGGTGCGCCAGTCCTCTTCCGTTGCCGGCGCGAGACCCGCCATCACTTCGCGTACGGCCTGCGAACCGCGCACTTCACAACCGACTTCCATAAGAGCCTTGACGAGCGGCTGCAAATGAGTGGAAACGGCAGCAGCATCCACCAGCAGCGTTTCGGCCGCCCCGCAAATGCCGGTACGGCGCATTTTGGCGTTGACAACGATGCGTTTCGCCATGTCGAGATCAGCGGATTTATCGACATAGATGTGGCAGATCCCCTCAAGATGCGCGAAAACCGGTACGCGGGCCTCCGACTGTACCCGGGCCACGAGGCTCTTGCCGCCGCGCGGCACGATAACGTCAACCGTGCCATTCAGGCCGCTGAGAAGCGCGCCGACGGCGGCGCGGTCGGTCACCGGTACCAGTTGAATGGCATGCTCGGGAAGACCCGCGATCTTCAGACCTTCCACGAGGCAGGCATGGATAGCACGCGATGAATGTTGCGAATCCGAGCCGCCGCGCAGGATCACGGCATTACCCGCCTTGAGACATAGCGCGCCGGCATCCGCCGTCACGTTCGGGCGGCTTTCGTAAATCACACCGATGACGCCAAGCGGCGTGCGCACGCGCTCGATCTTCAGGCCATTGGGCCTGTCCCATGCGGCGATGACTTCGCCGACCGGATCGGGCAGCGCCGCGACGGAACGAATGCCTTCAGCGATACCGGCAATCCGGTCATCATTGAGCGTCAGCCTGTCGATGAAGGAGGGCGCAAGACCAGCCTGATCCGCCGCGGCTAGATCTTTGCGGTTAGCAGCAAGGATCGCCTCTTTCGAGGCTTCAATGGCGGAGGCCATGGCGAGCAGCGCACGGTTCTTCTGGTCCGCGCCAGCGATGGACAACGGTCGTGAAGCAGCTTTCGCCTGAGCGCCGATGGTCATCATCAGCGCGTCAATATCATGGCTCTGCTTCACGGCCTGTTCAGGCATGGACCTCATCCTTCTCTGCACTCTTAACTTTCACGGCGGCCCCGGTCATGACGAGGTCGTCGCGATGGATCATCGCCGCCCGTCCGACATAACCGAGGATCGCCTCGATCTCATTGGACTTGTGGCCGATGATGAGACGTGCCTCTTCCGCATCGTAACCCGCGAGACCGCGCGCGACCTCACGGCCTTCCGAGCCGATGATCGCAACGGCATCGCCGCGCCCGAAATTGCCCTTGACCTGCCGCACGCCAGCGGGAAGCAGGCTTTTACCGGCATAAAGGGCCTTTTCCGCGCCGGCATCCACATGGATTTCGCCAGCGGGCTGCAACTGCCCGGCAATCCAGGTCTTGCGTGCCGTCACCGGAGTCCCGGATGGCGCGAACCATGAGGAGCGCGCACCGTTTTCGATTGCCTTGAGCGGGTTGAGCGTCTTGCCTGACGCGATGATCATGCCACAGCCGGCAGCGGTGGCAATCTTGCCCGCATCGATCTTGGTGCGCATGCCGCCGCGCGAAAGCTCGGAAGCTGCACCGCCCGCCATGGCTTCGATTTCGGGGGTGATGTCCGCAATCGTGTCAAGGAATTTGGCGTCTGGATCGAGATGCGGCGGAGCTGTGTACAAGCCGTCAATATCCGACAGCAGAACCAGCAAATCGGCGCCCGTCATGGTCGCCACGCGCGCCGCCAGACGATCATTATCGCCATAACGAATTTCGGTAGTCGCAACCGTGTCGTTTTCATTGATGATCGGAATAGCGCCGATCTTCAGAAGCTGGTTGATGGTGGCGCGCGCATTGAGATAACGGCGACGCTCTTCGGTGTCGGACAGCGTCAGCAAAATCTGGCCGGCAACAATGTCATGCCGCGACAGGCTTTCCGACCATGCCCGCGCCAGCGCAATCTGGCCGACAGCGGCCGCCGCCTGACTTTCCTCCAGCTTCAACGCGCCCGAAGGCAGGCCGAGGACAGTGCGGCCAAGAGCGATAGCGCCCGAAGACACCACCTGAACATCCGCACCGTTTTTCTTCAGCGCCGCGATGTCCTCGCAGATAGCATCCAACCAGTCTTTCTTCAGGCCGCTTTTGCGGTCCACCAGAAGCGCCGATCCGATCTTGATGACGATCCGGTGGTGGCTACCCAGCGGCTTGCGTGTCAGGCTCATAGGCGGTCGTCCTCTTCCTCGACCTCGCTCTCATGCGGCATGGACCGATCGGGAAGGGCGGTTTCGCCGCCATTGCTTGCCGACACGATGATGTCGCGAAGGGCGCGAAGGGCTTCCGTCATGCCGATATGCGCGGCAGCGGACAGAAGAAGCGGCGGACGGCCGCAGGCCTTTTCCAGTTCCTTGGCCTTCTTTTTCAGTTCCTTTTCATCCAGCACGTCGATCTGTGACAGCGCGACGATTTCCGGCTTGTCTGTCAGTCCGCCACCATAGGCATCGAGTTCAGCTTTGACGGTCTTGTAGGCCTTGCCGACCTTCTCTTCCTGCGCGGAAACGAGATGCAGAAGCACGCGGGTGCGCTCGACATGGCCGAGGAAACGGTCACCGATGCCGACCCCCTCATGCGCGCCTTCAATCAACCCGGGAATATCCGCCAGCACGAATTCACGGCCATCGATGGTCGCGACACCAAGGTTCGGATGCAGCGTCGTGAACGGATAGTTGGCAATCTTTGGCCGCGCGCGCGTCACGGTTGCAAGGAATGTAGACTTGCCCGCATTAGGCAGGCCAACGAGACCAGCGTCGGCAATCAGCTTCAAACGAAGCCAGACCGTCTTTTCTTCACCCGGAAGACCCGGATTGGCATGAGTGGGCGCCTGATTGGTGGATGACTTGAAATAGGCATTGCCGAAACCGCCATTGCCGCCCGCGGCCAGGCGAAAGCGCTGGCCCTCCTTGGTGAGGTCGACGATCAGCGTCTCGTTGTCTTCTTCAAAAATCTGCGTGCCAACAGGCACCCGCAGCACCACGTCGGAACCCTTGGCGCCGGTGCGGGTCTTGCCCATGCCGTGCTGGCCGATCGAGGCCTTGAAATGCTGCTGGAAACGGAAGTCGATCAGCGTGTTGAGACCGTTGACCACCTCAACCCAGACGTCGCCGCCGCGTCCGCCATCGCCACCATCGGGGCCGCCGAATTCGATGAATTTTTCACGCCGGAACGACACGGCACCCGCGCCGCCATCACCGGACTTGATATAGACTTTTGCTTCATCGAGAAATTTCATCGGACTGCCGTTCTGTCGGTTTGCGGGCACAACAACCAATCGTGCTGCGCCAAACAAAAATATCGTCGTTTCGAATACAAGCGCTTCTTCACAAGGTCAAAGACTATCGTGCGGGAAGCTCATGCGCGAGACAAGGCCGGTCTGGATCAAACCGGCCTTGTAATGCTCCTCAAATGCGATGCGGCTTAATGAAATCTTCAGCCGTGACCATCGTGTCGATATGCGCCACCATGGCGGCACGCGCCGTGGCGTAGATCTGGTGACAACCGGTCACCCGGAAGCCGAGCTTCTCCTGCACACGCAGCGAGGCGGGGTTATCCGCAAACACGCCGGAGTGAAGGGTCACTCCCGGCATGCGGCGAAAGAACCGCTCGACGACGGCGGCCACCGCCTCGGTCATGTAACCCTTGCCCCAGTAGAAGCGGTTGAGCCAGTAGCCCAAATGCCACTCGCCATGCCGCAATTCCACCGAGACGACGCCAATCAGCGTGTCGTCACCGCTGGTGATGGCGAAATCCCAGTCAGGCAGGGTGCCGGAGGTGCGCAACACCAGCCACTCCAGCGCATCCTGCTTGTGGTAAGGCGCGGGAACGCGGGCCAGCATTTTCGTTACCGCAAAATCGCCAAGCGATTCCGCAATGCTGCCGGCATCGGAAAGGCGCTGTGGGCGCAGCACCAGACGCGATGTCTCGATGACGGGGCAGGGGCCTGGCGGCGCTATCGCAGGGGCCGCCCGGCGGCGGCTCAGTTCGAGCGTGCTCATCCCATGTCCCCCCAGCTCTTCAGAGAAACCCAGGTCTTGCGGTCCAGCCTGTACCATTCGACCGGCACCATGCCACCGAGCGCCAGCGAACCGACCATGCCGGATCCCTGAAACTGGAAACCGCACTTCTGGATGACACGGCGCGACGGGATGTTGGTGACCCGGCAACGGGCATCGATCTGGTCGATCTCACGCGTACGAAAGGCCATGTCGATCAGCGCATGCGCCGCTTCGGTCATGTATCCCCGGTTCCAGTAGGGTTCCCCCAGCCAGTAACCGATCTCCAGCGTCTTTTCGTCTTCCTGGGGTTCGAGCGCGCAGCAGCCCAGAAACTCGCCATTGTCCATGCGGGTAATCGCATAGACGCACTTGCCAATCTCGCCAGCTTTGGAGCGTCGCACAAAATCCGCGGCGTCTTTGGCCGTGTAGGGGTGCGGCATACGCGATACCATGGTCGCGATATTGGCATTGTTGGCAAGATGGGCAAGGGCGTCGATGTCTTCTTCGTGAGGCTTGCGCAAAACCAGCCTCTGCGACAGTAAAACGGGGCAATCGCTCCTCGACCGATCGGGCCTCGGCCGTTCCTCGGGTGACCGTGATTGGTCAACCCTCAACAATTCAGCTTGCATGGTTCAGTCCCTCCTTGGGGTTAAAGAAAAAGGGGAGTTGGGTGGTGCCCCATCTCCCCTGTTTTCTTGACTGAACCTGATACGCCTCAGCCGGGTCGATGGGACACCGGCTGCATATGACGCTTACCGGCTTATTCTGCGGCTTCCGCTTTCGGTGCCACGGATACGAATACGCGGCCATTGGCCTTCGTACGGAAGTTCACGTTACCTGCGGTCAGTGCGAAAATCGTGTGGTCCTTGCCCATGCCAACATTGGCGCCGGGATGCCACTGCGTGCCGCGCTGACGCAGAATAATGTTGCCTGGAATGACAGCTTCGCCGCCGAACTTCTTTACGCCAAGGCGCTTGGATTCGGAATCGCGACCGTTACGCGAGGAACCGCCAGCTTTTTTGTGTGCCATTGGAGTTCTCCTTTAAACCTTGTTTCCCGTGTCGCGCCGATCAGGCAGCAACGATGTCCGTGATGCGGACGACAGTGTGATGCTGACGATGGCCGCGCGAACGCTTGGAGTTCTGACGACGACGCTTCTTGAAGGCGATGACCTTCTTGCCGCGGTTGTGCTCGACAACTTCCGCCTTGACGATGGCACCCTTGACGAAGGGAGCACCGAACTTGGCGTCGGCACCTTCGCCAACAACGAGAACTTCGGTGAATTCTACAGTTGCGCCTGCCTCTGCTTCCAGCTTTTCGATGGTCAGCACGGCGTCGGCCGCTACGCGGTACTGCTTACCGCCGGTCTTGATGACTGCGAACATTTTTTATCCTTTCATGTTCGTTCCGGCTCTGCCCGCCTTAAGCAAGCTGGCCGTCTTTTTATCAGTCGGAATTTGGTAGAAACCCGTCGGGACAGGATGTCCCTTTGAATGTCTGCCGGTGAAGCCGCCTTTTTGAGGGCGGTATTTAAAAGAAGGCGCACTACGCCATCAATTTGGGTGCCGATTACGCGAGACGCCGGTTTATGTCAAGATGAAGACGGCTTGAAAAGTAACTGTAACGCCAAGAATTTCATGCTTTTTCGGCAGGCGCGGCAGTCAGGTCTCGAAATTTGCCCAGCAAGTGTTTATATGGGCCTTCCAACAAGGAGCAGAAATGGCCCGCATAGACCAGACCGACGATTGGCGGGACCGCCATGCGCCGACACTTTCCGCCTTCGAATCGCTTGCGATCGAGGCCTATGGCCACCTGCCGGAAGAATTTCGCGCACTGACGAAAGATCTCATCATCGAGATCGCCGATTTCCCGACCGACGATGTCTTCGAAGACATGGCGCTCGAAACCCCTTTCGATCTCCTGGGGCTTTTCGAGGGCCGGGGCATCTCCGAACGTTTCACCATGGAAACGGGCGAGATGGTAAACCGTATCACGCTTTATCGACGTCCCATTTTAGACTACTGGGCCGAGAACGAGGAAACACTGGGTGATATCATCACTCATGTCCTCATCCACGAGATTGGCCATCATTTCGGCCTGTCTGATGACGACATGGAGCGGATTGAAGAAAGCGCCGACGAGGCCGCCGCCGATCGCTGATCGGGGCGGCCATGACTGCTTACTGCTCGCCGAGCTTCATGTCGGGATGGTATTCCTTGCCCTCGACCACCTTGGTCACGGCCTGGCCGCAATGCATGACGCCACTTGCCGCATTAAAGGCATAGCTTGGCGAACCCGCGAGTTCCCAGCCTTTGTTCAGCGCCTCGGTAACCCGGTGACAGAATTTCGCGTCGTCCGGTCCGGTGATGAAACGATAGACCTTCACGTCGTTTTTACCTTTCTTTGCGCGATGATATCGGCCATGGCGACCAGCCTTTCGGCCTGGTTTACATGCAGCCGTTCTATCATCCGACCATTCATGTTGATGACATTCAATTTCGCATATTCCGGTTTTGCGAAAGCCGCAATGATCTCACGCGCTTCCGCGACCGCAGTCTCGTCCGGGGCGAAACGCCGGTTAGCCGGCTCGATCTGAGCAGGATGGATCAACATCTTGCCATCGAACCCCATGGCGCGCCCCTGTTCGCATTCAGCTTCGAAGGCCTCGATGTCACGAAAGTCGTTTGAAACGCTGTCGATGACTTCCAGACGGTACGCACGGGCGGCGAGCACAACCTGCATCATCCAGGGTACGAGATACATGCGGTCTGTCAGCGCTGGAACGCGCGTTTCCTTGCGGAGGTCGTTCAGCCCGATGACAAAAGCCGCCAGCCGTGCATCCGGCGTGTGGGCCGCGTCTGCAATCGAGGCGGCGTTCAGGACACCGAGCGGCGTCTCGATCATCGCCCAGATTTTCAGGGCTTCGGGCGCATCTGCTTCGGCCAGAAGATCAGCCACGTCATTGATATTCGCCGGCTGTTCCACCTTCGGCAGCAGGACTGCGTTCGGCCGACAGGAAAGAACAAGCTGCAGATCCGCCCTCCCCTCAGATGTGGAGAGGGGATTGATGCGAATAATGGTCTCGCCGCCGAAAAAAGGGGCTTGCGAAAACAAGGTTTTCAGATTCTCCCGCGCCTTGCCCTTCATGTCGGGCGCTACCGAATCTTCCAGATCGAGGATCACCCCGTCACAATCGAGATCTCGAATTTTTTCCAGTGCCCGGACGTTGATCGCGGGGACAGACAGCAGCGAACGGCGCGGTCGGACAGGAATATTTTCGGAAAAACTGACCATGCCGCACTTGTGTCAAGCTTTTGTGACATCTGCAAGCCGACAATCCACTGAATCCTCTTGCAAGCTGGAAGAAGAAGGCCCACATTCGTCTGGAAAGAAAGGTTTGGATCATGCAAGGCATACGTTCGTTTTTCATCGCCGCATCCGGCATTGCAATTCTGGCCATGGCCGCTCTTTTCACGGCGTCGCTTACGGTCGCTTTCATTGGCGTGCTCGCGGTTCTTAGCGCAGCCCGCCTCCTGTCCGCGCGTCTGAAGCCGGCTCCGATCCCTGTGAAGCCCCGCAGCCAGCGCGACATGCGCGTCTGGAACGACGGCAAGGGTACGATTATCGATCTCTGAGGTCGATGAATTCGGAAAAAGCACCGGCGGTGCGCGCAAGGCGTACCGATGAATGCGGGTTTGCGCTTCTAAAGCGACCCTTTTTGCAGTATTTCCCCAGTTAACTCCGGCCGGCTTTAGCCAGCGCCAGATTTTGTTCAGGGAAACACGGGAAGCGACAGATGGAAAAATTCACCAAGCTGACAGGCGTTGCCGCGCCCATGCCGGTCGTCAATATCGACACGGATATGATCATTCCGAAAGATTATCTGAAGACCATCAAGCGCACCGGTCTCGGCAAGGGCCTTTTTGCTGAATCCCGGTATCTCGAAGACGGTTCGCCCAATCCCGATTTCGTGTTGAACAAGCCCGCCTACCAGAACGCCCAGATCCTCGTCGCTGGCGATAATTTCGGCTGCGGCTCATCGCGCGAACACGCACCCTGGGCGCTGCTCGATTTTGGCATCCGCTGCGTGATCTCCACCAGCTTTGCGGATATTTTTTACAATAACTGTTTCAAGAACGGCATTCTTCCGGTTGTCGTCAGCCCGGAGAACCTGGAAAAGCTGCTGGACGACGCATCGCGCGGATCAAACGCCGTTCTTTCCATCGATCTTGAACGTCAGGAGATCAGCGGTCCCGACGGCGGTACGATCAGTTTTGAAATCGATGAGTTCAAGCGTCACTGCATGCTGAATGGCCTCGACGATATTGGCCTGACGCTGGAACATCGCGGCGCAATCGATACCTTCGAAAAGACCAACGCCTCCGCGCGGCCCTGGGCCTGATCCCACTTTCTACGCCGGGCATTCGCACAAGCGGGGCCTGTCAGGAAATGCGTCACGGTAAAAGACTAAAAAGCCGATCCCGTACAAAACCGTACCGGATCGGCTTTTGCTTTGCTTGAAAAGCCCCTGAGGCAGAGATAAGAAGCCCCCGATCCCGTCCGGTTGCAATAAGACCTTGCAGATGCAGGACGGAATGAGTTTGACGCCGCGCTCGCCATCATCCCTTCTGGATGTTTTCCGGCGCGCCGCCCAAGGAGGGTTCCTATGACAGTTCGTTCGCTTTTCCTTCTGCCCGGTGATGGTATCGGCCCTGAGGCCATGGCCGAAGTCCGCAAGCTGATCGACTATATGAACAGCGCTGAAGGTGCCGGTTTCACAGTCTCCGAAGGCTTGGTCGGGGGTTCCGCCTATGACGCCCATGGCGTTGCGATTTCCGATGCGGACATGGAAAAGGCGCTCGCTGCCGATGCTATCCTGTTCGGCGCCGTAGGCGGCCCGAAATGGGATGGCGTTCCCTATGAGCATCGCCCGGAAGCCGGCCTTCTTCGCCTGCGCAAGGATCTTGAACTTTTCGCCAATCTGCGCCCCGCCATCTGCTACCCGGCACTCGCCGCCGCTTCCTCGCTGAAGCCGGAACTTGTCGAAGGTCTCGATATCCTCATCGTTCGCGAGCTGACCGGCGGCGTTTATTTCGGTGAACCAAAGCAGATCATCGACCTCGGCAACGGCCAGAAGCGCGGTATCGACACCCAGATCTATGACACCTTCGAGATCGAGCGTATCGCCAGTGTCGCTTTCGAGCTGGCCCGCACCCGCGACAACCGCGTCTGCTCGATGGAAAAGCGCAACGTGATGAAGTCGGGCGTGCTGTGGAACCAGGTGGTCACCGAAACCCATGCCGCAAAGTACAGGGATGTTCAGCTGGAGCATATGCTGGCGGATGCCGGCGGCATGCAGCTGGTGCGCAAACCCAAGCAGTTCGACGTTATCGTCACCGACAATCTCTTCGGCGACATGCTTTCCGACGTCGCCGCCATGCTCACTGGCTCGCTTGGCATGCTGCCTTCTGCCTCGCTTGGCGCACCGGACGCCAAGACCGGCAAACGCAAGGCGATGTACGAGCCGGTCCACGGCTCGGCGCCTGACATTGCCGGCAAGGGCATCGCTAACCCCATCGCCATGATCGCGTCCTTCGCCATGTGCCTTCGCTACTCGTTCAACATGGTGGATGAGGCAACGAAACTCGAGACAGCAATTGCAAACGTGCTCGACCAGGGCATCCGCACCGCCGACATCATGGCAGAAGGCAGCCGCCAGGTCGGCACGTCCGAAATGGGTGATGCGGTTCTTGCCGAATTCAAGGCGCTTTCGGCGTAAGGCTTGATACAGGCTGGGCAGGCGGCATAGCCGTCTGCCCGTTTTCCTTCGTAAGAAGATGCTCGTAGCGCCTGTCGGTCAGTGTCATCAGAAACGCGACAATGGCGTCGACCCGCTTGTCGTCCAGCGCCGGCGCTGATGTCAGTTCCGCCATGGCGATATTCTCAGGCACCTCAGGCGCGTCCCAGGCTCTGCCGGTTTCAGGATTGATCTGACGGCTCGGCTTCTTGCTCTTATATTTCACGTAAAACAGCACGACCGTGCGCAGATCCTTGAACACGCCATTGTGCATGTAAGGGCCGGTCACGGCGACGTTGCGCAGCGTCGGCACCTTGAATTTGCCGCGCTCAGCCGGATCACCGGCGACGATCGGATTCTGCGCAAGACCGAGATCGACTGCGCCCGGCTTCGAGCCATTTACGGCCCGGACAGGAGTATTGGCGGGCACACCGATGTTGAAATATTTGTGGTTGGTGAAGAGGCCGTCTTCCAGACCCTTGGCGCCCCGGATTTCGTGGCAGGTATTGCAATTGGTGAATTGCGTCGAGGAGATAAGAACCCGCCCCAGCTCTTCCTGATCAGTCAGCTTTTCCTCGCCACGCAGGAAGCGGTCATATCTGGAATCGAAGGTCGAGAACTCGTCCGATCGCTCAAAGCTCGCCAGCGCCTTCGTCATTGCGGCATAGGCGGTGTCGTCGTTCTCAAAAACATCCTTGCCAAACTGCGTGCCGAACGCCGCGACATAATCCGGATTCTCCTTGAGTCGCTTCACGACCGAGGGCTTGTTCGGCATACCCATTTCGACGGGGTTGAGCGGCGGTCCACCTGCCTGATCCTCCAGCAGCGAGGCGCGGCCGTCCCAGAACTGGCCACCCACATACTCTCCCGCCGCATTCCTGCCGAAAGGCGGTGAGAACCGGGCGTAGGCCGCGGTCGGCGCGTTGCGGTCGCCCAGTGAGAAACCGTCATCGCCGAGCGAAACATCGCGCCCAACCTTGTCGTTTTCCCGTCCATCGGAAAAACCGGCCGCCTGCATATGGCAGGTGGAACAGGCCATCGTTCGGTTCATGGAAAGATTGGGATCGTCAAAGAGCGCCGCACCGAGCTTTTCCAGCGTCGCATAATCTTCGCCGCCATGAGCAGCCACACCATCGAACCCGACACCGAAAGGAGCGAGCAGAACGGATGCAGCCAGAGCGGCGGAGAGAAAAAATCCGGGTTTCATCATCGGTAGGCACGCTCGAGATAAATGCGCGATAGCAGATCCGGGCCGCGGCAGACAGAACGGCTTCCGGCCCGGACTTCACGGAACATGGAGCCGGAAGTATTTCCGTCTTTCCATGCCCTCTGAGAGGACCCTATAACACTTTCTAACGGTCGGAGCCTACAAACTTTCACAGCTTGCTCCACTTTGCCGCACCGGGATCAAACGCCCCGGGCAATGGCGTGGAAAAACGTGCCCGAAACGAGGCCTCGCCTGCCGCCCGATGGCCCGAGCGGGCGACCCTGCCCGTCGGCTATCTCAGCAAAAGGCGCGTCTTGGCCGGGGTCGATGACCCGCGCATAATGGAATTCATGGCCGCGCAGAACTTCCCCTGCCGATCCGAGCGGACCATTCACCGCAATTGTTGCCTGCCGGTAGCCGAGATTCATCTTGCGCGTGGCAAAGCTGGTGGCATGCGACAACAGCCCTGTCATGGCATGGGTCACCCCATCGGCATCCTCCAGCGCCGCCCCCATCACCATGTAACCACCGCACTCGCCATGCACGGGCTTTGTCGCGGCAAAGCGGGTAATGCCGGCCTTGAAAACAGCGGCATTCGCGAGTTTTCCGGCAAAAAGCTCGGGATACCCGCCGGGCAGCCAGCAGATATCACAGCTCCCGTCCGGAGCCTCATCGGCGAGCGGAGAAAAAGGCACGATTTCGGCGCCGGATGCATGCCAGTGCTTCTTGAGATGCGGGTAAAGGAAGGTGAAAGCTGCATCTTCCGCCAGCGCAATGCGCTGGCCGGGCGGCGCGATGGCTGCTGTTTTCAAACCCGGAGACAGCTCAACCGGTGCGGCAAGTGACAACACGGCATCAAGATCGATGGATTTTTCCATTGCGTCCGCGAGCCTTTCGATATGTGCATCGATTTCCGGATGTTCGCTCGCCTGCACGAGACCCAGGTGACGTTCCGGCAGGATGAGGGAGGGATCGCGCAGCACGCATCCGGCAACCGGCAATCCGATTTTTTCGATGGCTTCCGTACACAGGAGCCTGTGCCTTTCGCTGCCGGCCCGGTTCAGCACCACCGCCGCCATGGTTACGGCGGGATCGTAATGGGCAAAACCGTGAGCAACGGCGGCGGCGGTCTGCGACTGACCGGACACATCGAGTACCAGCAGCACGGGAATGCCGAATAGCCGTGCCAGATCCGCAGCCGAACCGGTACGGTTTTCCGCCACCGAAATGCCGTCGAACAGGCCCATCGCGCTCTCGATCAGAATGAGATCGGCGTCCTGCGTGTGCTGTGAAAACAGGTGCCGCAGCAGCTCTGGCCTCATTGCCCAGCTATCCAGATTAAGACCTGATGAGCCGGTGGCGAAGGCATGGAAACCCGGGTCTATGTAATCGGGTCCCGTCTTGATGCCGCGTACCTTGATGCCGCGTCGGGCAAAAGCCCGCAGCAGGCCGATGGTCACGCTGGTTTTGCCGGATCCCGAGCGCGGCGCGCCGATGATGATCGCCCGCGCCGTCATGCCTGCGAAACTCCCAGCCGCTCGCGCATCGACACAATCTCTCCGATGACGATCAAGGCCGGCGCTTCGAAATTTTCCCGCATTGCATCGCCAGCTATACTTTCCAGCTTGCTAATAAAGATGCGCTCTTGTTCAGTTGTCGCCGACATGATGACAGCGACCGGCGTCGTCGCCGAACGTCCGCCCTGCATCAGAAGCTTTGCAATTGCGCCGATATTCTTCAGACCCATATAAACGACGATAGGCTCCTGTGTTTTTGCCAGCGCCAGCCAGTCCAGGTCCTCCTCCGTGCCAGCCGCATGACCGGTGGCGAGCGTCACGGCGCGACTGATCCCACGCATCGTGGCTGGAATACGCGCAGAAGCCAGCGCCGCCAGCGAAGATGTCATGCCCGGCAATATGCGAAACGGAACGCCGGCACGGACCAGCGCCTCCGCTTCTTCGCCGCCACGGCCAAAAATAAAGGGATCGCCGCCCTTCAGCCGCAGCACCTTTTTTCCCTGCCGGGCGAAATCGATCAGCGAGGCGGTAATATCGTCCTGCGTCGCAGAGGGCTTGCCACCGCGCTTGCCGGCAAAGACGATCTCCGCCTGGGGACCGAGCGCCACGACATCGTCACTCACCAGCGCATCACGCACGATGATCTCGGCCTGGGAGAGTGCCAGCGCCACTTCGAGCGTCAGATAACGCACATCGCCCGGCCCTGCGCCCGCGAGCCAGACGTGCCCCGCTTCGAAGGCCGGACTTTTTGCGGCAATACTGTTCAAAATCTGCGGTATCGACATTCTCTTGGCTGCTTTTTAACGATGACGGAAAAAGCCGTCCCGGCTATAGGAATTCATATGGAAACGGATGGAAAGACCCTTCGCCGCGGCTGGACCACGGGCACCTGCGCGGCAGCCGCCACGAAGGCGGCCTGCGCCGCCCTTCTCACCGGCGAGTTTCCTTACCCTGTCGAGGTCGAACTTCCAAGCGGCGCGAGGCCCGCATTTTCCCTCGCGACCGAGGAAAAGGGTGAAAACTTCGCCCGCGCAGGTGTCATCAAGGATGCGGGCGATGACCCTGATGTTACCCACGGCGCGCTGATCGAAAGCACGGTGCGGCGCGGTCAGCCGGGAAGCGGTATCACCTTCAAGGCCGGCATGGGCGTCGGCACCGTCACGCGGCCCGGACTGCCCCTGCCGCCAGGAGAACCCGCCATCAATCCCGTGCCACGCAAGATGATCGAAACCGCCATTCACGAGGTGGCTGGTGCGGAGGCTGATTTCGAAGTCGAAATTTCCGTTCGAGACGGCGAGAAACTTGCGGAAAAAACCCTCAACGGCAGACTCGGCATTCTCGGGGGTATCTCCATTCTCGGCACCACGGGCGTCGTTATCCCTTTTTCCTGCTCGGCCTGGATCCACTCCATCTGGCGAGGCATTGACGTGGCGCGTGCGACCGGCTGCACTCACGTGCTCGGCGCTACCGGGAACACCTCTGAAAAAGCGGGACAGGCGCTGTATGAACTGCCCGAGACCGCGTTGATCGACATGGGGGATTTCATCGGCGGCATGTTGAAATATCTGCGCAGCCACCCGGTCGAACGGGTAACGATTGCTGGTGGCGTCGCCAAGATGACGAAGCTCGCCCAGGGGATGCTCGACGTGCACTCCAAAAAAGGTCTTGCCGATCTCGATGCGCTGGCGGCGCTGGCAGGGGAGGCAGGTGGCGATGGGGAAATCGCTGACGCCATTCGCAGCGCCAACACCGTCGCCCATGCCTTCCAGCTGGCCGATCGCAACGCTATCGATCTTGGCGCGATCGTTGCTGAAAAAGCCTGGGTGACCGCCGCGGCGGCGCTGAGGACGCCGACCATAGCACTGGATATCCTGGTTTTCGATCGTCAGGGCGCGTTGAAGGGACGCACCGCCTCCACCCCGTCGCATCAGCCCGCCGCATCCTCCTTTGGAGACCGGAAGCGGCGTACATAGTCTGCACTGTAGAGTGCGCTTTCACGAAAATCCGTCGAGGCCAAACCACGACCGACGAAGATCAGCGCCGTGCGCTCGACAGGCTCGGCCGCAAGCTTGCCTTCGATATCGAACAGGCTACCGCGAATGACCCGCTCATCCGGCCAGGACGCCCGCACGACAATGGCGACGGGGCAATCGGAACCATAAAGCGGCGTCAATTCTTCCACGACCCTGCCGATGGCATGAATGGCAAGATGGATGGCAAGCGTCGCGCCCGTCGCGCCGAAAGCCTGCAGCGTCTCACCATCGGGCATCTTCGATGCACGCCCGGAAATCCGCGTCAGCACAAGACTCTGTGCCACTTCCGGCACCGTCAGTTCGCGTTGCAAGGCTGCCGCGGCGGCGGCGAAGGAAGGAACCCCGGGCGTCACGCTGTAATCGAGCCCCAGCTGCTCCAGCCGGCGGATCTGTTCGCCCATTGCGCTCCAGACGGAAAGGTCGCCGGAGTGTAACCGTGCAACGTCCTTACCTTCCCTTGCTGCCGCGATGAATTCCGCCTCGATCTCATCCAGCGAAAGTGCGGCCGTATCGACAATACGCGCGCCCGGCGGGCAATAGTCGATCAGCGCCTTCGGAACCAGCGAGCCGGCATAAAGGCAGACCGGGCACGCCGCGATAAGATCGCGCCCGCGCACCGTAATGAGATCGGCGGCGCCCGGACCGGCACCGATGAAATGAACCGTCATTCGTGTTCTCCATGTTCGATCGCGCAGCCGCCATCCTCTGGGGCGGCACCGTCAGCGGTTGCGATGGCCACCGTCACATCGCCGTGTACGAGCCGCGGCGCAACCAGTCTTGCATTCTCTCCCGCTGCCGCAAGCGCCGCGGTTTCGCTCACGCTCGGCAAACCGGACCGCTCGAAACTTGCGCGTGAAAACGTCAGTGTTTTCGAGATAACCGCGTCAAGCCGGTGCTGCGCGACGATTTCGAGCGACAGGGAAAGGGTTTTCGCCGCTTCCGCAAGGCCGGCTTCCCGCGATTTAAGTGGCGCAGTTGCCAGACGGTCGGCCTTGACGCCAAAATCCTGCTCGGCAGCGCGCAAGGCAGCGATGATCATCCCCGCCGTCGCTCCCTTGCGGCAGCCTATGCCAGCCACGATCACCATGGCTTCACCCAGCTCCACTGGGTCACCGGCATGGCCGGACGCCACCCCGACATTGAACCGACAGCCGCCGCCCGCGACACATCCAGCCTTACGATCGAACCGCCGAGCCTCGCATGCGCGGCCAGCAGAACTGCCTCCATTTCCAACGTCACGGCATTGGCGACCAGACGCCCCCCGGATTTCAATGCCCCCACGGCCCCATCGAATACACCCGCTTGACTGCCGCCGCCGCCAATGAAGATTGCGTCCGGACGGGGTAACCCTTCAAAAGCGTCGGGAGCGGAACCGATCATGACCTCAAGCCCGGGAACACCGCAGACGTCGGCATTAAACGTTATGCGTTCCGCCCTTGCCGGGTGCTGCTCTATGGCAATGGCACGGAGCGAAGGGTGCGACAGCATCCATTCAATACCGATCGAGCCGGAACCCGCACCGATATCCCAAAGCAGTTCGCCGCGGCGTGGCCCCAGCGAGGACAGGGTCACAGCCCGGATTTCGCGTTTGGTAATCTGACCGTCATGTTCGAACAGGCCATCGTCAAGTCCGTGCGCAAAGGGCAGGATACGTGCGCCTTGATCCGCAACAACGTCAATTGCCACGACATTCAGAGCATTGACGTCCTCAACGGCGAAATCGCTCGCCGGGAGGCGGCGCGATCTTTCCCGTTCTCCTCCCAAAGCCTCGAGCAGAGTAAATTCCGACCGGCCGAAACCGGAGGCAGACAGCAATTTTGCGATCAAAACCGGGTCACGCTCGTGCGACGTCAGCGCTATGATGCGGGTGCCGGGATGGAGATGCGGCCGCAAAAGGTCGATGGGTCGGCCGTGCAGCGAAACGCACTCGACCGATTGCAGCGGCCAGCCGAGCCGGGAAGCCGCGAGAGAAAAGGCCGAAGGCGAAGGATACGATGCAACCTCTCGGACAGGGACGTTTCTCAGAAGCGTGACGCCCACACCGTAGAAGAATGGATCACCGGATGCCAGCACGCAAACCCTCCTGCCGCGCAGCGCCAGAACGTCCCTCATCTCCACGTCGAATGGCACGGGCCAGGCCCGCGCCTCGCCCTGAATGGCCGCAGCTGCCAGGTCCAGATGACGTTTGCCGCCAAAGACAATTTCGGCGGCCTCGATTGCCCGCAGCGCATTTTTACCGAGCCCGTCAAGCCCGTCCTCGCCGATGCCGACGATGGAAAGCCAGCGCGTTGCTTCCTTTTCGGTGGAAGCCTTGCCCGTTCCGGAATATTCAGAGGTCATGACACGCTCCATACTCATTCTTGGCGGCACGACCGATGCCCGCCTCCTGGCCGGCCGGCTGGGCGAAGATTCCAGCTATCGTATCCTGCTCTCCATGGCGGGGCGCACGATCTCCCCGGTGGAACAGCCCGTACCCATGCGCAGTGGCGGCTTCGGCGGTGCGGCGGGGCTGACGGATTTCATCCGCGCCGGGAATTTCGATATTCTGGTGGATGCGACCCATCCCTATGCCGCCAGAATTTCCGCCAATGCCGTGGAGGCGTCGAAGCGCGCCGGCGTTCCGCTCATCAGGCTTTCGCGTCCCGCCTGGCAGCTTCAGCCGGGCGATAACTGGCAAAGTGTCGAGAGCATCGATCAGGCGGTCGTCGCGCTTGGCGGCCAAGGCAGATGCGTGTTTCTGGCGCTCGGTCGACAGGAGCTTCTTCCTTTTGAGGCCGCGCCCCAGCACAACTATCTCATCCGCAGCGTCGATCCCGTGGAACCGCCGCTGAAGTTGCCGGATGCGCGTTACATCACTGCACGCGGTCCTTTCGCAACGGAGGACGAAATCCGTATGCTGGAAGAAAACCGCATTGAGGTCGTGATATCGAAGAACTCGGGTGGCGCAGCAAGTTACGGCAAGATCGAAGCGGCCAGACAACTCCATCTGCCGGTTATCATGATCGAGCGGCCGAGGCAGTCGCACGACACGGCCGCCACAAGCGTAACGGTGCCGGATATAGCGACTGCGCTCACCGCCATCCACCATCAGTTTTCTCTTTTCGAAAAACGAGGCGAATAAACGATCGGTTCTTTTCCGGGACGTTCGATCAAACGCGTTTCTTCCGAACCGACAATGACACAGGTCGCCATGTCTGCCATGTCGCTCGACGCCTCCGATAGCGGCACGACCCGTATGCGCTCATCCAGGCGGCCTGCCGCCCTGCCGAAGATCACCGGCACCGATCCGGGCAGATGCACCCGCAACAGGTCAAACGCCGTGCCGAGCTGATGCGGCCGCGCCTTGCTGACAGGATTATAGAAGGCCATCACGAAACCCGCCTGCGCCGCTGCGATCAGTCGTTTCTCGATGATTCCCCAGGGTTTGAGATTGTCCGACAGTGAAATGGCGCAAAAATCATGCCCAAGCGGCGCACCAGCTCTTGCCGCCACCGCCAGCATCGCCGTCACGCCCGGCACGACGGAAACATCGATATCGCGCCATTCGGATGGACCATTTTCGATTGCCTCGCAGATGGCCGCCGCCATGGCGAAAACACCGGGATCACCACCGGAAACCACGCAGACCCTGCCACCTTCGGCCGCAAGCCGAAGAGCCTGTTCAGCGCGGGAGATCTCCTCACGATTATCGGAGGCATGGCGGCGCTGATGGGGACCAAGCGAGAGCCGGTCGAGATAAGGAATATAGCCGAAAAAATCGTCGGATGCCGCGACAGCCGCAAGCGCCTCCGGCGTCACCTGTGCAGCATTACCGGGACCCAGTCCGACGACGACGAGCTTGCCGGTCATGGTGCTTCACCCGCGCCGGGCCTCGTTTTCCAGCCAGGTACAAGAACCAGCGAAAAGTAAGGCGCAGGCGAAGCATCCCGCTCGATGAGCCGCACTGCATGGCTGTTGGCCATGGTGCCGCGCTCGACATAAAGCGCCTGTTCGAGCTTGCCGACCTTTTCCAGTGCACGGCGGATTTTGGGCAGGTTGCGCCCGACTTTCATGATGACCGCCCCGTCCGTGCCGGAAAGACGGTCAGAAAGAACATCTTCTGCAAGCGTTCCAGGAAGCACGCTCAGAATATCGTCTCCCTGCACCAGCGGCAGCCCAGCCATGGACCAGCAGCCGGACATGGCGGTGATGCCGGCTACGACTTCCGCCTGATAGGACGGCGCAAGCCGCAGATGCAGATGCATATAGGAGCCATAGAACAGCGGATCGCCTTCCGAGAGCACGGCAACATTCCTGCCGGCTTCGAGATGTGCTGCAATGTCCTTCGCCGACTGATCGAAAAATCGGGCGATCGCATCGCGATAATCCTCACCGTTCTTGTCGCTTTCGACCGTGACGGGGTAAACCAACGGCATTTCAAGCGTGCCCGGACGGATAAAGGCCTCGACGATACCACGGCCGTTGCCGCTGCTGCCCTTTTTGCAGAAGAAAGCCAGAACGTCGGCTGCCTCGATGGCGCGCACCGCTTTCAGCGTCAGCAGTTCAGGATCGCCGGGACCGGTGCCGACGCCGACGAGTTTCCCCTTACGATGTTCAAAAAGAGCCGCGCTCACAGGCCCGCCCTCGCAACCGCGTTGACGGCGGCAGCCGTCATGGCCGAGCCGCCCATGCGTCCCTTGACGATGGCATAGGGAATGCCGAGCGTACTGACTTCCAACGCATCCTTTGATTCCGCTGCGCCGACGAAACCGACCGGCATGCCGATGATGGCGGCGGGGCGAGGCGCGCCCTTTTCGAGCATCTCCAGAAGATAGAACAGGGCTGTTGGCGCGTTGCCGATCGCCACCAGAGCACCGTTCATGTGCTCCGCCCAGAGATCAAGCGCGGCGGCCGAACGTGTATTGCCGATGGACCTCGCAATGTCGGGCGTGCGCGGATCACGAAGTGTGCAGATGACCGCATTGGCGGCTGGCAGGCGCGCGCGCGTCACACCATGGGCGACCATTTCCGCATCGCAAAGGATGGGCTTGCCCGCAAGGAGTGCGCCGCGCGCGGCAGAGACAAAATCCGGGGAGAAACGGAAATGGGCGGCGGCCTCAACCAGCCCGCAGGCATGAATCATGCGAATGGCGATGTCCGCCTGATCCTCGGCAAAAGCGGACAAATCCGCTTCCTCGCGTATTATGGCGAAGGAGCGCTCATAGATCGCATTGCCATCGCGAATATAGTCATAGTCGGTCATCGGTCATCCTGTCGAAGCGCCGCGACAATTGCCTGCCTGCCCAGACGGGCAAACAGGCCAGCGGCGTTTTCCCCGGGCTTATGTTCTTTTTCATAAAGACGGGCAAGCCGCGAAAGCGCCGCTCTTTGTTGTGCAAAGGGTAAAATGCCGTCCGGCGAATCACCGGCGCGGCCAAAAATCGAAAAAGCCATGCCATTATCGGAACCTGAAAAGGTCAGAAGCGACGGCGCGGGATGGGCGCAGCCTTTGCCACATCCGGAAATATGCAGGGTCACGGAACCGTCGAGCAGCGGGGCGCAAGTGCCTGCCGCAAAGGAAGCCAGTTCGTGAGTAGGATAAAAGGCCGACGCGCAACCGGGAGCGCCGGGACAGACTGCTATGGAAGATCGCCCGTCGCCGGCAGCCGTGACGAAACCCGACGTTCCGGCACTCGCAAGCAGTGCGCCGCACGCGCGCTGGGAACCGAAAAACAGCAGGCTATGATTTATCGCTGGCCGAAGAGACTGAATACCGAGCACGGCGGCCGCTTCGCAGAGACGCGCTATATCAGCGGCTTTGATCTGACTGAAGGCAGGCGCGACGCCTGCAGCAAAACCGGCCCCGCCTGCGGCCATCAAACCCAAAGGCACCAAGGACGGGGATGCCTCGCTTCCGGCCCAATCCACTAGATGATCACCGCAGATCGCTTCAATCATCTTCCGATCCAGATCGCGACCGCGGGCGAGCGGACCTTTTTTTGCCAGAAGCGCGAGCAATTCAAGGACGACACCAGCTGCGGCGCCGGCGCCAACCAGCCCCGCATCCACCGAGCTGCTTTCCGGACCGCCCACAAACAGGCGCCAGAAGACCTGCCCTTCCACACGCTGTGCTTTCAGGCGGATGTCAGCGAGCAAATCTCCCATGGAGATATATCCGCCACCGTCGATCACCACAGACATTTTGGCGGCGAGTTTTTCAGCAAGCCCCAGCGCTTTTGCCTCCCGGCGAATCTCGTCTGCAAGAGAACGGCCATCGGCAATTTCCGTCTCGTCGCGACCGGATAAGGGCGAAACCTCAACCGCCAGCCCATCGCGAAGCGGTAGACCAAGCGCCAGAACCTCTTTTTCCAGAAAGCGCGCGCTCTCGGGCGACAGACCGCGAAATTGCAGGCTGCCCCGGGCGGTAATGTCCATCAAGCCATTGCCATGGAAATCCGAAAGATCGCAAAGCCTCTTCATCTCAAGGGGCGTGATATCCTCTTCGAATGCGATCCGTGACAGGAGACCATCGCCGGTGGGCATGGGTGCAGAGAGAGCCGGGCATGCGCCGCGGCGGCTGACTGGCTGAACGGGATTGAATAAGGCCGTCATCACGCGCCGACCCTTTCCGGACGGGGCAAAAGCAGCATTTCAAGCTCCGCATCCACCGCGTTTCGGCGACTGTGCCACAGGCCGCGGCGGCGGGCGGACAAGAATCGTTCCGCCATCACCCGCGCCGCCTTCGGGTTTTCCCGCAGGATGAAATCGCGCACCGCTTCATTGCCGAAATAGGCATCGTAAAGGGCTTCGATCAACGATGACGACACCGCATTGGTGGTTTCGGCAAAGCCGACCAGCCGGTCCACCGTCTCGGCAAACTCCGCCGCACCGCGTGGGCCGTGTCGCATCTGGCCTTCGATGAAGCGCGGATTGACGGCGCGGGCCCGCACCACCCGCGTCAGGGCCTGTGTCATCGATCTTGCCCGTGGGCGCGCCGGATCGGTCGTATCCAGCGCCACGATATCGGCAACGCCTCCAAGTACAGCCTTGGCAGCGGAAAAGCCGCCAATGAAAGCGACATCGGAAGAACCGTCCAGAAGATCGCGGCCGGGATCATCGCCGGTGTGAACCAGAAGATCAGCCCGGCGCACCGCCTGCGCAAATCCGGCATCCTCGAAAATCTCCAGCCCGTCCGCACCTCCGAATGCGTAACTTGCCGCATCTAAGTAGGCTTTACCCAGTTCCTCGCGTTCGTCCCATTTGCCGCTGGCGAGCTTCTCCTCAATACCGGCACCATAGGTGCCGGGCGCAGAGCCGAAAATCCGCGGTGGTATATGACCGAGCAGAGCCGCCTCTTCCGCAAGCGGATTGTCGCCCGGCGCTTCTTCACGCCGCGCCACGGCCTTGGCGGCAGCATCGAGAAGCGCGATCAGCGCAGGAAACATATCCCGAAACAGGCCGGAAATGCGGAACGTCACATCAACGCGTGGACGGCCGAGGCTGGCCGGCGGCAGCACCTCGATGCCGGTCACGCGGCCGGTGCCGGCGTCGTAAATTGGCCGCGCTCCCATCAGGTGCAGCGCCTGCGCCACATCCTCGCCGCCGTTGCGAAGACTGGCACTTCCCCAGAGATCGAACACCAGATGTTTCGGCCAATCCCCGTGGCTCTGCAGATGATGACGGAGCACCTCTTCGCCGGCCATGCGCCCGAGTTCAAAAGCGGTGGGCGTCGGCATCGTGCGCGGATCCGCTGCATAAAGATTGCGGCCCGTGGGAAGTACATCGATCCGGCCCCGTGCCGGTGCGCCGGAAGGACCGGGAGCAACGTGCCGGCCATCGAGTGCGGCAAGCAAGGCCGCCTTCTCGGCCCGGGCGCTTTGAAGTCTCAGAGGATCAGCCTCACCTTCGGCGCATCGGCCGAAAATGTGTTGGCCGTCCTTGATCGCAAAATCCTTGAGATCACAGAGAAAGGCGTCGATGCGTGAGAGGGCGGCGTCGGCATCGTCCTTCGTATTCACGCCGGCCTCGGTTGCAAGCCCGGTGTCCTGCGCTTTTTCAATGATCAGCTTCGCCAGCCGGTCGCGCCGTCGCCGATCGAGCCCATCGGCCTGCGCATATTCGTCGACCAGCTGTTCAAGCGCCATTTGTTCCGCCGAAAGCCCGGCATTAACCAGCACCGGCGGAATATGACCGATGGTGACGGCTGCAATACGCCGTTTCGCCACCGCCGCCTCACCGGGATTGGAAACGATAAACGGATAAATCACCGGCAGCGGACCAGTGACAATTTCCGGAAAGCACTTGCGGGAAAGCGCCACTGTCTTGCCCGGCAGCCATTCCAGCGTACCGTGCGCGCCCACATGCACGATGGCATGGGCGGATGCCACGCGCTGCATCCATGCGCCGAAGGCAACAAGCGCGTGGCGCGGTGGCAGGGCGGGATCGTGATAGTCAACCCGGCGGTCCTCATTGCGCCCCCTGTCCGGCGCAAGCGCCACGAAGACCTGGCCGAAACGCGCGACGCGAAAACGAAACCCGCCATCGGCAAAAGCTTCATCACTTTCCGCAGCTCCCCATGTCGCACTCAAGGAGGCCGCGGCATCGTCAGGCAAACCCGAAAGAAAACCTCGATAATCGGCAAGATCGATCGTCGCTTCCTGCTGCTCAAGGCGATCGAGCAGCGCCCTTGCCGTTTCGGGAATATCTTCGACGCAATAGCCGGCATCTGCAAGATCTCGCAGCATTTCGAGCACGCTTTGCGGCACATCCAGACCAACGGCATAACCGGTTCGCCCCGGGGCTGCACCCGGATAATCCGGCATCAGAACGACAATGCGCCGCTCCTCCGGCGAGGTATTTTTCAGACGCAGGAAGGCCGCGATGCGGCTTGCCACCTGTTCGACACGATCCGCCTCCGGCATGTTTACGAGACTGATACCGCCATCGGTCCAAGGCTGTTTGAATGAAATCACGCCTGCGAAAATCCGGCCATCCAGTTCAGGCAGCACAATATGCATGGCTAGATCGGACGGGTTTAGTCCACGCGCATTCGCCGCCCAGCCGTCGTGGCGGGTCGTCGCCATGGCGACCTGGAAAACGGGAACGCCAAGCCGATCGAACAGCGTATGGCCATCGGCATCGCTCTGACTGGCAAAGGCCGTCGCAGCAAGGATGGCAGCGGGCTGAATATCTCTCAGCGCCTTTTCGAGAAAGCGAAGGGCGTCGCCATCCTTCAGGCCGCTGACAAAAATCGGCACCGGGGAGAAACCGCGCTCGAAAAGCGCGTGAAAGAGCGCATCCACCGGCGCTGCATCCGCAGCCAGCAACATGGAGCGATAAAAGACAATAGGCAGAACGGGCGCGGCAGCCGGGAAGCCAGAGCAGGCCTCCATTTGCCCCAACACCCCCACCCCCGGCCGATAAAAGCCGGCTTTCGGCAATGGCTCAGCTTCTATCATCGGCCATGCGTCATCTCTTGCCAGAGCGGCGAGGCCACCGGCAAGGCGACCCATATTCTCTCTTCCACCTTCGCGGAAAAAGGAAAGGACGGATGCCAGGATGTATGTGTCCACGGTCGACGCCGCTTCGAGCTTTTCGTCCCTTTCACTGCATTCGCCGGGCAGAAGCAGAAGCTTTATGCCACGTCGGCGCGCCATGCTGGAAAGCTGATCAACTCCATAACGCCAGCGTTCCGCTCCACCGAGGATTCGGACAAGGATGACCGTGGCATGCTCCGCCGTCTTTTCGATCCACAGGTCAACCGACATGGGATGGCGAAGCTCGGCGAGGTTTGCGGCGGACAGGCTGGGGAGCACACTGTCCGCCTGTCGCCACGCCTGCTCAAGCCCGGCAAGATCGCTTGTCGAAAACGACAGCATCACCACATCCGATCGAGGCTGGTTGAGGTCAACCGGCTCGATCAGATCGTCAAGAGACGAGGATGTGGTGGCAAGAATATGCATCGTCAGGCGGCCAGCATCTGTTCGATCTTTTCGCGATTGATGCCCTTTTCGCCGATAATGACCAGTCGGCTGCGGCGCTGCTCGCCCGCTGCCCAGGGGCGGTCGTAATAATGATTGACCCGGCTTCCGACCGCCTGCACCTGCAGACGCATGGGCTTGGCGGAAACTTCGACAAAGCCCTTGATGCGCAGGACGTTTTCAGCCGCAGCCGTTTCGGCAATGCGCGCCGCCAGTGCTTCCGGATCGGCCACGGCCGGCAGGTCGATGACGAAGCTGTCGAAATCGTCGTGTTCATGGTCGAGTTCACCGTCATGGTGGGTGCGGCGGTTTTCGATATCCTCTTCAACGGCAAGACCAAGACCGATCAGCACGGCGGGGTCGATGGCGCCATTAGAGGCCACAACGATCTTCGCCGCCTTCGGCAGATGTTCGAGCACATGCGCCCTCGCCTTGTCGAGGCCGGCTTCATCAAGGAGATCGGCCTTGGTGAGAACGATGAGATCGGCGCAGGCGACCTGGTCCTCGAAAACTTCCTCAACCGGATCATCGTGATCAAGCGCCTCGTCATTGGCCCGCTGAGCAGCGAGCGCCTCCATGTCGTGCGCGACCTTTCCTTCAGCAAGGGCGGCGCCATCCACCACGGCCACGACGGCGTCCACGGTCACGCGGCTCTTGATGGCCGGCCATTGGAAAGCCTGGACCAGCGGCTTAGGCAGGGCAAGACCAGAGGTCTCGATCAGGATATGCTCCACCTTCGGCTGGCGGCTGAGAATTTGTTCGATCGCGGGCTGGAAATCGTCAGCCACCGTGCAGCAGATACAGCCGTTGGCCAGTTCGACGATGTTTTCTTCGGGGCAGCTTTCAATGCCGCAGCCTTTCAGGATTTCGCCGTCGATACCGATATCGCCGAATTCATTGACGATGATTGCGAGCCGCTTGCCGTCCAGCTTTTCCAGAAGACCACGCAACAGCGTCGTTTTTCCCGCCCCCAGAAAACCGGTGACGATGGTGCAGGGAACGCGGTCCAGATGGTTGTTCATGATCTCTCCTCGGTAAAATCGAATGGGGGAATGCGCGCCACCATGCCGCGCTTTAATGGTTCGGGGCGGCCGCGCCAGGGCATCAGGCCATCTGAAGACGCAGAAAGAAGCCGCGCGCCGGTCAGCAGGTCCCCTGCATCGTCGGGTGTCAGCCCGCCAAACACATAGGACCAGCCATTGGCGCTGCGCAGCACGGCACTGAGGCCACGTTTGCAGTTGGCGAGACAATTGACGGAACGGACCGCGATGCCGGACGCTTCCGCCTCTGCGGTGACGGCCTCGGCAAGACGTGAGCCGGCACGTGGCTCGGCACTGGGATCAGCTTCGTCGCGACAGCTTCGGCAAACGAAAACGACCACACCGGACGCCGTTTCATCCTGCGCGTTTCCACCAGCAAATGAAGATGTCGCTGAAATATCCAAACCGTATCGTTCCCGCGCCGAGTCAAATTCTTCGGGGTGCGGATATCGAAAACGGTATGCGCACAGGCACAGACCGGCTGTTCGACGTCATCGACTGACCGGAGCACCCCGCCCGGTAGACGTTTTTCCTGAAGCGGCAGGTCTCCTGGCTTGCGGCTCGATGAGCGCCCGGACACCGCCTTCCCGAACCGTCTCTCTGGTCCAGTGGCTTTACGGTGCGGGCTTGCCGCTTACAGTTGCGGGGGCAGCCACGGAATGACCCGTTTCAGGGTGGAACCGTGTTCCCTCTTAGCTTTTCCCGTTGCCGGGGAAAGACCGTCAGTTCCTTACCCTTAGGCCGAACGGGCTTTGGGGTCAATGCCGCCCCCCGTGGCTCGCGCATTGCCGGGTGCGGCAAATTGGGTATAGTCGCCGCTCCGAAGGGCAGGGATAAGTTCCCGGCTGCTGGAGTGAAGAAGGAATATGCGATGACACGCGACATCAGCGACAACGAAGCCGAGCGCCATCGGCAGAAAATGGTCAACCGCAAGACGGTGCAGGATGCCGAAGTCGCGGCAAAGACCATCGAAAAAGGTCTGCTGATGATCAATACCGGCCCCGGCAAGGGCAAGTCCACGGCCGCCTTCGGCCTTGCGTTGCGTATGCTCGGCATCGGGCGCAGGGTCGGCGTCGTGCAATTCATCAAGGGTGCATGGTCGACCGGCGAACAGCAGGCGCTGGCTCTGTTCGGTGACAAGGTGGTGTGGCGTACCATGGGGGAAGGCTTCACCTGGGATACGCAGGATCTGAAGCGCGATGTTGCCGCTGCCGCGAAGGCGTGGGAAGAAGCCGTGACACTGATGGTTGACCAGACGATCGG
Source organism: Agrobacterium pusense (assembly GCF_013285525.1). Classification (NCBI taxonomy): domain Bacteria; kingdom Pseudomonadati; phylum Pseudomonadota; class Alphaproteobacteria; order Hyphomicrobiales; family Rhizobiaceae; genus Agrobacterium; species Agrobacterium pusense. The sequence continues at coordinate 2,460,905 of NZ_CP053856.1, forward strand.
CCTGCTGATACTCGACGAACTGAATATCGCATTGCGTTATGATTACCTGCCGCTTGACGAGGTCGTGACGACGCTGGCCAGCCGTCGGCCCGATCTGCACATCATCGTCACCGGCCGCAATGCCAAGCAACCGCTGATCGACGCCGCCGACATGGTGACGGAGATGACGCTGGTAAAACATCATTTCAAGGCGGGCGTGAAAGCACAGCCAGGGATAGAATTCTGACATGGCCGCACGGGTTCTGATGTTTCAGGGAACCGGCTCGGATGTCGGCAAATCGCTGATGGTGGCCGGTCTAGCCCGCGCCTTCGTCAGGCGCGGCCTGTCCGTCATGCCGTTCAAACCACAGAACATGTCGAATAATGCGGCCGTTACCGCCGACGGCGGCGAGATCGGCCGAGCACAGGCGCTGCAGGCGCGGGCCGCTGGCGTACCCCTCTCTGTCCACATGAATCCGGTTCTTCTGAAACCGCAGAGCGAGACCGGGGCACAGGTGGTGGTTCAGGGCAAAATCGCCGGCAATGCCAGAGCAGCCGATTACCAGCACCTGAAAGCCGGGTTGATGCCGCGCGTGCTGGATAGCTTCAACCGCCTGAAACAACAGGCCGATCTGGTGCTGGTGGAGGGGGCGGGCAGCGCATCCGAAATCAATCTGCGTGCCAATGATATCGCCAATATGGGGTTTGCGAGAGCTGCTGACGCGCCTGTGATCCTCATCGGCGATATTGACCGCGGCGGCGTCATCGCCAGCCTTGTCGGTACCAAAGCCGTCCTCGAACCTGACGATGCGGCGATGATCGAAGGTTTCATCGTCAACCGCTTTCGCGGTGATCCCGCGTTGTTTTCGGACGGCATGCGGATAATTCAGAAAAGGACAGGCTGGGCCTCGATAGGCCTTCTGCCACATTTCTCCGATGCCACGAAACTGCCGGCTGAAGACGCGCTCGGTCTTTCCGGCCCGGCTGAGCGAAAACCCGGCGCAAAGATCCGCATCGCCGTGCCGATCCTGCCGCACATTTCCAATTTCGATGATCTCGACCCTCTGGACATGGAGCCGGACGTGGAACTGATCCGCGTGCGGCCGGGCGAGACCATTCCCGCCGATTGCCGGCTGGTTTTGCTGTGCGGTTCGAAATCCACCATTGCCGATCTCGCCGTGCTGAAAGATGCGGGTCTGGACATCGACATAAAGGCGCATGTGCGCCGCGGCGGCTACGTTCTCGGCCTTTGCGGTGGCTACCAGATGCTCGGAAAAACCGTTGCGGATCCTGACGGTATCGAGGGACCACCTGCGACTGTCGACGGGCTCGGTCTGCTTGATGTCGACACGGTTTTGACGGGTGACAAGCGACTCGTTTCCGTTCAAGGCGTGAGCTTTGATGGTGTTGGTTTATCCGGCTACGAAATGCATGTCGGGGAAACCACGGGAGCAGCAGGCAATCTGGTGTTTTCGACGATCGACGGGCATTACGATGGAAGCATCTCACCCGACGGCCGTGTCTTCGGCACCTATATTCACGGCCTTTTTGCTCATGATAGCCAGCGCGGCGCATGGTTGGAGCGTCTCGGCGGGTGCGGCACCGACCTGAACTATGATGCGCAGGTGGATGCGGTTCTCGACCGTCTGGCTGCGCATATGGAACAGCACCTCGATCTCGACGGGCTGCTGGCTATAGCGCGATAAGGATCGCCAGAAGCCCGAATAGGCCGATCAGCAACAGGTCCGCAATCCGTGCCAGCCGCAACGCCGTGCGAATATCGCCGGCGACCAGCGCAGACCTTCCGCCGTCCCCCATGAAACGCGCTTCGATCATCTGTCCGCCGTAAGAACGCGGTCCGGCAAGCGCAAAACCCAGCGCGCCGGCCAGCGCCGCTTCCGGCCAGCCCGCATTGGGAGAGCGGTGGTGGCGCGCATCGCGACGGATCGCGGCAATGGCCGCTTTTGGCGACGCGCCCTCGACAAAAAATGCGGCGATGACAAACAGGCTGCCGCTCAATCTCGAAGCGGGCAGATTGATGAAATCGTCAAGCCGGGCCGAAGCCCAGCCGAACGCTTCATGGCGAGGCGAACGATGACCGATCATGCTGTCGGCCGTATTGACCGCCTTATAAGCCGCACCACCTGGCAGGCCCAGAAGCCCCATCCAGACGGCAGGGGCGACGATGCCATCGGAAAAGTTCTCGGCGAGACTTTCGATCGCCGCCCGGCAGATCGCCGCCTCATCCAGCTTTTGCGGGTCGCGGCCGACGATCATCGAGACAGCCTTGCGGCCACCCTCAACTCCTTCACGCTCCAGCGCAGTCGCAACCGCCTCCACATGCTGCTCCAGACTTTTCTGCGCCGGAAGCGAAGCACCGAGGATGGCGACCACCAGAAGTCCGAAGGGCAGGAAAAGCAGAACAGATTGCGCAAACCATGCAAGGATCGCCGTCAGCCCGACAAAAACAACCAGCGCCACAACACCCGCGGCCTTGCGCCGTGAAAATGACGCGCTGCCCCGGTTCCATTTTTGGTCCAGCAGCGCGATAAGCGAACCGACCCAGGTGACAGGATGGCCGATATGTTTGAACAGCCAGTCCGGATAACCGGTCAGGCGTTCGATCACGAGCGACAGGAAAGCGAGAGCGAGGAACATGGGCGAGACAATATCAGAAATGGCACAGGCTGCGATCCGCCACGGCGGCAATCTCGGCAGAGCGCGCCTGATGTTTCCAGACGCGTCTGAACCGTGGATCGACCTTTCGACCGGAATCAACCCGCATCCCTATCCGTATTCTGCCATTCCCGCCAGCGCATTCGCTCGCCTGCCGGAGCCCGAGACGGCCGACTATCTGAAACGGCTGGCCGCACTCCATTTCGGCGCACCCTCCGCCCGACATGTCACGCTATCGCCCGGCACCCAGATGCTCATGCCGCTGCTGGCTCAAACCGCACTTGCCCGGGGCGCCAAGAGCGGCGCGGTGCTGTCACCTGCCTACGCGGAACATGCCCGCACCGCACGCATGGCCGGGCTGACCATGATGGAAGTGGAGCATATCAGCGACCTGATCGCTCACGACTACGTGGTGGTGGTCAATCCCAACAACCCCGACGGACGTATCATCGATCGCGAAACTCTTTTGCGGCTCGCCGATTCAATGCATCGAAACGGCGGCCTGCTGGTGGTGGATGAAGCCTTCATCGAAACCGGAGGCGCCCAGAGCCTTGCGGATAGCGTTGATCGGCATGCTCTGGTCGTCCTTCGTTCCTTCGGCAAATTTTATGGCCTGGCGGGAATCCGGCTTGGTTTTGCAATTGCGCACCCTGATATCGCTGCGGGGTTGGAGACGAGGCTCGGCCCATGGGCGGTTTCCGGCCCGGCGCTGCACATTGCAACGGAAGCCCTGGCGGATGGAACGTGGCAATCTGCGATGCGGCTGCGTCTCGCGGATGAAGCACGGCGCATGAATTGCCTTTTGGAAAAAGCGGGTCTGAACGGGGTTGGCGGCACGCCTCTGTTCACACTGGTGCGGGACGAGCGTGCCGAGGCCCTGTTCGACCATCTCGGCCGTCTCGGAATACTCGTGCGCATTTTCGATGAAAGGCCGGACGACATCCGTTTCGGCCTTCCGGGTAACGACGCTGAGTGGCAGCGCCTTCAAGCGGCGCTGCTCTCTTTCGATCATCCCTCGAAAGTGTAGGTTTCAATCGACTCCGGCTTCATTTCGATGGAGAAACCCGGCAGTTTCGGCGGCATATAAGCGGCGTTTCTGATATCACAGGGCTCGATGAAATGCTCGTGTAGGTGATCCACATATTCGATGACGCGACCTTCCTTGGTGCCTGAAACCACCAGATAGTCGATCATCGACAGGTGCTGCACATATTCGCAAAGCCCGACGCCGCCGGCATGCGGCCAGACCGGCAGATTGTATTTGGCGGCAATCAGCAGCACCGCCAGCACTTCGTTGAGGCCACCCATACGGCAGCTGTCGATCTGCACCACATCGATCGCGCCTTCAGCGATGAACTGCTTGAACATGATGCGGTTCTGGCACATTTCGCCCGTCGCCACCTTCACTGAACCAATGGCTGCGCGAATCTTGCGATGGCCGGCGACATCATCCGGGCTGGTCGGTTCTTCGATGAAGAAGGGCTTGGAAAAGGCGAGCTTATTCACCCACTCGATTGCCTGGTCCACTTCCCACACCTGATTGGCATCGATCATCAGATAACGGTCGGGGCCGATCACTTCTCGGGCAATGGTGAGACGGCGAATGTCATCCTCCAGATCACGTCCAACCTTCATCTTCACATGGTTGAAGCCGGCATCGATGGCTTCCTGGCAAAGACGGCGCAGCTTGGCGTCGTCATAACCGAGCCAGCCTGCGGAAGTCGTATAGCAGGCGTAACCTTCGCTCTTCAGCGTCTCGATGCGTTTCTTTTTGCCGCTTTCGGCTTTCTTGAGAATTGCGAGCGCCTCGTCCCGGGTCAGCACGTCAGTGAGATAACGGTAATCAACGATATCGGCGATTTCTTCAGCGCTCATATCAGCCACCAGCTGCCACACAGGCTTGCCGGCTTTCTTGGCCAGCAAATCCCACACCGCGTTGACAACGGCGCCGGTGGCGAGATGCATCGCACCCTTGTCGGGGCCGATCCAGCGCAGCTGGCTGTCGCTGGTCAGATGCCGCCAATATTTGCCCGGGTTCTCAGTGACCGTGGCAAGATCGGTGCCGACGACGAGGTGACGCATCGCTTCGATGGCCATGCAGCAAATATCGTTGCCCCGGCCGATGGTGAAGGTCAGCCCGTGGCCTTTAAGACCCGGCTCATCTGTGTCGAGAATGACATAAGCCGCCGAATAATCCGGGTCGGGGTTCATCGCATCGGAGCCGTCCAGGCTCTGGGATGTGGGGAAACGCAGGTCGAAAACACGAAGATCAGTAATTTTTGTCATGGCCGTTTACTCGCGGTCAGTGCCTATGGAAATCGTTCAGTCGTGGTGGAAGGTCTCTTCCATCATAGCCCACCACTCGCCGTCCCTGCGGGTTTCGAGCGGTTTCTGGCAGGGAATGGTAAAAGACCACCACTCCTGGTTCTTGGGGCTGGCCGCCATCTTCGCCATATCGGCGCTGAAATCGGTGCCATGATATTCCCAATAGCCAAACAGCAGGTTTTCCGGCTCCCGCAGGAAAATCGTGTAGTTACGGATATTGCAATCGCTGATCAGCGCCAGAACTTCCGGCCAGACGGCGGCATGCAGCCTTTTATACTCCGCGATCATCTCCGGCTTGACGCCTATGACCATTCCCATACGCTGCATGAAAAACTCCGTTACTTTCTGATGGTGGCAAGCGCCGCGCGCAGCTTTGATTGCGGCAGGCTCAATCCCAGCCGGTCCGCTGCGGCAATGACCGGAGCAAAGCGTCGGCGCTTCTTCTCATCGTGATTACCGGCGATATCGGCCAGTCGATGGGCAAGGAAGGGATTGCGCAAACGCTCCCGCAGCACGCCGATATAGGCCTGCGCATCATTTCCCATGCCTTCAGCAATAAAGACCGGCAGAACCTCGTCGCGCCATAACGTTTCCAGATCCGCGACGAGTGCACTGTCGTCCATTGCCTGGCGCACCGTCTCGTCCTTCGCCCGCGCATCCTGCAGCCAGCGTTCCGCCAGGTAGGAATGGCCGAGATTGAGCAGGAAGAGCTTCAGCTTTTCATAGTGGTCGAGATCGTCCGTCAGCACCACGGCAGGGTGATTGCAGGGCAGGACAAGCCCGTCCTGCTTTTCGATCGCCCAGAGCGCGTAAGGCTCCGCCACTGCACCTACCGGATCGATAGGCTCGGAAACGATGCGATCGACCAGGCTATTGGCGAAACGGCACTTTTCGTTCAGGTAAAAGGCAAAACCCGCCGGCAATTGCCATTCATCGGCAAGCCGGCGAATGACCTCTTTCAGCTTTTCGCCATTACGCGGCACAAGTTCACAAGGAAAGATGGACACGGGCGCTTCCGGATTGCGCTGAAAACGTTCGAGCAGCAAAATGCAGAGTTTCGCCGGAAAGCTCCTCGGGACGGCCGTAAAATCCGCCGCGAGATCTGCGCCATCCGCAGAATCAAGCTCATAACCGCGGTCTCCGGTATTGGACAAGATGACAGCAGCTTCGCAGGCGAGGCGGCGTACTTCCTCCCATTCGGTTGCCGAGGTCAGGGCCCGCGCGACAGCCTTGCCCTCAATTTCCTCATCCACGTTCCGCCCGTCACGGATGCCGCGAATGCGCACGGGGTAGGGCGCGCCACTATTCAGCGCCGCGACACGCTTCAGGCTTTCCGCATTGCCGGTTGTCTGGACAATCGCGATGCGACCGATAGCCTCGTCCTTTTCCAGCGCTTGCGAGACAAAGAGGTCCGCATGCGCGAGAAGAAAGCGGCTGGTACCGAATTGCAGGATGGGCGTCTCGGGCGTCATGCGACCTCCACCATGCCTTTGATGACTCCGGCTTTCGGATCTGTCAGCCCTGCGAACTGCGATGGAACGTCGGCAAGCGCCATACGGTGCGTAATCAGCGCCTCAGGTACTTTCCCTTCCCGCAATGCCTGCAACACGCGTTCGAAATCCTCCGGCGTCGCATTGCGGCTGCCGAGCAGCGTCGTTTCACGTTTGTGGAACTCCGGATCGTTGAAGCTGATATCGCTCGCGACGATGGAAACAAGCACATACGAACCGCCATGGCCGACGAAGGAAAAGCCGCGCTCCATGGCTTTAGGATTACCGGTCGCATCGAAGACCGCATCGAAGAAATCACCGTTGGTAATCTCGGAAAGACGATCTTTGTCGCCGTCCCCAAGCGACACTGTATGGGCGACGCCGAGATGCTCCTTGCAAAAATCCAGCCGGTCGGTGCGGCCATCGATCATCGTGACTTCGCCGCCATCGAGAACCGCGAAAACCGCTACCGCCATGCCGATCGGTCCGGCGCCGACGATCAGAACCTTCTGTCCTTTTTCGACGTTGCCACGGCGCACCGCATGCGCGCCGATAGCCAGAAATTCGGTCATCGCCGCCTGGTCGAGGCTCAGCCCTTCAGCCTTCAACACGAATTGCTGCGGCACGTTCAGATATTCCACCATGCCGCCATCACGATGAACGCCGAGCACGCCGATATTGCGGCAGCAATTGCTTTTGCCCTTCAGGCAGGCGCTGCATTTTCCGCAAGAAATATACGGAATGATGGTAACAACGTCGCCGACGGACAGATGGCTGCCCTGCGGCGCCTCTTCAACCGTACCGGAGAGCTCATGGCCCATGATCCGCGGATAAGAGAGGTAAGGCTGATTGCCGGTGAAGATGTGGAGATCCGTACCGCAAACCCCGATGCGACGGACGCGCACCAGCACCTCACCTTCGCCACGCACAGGTTTAGGCAGATCCTTGGCGCTGAGTTGACCGGGAGTGTCGCAGAAAATCGCCAGCATGCATCACCTGTGGGAAAGGGAGTAAAAACGAATGGCGTTACCGCCGAAGACTGCCGCATGGTCCGCTGCCGGCACGATATCGCGACAGAAGTCCAGCCATTCCTGATAATCGCCCGCCAGTCGCAAAACCGGCCAGTCGCTGCCGAAAATCACCCGGTCTGCGCCGAACAGCTCCAGAATGGTTTCGGCATAGGGCCGCACTGCTTCCGGTCGCTGATCGCCGCGCTCGGTCAGGAGGCCGGAGAGCTTGCAATGGACATTGGGAAGAGCCGCCAAAGCGCCCATATCCTTGCGCCAGGCGCTGTAGCGGCCGGTCGCAATCAGCGGCTTGGCACCATGGTCGATGACAACAGGCAATTGTGGATGACGCCGGGCAAAGGCGAGGAGATGCGGCAGATTGGGCGGCAGGACCAGCGCATCGAACGCCAGGCCGTGGTTCACCAACGCCGCCACGGAGGGATCGAGCAGCGGATCATCGATCCATGCCACGTCTTCCATGCCCTGCAGCATCGGGCGCACGGCTTTGAACGCCCGATGTTTTGCCCGGCGGGCGATTTCAGTTGCAGCATCTGGAGACTTCATGTCCACCCAGCCGACCACACCTTTGATGAAATCTGTCTCTTCCGCCAGCGCCAGCATGAAATCCGTATCGGCAGCCGTCTCCATCGTCTGAACCAGCACGGTGCCGGAAATTCCGGCCGCGGCCAGCAATGGCGACAGATCCGCTGGAAGAAAATCCCGGTAGATGGCGGCGAGCGACGGCGGCGGCCACTGGCCGGCACGGTCCTTCATTAACCAGAAATGCTGGTGGGCGTCGATAAGCATTGCCTCAGGCCTTTCCGCCCGGCACCGGCGCACCTTCGGCGATCAGACCGCGTCTGTGCAGTTCCGCCCAGAACTCATCCGGAATAGATTGTTCGAACCATTCGATATTGGAAGCGAGCTGCTGCGCATTCCGCGCGCCCGAGACGACGGTGACCGAAGCCGGATGGGCCAGCGGAAATTGCAATGCAGCCGCCTGCAGCGACACACCGACTTCTTCGCAGACACCCTGCAGCGCATCAACCCGCGTAAGGATATCGGCAGGCGCATCGGCATAATTGAATTTGCGGTTGCCCGCGAGAATGCCGGAATTGAAAGCACCGGCGACAACGATGCCGACACCGCTTTCGGCGCAGAGGTTCATGAAAGCAAGGCTCTGCTGCTCCAGCAGCGTATAGCGGCCGGCAAGCATGGCGACGTCGATGTCAAAGACATCCATGGCGTCGTTGACAATTTCCCACTCGTTGACGCCAAGGCCGATAGCGCCAGTTGAACCTTCCTCACGCAGCTTGCCAAGCGCCCGGAAGCCGCCGCCAGCGGTCAGCTGCTCCCAGTAATGCTGGTGCTTTTCGCCATGGGTGTAGGAGCCGATATCGTGCACATAAAGAATATCCGGCTTCAGAACGCCGAGCCTCTGCTGGCTGGCCTCGAAAGAGCGTAGAATGCCATCATAGGAATAATCATAGAACGGGCGGAAGGGTAGCGGCGCAATATAGGCATCCTCTTCGGGGCCAACGGTCTCATCGGGAACCATAACGCGACCGACCTTGGTGCTCAGCGAATATTCGCTCCGGTCATGCTCCGTCACCATGGTCCCCAGGCGACGCTCCGACCGCGTATATCCATAAAACGGCGCGGTATCGAAATAACGCATGCCGCTTTCCCATGCCTTGTCAAACGCACCCTTGGACTCTTCATAGGGCGTAACGCGGTAGAGATTGCCCATCTGGGCGCAACCGAGACCCATGACGGTAACGTCGACGGCGCGGCGCGGCAATTTACGTGTATCGGAGACTTTCATTGCGGAGACTTTCCAGCTTGCCTTTGGAAAGACGCGCCGCCGGTGAAGCGGCGCGTCATCGCTTGATCAGTAAAGAACGTTCTTTGCTTCCGGCTTTTCGATATTGTCCTTGGTGACAACAACGACGCCGGTGTCGACGAACTTCTCGACCTTTTCCTTGTTGATGAGCTTGGTGACGGTTTCGACGCCCTTTTCACCCATCTGATAGGAGCCCTGAACCACGATTCCGGCGAGCGTGCCGTCCTTCACGAAGTTCTGCAGATCCTGGTTGCCGTCGAAGCCGATGGCGACGACCTTGCCGGCCTTGCCTGACTGGGCGAGCGCACGGCCAACGCCGATGGCCGTCGGCTCATTGGCGCCGAAAATGCCCTTCAGGTCCGAATTGGCGGCCAGAACGTCGGTCGTCTGGTTCAGCGCGGTCGCCATCTGCGACTGCGAGTAGAACGGGCCGACGATCTTCAGGTTTGAGTTCATCTGGATGTAATCGGTGAAACCGCCGACACGGCCGATTTCAGAACCAGCCCCGGCGACATAGGACATGACGGCGATCTTGCCTTCCTTGCCCACCTTGTCGATCAACGCCTGCGCTGCCAGTTCGCCGGCTTTCTTGTTATCGGTCGCGAGGAACGACTGGTAATATTGCTCAGAGCCCTTGGCGAGCTGCGAGTCGATGAGAACGACGGGGATACGGGCTTCCCAGGCCTTCTTGACAGCAGGCACCAGCGCGTCCGGATCGGAAGGTGCAAGCACGATGCCGGCGACCTTACGGTTGATGGCGTTCTCAACCATGTTAACCTGGTCGGCAATGGCCGATTCCGCAGCCGGACCCTGGAAGGTCATGGTGTTGCCTGAAGAATTCTTCATGGCCGCATCGGCGCCCTTCTGGACGTTCTGCCAGAAGGTCGAATTGACGGTCTTGACGATGACGGCGATTTCACCGGCCTGCACGGTGGAAACGCTCCACAGCGCGATTGCGGATGTCAGAAGGGCAGTCGCAATTTTCTTCATTTCTTCCTCCGTGATGTCGGCATACCGGGCCTCCCCTGCCGATCTTTTTTGCGGAAAGGGTCCGCAGCCCTTTGATCAGCGGCGGTTGCGCAACTGGTCTATCCAGACGGTGACCAGAATGACGAGGCCGATGATGATCTGTTGCGTGAAGGCAGAGACGCCATTCATATTAAGACCGTTGCGCAGGATGCCGATGACGAAGGCGCCGATGGCCGTGCCTGAAATCGTGCCCACGCCGCCGATCAGCGATGTGCCGCCGATAACCGCGCTGGCAATGGCATCCAGCTCATACATCACACCTTCGTTAGGCTGGGCGGTAACGAGGCGCGACATCAAAACGCACCCCGTCAACCCAGCAAGCGTACCGGAGAGGATGTATGTGAAGTTAGTGACGCGGGCGACGTTGACGCCGGAAAGACGTGCGGCGTCTGCATTGGAGCCCACGGCATAGATGTGGCGGCCGAGGATCGAGCGGTTGAGCATGAAGGACACCGCAAGCGCAATCACCACCATCAGGATGACAGGGTAGGGGATGCCTGGAAATACGACATTCGGAAAGCCATCATCACCGATATTGACGATGCGGAAAAGGGCGCCGTTGCCAAGTTCGCCGAAGGATTCGCCGAGGCCGGACACGGCGCGCGCACCGGTGATCTGCAACGCCACACCGCGGGCAATCAGCATCATGCCGAGCGTGGCGATGAAGGGCGGCAGCTTGAAGCGCGTGACCAGCAGCCCGTTGATCAGCCCGCAGAGCGAACCCGTCAGAATGCCGAGCAACATGCCGACCGGCACCGGCATGCCGAGTTCCTTCACCGCAAGAGCGGCAACAACCCCTGCAAGAGCCAGCACCGAACCAACGGAAAGGTCGATGCCGCCGGTGATGATGACACAGGTGGCGCCAATGCCGAGCAGAGCGATGGACGTGACCTGCAACGCGATCGTCATGCCGTTATTGACGGTAAAAAAGGCGCTGCTGGTGGCGGAGAACACCGCGACAAGGGCGAACAGGCTGCCGAGCGCGGCAAATTTCTGGATGATGTCCTTCTGGCGATCGCTGACAGCGAAGCCCTTTTTGGGTTCTGCAATATTGGCCATGTCGTTCCTCACTGCGCGGCCCGGCCGTAACCGGACGCATACCGCATGATTTCTTCCTGATTGGTCTTGGCGGTTTCGAGCACGCCCGTAATCCGGCCCTGGTGGAAAACCGCGATGCGATCCGTCAGCCCCAGAATTTCCGGCAGCTCCGAACTGATGAGAATGACGCCGATGCCCTGAGCGGCCAGCTCATCCATGATCTTGTAGATCGCGAATTTCGCACCGACATCGATGCCACGTGTAGGCTCATCGAAGAACAGGATACGGGATTGGCGGAACAACCATTTGCCGATGATGATCTTTTGCTGATTCCCCCCCGATAGCAGGCGCACGGTCTGCTCGATGGAAGGCGTGCGGATATTCAAGAGGTCGACGTATCGCTTGGTGACCTCGTCGTGTTTCCTGAAGTCGATCAGGCCAAAACGGTTGGAAAGTTCGCCGAGATTGGCGAGCGTCGTATTGGCCGCCACCGACATCTTGATGGCGAGGCCGTCGCTTTTCCGGTCTTCCGAGAGATAGGCGATGCCTTCTTCAATCGCATCCTGCGGTGAGCTGATCGAAAGCTCGCGCCCATTGAAGGTGATCTTGCCGGCATCGAGCGGGTCCGCCCCAAAAATCGCCCGCGCGACTTCCGTTCGACCTGCACCCATAAGGCCGGCAAAACCCAGGATTTCGCCGCGCCGAAGCGAAAAACTGACATCGCTGAACACGCCGTTGCGGGTCAGCCCATCGACGGAGAAGATGATATCGTCCGTCGGGCGCGACGTGCGCTCGGGGAATTTATCCTCCAGCGAACGCCCGACCATACGCGTGACGATGTCATCAACGGTGATGGAGGCGAAGTCGTCGGTCGAAATATAACGTCCGTCGCGCAAGACCGTCACACGATCGACGATCTCGGCCATTTCGTCGAGACGGTGAGAAATATAGACGATGCCAACGCCGGAAGCCTTGAGGTCTCTGATGACCTTGAAGAGAAGGCGGGTTTCCTGCTCCGTCAGAGAAGAAGTCGGCTCATCCATGATGAGCACTTCAGCATCAAGAGAGAGCGCCTTGGCGATTTCCACCATCTGGCATTGGGCGACGGAGAGGCCGCGGACGATCTGATCCGGATCGATATCGACACCCAGCCGGTCAAGACAGCGCTTGGCATCGAGGCGCAGCTTCTTGCGGTCAACCAGGAAACCGCGACGCGGTTCGCGCGCAAGATAGATGTTTTCGGCGACAGAAAGATGCGGAACGAGATTGAGTTCCTGGTGGATGATGGCGATGCCGGCAGCTTCGGACTCGAGGGGGGAGGCGTATTGTACCTTCACGCCCTTGTGTAGGATGGTGCCATCACTTGGCTGGTACACACCGCTGATGATTTTCATCAGCGTCGATTTTCCCGCCCCGTTCTCACCACAGACAGCATGCACCTCGCCGCTGCGCAGATCGAAATGCACATTCGACAAGGCTTTGACGCCCGGGAATTCCTTGCTGATATTTTCGAGACGCAGAAGGGCCGAACGCTCCGCGCGCGCCATCTCCTCAGGCGAGTACTCGCCCCGAATTGTCGATGCGCCCTGCGACATCTGGAAACCTCCCACCCGTATCCCCGCTCCACCGGGGTCATGAACAGGTCAAATGGTTAGGCCGGTTTTTTAAAATGGTCAAGCCAATTAGCCGACAATTTGCGAATCTAGACCCAGAGCGAAAATATTATATCTAAACTATATCGGAAAAAAATATTTAATTACAAGTATTTAAGTAATTCCTTGCGTATTGATACGCTTGGCGCTACGGTAAGGCCAAATATGATCTTCAGACAGGACTTGTCGTAAAACTCATGAGTGGTCAGGCCAAAATAGCGGAGCCGCGCAGGCTTTATCAGCAGATTGCAGACCAGATACGCGAACTCATCGATCTGGGTGAATTCCTGCCCGGTACGCGGCTTCCCGCTGAGCGGGAACTGGCTCAGAAGCTCGGTGTATCGAGGCCTTCGCTGCGCGAGGCCCTGATTGCGCTTGAGATCGACAACACAGTGGAAATTCGTATGGGTTCCGGCGTCTATGTTTCGGCGGAAGCGCTGCAGACGACCCACCATACCAAATCGCTTGGCGACAGCCCCTCCGAACTGATGCAGGCGCGCGCCGCATTGGAGGGTGCCACCATCGTGCTGGCGGCAAGCCGGATGACCGATGAAACGATCGCGACCCTGCGCCAGATACTCAACACCATGCAGAGGGAAATAGAGGCCGGTCGCAAGCCGCTGGATCAGGACCGGCTGTTTCACGTCACAATAGCCGAGCAATCCGGTAACAGCGTTTTAGCCCGAATGGTGGCCAACCTTTTCGATGAGCGCCATAGCCCCATTTCGGCCCAGCTCCGCGTGAAGTTTGAAGACCGCGATACCTGGACCCATGCTCTTCAGGAACACGAGGCCATTCTCGCCGCGCTTGAACTGAAAGACCCGCTGTTGGCGCAGGCCGCCATGCATACCCATCTGGAAGGTTCGAAGAGACGCTGGGTCGAAAACTGACCCAGGAACATAGCAGACAATATACCGGGAGGAGGAACATCCGTGAGTGAGAATTCCGAGGCAACCATTTTGCTGAACGCCAACGACAACGTTGCGGTGGCGCGTCGGTCCATCCCGGCGGGCGGCGCGACGGGCAGGGGCGATCTGGCGGCGCTGGAGTTGATTGGGCGCGGGCACAAGGTGGCCCTTAAATTCATCAGATCCGGGGATGAGGTGCTGAAATACGGACAGGTGATTGGCATCGCCACCCAGGACATCGAACCTGGCCGGCACGTGCACCTGCACAATCTTGCCATGGTGCCTTCCGAACACGCGCATCAGTTCAGCGTCGACATTGAGGAGAAGGGCATGGTGCCGGAGGCCGAGCGCCGTACCTTCATCGGATATGACCGTGGCCTCGGCGGTGTCGGAACGAGAAACTATATCGGCGTCATCGCTTCTGTGAACTGTTCCGCCACCGTGTCGCGCTATATCGCCGATTATTTCAACAAGCAGGGCGGCCTTGATGGTTTCGACAACGTCGATGGCGTCGTGGCGCTGACCCACGGCGGGGGCTGCGCGCTGAATACAAAATCGGAAGGCTACCGTCTGCTGATCCGCACCATCCAGGGCTATGCCCGCCATCCTAATTTTGGTGGCATCCTGTTGATCGGCTTGGGCTGTGAGACCAACCAGATCGCGCCTATCCTCGAACATTACAAGATGGAGGAGGGCGACCGGCTGCGCACCATGACAATCCAGCAGCATGGCGGCACCCGCAAAACGATCGACGCGGCAATTGCCGAGATTAAGGCCATGCTGCCGATGGTCAATGCCGCACGCCGTACTGAACAGCCTCTTTCAAAGCTGAAAGTGGCGCTGGAATGCGGCGGTTCCGACGGATACTCCGGCATTTCCGCCAACCCGGCCCTCGGATATGCCTCCGACCTCATCGTCCGCAATGGCGGCACCACAGTTCTCTCCGAAACGCCGGAGATTTACGGCGCCGAACATCTTTTGACCAAGCGCGCCATCACCCCTGCCGTCGCCGAAAAGCTTTTGCAGCGTATCGACTGGTGGCGGGATTACACGGCTCGTAACGGCGATGAACTCAACAACAACCCCTCTCACGGCAACAAGCTTGGCGGCCTGACAACTATTCTGGAGAAATCGCTGGGCGCGGTCGCCAAGGGCGGATCCATGCCGTTGAAGGCGGTGTACGAATTTGCGGAGACAGTAACGGAGCAGGGTTTCGTCTTCATGGACACACCCGGTTACGACCCTGTCGCCGTGACAGGGCAGGTTGCCGGCGGCTGTAACGTCATCTGTTTCACCACCGGCCGCGGCTCGGTTTCCGGCTTCAAGCCTGCGCCATGCATCAAGATCGCCACAAATTCCGAAATGTATGAACACATGAAGGAAGATATGGATTTGAACTGCGGCGAGATCGTTACCGGGAACGAAACAATCGAAGAATCCGGCGAAAGAATTTTCGAACACATCATAGCGGTGGCCTCCGGCAACAAGACTGTCAGCGAGATCTACGACTATGGCGATAATGAATTCGTGCCCTGGCAGGTCGGCGCAGTGACCTGAGCCCTCACGCCACTGTCCCACGTGAAACAAAAAAGGCCCGAAGAGCGATTCTTCGGGCCTTGTTCATTTCTGATCATATTGCGCTTAATGGCGGAAGTGACGCATGCCAGTAAAGACCATCGCAACATCGTGCTCATTGGCAGCGTCGATCACTTCCTGATCGCGCATGGAACCGCCGGGCTGAATAACGGCAGTCGCGCCAGCGGCAATCGCCGCAAGCAGGCCATCGGCAAAGGGATAAAAGGCTTCCGAAGCGACGGCAGAGCCACGGGTCAGCGGTTCAGCCAGACCGAGAGCCCTGGCGGCATCTTCGGCCTTCTGAGCCGCGATACGGGCTGAGTCGACACGGCTCATCTGGCCGGCGCCGATACCCGCTGTCTGGCCGTCCTTGGCGTAGATGACGGCGTTGGATTTCACGTGCTTGGCGATCTTGAAGGCAAACTTCATGTCTTCAAGTTCCTGCGCCGTCGGCGCGCGCTTGGTGACGACCTTGAGATCCAGATCTTCGACCATGCCATTATCGCGACTTTGGACCAGAAGGCCGCCCGAAACCGTCTTTGCGGTAATGCCGGCCGCGCGCGGGTCAGGCAGGCCGCCGGCTGCCAGAAGTCGCAGGTTAGGTTTGCGGGCAATGATCGATTTTGCTTCTTCTGTAACATCAGGTGCGATGATGACTTCAGTGAAAAGCTTGACGATCTCTTCCGCCGTTTCCGCATCAAGCGTGCGGTTGAGAGCGATGACGCCACCGAAGGCCGAGACGGAATCGCATGCCAGCGCTCGCCGGTAGGCTTCTGCAAGCGTCGGACCGGTCGCGACGCCACAGGGATTGGCGTGCTTGATGATTGCAACGGCCGGCGCATTTTCCGGCAGGAACTCCGCAACCAGTTCGTAGGCGGCGTCGGTGTCGTTGATATTATTGTAGGACAGTTGCTTGCCCTGAAGAAGCGTCGCTGTTGCCACGCCAGGCCGCTTTTCTCCGGTCAGATAAAAACCGGCGCTCTGGTGCGGGTTTTCGCCATAACGCATCTTTTCCTTCAGCACGCCGCCAATGGCGCGGTAGTCAGGGGTTTCGATAGCGAGCGCCTCGGCAAACCAGTTGGAAATCATTGCGTCATAAGCAGCCGTGCGGGCATAGGCCTTGGCGGCGAAGCGCTGGCGCAGCGCATAGCTTGTCTGTCCGTCATCGGCCTGCAGGGCTTCAACCAGATCAGGATAATCGGACGGATCGGTCACCACGGTCACATAGGCATGATTCTTCGCCGATGCCCGGATCATGGCCGGACCACCAATATCAATGTTTTCCACCGTGGTCGGATAATCGCCGCCCTTGGCGCGAACGTCCTCGAACGGATAAAGATTGATGACAGAAAGATCGATGGCCTCAATACCGTGAGCCTTCATCGCATCCACATGTTCGGCATCATCCCGGATTGCCAGAAGCCCACCATGCACGTTGGGATGCAGGGTCTTGACGCGGCCATCCATGATCTCGGGAAAATTGGTGACCTCGGAGACATCCGTCACCGGCAGACCCGCATCGGCAATAGCCTTTGCCGTTCCGCCCGTTGAGAGCAGCTTGACGCCGAGTTTGGACAGAACTGTCGCCAGCTCGATAATGTCGGTCTTGTCGGACACGGAGAGCAGCGCCGTGCGAATTTTGACCATGTCGGGAGCGGGAATTTTTTTGGATACGACGGCCATCGAATATACTCCGTTAAACGGGGAGGACAGGCTGGAACGGGTTTTCCAGCAATTGCCGCCGCGTTAACACAGCTTACTGCAAGAATAAACAGCGGGGACGTCGAAGGATAAAAACTAGGGTATTTTTGCCGAATTCCAGGGGAAACGCTCAGGCTTGACGCTCAATAAGCCAACGAATCTCCCGCGTGTTGGCGAGATTGAACGGTAGCTCGATCTGCTGCGATGGCCGCATGCCGGACGCATCGGCCATGAACACGTCCTCGGTCACGAAAAGCTCCAACCCCGGTGCCGTCAACAGCCAGGTGGTTCCGTCCGCGGCCTCAAGATAAATTGACTCATCATCCCGCTGGTGCAGCTGGATATGGGGGTGGATGTGGAAACGCGAAACCGCCGAGACCGACTGGGTCTGCGCGTTTGCGGCATTATGATCGGCCCTTAGCAGGTCACGACCCTTTATCTTGGTGCCAGCGGCATTCAGCTCCATCTCCCGTTCGTGATAACAGCCGAAGTTGTGAAGATATCCGTCATGCGCCGCCCACAGGACATCATTGCCGTTTGCGCCAGTTTCACGCCGGCTATCGACCTGGCTGACACCGGAAACCATGATCGGTCCGAGCAATCTGGACCGCGACAGTCTGCATGAAGACGTGTCGGCGAGCGTGACGGTGGAATGAGCAGCGGTCGACCGGCTAGCCCGTTGATATTCAGGCGCCGCGTTTCGCGGAAACCCGGAATTGACGATGAAGCGGTTTTTTCCGCATGACATCTCGAAAGAGAGGCAGCCCGAATGCGCGTTACGTGAAAGCTCGGCCGAGCCAGGATAGCCCGTATCCACGATAACCACCGTTTCGCCCGCGGCAAGGCGGTGATAATTCACATCCGGCAAAACCTTTGAAGGCCGGCCCGCTGTCTCATCATAACGGAGCACCGAAACAAGCTCATTGGCGAGCGTGGCTGTTGCGCCGTTGAACAAGGCGAGATCGCCGCCCTGGTGCCGAAAAAACCGTATCGCCGGAAACATGCGGTCTATCGCAGGAACCAGCCCGGAGGGCAGGTCATGGCCGAGATTGATATAGCTTTGTCGAAGGGGCAAAAGGTCGAGCAGCAGATCCAGCATCACGCGCGGATTGCGGGACACATGCCCGCCATCGGGCAGGATTTGCCGCTCCATTTCCTGAGCCAGCTTCATTCCGTGCCGCGCGATCCGCGACATCCGGGTGGGCATGGCGATAGAAGCCATGGCAAGCGCGATCCTGATCCGCAGTCTCACCTCCCCATCCGGCGCGTGCCTAACGATTTTCTCGAGGTAACGCACGTGAAAGACCAGGCTTTTCAGAAACCGGCGATAAAACCCCGCATCTGCTTCGTATAGGACCACGGGCGAGTGGGAAAGCCAGGCGATCAATCTCTGCGCCGCGATTTCCGGAGCCCACGCAACCCCCGCAAGCTTTTTGCCATGGATGGCCATCCATTCGGCGACGATACGGCGGGCCTTCCTGCATGCCTCGCTCGATCTGTCGGAACGGATGTGGCGCAGCCAGCTAAACGCGTGCAGCCGCTCTTCAAAAACAAGCGAAGGATATTCCACCTGAAAAGGCGAGTGGCCACCGGTTTCCATGACACGGCCGGCAAGCGCGATACGGCCGCGCAGCAACTCCTCGGCAAAATAGGGATCGATTGCCCGAAGATCCGTCGGTGCCGCAACCAGCCCCTCCGGCGCACGATTGGCAAAACGTGAAACATGCAGACGTAACGGCGTGAGGCCGACACACAGATGGCGATACGCCATCCGCGAAAGAAGACCGGCGGCATTCATGCTGCCTGCAAAGGACCCTAACAAGCTGTGTTTCCCGTTTCACATGTTTTGTTTTTATCAGTGAACCGTGATGACCGGAACGTTATCGACAATTATCCAATGATTCGCGAAAGCTTGGCTTTTTTCTACTTCTTACGCAAGACACTGCTAAAAAACCCATCGACACCCCCGAACATGTCGGGCGTGGTGCGAAGGTCACCCTGGGCGTTGATCGCCGCTTCCATTCCCGGCCAATCCTCACTGTGGACGGCGACACGTTCTACATCAGGATTTTCCGCCAGGACTTCGGCAATCATCGCCTCACCTTCGGAAGGATCGAGCGAGCAATTGGAAAACACCACGATACCGCCTGGTGCAACCAGCGTCAGCGCGTGCCGCAACATCTGGCCCTGCAAAGCAGCCAGCTTGGCAATATCGGCCTCGTCCTTCGTCCAGCAAACATCGGGATGTTTGCGCAATGTCCCGGTTGAAGAGCAGGGTGCGTCGAGAAGAACAGCGTCAAAAAGCTGCTCCGGCTGATACTTCAACATATTGACCTCAACCGTTTCAGCCTGAAGGCCAAGCCGGTCGAGATTTTCCCTCAGGCGACGAAGACGATTGCCAGACTGATCCAGCGCTGTCACTTTCGCACCCGCAAGTGCAAGCTGGGCCGTCTTGCCGCCCGGAGCGGCGCAGAGATCGGCGACACGCTTGCCTGAGATATCTCCCATTAATCGCACGGGCATGCTGGCTGCAAGATCCTGCACCCACCAGGCACCTTCCGCAAAACCTTCGAGAGAAGGTATCTGGCCTTCAAATTCACCCAGGCGCACGCTGCCATTCGGCATGACGGTTCCGCCCAGCTTCTCAGCCCAGAGGGCAGGATCGGCCTTGACGGTGAGGTCGATGGAAGAAGGTGTGAGCTGCGCGTCAGAGATGCGTTGCGCCACCTCATGCCCATAGGCCGAAACCAGCCTTGCGTAGAACCAGTCCGGCAGGACCGACACACTGGCGACGGCCTTTTCGATTTCGGCCTTCTCACGACCCAGCCGTCGCAGAACCGCGTTGACCAGCTTTACGAAGCGCCTGTTGCGTGGATCACGATGCGCCTGCTCGACAGCGAGATCGACGGCCGAGTGATCTGGGACATCAAGGTAGAGCATTTGCGCCGCGCCAACGACGAGAATGTGGTGCAATGACCGCGCACCCTGCGGCAACGGGCCATCCAGCAGCATTGACAGCGCCGTTTCGATCCGAGGGAGGTGACGAAGCGCGCTATTGACGATGGCTCTCACCAGCGCTCTGTCCGCGGGCGACAGCGCGCGATAAACAGGATTGCCATTTTCGCTGTCCAGCATACCGTCCAGCGAGGTTTTCTTTTCCAGAACGGCGGCCAATATGCGGGCGGCAGCTATGCGCGCAGGAAGACCGGGTTTGTCCTGGAAAGACGAAGGGCCGTCTTCACGGCCCCTGCCTTGCGCCAACCTCGGTTTTTTGGACCGTGACGGCTTATTTTGAATATCTGATGTCAAGACCAAGGTCCCTTGCGCTCATTTTCATTGCCCCGTCCCCAGCCTGTCTTGGGAACCGAACCCGATTTGCGCTGAGGTCTATCACCCGATGGCGGCGGCGTCGATCCTCGCGGGGAAAACTCCTGTGCCATCGCATGCAACGCCGCCACCCGGTTTTCCGTATTCGGGTGCGTGGAGAAGAGATTGTCCATACGTTCACCCGAGAGCGGGTTGATGATGAACATATGCGCTGTTGCAGGATTGCGCTCCGCGTCGTCGTTGTGGATACGCTGCGCCATGCCGGAAATCTTTTGCAACGCCGATGCAAGCCAGAGAGGATTGCCACAGATTTCAGCGCCACGCCGGTCGGCGGAATATTCGCGTGTCCGGCTGATCGCCATCTGGACCAGCATTGCGGCAAGCGGTGCGACGATCATCGCAACCAGGACGCCGATGAATCCGAGAGGGTTATTATTGTTTTCCCGATTGCCGCCAAAGAAGAACGCGAAGTTGCCGAGCATGGAAATCGCACCCGCCAGCGTAGCGGTAATTGTCATTGTCAGCGTATCCCGGTTTTGCACATGCGCCAGTTCATGCGCCATCACACCGGCCACTTCCTCGGGCGTCAAACGCTCCAGCAGACCCGTTGAAGCAGCAACAGCGGCGTTTTGCGGGTTCCTTCCCGTAGCAAAGGCGTTTGGCTGCGGGCTGTCATAAATATAGACTTTCGGCATCGGCAGGCCGGCATTATGTGAGAGATCGCGGATCATGTGGAAGAACTCAGGCGCATTCGCCTCATCGATTTCCCGGGCATGATAGGCCGAGAGAACCATCTTATCTGAATTCCAGTAGGAAAAAAGATTCATGCCGGCAGCCATGACGAGAGCAATCATCATGCCGCCCTTGCCTCCGATCAGAAAACCGACGCCCATGAACAATGCCGTCATGAAGGCTAGAAGCATTGCCGTGCGCATCATGTTCATCCGCTGAAATCTCCCTGTCGTGGCCGGAATTCTCATCGCCGGATTATTCCGGGGTTTAAAAAATCCCTATGGGTATATAATCTGGGAAACGGCAAACATATTTCAATATCCCGTTATAGGGAGGATTTCTCATGCAGGATGCGGATAACGACAACGGCGCGGAGCAGCGGAGGCGGCTATCGCCTGCGGCTGAGCGGGCCCTGAAAGAAGCAGAAGAACGGCGCAAACAACAGGCAGATCTACAGTTACCACCGGAAACCGGTGGCCGCGGCGGCGCCGAACCGGTTCGTTTCGGCGACTACGAAATAAAGGGCCGTGCAATAGATTTTTAGGCGGTCGCCATAACGATAATACCCGCCAAAGGCGGGTATTTTTCAATTAAAACAGGTACTTATTGTTTATTTTCCAACAAGCGACACACTGCCTCAAGTTGCTCGAGCGTGCGGTAAGCGATACGGATTTGCCCCGATCCCCCCTTGTGGTTAATCTTTACGTCAAGACCGAGGGCATCAGAAAGACTGCGCTCCAGTGCGACCGTATCTGAATCTTTTTCCGCGGCAGGGCGCTTTTCCGTAGCTTCGCCCTGCGATTTGATGTCGTTCTGAGCCAACCTCTCGGCATCACGGACCGACAAGCCCTTGGAAACAATCATGCGTGCGAGATTCGCCGGATCGGAAGTGGAAACAAGCGCCCGCGCATGACCTGCGGAAAGCGACCCATCCGCGAGCATGTCGCGTACCGGGTCCGGAAGTTTCAATAGCCGAAGGCTGTTGGCGACGTGGCTTCGGCTCTTGCCGATAATCTCACCGAGATCGTTCTGAGTGTAACCGTGTTCCGCGATCAGCTGCTCATAACCCATCGCCTCTTCCAGCGGATTGAGGTCTGAGCGCTGGACGTTCTCAACGATGGCCAACTCGAGCGCCGTTCGATCATCCACATCACGAACGATAACAGGCACGTCGGTAAAACCAGCCAACTGCGCAGCGCGCCAGCGCCTTTCACCGGCAATAATCTCGTATCGATTCACCCCGACCGTCCGCACCACCACAGGCTGAACAATGCCATGCTGCCGAATGGACGCGGCCAAATCCTGCAACTCATTTTCATCGAAGTGACGACGTGGGTTCCGTTGGCTACGAGCAATGAACTCTATCGGAATGGTGCGATCAGCGCTGACAGTACGCTGGGGTTCACCCACGGGCACAGGCTGGTCCATTTCACCGATCAAGGCCGCGAGACCACGTCCCAGCCGGCGCTTGGAAAGATCATCACTCATAAGATATCACTCCGTAGATTGCGGCAGACGTCAGGCGGCTTTACGCAAACGCTCTCTCTGGATCACTTCCGATGCGAGCTGCAGATAGGCCTGACTACCAGCACATTTCAAATCATAAAGAATTGCCGGCTTACCATAAGATGGGGCCTCGGAAACGCGGACATTGCGCGGAATGAGCGTATGGTAAACCTTTTCTCCGAGATGCGTTCTGACATCTGAGACAACCTGTTGCGCCAGATTATTGCGTGCATCGAACATCGTCAGAACAATCCCTTGGATATCGAGCTGCGGATTGACCGACCCTCTTATCTGGCTGACCGTATCGAGCAACTGGCTAAGGCCTTCCAGCGCAAAAAACTCGCATTGCAATGGCACCAGCACGGAATGCGCGGCCGTCATTGCGTTCATCGTCAGAAGGTTGAAGGAAGGGGGGCAGTCGACAAGAATATAAGAATAGCCTCTAGCCTCTGTCGTCTCCATCGCTTCACGCAGAAGAAAGACGCGATTGGCAACGGTAGCAACCTGCATCTCGAAACCAAGCAGATCCATCGTCGATGGCACGATATCGAGATTTGGAACGGCGGTTGGGACAGCCACTTCCGCAATATTGTGATCACCGACCAGGAGATCATAAGAGGAGAGCTTCCGCTCCCGCCGGTCAATCCCCAGCCCGGTACTGGCGTTACCCTGCGGATCCAGATCAACTATCAATACCCGCTCACCAATAGCTGCCAGCGCTGTGGCCAGATTGATAGCAGTCGTTGTTTTACCGACACCACCCTTCTGGTTTGCTACTGCGATAATCCGGTTTTTTTCCAAAGTCATGCCGCACCTGGCCAGCTTGTCAGCGCCTCAGAGCGAGGTTGCTGATTTCAAGAACAACAGAATCTGCCTCAATGGCACTCCGATGTTTTACCAGATCAAACTGCCAGCGACCATGTGCTTTCTGCACTTCGGATTCATAATCCCGGCCTTTATTGAAATATGCCTTGAGATCCGGATTTTTTGTGGCCCAGGGATGAATATAGTCGAAAAGCAAATCCAGCTCCGCCAGTGCGCGGGCCGACACAGAATCGCACGTATTGAGAATGGCAGGTGCTTTCTCAATTCGCACGGGATGAACCGCTCCACGCGCGCCAGTTTCCTTTAACGCTATCCGGAGAAATGCGGCCTTCTTATTGTTACTTTCCACCAGATCGACCCAGCCGCCGCCAATTTCAGAGAGAAATATGGCAGTGACGACACCGGGAAAACCCCCACCGCTGCCCAGATCCACCCATCTTTGCGGATGAGGAGAGAGATGAAATATCTGGGCGCTGTCGGCAATGTGGCGGCTCCAGAGTTCTGTAAGAGTGGAGGGGGCCACCAGATTGGTGGTCTTATTCCACTTCTTGAAGAGCTCAACAAAATGCTCGAGCTTCTCCTGTGTTTCACGTGAAACACTCTGGCCGTTTATCTTCATAATCCGACTCGCTATTGGTGCAGACGCAATTTTTCATTCTGCGTAGGAGAGCTTTTCCGCAGAAGGGCGAGAAGCAGCGATATCGCAGCCGGCGTCATACCGTCAACACGTGCGGCCTGGGCAATGTTTTCTGGACGGGCCTTTTCCAACTTTTGTTTCAACTCATTGGAAAGGCCCGACAGGCTTTGAAAATCGAAATCGTCAGGAATCTTTCGGTCTTCGTCGCGTTTGATGTCCACGATGTCGGCGCTCTGGCGCTGCATATACACAGCGTAACCAGCCTCGATTTGCAGCACATCCGCAATTTTCTCGGGAAGCCCACCCAACTCGGGCCAGTGCTGTTTGAGGACATCAAGCGACATATCAGGATAGGCAAGCAATTCATAAACGGAGCGGCGTTGTCCGTCCTGATTGAGCTTTAATCCCTGTTTTGCTGCCTGCGAAGGGCTGATCGTGAGGGTCTTCAGCAAGTCACGACCCCGACCGAGTTCTTCTATAAAATTATCGAATCGCTTTTGACGGTGACAACCGATGATTCCCGCCCGCTGACCGACTGGAGTTAGCCGCAGATCGGCATTATCGACCCGTAACGACAGCCTGTATTCCGCTCTTGACGTAAACATTCGGTAGGGTTCGCTGACACCCTTGGATGTCAGATCATCGATCATGACGCCGATGTAGGATTCCGTCCGGCTGAAATAATGCGGATTGCTGTTGCTTGCATAAAGAGAGGCATTGAGGCCGGCGACGAGCCCCTGAGCAGCTGCTTCTTCATATCCGGTTGTGCCGTTGATCTGCCCCGCGAGGAATAGTCCCGTAATCTTGCGACACTCGAGGGAGGGCTTGAGTTCTCGTGGGTCGACATAGTCATATTCGATCGCGTAACCCGGCTGCAAGATCGCAACCCGCTCGAGACCCGGTATGGTGTGGATGAACTGTTCCTGGACAGACGCCGGAAGTGACGTGGAAATTCCGTTAGGGTAGATTGTATGATCATCCAGTCCCTCGGGCTCCAGAAATATCTGATGACCATCACGCTCGCCAAACCGGGTGATCTTGTCTTCAATCGACGGACAATAACGCGGACCGACGCCTTCGATCTGACCCGAATACATTGCTGAAAGATGGATATTCTCTTGAATGACCCTGTGTCCAGCTGATGTGGTTCTGGTAACTCCACATTCGATTTGCGGATTCACGATATTGTCGGTCATGAAGGAGAAAGGCACAGGATCTTCGTCTGCGCCTTGTCGATCAACACCGCTCCAGTCAATTGTTCGCCCGTCCAGACGGGCAGGCGTGCCGGTCTTAAGTCTGCCCATGCGAAGGCCAAGCCGCGACAGAGTATTGGAAAGGCCGATTGACGGTTCTTCACCCACACGGCCTGCCGGTACCTTTTCGGAGCCGATATGAATAAGGCCACGCAAGAAAGTACCACTTGTCAGTACCACGGCACCGCAGGGAATCCGGCTACCATTCGCCATGACGACAGCAGCCACTCGCTCATTCGTCATCTCAATATCAAAAGCGTCGCCCTCAATAATGGTAAGATTCTCGATATTTGCAATTTCACCCTGCATCGCTTCACGGTAAAGACGGCGATCCGCCTGGGTGCGGGGACCGCGCACTGCCGGACCCTTTTTGCGATTGAGCATGCGAAACTGAATACCGGCAGCGTCAGCTACCCTACCCATCAAACCATCCAGGGCGTCGATCTCGCGAACGAGATGACCCTTTCCAAGCCCGCCGATTGCTGGATTGCAGGACATGACACCGATGGTGTCGCGTTTATGGGTCACGAGCGCGGTTTTTGCACCATGGCGAGCCGCAGCCGCGGCCGCTTCACTGCCGGCATGTCCACCACCTATAATAACGACATCAAATGACTGGTGCATCTATCTGCGCCCTGTTCTGATCTAGCCGCGCGTCCGCGGCCCATGTTTCACGTGAATCATTTTCCTATGCAGAATTCTGAAAAGATGACGCCCAGCAAATCTTCAACATCGACGCGTCCTGTAATACGACCAAGCGATGTCGCTGCGAGCCGCAAATATTCCGACCTTATAGCAAGGTCCATGGCTTCAGAATCGAGCGCACAACTAACATAGTTAAGCGTCTCTTCAAGTCGTTTTTTATGGCGCGCCCGGGCGGGCATCAAAGTATGGACCCCTTGCAATCGCGATTCAATCTCCCGCTTTATCAAGAACCGCAATTCATCGAGACCAATCCCTTCTTTCGCCGAGATCGCCAGATCGAACTCAGCTCCAGGCGTCGAAGACGACAACGCCGCCTTGGTCCTGACACGCAGATGCGGCTTTGCAGACAGTGACGCGATGGTCTGTTTCGGAAACGAATCGTTATCCTGGAGCACCAGAATGAGATCCGCAGTCTCCGCTGTCAAAACAGCGCGCCGCACACCCTCCTGTTCCACCACATCATACGTTTCCCTCAGGCCTGCCGTGTCGAATATTCGTACCAGATAGCCCTCAAGGTTAATGTCCACGCTCAATACGTCCCTAGTCGTACCGGCAATGTCGGTGACGATGGCGATATCCCGGCCAGCTAACGAATTCAGCAGGGTGGATTTCCCCGCATTGGGTTCTCCGATGAGCGCCACCTTGAAACCATCCCGGATAATCTCGCCGTTTCCGCCGGCCTCCAGATGGGAGGCAATTTCCGCTTTCAGCTGTCTCATCGCCTCCCATACCTGTCCAGATACGGAATCCGGGACATCCTCCTCGTCGGCGAAGTCGAGCTCCGCCTCGATCAGCGCACGCGCACGCGTCAGGCGCTGAGCCCAGCCATCATAAAGAGCCGAGAGATTGCCTGTACTCTGTTCGACAGCCAAGCGACGCTGCATCTCCGTTTCAGCCTGGAGCAGGTCAGCCAAACCTTCGATTTCAAGCAGGTCCATCTTGCCATTCTCGAAGGCCCTGCGCGAAAACTCCCCGGCCTCCGCAGGACGCACATCCGGGAACCGCTCGAACTCAGCAAAAATCGAGGCAATGACTGCGCGGCTTCCATGGCATTGGATTTCAACGCAGTCCTCACCTGTGAAGGAATGTGGTGCAGGGAAAGACATTACGAGCGCCTGGTCGATGGTCTCATTGTTTCGATTCCGAATCAAACTCAGCCTGGCTTTTCGTGGTGCCGGAAGCTCTCGTCCGGTCAATTCTGTCAGCATGGCGAAAGACATGGGTCCGCTGATCCTCACGACGGCCACCCCCGCCGGGAGGGCGCCGCTCGAAAGTGCATATATCGTATCAGGGGAAGGCATGGCGCACCTCGATCAAAACAGTCAAGCCGCATTCGAATAAACGAATGCGGCTTTAACGACCTCAGATGAATCCGGCTAATTTCCGGTTCAGGTGTTCATCGATTCGAAGAAATCCGAATTGTTTTTAGTCTGCTTCAGCTTATCGATGAGGAACTCGATAGCGTCCATCGTTCCCATCGGCGCGAGAATACGGCGAAGAACAAAAATCTTCTGCAAATCCTGGCGCGGCACCAGAAGGTCTTCCTTACGGGTACCAGATTTCAGAATATCCAGCGCCGGGAAGATACGCTTGTCTGCTACCTTCCGGTCAAGCACGATTTCCGAGTTACCCGTACCCTTGAACTCTTCGAAGATGACTTCATCCATACGGCTGCCAGTGTCGATCAGCGCGGTCGCAATGATCGTCAGCGAGCCGCCTTCTTCGATATTACGGGCGGCGCCAAAGAAGCGCTTCGGCCGCTGCAGCGCGTTGGCGTCCACACCACCGGTCAGAACCTTGCCGGAAGAGGGAACGACGGTGTTATAAGCGCGACCAAGACGGGTTATGGAATCGAGCAGAATGACGACGTCGCGGCCATGTTCAACGAGGCGCTTCGCCTTTTCGATGACCATTTCAGCGACCTGTACGTGGCGTACCGCTGGTTCATCGAAGGTGGAGGATACAACCTCTCCCTTGACCGAACGCTGCATGTCGGTGACTTCTTCCGGACGCTCGTCGATCAAAAGAACGATGAGGTAACATTCCGGGTGATTTGCCGTGATCGAATGGGCAATGTTCTGCAGCAGAACCGTTTTACCGGTACGTGGCGGTGCAACGATCAAGCCACGCTGGCCCTTGCCGAGCGGTGCGACGAGATCGATAACCCGCGACGACAGATCCTTGGATGTCGGAACATCAAGCTCCATCTTGAACCGCTCGTTCGGATAGAGCGGCGTCAGATTATCGAAATGGACCTTGTGGCGGATCTTTTCGGGATCGTCGAAATTGATCGTGTTGACCTTCAGAAGGGCGAAGTAGCGCTCACCTTCCTTGGGACCGCGGATCGGTCCTTCAACCGTATCGCCGGTCTTCAGCGAAAACCGACGGATCTGCGAGGGAGAGATGTAAATATCGTCCGGACCCGGCAGATAGTTTGCGTTTGCGGATCGCAGGAACCCGAAACCGTCCTGCAGGACTTCAACGACGCCTTCGCCGATGATTTCGATGTCCTGGCTCGCGAGAACCTTGAGGATTGCGAACATGAGCTCCTGCTTGCGCATGGTGCTCGCATTTTCAACTTCCAGGGATTCGGCAAAAGTCAGCAAGTCGGTAGGCGATTTGCTCTTAAGTTCCTGAAGCTTCATTTCAGCCATGAAGAGAAGACCGTTTAATAATGTAATGTCGGGGGAGGGCGTGTTCGCGAATCAGATGCTGTGGGAAAGACCGCAGATGACTGAATAATTCACATGCCACGAAGATGAGTGGCACGAAAATAGCGATTGAACATCGCTGCTGCAAGAGGAAAGCACGAATTCCGCGAAATTTATCGTTACACCGCTCTAACCGAAGGGTTTCACAACCACAAGTATGACGATGAGGATCATCAGCAACGTTGGAACCTCATTCATCAACCGCCAGTGACGGGCAGGCCTGGTATTTTCATCTCGGGCGAAACGTTTCGCACTACGCGTGAAATAAACATGGGTCGCAGTCAGAAGCACGACCATAGCGATTTTTGCGTGCAGCCAGCCACCAGAAAAACCGTAGGCCGACCAGGCGAGATAAAGTCCGAGCACCCAGCTTATCATCATCGCCGGGTTCATGATGACCTTGATCAGCCGCTGCTCCATTACCTTGAAAGTTTCGGATTGCTGCGAACCTGCCGGCGCATCGGTATGATAGATGAAGAGCCTTGGCAGATAAAAGATCGCCGCCATCCATGAGATCACAGCAATAATGTGAAACGCCTTGATCCAGAGATAGAGATCGGCAGGATCCACGTAAAAGAACAGGGCGACGACTGCGAGGAACACGCCCAGCCCGACGCCAGCCCGCAGGGCGGCCCTGTTTCCTGATCGCGCAGAAGTCTGTTTTTCGTCATTCATGGCACGGTCCCACCCGCACGCACCCGCTCGACCAGCCGGGTGACATTGTCCGGATCAGCCTGCGGCGTGATGCCGTGACCGAGATTGAAGATCAACGGACCCTGCCCAAGGGCCTGCAGCACGGCGTCGATACCATCCTGCAGAGCCCTCCCGCCCGCCACCATCAGCATTGGGTCGAGATTGCCCTGCACGGGCCCTTCCTTCTGCAAATCCGTGGCGAAGCTGAGCGGCACGGACCAATCCAGCCCGATCGCGTCGGCACCGGTCTTACGACGATAGTCCTTGAGAAGATAACCCGCCCCCTTCGCGAAAGCGATTATTTTGGCGGAGGGACGCCGCGCGCGCACCGAAGCAATAATACGGGCAACCGGTTTTACTGCGTAATTCTCGAACTCCTTTTCGCCGAGCACGCCCGCCCAGGAATCGAAGATCTGCACGGCATCGGCCCCCGCATCGATCTGCGCCACGAGATAATCCGCGGAAACCTCAGCGAGAAAAGCCAAAAGCTTTTCCATCGCGGCGGGCTCCCGATAACCGAATAGCCGCGCCGGCGCCTGGTCGGGCGTTCCGTGACCGGCAATCATATAGGTCGCGACCGTCCACGGTGCGCCACAAAAGCCAAGAAGCGTCGTTTCATCCGGCAATGAACTGCGTAGGCGCGACACCGTTTCGAAGACAGGCGAAAGATGCGCCATGACATCAGACGCATCGAGTTCTTCAATACCGCTGACATCGATCGGGTCCATGGCGGGGCCCCTGCCTTCGGTGAAGGACACATTGCGGTGAAGCGCGTCGGGTATCACCAGAATGTCGGAAAAAAGAATCGCTGCATCCAGCCCGAACCTGCGAATGGGCTGAAGCGTCACCTCGGTTGCCAACTCGGGATTATAACAGAGATCCAGGAAACTTCCGGCGCTCTTCCGCGTTTCCCGGTACTCCGGAAGATAGCGTCCAGCCTGACGCATCAGCCATATGGGCGGCGGCGTGACCGTCTTCCCGTTCAAAACAGTCATAACCTTGCGTTCGCTCATCACACCCAACTTCTAAAAAAATAAAATCAAAGAGATTTAAAAGATTTTCTATTTCTTAGAGTCTGTGGGTAGCAAGGATTAAAATCATTCCAGTCGAAATGCCGCAGCCGCATCTTTTCAGCACGGTGGTAGGACAAATTTCGGCAGCGATCTTGAAAAACCTGGAAAAATCGTAATTTATCTCGAATTTTCAATGGATTATATTCTTATTGGAAAGTTCTCGACCTGTGGACAGGCTGTGAATCGGGTTGGACAAGTGTCAACTCTTCCAGCAATTCACAGGCTGCCCGGAGCATGTTGAAAGCCACTTGCGGATTGTGGAAAAACACCACTTTATTCACGGCGCGGTTCGACCCGCAGGCTCGTTCGGACATTTGTCCCGGGTTATCAACAGCGGGAGAAAAACAGCGTGGAGAACAAAAAAAGCTTCTTCCATCTGCACCTGATTTCGGACTCAACAGGCGAGACTCTCATGTCTGCCGGCCGCGCGGTCTCGGCACAGTTTCACGCATCCATGCCGGTGGAACACGTCTATCCGATGATCCGCAACCAGAAGCAGCTTGCGCAGGTCATTGACCTCATCGACAAGGAACCGGGCATTGTCCTCTACACCATCGTCGATCAGCAACTGGCAGAATTCCTGGATTTGCGCTGTCACGCGATCGGCGTGCCCTGTGTCAACGTGCTTGAACCCATTATCGGCATCTTTCAGACTTATCTGGGCGCGCCATCAAGACGGCGGGTCGGTGCGCAACACGCCCTCAATGCGGATTATTTCGCGCGGATCGAAGCGCTCAATTTTGCAATGGATCACGATGACGGACAGATGCCGGAGACCTATGACGAGGCGGATGTCGTTATCATCGGCATCAGCCGCACGTCGAAAACTCCGACCAGCATCTATCTCGCCAACAGGGGTATAAAGACCGCAAACATTCCGGTTGTACCCAACGTGCCTTTGCCCGAAAGCCTCTATGCCGCCACCCGGCCTCTGATCGTCGGCCTCGTGGCGACGTCGGATCGAATATCGCAGGTTCGCGAGAACCGCGAACTGGGCGCAACCGGCGGATTTGACAGCCGCCGTTACACGGATCGCGCCACGATCATGGAAGAGCTGAAATATGCGCGTGCGCTCTGCGCCCGCAACAATTGGCCTCTGATTGACGTCACACGCCGTTCCATTGAGGAAACGGCTGCTGCCATCCTTGCCCTTCGCCCGAGGACGCGATAATCCGGATCGCACCATCAGGAGCAGACAGTCGATGAAACAAGAGTTGATCCTCGCCTCGTCCAGCGCATCCCGCCAGATGCTGATGCGCAATGCGGGGCTGACATTTTCGGCGATACCAGCGGATATTGATGAGCGCGCGCTCGATGAGCGGCTGGAACGTACGGGCGCCAGCCCGGAGGAAGTTGCACAACAACTCGCGACTGCCAAGGCTCTTGCCGTCGGTTCGCTTCATCCGGACGCACTGGTTCTGGGCTGCGATCAGACCATGGCACTCGGTGCGCGGGTCTATCACAAGCCGAAGACCATGGCCGAGGCCGAAGCACATCTGCTGTCATTGTCCGGTAAGGTTCACCGCTTGAACAGCGCGGCTGTCCTCGTTCGCGGCGGGGAGGTGATATGGAAGGTGGTTTCCAGTGCTGAACTTGCCGTGCGAACATTGAGCCCCGAATTTGTCTCCCGTCACCTCCAGAGAGTGGGTGAAAAAGCTCTAAGCAGCGTGGGCGCCTATCAGCTCGAGGGAGAGGGAATCCAGCTATTCACTTCGATTGAAGGCGATTATTTCACGATCCTCGGCCTGCCGCTTCTGCCGCTTTTATCGAAACTGCGCGACCTGGGTGTCATCGATGGCTGATTCACGTGAAACATTAACCATAAACGCTTTCGTTGTTGGTTACCCGATCAAGCATTCCCGGTCGCCGATCATTCATTCATACTGGCTCAAGAAATTCGGTATCACCGGTAACTATGAGGCAGTCGAGGTCGCATCGGACGATTTTGCGAATTTCATTGCAACCGTGAAGGAAGGTAAGCCCGGTACGGCCGTGGGCGGCAACGTCACCATCCCTCACAAGGAAGCCGCTTACCGGTTGGCGGATCGTCCTGATGCTCTGGCGGAAGAACTGGGTGCCGCCAACACCATCTGGATGGAGGAGGGTAAACTCCATGCCACCAATACCGATGGTTACGGGTTCGTGTCTAATCTGGATGAGCGGCATCCCGGTTGGGACAAAACGGACCGGGCGGTCGTTTTTGGTGCCGGCGGCGCAAGCCGTGCCGTCATTCAGTCGCTGCGCGACCGGGGCATCGCGGAAATCCACGTCCTGAACAGGACCCTCGAACGTGCTCGCGAACTGGCTGATCGTTTTGGCCCACGCGTCTTTTCCCATCCCCAGGCAGCGCTGCAGGAGGTCATGCAGGGCGCCGGGCTGTTCGTGAATACGACATCGCTCGGTATGGATGGCGCTGAGGCGCCGCATCTCGATTTTTCGCAGCTCGCTGCCAAGGCGGTGGTGACCGATATCGTCTACGTGCCATTACGAACACCGATCCTTCAGATGGCGGAAGAGCAGGGTATCACGACCGTCGATGGTCTCGGCATGTTGCTTCATCAGGCAAAACCAGGGTTCAGGCGATGGTTCGGCAAAATGCCGGAGGTGGATGAGACCCTGCGTTCTCTGATCATCGCGGACATGGAGAAACATTGATGATTGTGATCGGTCTCACCGGCTCGATTGGAATGGGAAAAACGACAACCGCGAAATTGTTTGCCGAAGAAGGCGTTCCGGTTCTGGACTCGGACGAGGTCGTTCATGGTCTTTATCGGGCGGAGGCCGTAGCTCAGATCGAGGCAGCTTTTCCGGGCACCACCGTTTCCGGTGTCGTAGACCGGGAAAAACTCGGTGACATCTTGAGAAAGAATCCGGCTAATTTCAGAAGGCTTGAAGAAATCGTCCATCCACTGGTTCGGAAAAAACAGGAAACCTTTCTGTCGAAAGCAAGGAAAAACAGCCGGAAATTTGCGCTTCTGGATATTCCGCTGCTGTTCGAAACGGGTGCGGAAAAACGTGTCGATAAAGTCGTTGTGGTGAGTTGTGCACCAGAGATCCAGCGCGAAAGAGTCCTGTCACGACCAGGAATGACCGAAGAAAAATTCGAAATGATCCTTGCCCGGCAGATGCCCGATGCGGAGAAGCGTAGACGTGCCGATTTTATCATCGATTCCGGAAATGGTGTCGAAGCGGCCCGGGATCAGGTAAGAGACATTTTGCAGAAGCTGACCGCTGAGTCGCGCCGTGGAGAGATGCATGCGTGAGATCATTTTCGATACGGAAACCACAGGTCTGGAGTCGAAGCTGGACCGGATCATCGAAATCGGCGGCGTGGAACTGATCAACCACTTCCCGACTGGCCGCACCCTGCATCTTTATATCAATCCCGAAGATCGCAAGGTTCATCCCGATGCGCTTGCCGTTCACGGCATTACCGACGAGTTCCTGCAGGATAAGCCCAAATTCGCTGAAGTTGTCGACAAGATTCGGGATTTCTTCGAAGGTGCGCGCTGGGTGGCGCACAATGCGACATTCGATATGGGGTTCATCAACGCGGAATTCGCCCGTCTCGGGATCGAACCGGTCGCCGCTGATCTGGTGACGGATACGCTGTCGCTTGCCCGCCGCAAGCACCCCATGGGACCGAATTCGCTGGACGCGCTTTGCCGCCGTTATGGAATAGACAATTCCCATCGCACCAAGCATGGCGCGCTTCTTGACTCCGAGCTTCTGGCCGAAGTCTATATCGAAATGATCGGCGGCCGCCAGACCGCGCTCGGCTTCGGCTCTGCCGCCAGGCAGGAGACCATTGTCATTGAGGAAGACATTCCGCTGGAGCCCCTGCGACGGCCCCGCCCCCTGCCATCGCGGCTGGATGCAGAGACGGTTGCCGCCCACGGCAAACTCGTTCTCGGCATGGGGGACAAGGCGATCTGGAACCGGTACCAGAACTGAAGCCTGCTCAGATACTTAAATCGCAAATCTGCGTAAAGAAAAACCCGGGCCAAGAACCCGGGTTTTGTTTGTCTGTAATGGAAGATGGCCGCTGCTTAGTTCGGGACAGCCTGAACCTGAGCCTTTGCCTGTTCCTCGGCAACGCGCTGCGCAAACATCTGCGCAAAATCGATCGGATCGATCATGAGCGGCGGGAAACCGCCGTTGCGGGTAACGTCGGCAATGATCTGGCGGGCGAAGGGGAAGAGCAGGCGCGGGCACTCGATGAACAGCACCGGCAGCATGTGTTCCTGCGGGAAGCCGGCAATGCGGAAGACACCGCCATAGACCAGCTCGGCCGCAAACAAAACCTTATCGCCATCCTTGGCTTCGGCATTCAGTGTCAGCACGACATCAAAATCCGAACCGGAAATCGGATTTGCATTGACGTTGACATTGATGTTGATCGACGGCGCATTCTCACGGGCCTGCAGCGAACGAGGAGCACCCGGATTTTCAAAGGAAAGGTCCTTGATGTACTGGGCAAGAATGTTGAGAGAAGGGCTAGCTGCGCCCTGTGCGCCATTTTCAGCGGTCATTACGGTTCCTCGCGGCGTGAATTCGTGGAAGGCGGTCTATCATTTCGACTCCGGGCTTACAACCCTTCGTGATCGGGTCGTCGCCATGCGATCGACGCGGTGTCAGGGCTTGGGCAGGTCGCGATTACCGGGCCTGTTCGACCAGGGAGAGTCTTTCGGCCCGTCGCGGTGAAAATCCTCTTCGTCCAGATCCACCACCTTCGAATTGCCATGAGATCCCGGGCCATTGCTGAAACCGGAATAATCGCCCGGCCGGGCGCCGGGCTGTCTGAATGAACCAGCCACGACGACGCGCGGTCCGAAGGCTTTCCAGAAAAACCGGCGAATGGCCGGCGACAGAAGCAGGAGGCCGAGAATGTCGGTGATGAAACCCGGAATGAACAACAGGATGCCCGCCACGACGCGCATCGCGCCATTGACGAGTTCGTCCGCAGGCTGTGCGCCCGTGCGGCCCGCATCCTGAAGATTTCTCACCATACCAAGGCCGCCCAGGCGCAATATGAGCAATCCCAGGAAAGACGTGAACAGGACGAGAGCCAGTGTCAGCCACAGGCCTATTGCCTTGCCGACAATAATGAAACCGGCAATTTCAAGGATGGGCATCATCAGGACGATGATTGGGAGAAAGGAAAAACGCATCTTCTAGCCTTGCGTGTGCATCTCTGGCAGATTGCCGGTTCGCGGGACACCGATGATTGAATCTGCATATTTGAATGATGGTAAGATGCAGACTATATGATGGTGTGGTTTTCGAATTTAAATGGCGGTTTTGGTAAAAGATGGGCTTCAGCGACTTTATCACATTGTTTTTTCTCGTTGCAGCGGTGCTGATCTTCTTTCAGCTGCGCAGCGTCCTTGGTCGTCGCACGGGCAATGAAAAGCCGCCTTTTGATCCTTATAGCCCGCGCGATGTCGCGAAGGGTCCCGTCACGGATGATAACAAGGTCGTGACACTGCCGAAGCGCGCCGAGGCGGAAGATGAAAACCGCTTCGCCGAGGTGGATGCACTGGCGCCTGCAGACAGCGCACTCAATGCCTCCCTGCGTGAGGTGATGACGAAGGATCCGTCCTTCCGCCCGAAGGAATTCCTGAACGGCGCCCGCATGGCCTACGAGATGATCGTGATGGGTTTTGCCGATGGCGACCGCAAGACGCTCAAGAACCTGCTATCCAAAGAGGTGTTTGAAGGTTTCGACGCAGCGATTTCCGAAAGGGAAGGCCGCGGCGAGGTCGTGAAATCGACTTTTGTTGGCATAGAGAAAGCCGATATCACCCAGGCGGGTATTCGCGATTCCGAGGTGCAGATAACGCTCCGGATCGTCAGCCAGCTCATCTCGGCGACCTATGACAAGGATGGCAAGCTGGTCGATGGTGATCCGGATGCGGTTGCGGAGGTGGATGACATCTGGACCTTCTCGCGCGATATCCGCTCACGCGATCCGAACTGGAAGCTGATCGCCACCGAATCCGAGCAATGACCGCGCCCTTTTCGATCGAAGAAGTTTCTTTCAGCGACCTGCCCGGGTGGCGGCAAGACGATCCCGCTAGCCTTTTTCCGGCGATGACCGCAATTCTGTCGCATCTTCGGAGCGCAAAACCCTATCGCACCGGCGCACTCGGCGTCACGGCGGCGGAACTGGTTTCGCTGCTGGAGGTCGCTGAGAAATGCGAGACAGACAGTCCCGAACAGGCACGCCGGTTCTTTGAAACCAACTGTGTTCCTTTCAGGATTTTTCCGTCGCAGGGAAAAAGCGGTTTTGTGACCGCCTTCTACGAGCCTGAACTGGAAGTCTCGTCTGAACCTGACGACATCTGGCGTTATCCCATTTACCGCCGACCACCCGAATTGGTGGATATCGACGATACCAATCGGCCCGTCGGCTTCGATACATCCTATGCTTTCGGCAGGCAGGATGAAGACGGGATTTCCTGTTTCCCCGATCGCCGCGCGATCGATGAAGGCTATCTGGAGGGCAGGGGGCTTGAGATCGCCTGGGCGAAATCGAAGGTCGATCTGTTTTTTGCCCATGTGCAGGGCGCGGCACGTCTGGTTTTTCCCGATGGTGCGATAAAGCGCATTACCTATGCGGCCAAGGCAGGCCATGCTTTTTCACCGATCGGACGTCTGCTTCTCGATCGCGGAGAACTCGATCCGAAAACCGTGTCGATGCAGACGATCCGCAAGTGGCTCGCTGACCATCCCGATCAGGTGGATGGAGTACTATGGCATAACCGCTCCTACATTTTTTTCCGGGAGGCGGATGTTGCCGACGAGGATATGGGACCGGTCGCCGCCGCAAAAGTACCGCTCGTCGCTGGGCGCTCGCTTGCTGTGGACAGGCTCATCCACACGTTCGGGCTTCCCTTCTTCATCCATTCGCCGTCGCTTACCCATCTCGATGATGGAAAGCCTTTTGCGCGACTGATGCTGGCGCTCGATACCGGGTCGGCCATCATTGGCCCCGCCCGCGGCGATATCTTTACCGGTTCGGGTTTCGAAGCCGGAGAACTTGCCGGCACGGTGCGCAATGAGGCAGATTTTTATATACTGATACCGCGGGTTGCTGCGCAGAGGTATCGGCGATGAAGAACAGTCGCAAGCTCGGCAAGGAAGAACGCGTTCTGTGGGGAAAGGTCGCAAAAACCACACGGCCGATCTCCGGCAGGCTCGAAGACTTGCTGGCTTTCGATGACGTGGAGGACCCTGCGGGGGAACCAGATGTTCCGCTGACCGGTAAAGGCACCCTTCCGCGCATGCTTGCGGAGCCGGCTGAGCCGCCCCCTCCAGCTCCGGATAAAAAGCCGAAAATCCACCAGCCGATGGAAAAACCGGTCAAGCGTAAGCTGACCCGCGGCCGCCTGCCATTGGAAGGACGGATCGATCTGCATGGCATGTTTCAGAGCGAGGCCCACGCCGTATTGCTCGATTTTCTGTTGCGCGCGCATGAGCGGGGTCTAAGACATGTGCTGGTCATTACCGGCAAAGGTCGATCGATTGGCAGTGACGGGGCTTTGAAAAGGGCGGTGCCCATGTGGTTTTCCAAACCCGAATATCGCCACCTGATTTCCTCCTATGAGGATGCGTCGGCCAATCACGGCGGCGATGGCGCGCTTTATGTGCGGCTTTCGCGTCGGCGAGGTGAAAAGTCATGACGCCCTTTGCGCTGGCCGTGCGGCAGCTTCGTGAGCGCAAGGGTGTGACGCAGAAGCAAATGGCCGCCGCCATTGGCGTCTCTCCGGCCTACCTTTCAGCGCTTGAGCATGGCAAGCGCGGCAAGCCGAGCTTCGATCTCCTCCAGCGCATTGCCGGATATTTCAACATCATCTGGGACGAGGCCGAGGAACTGTTCTTCCTTGCCGGCTCATCCGACCCGAAGGTGGTGATCGACACAGTCGGCCTGCCGCCGCAATATACGGCTTTCGCCAACCGGCTGGCACGGGATATTCGCAAGCTGCCGCCGAGTGTGGTAGAGGAACTGTCAGCCGTGCTGCAAAAAAGCCGTTCTTGCGATTGAAACCCCTCTATCCCCTGCTTTATGCAGCATCCTGAAGCATGCGGCCTTTGGGATTGGGTATAGAATTTCTATAGTCGCATGTCGGATTTGAGTGATTCGCTGGCTTCAGGCCCTCTCACTGGAAACCTGGCCAGGAAAACTTTGGAAAGAGTACTTATGACCGAAACATCGTCAAGCGAAGTCGGCGCGAACGCGGAATATGGAGCCGATTCGATCAAGGTCCTCAAGGGCCTTGATGCCGTGCGCAAACGGCCCGGCATGTATATCGGCGATACCGATGACGGTTCCGGCCTGCATCACATGGTCTACGAAGTCGTCGACAACGCCATCGATGAGGCGCTTGCGGGCCACGCCGACCTGGTGACGGTGACCCTGAATGCCGACGGCTCCGTGACGGTGACCGATAACGGACGCGGCATTCCGACTGACATCCATTCCTCCGAGGGCGTTTCTGCCGCCGAGGTCATCATGACCCAGCTGCATGCGGGCGGGAAGTTCGACCAGAATTCTTACAAGGTGTCGGGCGGTCTGCACGGTGTCGGCGTTTCGGTGGTCAACGCGCTCTCCGTCTGGCTGAAGCTCCGCATCCGCCGCAATGGCAAGGTGCACGAGATTGGCTTTACCCATGGTGTCGCCGACGCGCCGCTTTCCGTTATCGGCGAATATGAAGGCCGTTCGGGCACGGAAGTCACCTTCCTGGCAAGCCCTGAAACCTTCACCATGACCGACTATGATTATGGAACGCTGGAGCATCGCCTGCGCGAACTCGCATTCCTGAACTCCGGCGTGCGCATCCTGCTCACCGACAAGCGCCATTCCGACGTCAAGCAGGAAGAACTGCTGTATGATGGCGGCCTCGAGGCCTTCGTCCGTTATCTCGACCGCGCCAAGAAGCCGCTGGTTGATAAGCCGGTCGCCATCAAGGGTGAAAAGGATGGCATTACGGTTGAGGTCGCACTCTGGTGGAACGACAGCTACCACGAGAACGTGCTTTGTTTCACCAACAACATTCCGCAGCGCGATGGTGGCACCCATATGGCAGGTTTCCGCGCGGCGCTGACCCGCCAGGTCACCTCCTATGCCGAAACCTCCGGCATCCTGAAAAAGGAAAAGGTAAGCCTTCAGGGTGAAGACTGCCGTGAAGGTCTGACGGCCATCCTTTCCGTCAAGGTGCCAGACCCCAAGTTTTCGTCGCAGACGAAAGACAAGCTTGTGTCGTCTGAAGTGCGTCCGGTTGTCGAAAGCCTCGTCAACGAAGCGCTCTCCACCTGGCTCGAAGAACATCCATCCGACGCGAGAATCCTTGTCGGCAAGGTGGTTGAAGCCGCTGTCGCCCGAGAAGCCGCCCGCAAGGCGCGCGAATTGACACGCCGCAAAGGAGCGCTCGATATTGCCTCTCTGCCCGGCAAGCTCGCCGACTGCTCCGAGCGCGATCCGGCAAAATCAGAACTGTTCCTCGTCGAGGGTGACTCCGCCGGCGGTTCGGCCAAGCAGGGCCGCTCGCGCGAGACGCAGGCAATCCTGCCGCTACGCGGCAAGATCCTCAATGTCGAACGCGCCCGCTTCGACAAGATGTTGTCCAGCCAGGAAATCGGCACGCTGATTACGGCGCTCGGCACCTCCATCGGCAAGGACGAATTCAACGCCGATAAGCTGCGTTACCATAAGATCATCATCATGACGGATGCTGACGTCGATGGCGCCCACATCCGTACACTGCTGTTGACCTTCTTCTTCCGCCAGATGCCGGAACTGATCGAACGCGGCCATCTCTATATCGCCCAGCCGCCGCTTTATAAGGTGACGCGCGGTAAATCCGTTCAGTACCTGAAGGACGAGAAAGCTCTGGAAGAGTACCTGATTTCCATGGGTATCGAGGAAGCATCTTTGACGCTCGGCTCTGGCGAAGTGCGTGTTGGCGCCGATCTTCGCGAAGTCATTCTGGATGCGCTGCGCATGCGCTCGCTGATCGACGGGCTGCATTCCCGTTACAGCCGCTCCATCGTGGAGCAGGCGGCCATTGCCGGCGCACTCAACCCCGAGCTTTCCGCCGACGCAGCGCGTGCGGAGGAAACTGTTGCCGAAGTGGCCCGGCGTCTCGACATGATTGCTGAAGAGACCGAACGCGGCTGGTCCGGCACTGTGCTGCAAGACGGCGGTTTACGCTTCGAACGCATGGTGCGCGGCGTCAAGGAAGTATCGACGCTGGATATGGGCCTCCTCGGTTCGGCCGATGCCCGGCACATCGATCAGCTTGCAGCCCGCACGCGTGACATCTACGCCACGCCGCCGGTTCTGCAACGCAAGGATGGCACGATGGAGCTGGCCGGCCCGCGCGCGCTTCTGGATGCGATTTTCGCTGCCGGACGCAAGGGTCTCTCCATGCAGCGCTACAAGGGTCTTGGCGAAATGAATGCCGAGCAGCTTTGGGAAACCACACTCGATGCCAACGTTCGCTCGCTGCTGCAGGTAAGAGTAAGTGACGCGACTGATGCTGACGGCCTGTTTGCCCGCCTCATGGGTGACGAAGTCGAACCACGCCGCGACTTCATCCAGGAAAATGCACTCAGCGTCGCTAACCTGGATATTTAAATTTGGGGAATGTTTCGCGTAACGATTCACGTGAAACGAAACTTTAACAAAAGGCCCGGCGGTAATCTCCGCCGGGCCTTTTGATTTTATGCGGATAATGGAGATCAGTCAGCCTTGCCGGTGAAGCGACCTTCAAAGGCAACATCGGAAAGGGGCAGGCGTTTGCTTGGCACCTCCCGTTCCGCCAGATCATCAGGAAGAACGGACTTGTCGGTGAGCGTGCCGATGGCGACTCCTGCCTCCACCTTGTAGCCTTCCGGTATATTCAGTTTTTCGACGATCTTGTCCTTGAATATGCCGGCCATGCCGTGAGCATGGTAACCGAGCAGGTGCGCCTGCATGGCAAGTGAAAACCAGGCGGCGCCGGCATCGAAGGAATGGGTTGTTGACGGTTTCTTCTCGCCGTCGTGAGAGATATTGTGGTCTCGGGAAATGACGAAAAGCAGCACGGAGGCGTTTTTTGCCCAGCGCTGG
The DNA here is from genome assembly GCF_013285525.1 of Agrobacterium pusense. NCBI lineage: Bacteria > Pseudomonadati > Pseudomonadota > Alphaproteobacteria > Hyphomicrobiales > Rhizobiaceae > Agrobacterium > Agrobacterium pusense. The sequence continues at coordinate 2,502,703 of NZ_CP053856.1, forward strand.
TTTCCTTCCATCAGCAGTTCCACGAAGAGCGGCCAGTCTTTACTGTCCTTGTGTGCATAGACAAACCGCCACGGCTGATGATTGGAGGCGGAGGGCGCCCAGTGCGCCGCATCCAGAATGGTCATCAGATGCTGCGCCGGCATGGCGTGACCATCGAAGGCGCGCGGAGACCAGCGATCGAGGAAGAGGGGATCAACGGGGTATTCTGATTGCCGGTTATTGCTGTTCGTCACGGGCCATGTCCTTTTGATTGACGGGAAGGAAAAGGTATTTTTCGAAACTTGGCACAGTCAAGGGGTGACAAGTATGAATGCATCGTTCATATATGCATCACCTTGTCTGACAACCGGGAGAGAGTTCCATGAAATTGATGCGTGTCGGCCAGCCCGGCCAGGAAAAACCTGCAATCCTCGACGCGGAAGGAAAAGTCCGCGATCTGTCCGCCCATGTCAAAGATATCGGCGGCGAAGCCATTTCTCCCGAGGGCCTCAAGAAGATCGCCGCGATCGATGTCGGCACACTTCCGGTGCTGAACGAAGAGCGCATCGGCGCCTGCGTTGCGGGAACCGGGAAATTCATCTGCATCGGCCTTAACTTCTCCGACCATGCCGCTGAAACGGGTGCCACCGTACCGCCGGAACCGGTCATTTTCATGAAGGCCACCTCGGCCATCGTTGGTCCGAATGACAATGTCGTCATCCCGCGCGGTTCGGAAAAGACCGACTGGGAAGTCGAGCTTGGCGTCGTCATCGGCAAGACCGCCAAATATGTCTCCGAAGCGGATGCTCTCGATTATGTCGCCGGTTATTGCGTTTCGCACGATGTTTCCGAGCGCGCCTTCCAGACGGAGCGCGCGGGCCAGTGGACCAAGGGCAAGTCCTGCGACACTTTCGGCCCCATCGGCCCGTGGCTGGTGACGAAGGACGAAATCACCGATCCGCAGAACCTCGGCATGTGGCTGCAGGTCAACGGCCAGACCATGCAGGACGGTTCCAGCAAGACCATGGTTTACGGCGTGGCCCACGTTGTCTCCTATCTCAGCCAGTTCATGTCGCTGCACCCCGGCGATGTCATTTCCACCGGCACGCCTCCCGGCGTCGGCATGGGCCTGAAGCCGCCGCGTTACCTGAAGGCTGGCGATGTCGTGGAACTCGGTATCGAGGGTCTCGGTTCCCAGAAGCAGACCTTCGTCGCCGACATCTGATTATACGGCGTTCAACGGAAAGTGAGGCGCTGGCGGGAAACCGCCGGCGCCTTCGATTTTGTGCACCTGCGAAAAGCTGCTATGGTTGGAAAAAAGAGCGTGATCGCGAGGGAGGCGTCATCAGTGTTCTACCATCTCTATGAAATGAACCATGCGGCCATGGCGCCGCTGCGTGCCGGTGCCGACATGATGCGCCAGGCCTGCAACAATCCTTTGAACCCGCTTTCCAGCACTGCTTTGGGAAGGAGCCTGGATGCAGGCTTTGAGGTCTTCGAACGCCTGACGCGCCGTTATGCGAAGCCGGAATTCGGTCTCGGCAACACGATTGTCGATGGCCAGAGCATAAATGTTGCTCAAGAGGTCGTCTGGTCTCGTCCGTTTTGCAATCTTCTTCATTTCGAAAGAGAGTTCGATACGCCCCGTCAGTCCGATCCGAAGATACTGCTGGTGGCTCCGATGTCCGGTCACTACGCCACCCTGTTGCGGGGGACAGTGGAGGCCCTGCTGCCATCTGCGGATATCTATATCACCGATTGGGCCGATGCCCGTACGGTGCCGGTGAGCAAAGGAACTTTCGATCTCGACGATTATATCAGCTATATCATCGAGATGCTGCACGAGATCGGGCCGGGCGCACATGTGGTTGCTGTCTGCCAGCCATCCGTGCCTGTTTTGGCTGCCGTTTCCCTGATGGAGGCGGATGGTGACGCGTTTGCACCCGCTTCCATGACGCTGATGGGCGGGCCGATCGATACGCGCATCAACCCCACCGCCGTCAACGGTCTCGCCAAGGCTAAGCCGATCGAATGGTTCCGCGACAATGTCGTCATGCAGGTGCCGTGGCCGCAGCCAGCCTTCGGCCGCAATGTCTATCCGGGCTTCCTTCAGCTGTCGGGTTTCATGTCCATGAACCTCGACAGGCACATGACGGCGCACAAGGATTTTTACCTCAACCTGGTCAAGAATGACGGCGATTCCGCCGAAAAACACCGCGAATTTTACGATGAATATCTGGCCGTCATGGACCTGACGGCGGAATTTTATCTGCAGACGGTGGAAACCGTCTTCATCGACCATGCGCTTCCGAAGGGAAACATGCTGCATCGGGGCAGGGCGGTCGATCCCGCTGCCATCTGCAAGGTCGCATTATTCACTGTCGAAGGGGAGAATGACGATATTTCCGGCGTCGGCCAGACAAAGGCAGCGCACGATCTCTGCCGCAACATCCCTGAAGATAAACGCGCGCACTACATGCAGCCGGATGTAGGGCATTACGGAGTCTTCAACGGTTCGCGCTTCCGCAAGGAAATCGTGCCGCGTATGCTGGATTTCATTGCCAAACACCAGACGACCTAACGGCAAAACGGTAGGTGACGCCGCGCATTTGCGTGGCCAAGGGATGGACGAATCGGTTATGAAGGCTTCATGTTTTCGCTCCTCAGAAAATCCCTGAAGTCCCCGGCGCCAAAGAAGGTCGTGCCGAGCCAGCTCACCGTCTCGGTGGCAGGCCGGCAGGTGCCGATCACGGTCAGGGAGAACCCGCGGGCGACGCGCATTACCTTGCGAATCGAGCCGGGCGGCCGGGCGCTGAAGCTGACGATCCCGATGGGTCTGCATCATCGCCAGGTGGATGATTTTCTCGAGAGACATCAGGGCTGGCTGGAAGGCAAACTTCCGAAGTTCAGTCCTGATGACGGTCTGCGTTCCGGCACGACCATCGATATCAGGGGCATAGCCCACCGTATTGACCATACGGGCAGCCTGCGCGGCCTGACGCACGTCGCGAAAGACGCCGATGGCGCGCCCGTCCTCAAAGTCAGCGGCGCGCCCGAGCATCTGAGACGGCGGATAGCGGCCTTCCTGAAAAAGGAGGCGAAGGCCGACCTGGAGCGGCTTGTGGCCGTTCATGCCAGAGCGGCCGGCCGGCCGGTGCGATCGATCAGCTTGAAGGATACACGCAGCCGCTGGGGTTCCTGTTCCCATGATGGAAACCTGAGCTTTTCCTGGCGCATAGTCATGGCTCCGGAAAAGGTCATCGATTATCTCGCCGCCCACGAGGTCGCGCATTTGAGGGAAATGAACCACGGACCGAAATTCTGGGCTTTGTGCGAAAAACTCTGCCCGCACACCGATGAAGCCAAGGACTGGCTGAAACATAATGGCTCCAAACTCCACGCCATCGATTTCGATTGAAACTTAGGGCGTCAATCGCCATCTGGATTCACGTGAAACATTCCATCAATAACGGATGCGATTTGGCTCGACTCTCGTCGCATTTCGTGTCAGGTCGCGGATATGAAACCGGATATCAAGATTTGCGGATTGAAGACACCGGAAGCGCTGGAGCGCGCCATCAGGCGCGGCGCGTCGCATGTCGGTTTTATTTTCTTTGAAAAAAGTCCACGCAACATCGAGCCCGATTTAGCCGGTAAGCTGGCCGAAGCCGCCCGTGGCGCAGCCAAGGTGGTCGCCGTCACCGTCAATGCCGATAATGATTATCTCGATGAAATCGTCGATCTTGTAAAACCTGACATTCTGCAGCTGCACGGCAGTGAAAGCCCGGAGCGGCTGTTGACCATCAAGGCGCTTTACGGCCTGCCGGTCATGAAGGCGATTTCCATTCGCGATGCCGCTGATCTTGCCAAAATTGGCCCTTATAACGGGATAGCCGATCGTTTTCTGCTGGATGCCAAGGCGCCCGCTGGTTCGGAGCTTCCGGGCGGCAACGGTGTTTCCTTCGACTGGACCATCCTGCGCTCCCTTGACGGAAGCATCGATTACATGCTTTCCGGGGGACTGAACAAGGACAATGTCGCCGAGGCTCTGGCAGAAACCCGGGCGAGCGGAATAGATTTGTCATCTGGCGTCGAAAGCGCGCCGGGCGTCAAGGATCTGTCCATGATCGACGCTTTTTTCAATGTGGTGAATGATTGGTCGAAAGGCCCAAAGGGAGCTTGAAGTGAACGACGCGCCAACACCCAATTCTTTTCGCGCTGGTCCTGATGAGGACGGACGTTTTGGCATTTACGGAGGTCGCTTCGTTGCCGAAACGCTGATGCCGCTCATTCTGGATTTGCAGGCGGAATGGGACAAGGCCAAGACCGATCCCGCGTTCCAGGCGGAACTCAAGCATCTCGGCGCACACTATACCGGCCGTCCGAGCCCGCTTTATTTCGCGGAGCGCCTGACGGCGGAACTTGGCGGCGCGAAGATCTATTTCAAGCGCGAAGAACTGAACCACACGGGTTCACACAAGATCAACAATTGCCTCGGCCAGATTCTGCTTGCAAAACGCATGGGCAAGACCCGCATCATCGCCGAGACCGGTGCCGGCCAGCACGGCGTTGCCTCGGCAACCGTTGCTGCGCGCTTCGGCCTGCCATGCGTCGTTTACATGGGCGCGACGGACGTTGCGCGTCAGGCCCCGAACGTATTCCGCATGAAGCTTCTGGGCGCCGAGGTAAAGCCGGTCACGGCCGGCCACGGCACGCTCAAGGATGCGATGAACGAGGCCCTGCGCGACTGGGTCACCAATGTCGATGACACTTATTACCTGATCGGTACTGCCGCGGGCCCACACCCCTATCCGGAAATGGTCCGCGATTTCCAGGCCGTTATCGGAGAGGAAGCCAAGGCGCAGATGCTGGAAGCGGAAGGTCGTCTGCCGGATATGGTCATTGCGGCAGTTGGCGGCGGCTCGAACGCCATCGGCATCTTCCATCCTTTCCTTGATGACAAGAGCGTTCGCATCGTCGGCGTCGAGGCGGGCGGAAAGGGCCTTTCGGGGGAAGAGCATTGCGCTTCAATCACTGCCGGTTCGCCGGGCGTGCTGCACGGCAACCGCACCTATCTGCTGCAGGATGCGGATGGTCAGATCAAGGAAGGCCATTCGATCTCCGCAGGCCTCGATTATCCCGGTATCGGCCCTGAACATTCCTGGCTGAACGACATCGGCCGCGTCGAATATGTGCCGATCATGGACCATGAGGCGCTGGATGCCTTCCAGATGCTGACCCGCCTTGAAGGCATCATTCCGGCTCTGGAGCCGAGCCACGCTTTGGCCGAGGTCATCAAGCGTGCGCCGAAAATGGGCAGGGACGAGATCATCCTGATGAATCTCTCCGGCCGCGGCGACAAGGATGTCCACACCGTCAGCAAGTTCCTTGGAATGGATGTATAAGATCATGACTGCACGTATGGACAAGCGCTTCGCCGATCTGCGCGCGGAAAATCGCCCGGCCCTGATTACCTATTTCATGGGCGGCGACCCGGATTTCCAGACCTCGCTTGGCATCATGAAGGCGCTGCCGGAAGCCGGTGCCGACGTTATCGAACTCGGTATGCCGTTTTCGGACCCCATGGCGGACGGCCCGGCCATTCAGCTCGCTGGCCAGCGCGCGCTGAAGGGCGGACAGACGCTGAAAACCACGCTCGATCTTGCTCGGGAGTTCCGCAAGGAAGACGATGCAACGCCGATCGTAATGATGGGCTATTACAACCCGATCTATATCTATGGCGTCGAAAAATTTCTGGACGACGCACTGGCGGCGGGCATCGATGGCCTGATTGTGGTCGATCTGCCGCCGGAAATGGACGATGAGCTCTGCATTCCGGCGCTTGCGCGCGGCATCAACTTCATCCGTCTTGCAACGCCGACCACCGATGGCAAACGCCTGCCGACCGTCCTTAAAAATACCTCAGGTTTCGTGTATTACGTCTCGATGAATGGTATCACCGGTTCAGCGCTTCCCGATCCGTCGTTGATCTCGGGCGCTGTCGGTCGTATCAAGGCGCATACGGAACTGCCGGTCTGTGTCGGTTTCGGTGTCAAGACGGCTGATCATGCCAAGGCAATCGGTGCCGTGGCGGACGGTGTGGTGGTGGGTTCCGCCATTGTCAACCAGATTGCCGGCAGCCTGACCAAGGATGGACAGGCAACCGCAGATACCGTGCCGGCGGTTACGACGCTGGTAAAAGGACTTTCAACGGGCGTGCGTGCATCGCGCCTCGCCGCTGCAGAATAAGCGCGCGGCCCAGTCAGGAGTAGACAGTTGAACTGGATCACCAATTACGTTCGGCCGCGGATCAATTCCATGCTCGGCCGCCGCCCGGAGGTTCCGGAAAACCTTTGGATCAAGTGCCCCGAAACGGGCGAAATGGTCTTCCACAAGGATCTGGAAGACAACAAGTGGGTCATTCCGGCGTCCGGCTATCACATGAAGATGCCGGCCAAGGCGCGTCTTGCGGATCTTTTCGATGGCGGCGTTTATGAGGCTCTGCCGCAACCGAAGGTCGCGCAGGACCCGCTGAAATTCCGCGATTCCAAAAAATACACCGATCGCCTGCGTGATAGCCGCGCGAAGACCGAGCAGGAAGATACGATCCTCGCCGGTGTCGGCCTGCTGAAGGGCCTGAAGATCGTCGCCGTCGTGCATGAATTCCAGTTCATGGGCGGTTCGCTCGGCATCGCCGCCGGTGAAGCCATCGTCAAGGCCTTTGAGCGCGCCATTTCCGAGCGCTGCCCGCTCGTCATGTTCCCGGCCTCCGGTGGCGCCCGCATGCAGGAAGGCATTCTTTCTCTGATGCAGCTGCCCCGCACCACGGTTGCGGTAAACATGCTGAAGGAAGCTGGCATGCCTTACATCGTGGTTCTGACCAACCCGACCACAGGCGGTGTCACGGCCTCCTATGCCATGCTCGGCGACGTGCATATTGCCGAACCGGGCGCTGAAATCTGCTTCGCCGGCAAGCGCGTGATCGAGCAGACCATTCGCGAAAAGCTGCCGGAAGGCTTCCAGACCTCGGAATACCTGCTGGAGCACGGCATGGTGGATATGGTCATTGATCGTCGCGAAATCCCGGACACGCTGGCTAATCTGCTCAAGATCATGACCAAAGCGCCCGCTGACAATGCAAACGCTGTCGTCCCGCTGGCCGCTTCGGCCTGAGGAAAAAAAATATGTCGCCCGGAGGCATAAATTGCCTCCGGGATGATGTTATACGTTGCCTGATTTCATTTTTAGGGCGGCGGACAAATGACAAGCAAAACGCCTGAAAGGCGAACGGAAGACATGACGAAGCCCGCGATCGGTGAGGCAGAAAAGATCATTGAAGAGCTGATGCAGCTCCACCCCAAGGGGTTTGATCTTTCACTCGACAGAATTTCCCGTCTTCTCGAAAAAGTCGGCAATCCACAAAACAGAATGCCACCGGTGATCCATGTAGCCGGCACCAATGGCAAGGGTTCGGTTACTGCCTTTTGCCGTGCCCTCCTCGAGGCTGCAGGACTCTCCGTCCACGTTCATACCTCACCGCATCTGGTAAATTGGCACGAACGATACCGTATAGGCGTGGCGGGCGATAAAGGCCGTTACGTCAAAGACGAGATATTTGCGGACGCGCTGCGCCGCATTGAAACTGCCAATGCAGGTCAGACAATCACGGTTTTCGAAATCCTGACTGCGGCTATGTTCGTGCTTTTTGCGGAACAGCCCGCCGATGCCGCGATCGTTGAGGTTGGCTTGGGCGGCCGTTTCGATGCAACCAATGTCATCAATAACCCGGCGGTTTCCGTCATCATGCCAATCTCGCTTGATCACCAGGCTTATCTCGGCGATCGCGTGGAACTGATTGCCGCCGAAAAGGCGGGAATCATGAAAAAGGGCTCACCCGTCGTCATTGGCCATCAGGAATATGATGCGGCGCTCGAAACACTTGTCGCCACGGCGGAGCGTCTCGGTTGCCCGGTGTCCGTCTATGGCCAGGATTTTTCCGCCCATGAAGAATTCGGCCGCATGGTCTATCAGGATGAGTTCGGACTGACGGATGCGCCGCTGCCACGGCTCCCGGGCCGTCACCAGCTTGCCAATGCCGCCGCCGCGATCCGCGCCGTCAAGGCTGCCGGTTTTGAGGTGACGGAGCGGATGATCGAAAAGGCCATGACCACGGTGGAATGGCCCGGTCGTCTTCAGCGCATCCTGACTGGAAAAATCGCTGAAATGGCGCCGAAAGATGCGGAAATCTGGATCGACGGTGGCCATAACCCCGGTGCGGGTGAAGTGATTGCAGAGGCAATGGCGGGTTTTGAGGAAAAGACGCCGCGGCCGCTCTTCATCATTGCTGGCCTCATCAACACCAAGGATCCGGTGGGCTATTTCAAGGCCTTCGCCGATATCGCCGAATATGTCTTTACCGTGCCGATCGGCGGCACGGATGCAGCGATCGACCCTGTGGTACTCGCCCATGCCGCCTTCGATGCTGGCCTCGTTGCAGCGCCAACATCGTCTCTGACACATGCTCTGGAAGAGTTGTCGCGCCGCTTCGACCCTGAAGGACCGGCGCCGCGCATCCTGATCGGCGGTTCGCTTTACCTTGCTGGCAATGCACTTGCCCTGAACGGCACGGTGCCGCAATAAAAAAGCCCGGCATCGCTGCCGGGCTTCTTTCATTCCATTGATAATGCTTATGCGGCGCCGGAAATCCAGGCCGAAAGCGCTGTCTTGGGAGCAGCGCCAACCTTGATGTCAGCCACTTCACCGCTTTTGAAAATGGCGAGCGTCGGGATGGAGCGAACGCCGAACTGAGCGGCCAGTTCCGGGTTTTCGTCGATATTCAGCTTTGCGACCTTGACCTTGCCGGCCAGCTCGGAGGAAATTTCCTCAAGGCTCGGCGCGATCATCTTGCACGGGCCGCACCATTCGGCCCAGAAATCCACCACGACGGGTTCGGAGGATTCAAGGACTTCGGACTGGAAGTTGGCGGCATCGACTTTTACGGTAGCCATATCTGGCTCTCCTTTCAGTAAATCTTTTCCACTATCGATGTGATGCGGGCGCGTCGAAATTTCAATGCCCCGGTATCTCACTTTGTCTTTATTGCGGCAAGGGCCTCTCTCATCGCATCGTCGCCAACCGTTATAAAGGCAGCATTTTCCGTATAAATCAGCGCACAGACAAATTCCTTGCCGGGATAAAGCGGTGCCAGAATTTCCCGATAAATGGCAAGCTGCGCCGTATGGGAGAAGGGTATTTCACGCGCTTCGCGGGGCGGCACTCGGTTGGTCTTGTAATCGATCAGGATGACGCGATCTCCCTCGACCGCCAGCCGGTCGATGCGGCCGGAGACGGCATATTGCTGCCGGCCGAGGGCCATCGTGCCCATGATCGACACTTCCGCACGACTGTTGGCAGAGAAGGCCGGCTGAACCGCGGGTTCGGACATGACACGTAAAACGGCCCGTACCAATTGCTCGCGCTCGGTAACAGGCCAGAACCGCGCCGCGCGTTCAGCATAACGGCGCGCCGCCTCTTCCCGTTCGACCGCCGGAAAATCGGGCAGCGCCTGAAGCATGCGATGCACCAACCGTCCGCGCTGCAGCGCCAATGAAGAGACCTCGGCTTTCTCCCCGAACAGTGGTGAGCGCACGGCGAGATCATCCGCACCGTCATCGATGATGGTGCCCGCGCCGGAAGGGCTGAGCGGTCTCGGTAGAGAGGGCAGGGCAGGCAAAGGGGTAAGAAGTCCCGCCGGAAGGGCATAGTCTTCCTGCTGCGGCGTTTCCGGTGGCCTTAGTGGGGCAGGTGTCGAGCGTGGTTCGGATTTGCGCCAGACAAGCCCCTGCCATTCCTCACCATCCGCCGTGAAAAGCTGGGGCTTGCAATGGTCTTCGTTGTTGGCAAGCGCCTTTTTGACGATGGCATGCCAGCATTCGGGATTTTCCTTCTGGCCGCGATAACCGCAGACGACGAGGTGATCGGCGGCGCGCGTCATGGCCACATAAAGCAGCCGCCGATATTCATCTTCGGCGGCGGTCTTCAGCCGCTCTTCGTCCGATCGGATAAGGTGGTTTGAAAATCCACTGCCGGGCAACCAGACCGGGAAGGCGTCTTCACCTGCTTCGACAAAACGCAGTTTAGGCACATGGCTGTGATTGAAGGCCTTCGAACCGCCATCGACGACAAAAACGACGGGTGCTTCCAACCCCTTGGAGGCGTGCACGGTCATGATGCGAACTTCGCCGCGATCCTTGTCCTGCTCCCGCTTCACCTCCGGTGAGTCAGTTTCCAGGACGGAGAGAAAGGCCTGCAGGCCGGGCAGGCCGGTCCTTTCGTGATCCAGCGCGAAGGACAGGAATTCATCCAGAACGTCGCTTGCCTCGTTGCCAAGCCTGCCGAGAAATTTTTTGCGTCCGTCGTGCAGTGTAAGCACCGCTGCGAAGAAATCATGCACGGTGGCCGTTTTAGAAAGCGCGATAAAACCTTCCAGCTTGGCGGTAACGCTGGAAAGATGGCTATTCTCTTCCTGCGCAAGGATTTGCAGCCGTTTCCAGACGCTCTCCGTTTCCGATCGCATGGCGGCAATGTCGAAAACGTCGTCTTCCGTCAGGTTGAAGAGTGGACTTTTCAAAAGTGCGGCAAGGGAAAGGTCGTCTTCGGGCAGGACAACGAAATGACCGAGCGCCAGAAGGTCCTGCACGGCAATGTGGTCAGTCAAACGAAGGCGGTCAGCGCCGGCAACGGGTATGTTCTTGCGCCGTTTCAGCTCCCGGGTCAGTGCATTGACGAAGGCATGACGTTTTCTGACGAGCACCAGAATGTCGCCCGGTTCGATGGCGCGCTCCACGCCTTTTTCGATGATGGTCTCGCGTCCGATCATATCGGCGATGCGCGCGGCGATCCGGCGGGCAACTATGGTGGCCGGCGCGCTTTCCCGCAGCGCATCGAAGGGGGCTGTCCAATCCTCTTCGTCCTCGGTGGTTTCCGGTGCCACCATATCCCATACTTCCACGGTGCCGGGATGGCCAGCGCGGTTGGACCGGTGCTCCACCGGCTCGTTATCGGCACTGAGGCCGCTTGCGTTATTCGGGTCCGAAAACACCTGGTCGACAGCCGCCAGCACATCCTCCGTGGATCGGAAGGATAGCGGCAGGCGAATGCGGTGAAAGGCCTGTTCGACCGAATCGACCCGTCTCTTGGTCTCTTCGCGCTCCTGCGAAAACCGTTCCGGCCGCGCGCCCTGGAATGAATAGATCGACTGTTTTTCATCGCCCACGGCAAACAGCGTCCGCCGCCCCATGCGGGCGCTCTCGCCGGTGAAGAAATCCGCCGCAAGCGACTGGATGATCGACCATTGCACCGGGCTCGTGTCCTGCGCCTCATCAACCAGAATATGGTCGATGCCCTGATCCAGCTTGTAATGCACCCACGCACCCGCCGTATCGCGGTTGAGGAGGTTGGCCGCGCGCTCGATCAGGTCTTCGAAATCGAGCTGGCTTCGCTGTTTCTTCAGGTCTTCGAAATCACCGATCAGCCTTTCCGCCAGAACAAGGGCGCATTTGGTCGCCGCCAGCATCCGCACCAGACGATAACGGTTGCGGCAGGAAACGACATGGTCCCGCGCCAGCGTCAGCGCATCGAGAAGTTCGGGGGCGGATTTCTGCATGCCCTTGTTGATGACATAGGCATCCGATTTCTTTTCACCCTTGGCCGTCAGCAGGGCGGCTTCGATGAATTCCATCCGTCGCACGGCGTCTGGTTGTCGTTTTGCTTCCCTGAGTGCATAGGCGACATCGATGACGCGTGATCCACCCACCTCGTCGGCAAGGGTGAGGTACGTATCGAGCGCGAGGCCGGCGAGGCCGGGCAGAGGCCAGAAGGCGGCCGCGGCAGTTTCTTCGGTCTCTCCATCTGCAATCTGCATCGCCTGCCGCAACCGGGCATCGATGCCGCCTGACTGTTTGGCGCCCAGAAGGAAGGCCCGCAAGGCACTGCGATTAGTGATGATGGCGGAGAGCAGCGCTTCCAACCCGCTTTCATCGGCGAGATCGAGAACATAGGCCAGCGCCTGCGCCAGGTCCGCATCGCTTTCCGTCGAAACCGCGGTCAGGAGCGAACGGCGCGCCTCAGCCAGCAGCGTGGTTGCGGCGCGGTCGTCGAGAACGGAGAAATGGCCGGCGACATTGGCTTCCAGCGGAAATTGGTGCAGCAACGCCTCGCAGAAGGCGTGGATTGTCTGGATCTTCAAACCGCCCGGTGTTTCCAGCGCCTTGGCGAAGAGCCTGCGCGCCTCGGCAAGCTTGATGCGATCCGGCGCCTTGCCTTCGATGGCGGCGATGCGGTCCTTGAGATCGGAATCCGGCAAAGTAGCCCATTCCGCCAGACGGTCGAAGACGCGGCTCGACATTTCCGATGCTGCGGCCTTGGTATAGGTGAGGCAGAGGATCGCCGAAGGCCGGCAGCCGGCCAGAAGCAGGCGGATGACGCGCTGGGTCAGTACGTGGGTCTTGCCGGAACCGGCATTGGCCGACACCCAAGCGGAACTGGCGGGATCGGAAGCAAGCCGCTGCCGGGCGCTGGTCCAGTCGATCCAGCTTTCAGGTGTGTCGGCAGCAGGACCGGCGTCGAAGGGATCAATCGTCATCGCCGTCTCCCGGTTCTGCCGTCGACCATTCCGAAACGCGGGCGAGGTGATCATATTCCCCGCCGTAGGATTGCTGTTCTTCCGGCACCAGCCGCGAGGCGAAGCCGTTTTCCCCGTTGCGCAGCGAATGAACGAATTTTGTGAGCTGTTCTATCGATTCCGTCGCGAGTTCAATCGCCGATTTCGGCGGTCTTTTCCCGCTTCGGCTGGAATGTTCGTTATTGACCTGATCGGCGAAAAAACGCTCGCCCGGCCGCAGGCGAACATAGATGAGGTTTTCAGGCGTGGGTGAACCGGCTTCGCGGAAGGCGCCGCGCATCAATGCTGCCGCCTCCAGCGCAAGCTGTGGATCAAGCAGCGCCCGCGCCTGGTTGACGGAAGGCGCGAGCCCCGTCTTGTAGTCGATAATATCCGCCTGACCGTTTGTCTTGATGTCGATGCGGTCGGCGACGCCGGTGAGCCTTATGCCTGCTTCGACGATTTCCTGGCCCGCGCGCGCCTCGTAGAAGCTGTGGCGAATGGATGGATGACGTTCTTTTTCCCAGTCGATGAAGGCGCGCGCCACCGCTGCAAAACGTGGCCGCCAGATCACATCCACATGGGGAGGCAGGTTTTCAGCATCGAAACATTCGTCGAGAATGCGCTGCATGGCCGAAAGCGAGGCCGGTGTGCCGGGAACATGTCCCTCACGGGAATAGCGCTCGATGATCGCGTGATAGAGCGTGCCGCGATCGGCGGCGTTCGGATCGCGATTGAAGGGGTCGAGCGGGTCCAGCTTCAGGATGCGCCGCGCATAGATCGAATAGGGGTCGCGGCGCAGGCGGCCCACTTCGCTGAAGGAGTAACGCGTCGGCTGCAATTCAGCTGGCGGTTTCGGGGAAGGGCGCTTTGCCGCCTCCTGCTCGATGCTCTCGTCCATCAGACCCGCCCAATGACGATATGTCTCACCACGTTTTTTAAGGACTTTGGCAAAATCCTCGCCGCCCAGGGCCAGCAGCCTTTGCAGCCAGCGTGAGGCGACGGCAGGCGTGGAGCCCTGCCTGAGCGCCCGGGTGTAGAAAATGTGTCGCGTGCCGTTGGCCATCTCAAAGTCATGCGCGAGCTGGCCGATACGCCGTTCCGGCGGCTCCAGCCCGATCGCAGTCTTCATGGTGCGGGAAAGAAACGGATTATTCGCCGTTTGGCCCGGCCAGAGGCCTTCATTGAGACCGCCGATGATGACCGTATCGACACTTTGCAGCCGCGCTTCCAGCGCGCCGAAGATGAAGATGCGCGGATGGCGCATCGATCTTGGCTTGATTGATTCCCCTGCCACAAGCGCCGCGAATATATCGATCCATTGCGGACCGTCCGCGTCGAGAATATCTCCGCTTTCCATCAGTTCGGCAAAGAGGCTGGAAAGCTTGTCTCCGGCCTCGCCGGACCAGAGAGCGGCAAGATCTGTATTTTCATCCCCACAGATGGCTTCCATCACGCGGCCGGTCCGTTCTGCCCAGTCGGAAAGAGGCAACCTGTCGGTAAAGGCCCGGCCAGATCGGTCGCGGCGGACGAAGGCGGAGCGCAGCGGCTCTGTGGCCATTGCAATCCGTCGCGCCAGATCGCGCGCGGCGTCAACGCTTCCGTCAGGCAGGGCCAGCCGCCAGGCGGGCGGATGTCTGTCCTCGCGTTGCGCAAGGAGTTGGGTGTCAAGAACCGTTTCCAGATTGCCCACTTCAGTTTCGACGCGGCCGCCTCGCAGCGCAATCAGCTCAAGCGCCTTCGAAGCTCTGGTGAAAGCTTCGCTCGAGAGCCCGAAACGGGCGAGCGGGTGTTTCAGAAGGGAAATGATCGGCACCGGGTCTCCGGGTCTCAGGATCGCCTCCAGCGCGAGTTGCGTGAGGCCGGCCTGGGCCGTTGCCGAAAGCGGCGTGCCGGCGGAATCGTCGGCTTCGATGCCGAAGCGTTGCAACTCCGTTGCCACGCGCCGCGCCAGCCCGCGGTCGGGTGTTATCAGGGCCGCCTGCGAAGGCCGTTCCGAGGCTGGTGCTTCGAGCGCAAGCCTGAGCGCCACTGCGATGGCGGTGGCCTCTTCGCGCTCGTTGGCAGCTTCAATCAGCGTGGCCGCTGCAAAGGCATCGTCAAAAATTGCGGAATCCCGGTCTTCACGCCATCGGTTCCAGTCACTGGTGGATTTGGCCGGCGCGAGCGCTGCCGAAAACACCGCGGCGCGCTTTTCCAGATCGTTGTCGAGGGCACCGATCGGAACCACATCGTCACGCGGGATGCCCAGTTTCTGCAGCAGGACATAAAGCCCGTATTGCGAGTGAGTGCGGCTCGAAGGATCGGTGGGGTCCTCGGCGATCGCCTGCCATTGCTCTTCCGGCATGGCAAGATCAAGCCCCGGAAGCACCACCACGCCTTGCGGTAAAGCTGCAACCGCGGCGATGAGATCGGCGGCGGCCGGAATGGAGCCTGTCGAGCCAGCGACGATGATCGGACCGGTGTCCGGCAATGTGGCAATTCGGTTCGCTTCTGCCCGGAGGATGGCGTTTCGGTGCCGTCCGGCCGAAGATCTGTTGAGTTCGGCAAGCCGGGCGGGCCAGAAGATGCTGGCGATCTTTAGAAAATCGGCCGTGAGCTGCCACCATTGAGCGTGATCACCGGTATCGAGATGCTGAAGCGCTTCCCAATCTTTTTCTTCCGTATCCATCGCGTCGATCACCTCTGCCATCGCACGCGCGAGCCATATCGCGTCGGCCGGGCTGGCGGGGGCGACCAGCGGCGAATCGGAATGGATCGCCCGGATGGCGTCTGGGAGGCTGTTGCGCCATGCAAGGATGAGACGCGCGAGTTCGATCAGTCGGCCGGTGCCGGAAATCGGCGGCGCGAGATCCATGATCTCAGGGTTTTCGACATCGAAGAAACCGCTGTCGTCATCCGTTTCGCCAAGGGGCCGGATGAGCGGCAGAATGGCGGAACGGCCGCCAAGAAGATCGACGAATTCCGAGCGCAGCACGCGGGCCGAACGCCGCGTCGGCACATATATCGTCACCTTGGCAAGCGACAGGGGATCGGCCGAGTCATATCGATAGCCTGCCGCCAGTCTTCCGTCGCACAGCGTTTCCGCAAGCGTTTTGAGGAACGGTGTTCCCGCAGCGATCGTCAGAACGCGCTTTGCGTGGTGGGAGCCCGTCATGCAGAGCGTTTTTCCCTGAATTGCCGGATGATGTTCTCAGCATCGTCTATGGCGTCCGGCGTGCCGACGGTAATCCAGTGACCATCCAGCGGCAGCCCGTAAAGCCGGGCCTTTTCAATCGCGCGATCGAAGTAAATATTCAGGTTGAAAGCGTCCGTGGGTGCGTCGTCAAGCAGCCGCGAGTCCATGGCGATGGCGCCGGCATAGACCACGGGGTTCGTGTCGCCCTCGCGATGGCGGGTCAGTCTTCCGTCCGCGGCGAGGTTGAAATCCCTCTTGCCATTGTGGCCGGTGGTCCGATCCATGTCGACACAGAGCAGTGCCATGTCCATCCGACCGGAATCGAAGAACTGTGCGAGCTTGCGCAGATTGCTGGCCACGTGCAGCTGCTCACCGATCCAGAAGAGATCGGCATTCATGACGAAGACCGGGCCGGGTTCCAGAAGCTTCAGACCCTTGGCGAGACCGCCGCCGGAATTCATCAGCTGGGAGCGTTCGTCGGAAATCAGGATTTCGGCATCGGCGCGGCGCTGAAGATGGGCGACCATCTGCTCGGCGTGGTGGTGCACATTGACGACAATTCTTTCGGCACCGGCTTCCACAAGAGCGTCGAGCACATAATCGATCATTGGCTTGCCGGCGATCTGTACGAGTGGCTTCGGGATCGTATCGGTGATCGGGCGCATCCGAGTACCGAGCCCGGCGGCCAGCACCATCGCGTTTTTGATCGTCATCGTGGTCAACCGTCTTTCAGTCGTTAAAGTCCATGCCCATGCGCAGGCACCAGTCTCTGAGCGGCGCAAGTTCCGGATGCGAAAGCGCTGCGGCGAGATAGCGGAACGTCCGCGGCATATGCTTCATATAACCGGGTTTGCCATCCCGTTCCATCAGCCTGACCCAGATACCGGCAAGCTTGCAGTTGCGCTGCGCCGACATGATGGAGAAAGCCTTGAGAAAAGCAGCCTCATGGAAAGAAGGCGTGTGCCGCCTGCTCTCGAGATAATGCGAAAGCAGGCGTGCCTGCAATCCGGGCTCGATTGTAACCCGGGCATCCTGAACAATGGAAGCGAGATCATAGGCGGTCGGGCCAATCATCGCGTCCTGAAAATCGATCAGGCCGACCTGTCGTATGCCGGCGTTCTGCTGTTGCCAGAGGATATTTGGCGAATGGAAGTCGCGCAGCAGCAGCCCGTTTTCGCAATCTGCAAGCGAGTCGATCAGAGCGTCCCAGATGGCGTAATATTCCTGCTTCCCGCCATCGGACAGTGGCCTGCCGCGCTTATAGGGCAGATACCATTCCACCAGCAGCGAGACCTCGATCTTCATCGCCTGCCGGTCAAAGGGTGGAACCTCATAGGTGCTGCCATCACCCACGGGCAGGGGACCGGGTTGTGACGCTTGATGAAGTGCCGCCAGAAAGGCAACGCTTTCCAGATAGCGCTCCTCGATTGGGGCGCCATCGGCGGCTAACACTCCATCTCGCCCCAGATCCTGCAACAGGAGAATGCCTTGGTCGATGTCCGCCGCGATGATCTCCGGCGCGCAAAAGCCGCGATGCCGCAGATAATTACCGATCGCCACGAAGGAACGGGCATCCTGGGCGAGATGGGCAATCTCCGCATAGGTCTTGCCGTCGGCGACGATGGCGCCTTTCAAGGGGCGGCGCCAATCCATCAGGATAAGGTCCGGGCCATCGGTGGAGATGGTCTCATAGGCACGGGTGGAAGCATCGCCGCTCAGAAAGCGGCGGACCGCGTCACCTCTGCCATTTCTGGCGAGGAATTCCCGGATGGCAAAAACCCGCTCAAGCCGCGCTTTCGGTTTTGCCTGAGCCTCGATGGAGGCGATCCGCCCTTCGCCGGAATGTGTCAGCGTCAGGGTTACGGTCTGGCCGGGTGGCAGAATCTCTCCTGCTATATCCGGCCATTCGATCAGGCAGATGCCATCCTCCAGCATCTCATCGATGCCGAGCTCATCCAGTTCGGAAACATCCGAAAGCCGGTAGAGGTCGAGATGGGCGACCGGAATGCGGGTGGCATAGGTCTGGATGATGGTGAAGGTGGGGCTCGGAACCTCAAGATCCGGCTCGTCCGCCATCGCCCGGATGAAGGCGCGGGCAAGCGTCGATTTACCGGCGCCAAGGTCGCCGACCAACGCCAGACAATCGCCGGGCTTCAGCGCCAGCGCGAGGTCTTCACCGAGCCTGATGGTGTCCTTTTCCCCCGCAAGAGGAATGGTGATCGGCAAGACATTTTCGCTCATTCTGCGGCAATGGAATGCGGACGCGTGGCGGAAGGAATGCGGCAGGTGACAGTGGTGCCGTTGCCGGGTCGGCTGTCTATGCTAACCGTTCCGTGGTGGAGACTGACGAAACTTTCGACAATGGAAAGGCCAAGCCCGGCGCCGGTTCGCCGGCCGCCATTGCCGCGGGTCGAAAAACGATCGAAGACCGTTTTCAGCATGTCTTCCGGGATGCCCGGTCCCTTGTCCGCCACAGAGAATATGAAGTCACCTTCGCTGCGCTGGCAGGAAAGCGTAACTGAAGACCCTTCCGGCGCGAAATTGATCGCATTGGTTAGGAGCTTGATGAGGATCTGCTTCAGGCGCTGGTGGTCTGCCACCAGGCTGCCGAGATGCGCCGGGGCGACGATCTGAAGTGAAATGCCGCTTTCCTGCAGCCGGTCCGCGATCTGCACCGAAACATCTTCGAGCAATTCGTTCAGGTCATTATCCGAATAATTGAGTTGCATGATGCCGGCATCGACGGTCGCAAGATCGAGAATATCATTGACGATCGTCAGAAGGACCGAGGAGGACGTGGAAATATGGTCGAGATATTCCGCCTGCCGCTCCGTCAATTCCCCAAGGCCCGGGGTCTTCAGGAGATCGGTGAAGCCGATAATGTTTGTCAGTGGCGAACGCAGCTCATAGGAAACATGCTGCACAAAATCATTCTTCAGCTCATCTGCCTTGAGAAGAGCGTCGTTCTTTTCCATAAGGGCGCGCTCAGCCCGTACGCTGTCCGTCATGTTGACAAAGGTCAGCATGGTCTGCGCATCCGGCAACGGAATGATCGCATAATCGAGGACGAGGCCGGAAAGCAGTTCCAGTGTGCCTTGCCGGGATGGTCGCTCATCATCGAAACTGGTTATGAACTGGCTGAAGGCGCGCCAGCCGTCGGGCCCGTCGTAGGATGGTGCGCAGGCGGTTTCGATGGCGCGGATGTGCGTTCCGGTTTCGGCCTGTTCGGCAGTCACGCCCCACAGCGCCCGGAATGCCGGGTTCGACAGGCGAATACGACCGTCCGCACCGAATACGGCGACCCCCTCGGCCAGATGGTCGATGGTTTCGCCCTGCACTTTCACCAATGTGTTGTAGCGCATTTGCAGATCGACCTGCTCGGTCAGGTTTTCGAAAACCCAGGTTGCGCCACCCTGCGGATGGGCCGTCGCAATCACCCGCAGTGTCTGGCCGTTGGGCAGGTGCCAGAGATCGGTCTTGGTATCGAGCGAACGGTATACGGAGAGCGCCGTCTCCTTCCAGTTCTTCCAGTTGAGCTGCTCGGGCAATTTGCCGGCGGTCCGCAGCCTGTCGAGAAGCTCTGAATTGTCAGGCCCGGATTCGAGGAACACCAGGTCGAGGCCCCACAGGGTCGCAAAAGCCTGATTATAGAATTGCAGCCGCTGCCGGCCGTCGAAAATGGCGACGGGCGTTGCCAGATGATCCAGCGTTTCGGCGTGGCTCTTCAGAACCCGCTTCAGTTCCTCGCTGATGGTTTCGGCCTCGGTGGCATCGATGGCGATACCGGCAGACCCGCCCGCCGTTTTGATGTCGACGACATCGAAGAAACTGCGATTACCCGCAACCACCGTGGAAATACGGTCGTGATAGGGCGATTCCGGGGTCGCGGCCGCGCGTATCTTCTGCCGGGTAACCGTGTTCAGAAGTTCTCGTTTCTCCTGAATGGCCTGTTCAGCGTTCCGCGCATCCACTGCCTGTGCATAGGCATGGTTCACCCAGATAAGTTCGCCTTCGCCATTGCGACGCCAGACGGGCTGCTCGATGGAATCGAGAAGTTCCTGAAAAGTCGAGACGGAAGCGATCAGCCGTTCACGCTCCACCTGCAGTTCGGCGAGCTCCGCACGCAGATTGTTGAGGGCGATGAAGCGTGCAAAGGCATTGCCGCCGGAAACCCGGCCCTGAACCTCGATAACTTCGCCGCGATGCGTTTCGATGGTGAGATCGAAACTCTGTGCGTGGCTACGAAGTTTCTCAATGGATTTCTCAAGCTGACTGGCGGATGCCGGTTTCAGCCAGCGGCCAAAGGCCAGAAAATCCTGGTCCGCCTGCGGCACGCCTGTCTCGGCCGGCAGCTGCCCCAGAAATTCCGGACGGTTTTCTGCGCCATCCCAGATGACGATGCGGCGGCTCTTGTCGGAAATCAGCGCTTCGTATTTGGCGATCTTGTGGTGAGACTGGGCAAGCGCCTGGCGAAATTCGCTGCTCTCCGCCTCTATATTGCCGCGCTGGCGCACCAGCCAGACGACTGAAAACAGCGTCGCGGAAAGCATACCCACGAAAAGCGAATAGGTTATGGTTTCACCTGATGAAAACAGCCGAGCGCCGGCTTTGGCCGCAAGTCCATCCTGCGCCAGCGCTACGGTGGCTGAACCGGCCAGAAACGTGCCGGAAAGCAGGAAGGGAAGCCGTGAAAAGCCGGTCCGGATCGCACGGATTGCCAGCCGGCAACGTGCCAGAGCATTTCCAGGAAAAGTGAACACCGGTTTTCCGTCCGCAGATGCGCCAAAACGCACCAGAGTCTGTGCGCTCAATGCCACGCCCGCTTGCGTGTTTTCAACGCGTTGAACTGTCTGCTTGCGCAGATCCGAATTTTGAACCGACATCCCCGGTCTGTCTCCGTCCTATGTGCCGCATCTTCGACAAGACATCCCATTTCGTCCGCACCGCCCTGTGGTGCGTCCGAATCAAGTCTGATGACAATACCGCCTTCATAAATCTGCGAAAAGGGAGCGCGCAAAAAAGATGCCGCGCGCTTTGTCAAGCGCGCGGCATCTAGATATTGTGTAATTTCAGTGGATATTAACTATGAAATTAATATCTGTAGTGGTCCGCCTTGAACGGGCCCTGCTTCGAGACGCCGATATAATCTGCCTGAACGTCGGAAAGTTCAGTCAGGCGCACACCAAGCTTCTCGAGATGGAGGCGTGCGACCTTCTCGTCGAGGTGCTTCGGCAGCACGTAAACGTCGTTCTTGTATTCGCCCTGCTTGGTGAAGAGTTCGATCTGGCCCAACACCTGGTTGGTGAAGGAGGCCGACATGACGAAGGAGGGGTGACCGGTGGCGTTGCCAAGGTTCAGAAGACGGCCTTCGGACAGCAGGATGATGCGGTTGCCCTTCGGGAACTCGATCATGTCGACCTGCGGCTTGATGTTCGTCCACTTGAGGTTACGCAGCGATGCGACCTGAATCTCGTTGTCGAAGTGGCCGATATTGCCGACGATCGCCATGTCCTTCATCTCGCGCATGTGCTCGATGCGGATGACGTCCTTGTTGCCTGTCGTGGTGATGAAGATATCGGCGGAGGAAACAACGTCCTCCAGGCGAACGACTTCGAAACCGTCCATGGCGGCCTGCAGTGCGCAGATCGGGTCGATTTCGGTCACCTTCACGCGGGCGCCGGCGCCCTGCAGCGAAGCGGCCGAACCCTTGCCAACATCGCCGTATCCGCACACCACGGCAACCTTGCCGGCCATCATTACGTCGGTTGCACGGCGAATGCCGTCAACCAGCGATTCTTTGCAACCGTATTTGTTGTCGAACTTGGACTTGGTGACGCTGTCATTGACGTTGATCGCCGGGAAAGGCAGCAGGCCCTTCTTGCTGAGGTCGTAGAGACGGTGCACGCCGGTCGTCGTTTCTTCGGTGACACCCTTCAGGGCGTCGCGCTGCTTGGTGAACCAGCCGGGCGAAGCCTTGAGGCGCTTGTTGATCTGCGCGAAGAGAATTTCTTCTTCTTCGGAGCCGGGATTGGAGAGCACGTCTTCGCCCGCTTCCGCGCGTGCGCCCAGCAGGATGTACATGGTGGCATCGCCGCCATCGTCGAGGATCATGTTGGAGAGACCGCCGTCGGTCCACTGGAAGATCTTGTCGGTATATTCCCAATATTCCGTCAGGCTCTCACCCTTGACGGCAAAGACCGGAATGCCGGCTGCCGCAATGGCCGCTGCAGCATGGTCCTGGGTCGAGAAGATGTTGCAGGAGGCCCAGCGAATGTCTGCACCGAGTTCCTTCAGCGTCTCGATGAGAACGCCGGTCTGGATCGTCATGTGAAGCGAACCGGAAATGCGGGCGCCCTTCAGCGGCTTGCTTTCACCGAACTCCTTGCGGCAGGACATCAGGCCCGGCATTTCGGTTTCGGCGATGTCGAGTTCCTTGCGGCCGAATGCGGCAAGGTTGATATCGGCGACGATGTAGTCCTTCTCAAGGCTCATGAGATTCTCCAGATCAGAAGCGCCGCACATCGCGGCCCGGCTTTTTACGTAGCAGCGGTTTAGCAGGCCACGAGCGATCTGGCAATAATGATATAAAGAAGTCTTTATGTCTTTATATGGCGCCGGCTCAGGCTTCTTCGCCGAACCGGTCGGCGACCAGGGCCTCAAGTGCGGCGAGCGCCTCTTCGGCCTGATTGCCGCTCGCCTCGACATAGACACTGCATCCGGGGCTGGCCGCCAGCATCATGAGACCCATGATCGAGGTGCCGCCGACGGTCATGCCGTCTTTCGAAACCGTGATGGTCGCGTCGAAGCCTTCAACCATCTGCACGAATTTCGCTGATGCCCGGGCATGGAGACCGCGTTTGTTGATGATCGGTAGTTCCCGGGAGAGTGGCGACATGGGCTGACTTCTTATTTGCCGCTTAAAACGCGGCTGGCGACGTTGATATATTTGCGGCCGGCATCGGATGCGTCCTGAAGGGCCTTGTCCATATTGTCTTCGCTGCGAACGCCGGCAAGTTTGATCAGCATCGGCAGGTTAACCCCGGCGATGACTTCGACATTGCCGTTATTCATGACCGAAATCGCAAGATTGGAAGGCGTGCCGCCAAACATGTCCGTCAGGATGATGACGCCATTGCCGTCATTGGCGCGCGCGACAGCGTCGATGATATCCTGCCGGCGCTGATCCATGTCGTCTTCGGGACCGATACAGACCGTCTCGATCAATTTCTGGGGACCGACGACATGCTCCAACGCATGACGAAACTCCTCAGCCAGCTTGCCATGGGTGACAAGCACTAGTCCGATCATGAAATGCTCCCTTGCACACGCACTCTCATTGCCGACTATCGCAACGCGGCAATCCTGTCCATCGGTGGGATTTCATCTTGATGAGGAAAATGCGAATCGCAAGCCTAAAATCGCCCGAATCATCGTCACTTCACATTCGTTTTGAAAAGATTCTGAGCAAGTGCAGCAAATTTTCCATAGGGCATGAGACTTGAAAGCGGAATACGCAGAAGCGGAAGATGCCCGCCGCACGGCAGCGATAACATCTCGTCATCTTCGGGAAGTCTTGGATTTTCGGGTGAAACAACTGTCGTGACGGCGAAATGTAGTGGCGCGCGCGCAATGCTTTTAAGTGAAACAATGCCGCTGCCGCGTAATTCCAACAGGCCGGCGATGGCTTCTGGCCGTTCGGCGATGATGGTCTCGCCATCGCGATACACGAAAATCTGATCGTCCGCAATCAATGCGGCCGGCAATCCGCACCGTTCCGCCTCCGTCAGGAAGCTGAAGGCGAGTTCGCTTTTGCCGCTGCCCGACGGCCCCGTGAAAAGGATGCCGGTGTTTTGAACAACGACGGCGGTTGCATGCAGGTTGAAGCGTTCAGCGTTCATGGGTTTCGGCCGCCGGCAGCGACAGGGTGAAGCGCGCGCCTGATATCACGCCATATTTGTCGACGACGTTCTCTGCCCGCAGGCTGCCGCCATGGGCTTCCGCGATCTGGCGGCTGATGGAAAGGCCAAGGCCGGAGTTCTGTCCGAAACCTTCGCTCGCCGGCCGGTCGGTGTAGAAACGCTCAAAAATCCGGTCGATATCTTCGGCCTGAATGCCGGGCCCGTTGTCCTCCACCTGCACGATGCAACGATCCTTGTGACGGGAGAGGCGCACGGTGATGCGGCCACTTTCTTCGGCAACGAAGGAGCGCGCATTCTCGATGAGGTTGGTGACGATCTGGCCGATACGCAGATCGTGGCCGTTCACCACGAAGGAGGTCTTTGTGCCCGCTTTCCGGTCGACAACATAGTCGATCGTCACGCTTTTCTTCTTGGTGCTTATCTGGCGGGATATATCCACCAGACCCTTCATCAGCACATCAAGATCGAGCGGCGCGGCGTCGGCGCGCGCCAGTTCGGCGTCAAGCCGTGAGGCGTCCGAAATATCGCTGATCAGGCGGTCGAGACGGCGCACATCGTGGAAGATGATCTCGGTCAGGCGCTGTTTGGACTCTTCGGTCTTGGCGCGCGGCAGGGTTTCCACGGCGCTGCGCAGCGAGGTCAGCGGGTTCTTGAGCTCGTGGCTGACATCGGCGGCGAAACTTTCAATCGCATCGATACGGTCGTAAAGCGCCGTCGTCATTTCACGCAGCGCAATAGAGAGGTTGCCGATCTCATCCTGGCGCGCCGAGAAATCCGGTATTTCCTCACGGGTTCTCGCCCCGCGGCGTACGCGGATTGCGGCCGCCGACAGCCGCCGCAGCGGCGTGGCGATGGTGGAGGAGAGGAGCAGCGACAGCACGATGTTGACCAGCGTGGCGATGCCAAAGACGCGCATGATGGCGAGGCGCTCGGCATGCACGATCTTGTCGATATCGCCCGCTTGTGTCGAAAGCAGCAGAACGCCGAGCACTGCCCGGAAGCGCTGTACCGGTACGGCCACGGAAACAATCAGCTCACCCTTTTCCGTGACACGCACGACCGCGCCGCGCACGCCGGTCAGCGCGTTCATCACTTCCGGATAGATAGAGCCATCGCCGCCGGGCGCTTCCTTGTATTGCGGCAGGCTGCTCGGCTGCAGCATGCGGTTGAACATGCTGGTGAACCAGTCGCCCCAGGTCTGCGTCTCGGGCGTTACTGGCGGCAGGTCGAAGCGCAGCACCTGACCGCGCGAATAAAGATGTCGGGAATCGAGCAGCAGATTGGCATCGGCATCGAACAGCCGCGCGCGAGTGCGCGTCGGCGAAATCAGCCGCCGCAGCACTGGTGCCACCCGTTCGGGATTGATCGGGAAACTCAAATCCTCATCGTTCGGTGCGGGCGTGATGCTCTGGCCCGCCTGCAACTCGAGCAGCTTTTCCGGATTGATGGTGATCGAGTTGGTATCGACAGAGGCGGAAGCGGAAACCGCGCCGGCGATGATTTCGCCCTGCGTCAGCAGGCTTTCCACGCGCGCATCGATCAGCCCCTCGCGGAACTGGTTGAGATAGAGAATGCCGCCGACCAGAACCACCGTCGCGGCGACGTTGAAGAACAGGATGCGGCGCGTGAGGCTGGAAAACACCGCATTGCCGAAAATGCGCCGGATGATCGTCAGCGGATGGATACGATGGCGGCGTTCGCTGCCGCGTTCTTCGGCATCGTCACTGTCCGAGACGGTTTCCGGCGTTTTTTTCAACACGTATTCAAGTCCTTACCACCCCATACCGGGCGGTCCCTTCTGCGTGAGTCGGCTCGTTCAAGCCGCTTCGCGGAAGCGATATCCTACGCCATAAAGCGTTTCAATCATATCGAAGTCGCCATCGACCAGTTTGAACTTCTTGCGAAGACGCTTGATGTGGCTGTCGATGGTGCGGTCGTCCACATAGACCTGCTCGTCATAGGCGGCATCCATCAGCGCGTCGCGGCTTTTCACGACACCTGGACGTTGTGCCAGCGAATGCAGGATGAGGAATTCGGTTACCGTCAGTGTTACCGGTTCGCCCTTCCAGGTGCAGGTATGCCGTTCCTGATCCATGGCGAGCTGCCCGCGCTCCAGTGTGCGCGCCTGTTGGTCTGCAGTCGGCTTCAGAACGTTGCCGGTTGCGGCGGATGCTTCGCGGCTGCTGGCGCGGCGCAGGATGGCTTTGACGCGTTCCACCAGAAGGCGTTGCGAGAACGGCTTGGTGATGAAGTCGTCCGCGCCCATCTTCAGGCCGAACAATTCGTCGATCTCTTCATCCTTCGAGGTGAGGAAGATGACCGGCAGATCCGACTTCTGGCGAAGGCGCCGCAAAAGCTCCATGCCATCCATGCGGGGCATCTTAATATCGAAAATGGCGAGCTGCGGCGGACGGGCGATCAACCCGTCAAGCGCGGAAGCGCCGTCCGTATACGTTTCGACCCGGTAGCCTTCGGCTTCGAGCGCGATCGATACCGAAGTGAGAATATTCCGGTCATCGTCGACAAGCGCGATCGTCTGCATGTAGTTGGTCTCCATCGTCATTTTCTCGTAACTCCCGACATTCACCCAGCCAGGTTGTGCGCCGCGAGCCACTCTCTTGAGTATAAAGGTGGAACAAATTGTGGCAAAGGAAAACTCACCTAAAATCGCAAGGGTAGGACGAGGAGATTTCGTAGAGACGCCGCAGCTGAATTTTAATGCGTCTTCAACCGATTTAAAAAGAAATAAAATCTTTTAAATCGATTAATATATTGAAATTACTAAGTTTTTTAAACTTCGGCTCTTGCGTTTCCAAGAGGTGCCACGTATTTTCCGTGAAAATTTCAACGGCCTTATCGTCATTAACAAGGAACGCGTCATGACCGAGATTGGGGTTCATAATCCTGCCAACGGAGTTGCAGAACTCGGATTGGGCAAGGCTTCCCGCGTCTTTTATAACCTCAATGAGAGCGAACTATACGAAGAGGCAATCCGCAACGGCGAGGCCGAGCTGACCATCGATGGTGCGCTGCGCGCCGTCACCGGCCAGCACACGGGCCGTTCTCCGAAGGACAAATTCGTCGTGCGCGACGCGTCCACCGAGAACACCATCTGGTGGGACAACAACAAGCCGCTGTCGCCGGAAAACTTCGAGTTGTTGCGCCAGGACATGTTGGCCCATGCCGCCGGAAAGACGCTCTATGTTCAGGACCTGATCGGCGGCGCCGATGAGGAAAACGCTCTGCCGACACGCGTCGTCACCGAGCTTGCCTGGCATTCGCTGTTCATCCGCAATCTGCTGATCCGTCCGAAGCAGGAAAAACTGGCGGGCTTCAAGCAGAAGCTCACCATCATCAACCTGCCGAGCTTCAAGGCAGATCCGGCCCGTCATGGTGTCCGTTCGGAGACAGTCATCGCCTGCGATCTGACCAACGGCCTCGTTCTCATCGGCGGCACGTCCTATGCCGGTGAAAACAAGAAATCGGTCTTCACGGTGCTGAACTACCTGCTGCCGGCCAAGGGTGTCATGCCCATGCATTGCTCGGCCAATGTCGGTCCGCAAGGTGATTCCGCCGTTTTCTTCGGCCTCTCCGGCACCGGCAAGACCACGCTGTCGGCTGATCCGTCGCGCACGCTGATCGGCGATGACGAACATGGCTGGGGCGAACACGGCATCTTCAATTTCGAAGGCGGCTGCTATGCCAAGGCGATCAAGCTTTCGGCGGAAGCCGAGCCGGAAATTTACGCCGCTACCCGCCGTTTCGGCACGGTTCTCGAGAACGTCGTGCTGGACGAAAACCGCGTTCCTGATTTCAACGACAATTCGCTGACGGAAAACACCCGCAGCGCCTATCCGCTGCACTTCATTCCGAATGCATCGGAGACGGGCATTGCCGGCCACCCGAAGACGATCATCATGCTGACGGCTGACGCCTTCGGCGTGCTGCCGCCGATTGCCCGGCTGACACCGGAGCAGGCCATGTACCACTTCCTCTCCGGTTACACCGCCAAGGTCGCCGGTACGGAAAAGGGCGTGACCGAGCCGGAAGCGACATTCTCCACCTGCTTTGGCGCCCCCTTCATGCCGCGCCATCCAGCCGAATATGGCAACCTGCTGCGTGAGCTGATCGGCAAGCACGGTGTGGATTGCTGGCTGGTCAATACCGGCTGGACCGGCGGCGCTTACGGCATCGGCAAGCGTATGCCCATCAAGGCCACCCGCGCGCTTCTGACCGCCGCTCTCACTGGGGATCTGAAGAACGCACAGTTCCGCACCGATGCGAATTTCGGCTTCGCCGTCCCTCAGTCGCTTGAAGGTGTTGACAGCGCGATCCTCGATCCGCGTTCCACCTGGGCCGATGGCGCAGCTTATGACGCGCAAGCCAAGAAGCTGGTGTCGATGTTCGTCACGAACTTCACCAAGTTCGAAGACCACGTCGACAGCAAGGTTCGTGACGCAGCGCCGGGCCTTTTGCTCGCGGCAGAATGAATAAGCCTCGTTTATGAGGAGGAAGGGAACCCGGCCCAAGTGCCGGGTTTCTTTTTGCCGGGTTCTTTCGTTTTGTCCTTGTTTTCATTTTTCACGATCTGTGGCATCACCGGCGCGGAGAGAAAACATGGCCAGCGACCCGCTTCACATCAATAACCGCATCACTATTGCCGGCTGGGAGCTGACGGAGCAATTCGTGCTGGCCGGCGGGCCGGGCGGCCAGAACGTCAACAAGGTTTCGACAGCGGTTCAGCTATTTTTCGACATTGCGAATTCACCCTCCCTTCCGGAAAGGGTGAAGGTCAATGCGTTGCGGCTCGGTGGCAGGCGCGTATCAAAAGAAGGCGTGCTGATGATCGAAGCGAGCCGGTTTCGCAGCCAGGAGCGCAATCGTGAGGATGCGCGCGAGCGCCTGAAGGAACTGATCCTCGAAGCCGCCGCCCCCCCGCCGCCGGTGCGCAAGGCTACCAAACCCACCAAGGGCTCCGTCGAGCGCCGCCTCAAGGCGAAGTCCGGTCGCTCCGATATCAAGAAGATGCGCGGCAAACCTTCGGGCGAATAGGCGACGATCAGACGACGAATCTTTCGCCCTTGTCATAGAGCTTCAAATATCGTCTGGTAAGCCTCCCTACAACCAAGGAGGGTGCTATGGGTCTGTTCAATTTCATCAAGGAAGCGGGAAAGAAGCTTGGTATCGGCGGCGACGACGCGCCGGATGTCGAAGCGGTCAAGAAGGAACTCGCTTCCCACGATCTCGGCACCGACAAGGTTCAGGTCGAGGTGGTGGATGACAAGGTTGTCCTGAAGGGCGAAGTGGCCGATCAATCGATTTTCGAAAAGGCGGTCATCGCGGTCGGCAACACGCTCGGCATTTCCAAGGTCGAGGCCGGCGAGTTAAAAGTGGCCGAAGCGCCGGCGAAAGAACCGGTCTTCTATACGGTCAAAAAGGGTGACAATCTCTGGAAGATTGCGGAAGCGCAATATGGCAAGGCCAATGGCGCGAAGAATAACATCATCTTCGAAGCCAACAAGCCGATGCTGACGCACCCCGACAAGATTTATCCCGGCCAGGTTCTGCGCATTCCAGACCTTGCCTGATAACGCCTTGTAATCGCTGCGACGGAGATGCCGCCTTCGCGGCATCTTTCACAATTTGCGAAGCGCGACCGTGTCGATCAGGTGGTTTTTGCCCTTGCGCAAAATAAGGTCGGCGCGCGGGCGGGTCGGCACGATGTTCTGCCGCAGGTTCTTCAGGTTGATGTTCTGCCAGAGGCCTTCAGCAATGCTGAGCGCCGCTTCTTCGCTGATCGAGGCATAACGGTTGAAGAATGAATTAGGATCGCGGAAGGCGGTTTTTCTCAGATTCATGAACCGGTTCACATACCAGTTGTGAATAAGGCCTTCATCAGCGTCGATATAGATCGAGAAATCGAAGAAGTCGGAAACGATCGGCACGATCCTCCCGCCTGCCGGCAGGTCGCGCGATTGCAGCACGTTGATGCCTTCGAAGATGAGAATATCCGGCTGGTCGATGACAGTGAACTCGTTCGGCAGAACGTCATAGGTCAGGTGCGAATAACGCGGCGCCTTGACATTGGGCTGGCCTGCCTTGATGGCCGACAGGAAACGCAGGAGCGCGCCGATATCGTAGCTCTCCGGGAAGCCTTTGCGCTCCATCAGATTCTCGCGCCGCAATACCTCGTTCGGATAGAGAAATCCGTCAGTAGTGATGAGGTCAACCTTGGGACTGGAAGGCCAGCGCGCCAGAAGCTCTTTCAGAATACGTGCCGTCGTGGATTTGCCAACGGCAACGGAGCCGGCGATGCCGATGACGAAGGGCGTCTTGTTGACGTCAGCCATGTTGAGGAAGCGGTTGCGCTGCTCAAACAGCAGCTGCGATGCTTCCACATGGGAAGACAGCAGGCGCGACAGAGACAGGTAGATGCGCCGCACCTCATCCAGATCGATCGGATCATCCAGCGAACGCAGCCGCTTGACCTCGTCGGCAGAAAGCGTCAATGGCGTGTCGGCACGAAACTTCGACCATTCTTCCGAACTGAAGAAGTGGTAGGGCGAATATTCATCCGGTCGGAAATGATCGAGTGTGCTCGGCATGCCTCTCTCCCCGCTGCCTGCCTCGATCTTCATGATGTCGGCCTCGCTGCCTTTTCCGCAAGACCGGTTTGCCCGGTCCTGCGCTCCAGCTCGGCGAAAACCTCATTCAGCGGGATGTCGGCGATCTTCAAAACCACCAGCAGATGGTAAAGCAGGTCCGCCGCTTCGTTCTTCAGCCCGTCGCGGTCTTTTGCGATGGCCGCAATGACGGCTTCCACGGCTTCTTCGCCGAGTTTCTTCGCCGCACGCTCCTGGCCAGCCGCAACCAGCTTGGCCGTCCAGGATTCGTCAGGAGAGGCAGCGGCGCGGGTTGCGACGATGCGCTCCAGATCGGAAAGGGAAAATGCGCTCATGGGGGAATCCTGCAATCAGTCGAGACGCATGGCGATGCCATGCTCGGCCATGTAGTTCTTGGCTTCACCGATCGAATAAGTGCCGAAGTGGAAGATCGAAGCGGCAAGCACCGCAGTCGCATGGCCATCCCGAACCCCTGCCACCAGATCGTCCAGCGTGCCGACGCCCCCCGAAGCGATGACAGGGACTCGAACCTGATCGGCAATGCTGCGCGTCAGGCCGATATCGTAACCGCTCTTTGTGCCGTCGCGGTCCATCGAGGTGACAAGCAATTCGCCGGCGCCGCGTTCGACCATCTTGATGGCGAATTCCACGGCGTCAATCCCGGTCGGCTGGCGTCCGCCATGGGTGAATATTTCCCAGCGGCCTTCTTCCCCATCCTCCGAAACCCGCTTGGCGTCGATGGAGACGACGATGCACTGGTTGCCGAACTTGTCGGCCGCCTGCGCCACGAAGTCGGGATCCTTGACCGCTGCGGAATTGATCGAGACCTTGTCGGCCCCGCACAGAAGCAGCTTGCGGATGTCGGCGACGGCGCGAACGCCGCCACCGACGGTCAGTGGCATGAAGCAATGATCGGCGGTGCGTGAAACGACATCGAAGATCGTGTCGCGATTATCCGAAGAGGCGGTAATGTCCAGGAAGCAGAGTTCGTCCGCGCCTGCCGCATCATAGGCTTTCGCCGCCTCGACCGGGTCGCCGGCGTCGATCAGGTCTACGAAGTTCACGCCCTTGACGACACGGCCGTCTTTCACATCCAGGCAGGGAATAACGCGGGCTTTTAGGGTCATACGCGTACCTCCTTTGCGGCCTTGATGAGGGCGAGCGCCTCCGCCGGATCGATACGGCCGTCATAAAGCGCGCGGCCGGAAATCGCGCCCTCAAGCTTTGCCGCATCCGGCTGCAACATGCGCTTGATGTCGTCGATGGAGGCGAGACCACCGGACGCGATGACCGGGATGGAGACGGCGTCGGCCAGTTCCAGCGTTGAGGCCCAATTTATACCGGCCAGAATGCCGTCACGATCGATATCGGTATAGATGATCGCGGCAACACCAGCGCCTTCGAAACGTTTGGCAAGCTCGATCACGCCGAGTTCGGAGGCTTCCGCCCAGCCTTCCACCGCAACCTTGCCGCCCTTGGCATCAATGCCGACGGCGACCTGGCCGGGAAAACGCTTGCAGGCTTCAATGACCAGAACCGGATCGCGCACCGCCACGGTGCCGAGAATGACGCGAGCAAGCCCACGGCTCAGCCAGGCCTCGATATGATCGAGCGTGCGGATGCCGCCGCCCAGCTGCACCGGGTTTTTCGTCGCCTTCAGAATGGCATCAACCGCCGCGCCATTGACCGTCTGGCCGGCGAACGCACCGTTGAGATCAACGACATGCAGCCATTCAAAGCCTTGATCCTCGAAAGCTTTCGCCTGTGCGCCGGGGTCGGTATTATAGACGGTGGCCTGGTCCATATCGCCGAGTTTCAGGCGAACGCACTCACCGTCTTTAAGGTCGATTGCGGGAAAAAGAATCATGTCAGGGCTTCCAGCGCAGGAAATTGGAGATCAGGGCAAGGCCGAGCGTCTGGCTTTTTTCCGGGTGGAACTGCGCGCCGGCCATATTGTCGCGACCGACAAAAGCCGTCATCGCGCCACCGTAATTTGTGGTGGCGATGACATCCGTCGAGTGCTTGGCCGCCAGATGATAGGAATGCACGAAATAGGCGTGCAAGCCATCCGCGCCCGTCTTGATGCCGTCGAACAGCGGGTGGGCGTGGCGGATTTCCAGCGTGTTCCAGCCGATCTGCGGAATCTTCAGGTTCTTATCGGCAGGCGTCATTTCCACCACGTCACCCTCGATCCAGCCGAGCCCGGTGCTAACAGTCTTTTCCAGCCCGCGCGAGGACATGAGCTGCATGCCGACGCAGATGCCGAGGAAGGGATGCGCCTTTTTCTCGACGGCTTCAAGGAGCGCCTCATGCATTCCGGGAACGGCATCCAGACCGGCGCGGCAGTCGGCATAAGCGCCGACACCAGGCAGCACGATGCGGTCTGCCGAGGCGACGTGATCCGGCTTGTCGGTCAAATCGATGGTTGCGTTGATGCCGGCTTCACGCGCGGCACGCTCGAAAGCTTTGGTGGCCGAACGCAGATTGCCCGAACCGT
Source organism: Agrobacterium pusense (assembly GCF_013285525.1). Taxonomy (NCBI): domain Bacteria; kingdom Pseudomonadati; phylum Pseudomonadota; class Alphaproteobacteria; order Hyphomicrobiales; family Rhizobiaceae; genus Agrobacterium; species Agrobacterium pusense. Next base: position 2,535,560 of record NZ_CP053856.1, read on the forward strand.
AGTCGATGATCGCGACACGCATGTCAGCGCCTTCCATTCAAGTCGAAAATAAACGGTCCGGCGGGATCGTTGACGAAGTTTTTGCCGCCGCTCTTTCGCGGCGAAGGGGTCCAGACCGGGTGCGACAGCTGTTCTTCCGCGTCAGCGTTTTCGGAGAGACGGGAGAAATATATGTCTTCGGCGCTCGAAAGATCAGGGGCGGAAACGACTGACTTCAGCGTCCAACCCTTGCGGATCAGGTGCCGGACGAGAAAATTGCGTCCCTCCAGCGCTGTTATGAGCCCAATCGTGAAACCAACAAGAATTCCGGCAGGTTCGAATCCGGCTAACATCGAGACTTGTCCGGCTGCAACGAGTGCGATGACAACGATAGCCGTCGCCAGCCACAGCCGGTTGATCGCAAGCCATAACCATGGCGCAAAGAGAGCCAGCCAGACGAAACGATCGGCAATGAATCGGGTCGTCTTGTGGTCCCTGTCCGGCCCGTTGGGGGCTTCCAGAACGAGATAGCTTGTCATGGGCTTCCTGACAGCTTTGGCGTCAGGCCAGCATGCCCTTTGTTGAGGGAACGCGGCCTGCCTGCCGGGGGTCGATCTCGGTTGCCGTGCGAAGAACGCGGGCAACGGCCTTGAAGCATGTTTCGGCGATATGATGGTTGTTGGCGCCGTAATGGTTCAGGATATGCAGCGTGATGCCGGCATTCTGGGCGAGCGCCTGAAAGAATTCGCGCACCAGTTCCGTGTCGAAGGTGCCGATCTTTGGCGCGGAAAAATTGACGTTCCAGACGAGGAACGGCCGGCCGGAAATATCGATGGCGGCCTTGGTCATCGTCTCGTCCATGGCAAGGTCGAGCGAGGCGTAGCGGGTAATACCGCGCCGGTCGCCAAGCGCCTTCGCGATCGCCTGGCCAATGGCGATACCGGTATCTTCCACGGTGTGATGATCATCGATGTGCAGGTCGCCCTGAACCTCGATCTCCATGTCGATCAGCGAATGGCGGCTCAGCTGGTCCAGCATATGGTCGAAAAATCCCACGCCGGTGGAAATTTTCGATTTGCCGGTGCCGTCGATATCCACACGCACCGAAACCGAGGTTTCGTTGGTCTTGCGGATAATCTCGCCTTTACGTTCTGCCATTTTGGCCGCTCCGTGAAAATGTCGCCGTTCCTTATCAGCACGGGACACAAATATCCAGTTGTTCCATCGTCTTGGCTGACCTGCGGAAAACCCGGTGTGATCCCGGTGATTGCAATCGCAAAAACCAGACTTACATAGAACCCGAAAAGGGCCGCAACCCGGCCCGTTAACTCCAGGCCCGGCAGGGCAGACAGGTGTTTGATGACAACAATCATTACAGTCAGAAAGGGCGGCAAGGTCGTCATGGCTGGCGACGGGCAGGTGAGCCTCGGCCAGACCGTCATGAAGGGCAACGCCCGCAAGGTTCGCCGCATCGGCAAGGGTGAAGTGATTGCCGGTTTCGCAGGCGCGACGGCCGATGCTTTTACTTTGCTTGACCGCCTCGAGAAGAAACTCGAGCAATATCCCGGCCAGCTCATGCGCGCCGCCGTGGAACTCGCAAAAGACTGGCGCACGGATAAATATCTGCGCAATCTCGAAGCGATGATGCTGGTCGCCGATAAATCCACCACGCTTGCCATTACCGGCAATGGCGATGTGCTGGAGCCCGAGCACGGCGCAATCGCCATCGGTTCCGGCGGCAATTATGCTTTCGCTGCCGCCCGCGCCATGATGGATACCGACAAGTCGGCCGAAGACGTGGCCCGGCAGGCGCTCGATATCGCCGCCGATATCTGCGTTTATACCAATCACAATCTCGTCGTGGAAACGCTCGACGCCGAGTAAGCGTATTTCTCACCAATGGGTCCTGTGGGCCGGGCCGAATGGCCGGCCGGAACAGGAAAGCCGAGAGGACAGAATGACCACTTTTTCTCCCCGGGAAATCGTCTCGGAACTGGACCGCCACATCATCGGTCAGCACGATGCAAAACGGGCGGTCGCGATTGCGCTGCGCAATCGCTGGCGTCGCCAGCAGCTCGATGAGAGCCTGCGCGACGAAGTGATGCCGAAAAATATTCTCATGATCGGGCCGACCGGTGTCGGCAAGACGGAAATCTCGCGCCGCCTCGCTAAGCTAGCCGGCGCGCCTTTCATCAAGGTTGAAGCCACCAAGTTCACCGAAGTCGGTTATGTCGGCCGCGATGTCGAGCAGATCATTCGTGACCTTGTCGAGATTGGTATCGGCCTCGTGCGCGAAAAGAAGCGCGCCGAAGTGCAGGCCAAGGCGCATCAGAGCGCCGAAGAGCGCGTGCTCGACGCGTTGGTCGGCTCAACCGCGTCACCGGGCACGCGCGAGAGCTTCCGCAAGAAGCTGCGCGATGGTGAATTGGACGACAAGGAAATTGACATCGAGGTGGCCGATAGCGGATCGGGCATGCCCGGTTTCGAAATCCCGGGCATGCCGGGCGCCAATATTGGCGTGCTCAACTTGTCGGAAATGTTCGGCAAGGCCATGGGCGGACGCACCAAGAAGGTGCGCACGACGGTGTCGAAATCCTATGCCGACCTTATCCGCGACGAATCCGACAAGCTGCTGGACAATGAGATGATCCAGCGCGAAGCGGTCAAGTCGGTGGAAAATGACGGCATCGTCTTCCTTGACGAGATCGACAAGATTGCGGCCCGCGATGGCGGCATGGGCGCCGGCGTCTCGCGCGAAGGCGTGCAGCGCGACCTGCTGCCGCTCGTCGAAGGCACGACGGTTTCGACCAAATATGGGCCGGTCAAGACCGACCATATCCTGTTCATCGCATCGGGCGCCTTCCATGTGGCGAAGCCGTCGGATCTCCTGCCTGAGCTTCAGGGCCGCCTGCCGATCCGCGTTGAGCTGAAGCCACTGACGAGGGAAGATTTCCGCCGTATCCTGACGGAGACGGAAGCAAGCCTCATCCGCCAGTACAAGGCGCTGATGGCGACGGAAGAACTGGATCTCGACTTCACCGACGACGCCATCGATGCTCTGGCTGATGTGGCCGTTCATCTCAACTCGTCGGTCGAAAATATCGGTGCCCGCCGTCTGCAGACGGTAATGGAGCGTGTTTTGGACGAAATTTCCTTCAACGCGCCGGATCGTGGCGGTTCCGCCGTCAAGATCGACCAGGAATATGTCCGTAAACATGTCGGCGACCTCGCCGCCGATACGGACCTCTCGCGCTATATTCTCTGAAGACTTCAGGGATCGAGGAAAGAAGAGTGCGGCCATATTTGCCGCACTCTTTTATTTTATCTGCCTCATCTCGCATTCAGCCCGCATTTTGTTTATGGGAAGGGCTGCATTCCGATTGGAACCGTTTTAGTGGAATGATCAGGTTTTCCAGCACCTTTCGCTGGCAGAAGCCGCAGGCTTGAGAAAAGGCATTCGCTCGTGCGCAAAACTCTTCTGGCATTTGCCGCTGCTTTGACGTTTACCGTCACCGCGTCTTCTTATGTGCAGGCCGCAACGGTCGTGCCGCCGGGCAATCGCAATGCCGAGCAACCGGGTGTTCCCGGTGCTTCCGCAAAAAGAACCAAGGCGTCCAACACGTCTTTTGAGCGCAAGTACCAGAAGGTCATCGATCTTTTGTCTTCTGACAAGGCGCTGATCGCCAAGATCAAGTCGACGGCCGGGCGTTACGGGATTGATCCGATCCATATGATCGGCGCGATCGTTGGCGAACACACTTATAATGTCGATGCCTATGACCGGCTGCAGTCTTATTACGTCAAGGCAGCTTCTTACGCGGGTAGCAGCTTCCGTTTCGGCTATAAGGATGAAACGATTGCGCAGTTTCTGACGCATTCGCAATTTTCCAAATGCCAGTCGAAGAAGGATTCCTACAGTCTCTGGAACTGCCGGGAAGATGTATGGGATGACAGTTTCCGCGGCAAGACCGTCGATGGCGTGACCTATCCGAACAACCGTTTCAGTGCTGTGTTCTTCCAGCCCTTTTATGCCGGCCAGACCTTCGGCCTCGGCCAGATAAATCCGCTGACGGCGCTGATGCTGTCCGACATGGTGGCGAGAACGTCGGGTTATGAGAAGTTGGATGAGAACGACGCCACCGCGGTCTACACCGCCATCATGGACCCCGACCGCTCGCTGGCTTTCATGGCGGCCTCTATCCGCAAATCGATCGATGATTACCGGTCGATTGCCGATATGGACATTTCGAAGAATCCGGGCGTGACCTCCACGCTTTATAATGTCGGTGGGTCGCAACAGCGCGCTGCCATTCTGGCCCAAAAGAACCGCCAGCGCGCCGCAGGCGGGGAACAGCCACTGTTGCCGGAGGAAAATTATTACGGCTGGCTGGTGAATGACCGCATCAAGGATCTCCAGGCGCTTTTGTAGAAAACGGCGACTATCGGCTGCATTGTTTCCAAAAAGGAAATAATATTTGGCTGGCTGCCGCAATTGACGAGCGCCCGCCTCCGCGTCCAATCTGTGTTTCCAGAATAGAGGAGGCGCATGTGAGCCGCACGAATAAATTCGGCCTTTCCATCGATGACAGGCTTTATGCCTTTTTGACTGAAGATGTCCTGCCGGGCACGGGTCTAAACAGCGAGGCGTTCTTCGAAGGCTTTTCGGCCATTGTTCACGAGCTTTCTCCGAAGAACCGTGAACTGCTCGCCAAGCGCGATGCGTTGCAGGAAAAAATCGACGGCTGGTACCGAGAGAACGGTGCCCCCTCGGATTTCGATGTATACGAGGCATTCCTGAGGGAAATCGGATACCTTTTGCCGGAAGGTCCTGATTTCAAGGTGGAAACCAGCAACGTCGATCCGGAAATTGCTGCCGTCGCCGGTCCGCAGCTCGTTGTTCCCGTCATGAATGCCCGTTATGCGCTGAACGCCGCCAATGCCCGTTGGGGTTCGCTTTACGATGCACTTTACGGCACGGATGCCATTTCCGATGCCGATGGTGCCGAGAAGGGCAGGGCCTATAACCCGAAGCGCGGTGAAAAGGTCATCGCCTGGGCGCGTAACTTCCTCGATGAAACCGCTCCGCTTTTGAGCGGCAGCTGGTCTGATGTCACCGGTTTCGAGATCGTCGATGGGCTGCTGCAGCTTGTTGCCAGCAATGGCGGGACCGGTCTCAAGGACGAAACGCAATTCAAGGGTTTCACCGGGGAAGCGGCAAAGCCCGCGACGATCCTGCTCGGCAAGAACGGTCTGCATACCGAAATCGTGATCGATCCCTCGACCGAAATCGGCAAGGGCGACAGGGCGGGCATCTCTGATGTCATTCTTGAATCTGCCCTGACGACCATCATGGATTGCGAAGATTCGGTTGCCGCCGTCGATGCCGAGGACAAGGTTCTGGTTTACGGTAACTGGCTCGGCCTGATGCGTGGAGACCTGGCGGAAGAGGTCTCCAAGGGCGGCCACACTTTCACGCGCCGCCTCAACCCGGATCGCTATTATACAGCGCCCAATGGCTCCGCGCTGACGCTGCCGGGCCGGTCGCTGATGCTGGTGCGCAATGTCGGTCATCTCATGACCAATCCGGCAATCCTTGACCGGGATGGGCATGAAGTACCCGAGGGCATCATGGATGCCGTCGTCACGGCGCTCATTGCACTCTATGACGTCGGCCCTTCCGGGCGACGCCAGAACTCTCGGGCCGGCTCCATGTATGTGGTGAAGCCGAAGATGCATGGGCCGGAAGAAGTGGCCTTCGCCAACGAGATTTTCACGCGGGTCGAAGAGCTTGTCGGCATGCAGCCAAACACCATGAAGATGGGCATCATGGATGAGGAGCGCCGCACCACTGTTAACCTCAAGGAAAGCATTCGCGCAGCGAAGGATCGTGTGGTCTTCATCAATACAGGCTTCCTCGACCGTACCGGCGACGAAATCCATACCTCCATGGAAGCGGGTCCGATGATCCGCAAGGGCGACATGAAGCAGGCCGCCTGGATCGCCGCTTATGAAAACTGGAACGTCGATATCGGGCTCGAATGCGGTCTTTCCGGCCATGCGCAGATCGGCAAAGGCATGTGGGCCATGCCGGACCTGATGGCAGCGATGCTGGAGCAGAAGATTGCGCATCCGAAGGCTGGCGCCAACACGGCATGGGTGCCGTCGCCGACGGCGGCGACGCTGCATGCCACGCATTATCACAAGGTCGATGTCGCCGCTGTTCAGCAAGAGCTGAAAAGCCGCGGCCGTGCGAAGCTTTCCGACATTCTGTCAGTGCCGGTTGCGCCGCGTCCCAACTGGACGCCGGAAGAAATCCAGCGTGAACTCGACAACAATGCGCAGGGTATTCTAGGCTATGTCGTGCGCTGGGTCGATCAGGGTGTCGGCTGCTCCAAGGTACCAGACATCAACAATATCGGTCTGATGGAGGATCGCGCGACGCTTCGCATTTCAGCGCAGCACATGGCGAACTGGCTGCGCCACGGCGTCGTGACAGAGGCGCAGATCGTCGAGACCATGAAGCGCATGGCCGCTGTGGTCGACGCGCAGAATGCAGGCGATCCGGCCTATCTGCCGATGGCGTCTGACTTTGAAGGATCGGTAGCCTTTCAGGCTGCTGTCGAACTGGTGTTGAAGGGCCGGGAGCAACCGAACGGCTACACTGAACCGGTCCTGCACCGCCGCCGCCTCGAGCTGAAGGCAAAGCAGGCGGCGTAATCTCCGCCCTTTTCACCAATAAAAAAGCCGCCGGGACGTTTCCCGGCGGCTTTTTCTTGATCTGCTGTTGCGGCCCTTACTGGATCACGACGACCTTGGTGCTGCGGCCTGGGCGGACGCGGCTGTAAAGGTCGATCACATCCTGGTTGATCATGCGGATGCAGCCGGAAGAAGCAGCGGTGCCGATCGAGGCCCATTCGGGCGAACCGTGGATACGGAACAGCGTATCCTGTCCCTTTTCGTTAAAGAGATACATGGCGCGCGCGCCGAGCGGGTTGGAAAGGCCGGGGCCCATGCCGGCCTCGACATATTTCGCCACTTCCGGCTTGCGGTCTGCCATTTCCTTTGGCGGATGCCACATCGGCCATTCCTGCTTCCAGGCCACATAGGCTTCACCGGCCCAGGCGAAACCGGCCTTGCCGACGCCGATGCCGTAACGCACGGCGCGGTTGCCGGAGAGGATATAATAAAGGAAACGATCGCGCGTATTGACGATGATCGTGCCGGGACGCTCGTTGGTCTGGAACTCGACGATCTGGCGACGGTACTTCTCATTCACACGGTTGATCGGAATGGCCGGCAGCGCATAGCCCGCATCGGTCACCGGACCATAAACATCATTGAAGATCTGCACCGTCTCGACTTTCGCCGGAACGGGATCAGCAACCGGTACGGAGGCTGCGATCTTGCCTGATGTTGGAGTGGCGGATTGGGATGTAGTTTCGGCGCAGCCGGCCAGTGCCAGTGCTGCCGTGAGACCGAGTATGGTCAATGGGGTACGGATGCGCATGTCGTTCTCGCGGAAAATTCGCCAAATTGTGCGAAGGAGTAGGCTTAATAGGATAAATCGGTTATTTTCCATTCAGCCGCTCTTGGCAAGCCGTTGTGCAGCCGCGAAACGGCACCGCATTTAAAATTGCCGGTTGATTGCCTTTTTTGCAACAATAGGCCAAACGCTTCAGCAGCCTTTATCCATGACTATTCTTTCCGTTACCAACAATAATCCGTTAATCGACGGCCGCCAGTCGGACAAGGCGATGCTGGTGCGCCGCGGCGTGCAGGTGCTGTTGCACGAAATGCGCCACTCGGTCTTGCCGGAACTGCCGCTTGCAAGCGGGCGACGGGCAGATCTCATCAGCCTGTCGGTCAAGGGTGAAATCTGGATCATCGAGATCAAATCCTCGATCGAGGATTTCCGCGTCGATCGCAAATGGCCGGAATACCGCCTGCATTGCGATCGATTGTTTTTTGCCACCCATCCGGAAGTTCCGACCGATATATTCCCGGAGGAATGCGGATTGATACTGTCGGATGGGTATGGCGCTCACATGCTTCGCGACGCGCCGGAACATAAATTGCCGCCGGCGACCCGCAAATCTGTCATGCTGGATTTTTCCAGAACCGCTGCGACCCGGCTTATGCTGGCGGAATGGACCACCGGGCGCAGCTTTGGCGAATAGGCGCTTATTTGGGCGCGCGCTTCGCGAGAATACGCTGCAGCGTCCTTCGGTGCATGTTCAGTCGCCGCGCCGTTTCCGAGACGTTGCGCTCGCACATTTCATAAACGCGCTGAATGTGCTCCCACCGAACCCGGTCGGCTGACATCGGGTTTTCGGGCACTTCCGTCTTTTCACCCTTGCGCTGCGTCAGGGCGTTGAACACGTCGTCGGCATCGGCAGGCTTGGCCAGATAGTCCAGCGCCCCCAGTTTTACGGCGGTAACAGCGGTGGCGATATTGCCGTAGCCGGTCAGAACGACGATCTGCGTGTCGTCGCGGTTCTGCCTGATGGCTTCGATCACTTCCAGCCCGTTGCCATCCGCAAGCCGCAGATCGACAACCGCATATTTCGGCGGCGCAGCCTTGGAACGCGCGATGCCTTCGCTCACGGTCTCGGCAGTGTCGACAATAAAGCCACGTGTCTCCATGGCCCGGGCAAGCCGCCGCAGGAAAGGGCCATCGTCATCAACGATCAGCAGAGATTTGTCAGGTCCGATAGGATCGATATCGTCCGCCGGCGCGCTTGTGGATGAGGTCTGGTCTTCTGTCTTCATGTCTCCGGCCTTCCGGCAACTTCATCGGCTTTTCTTGTTCTTATTGCCGCTTCAGCGTGAATGGTAAAGTCAACGGCTTCTTTTATCCTCCATGAGCGCCCGAGGCCAGACGATTGTGACCCGCGCGCCGGTTCCGGTTGTGCCGCGATTTTCGAACGCGACGGTGGCGCCGGAGCGCTCCAGCAAGGTCTTGGCGATAAAGAGCCCGAGCCCGAGCCCACCTGCACGTGTGTCATTGTGACGTTCGGTCACATAGGGCTCGCCGATACGGGCAAGCACGTCATGGGCATAACCTGGCCCATCGTCTTCAATGATGACTGAAACGTTCTGATGATCGTAATCCACCGTTACGGTGACTTTTTCGCGCGCATAATCCACGCCATTTTCAATGACGTTGCCAAGGCCGTAGATGATGCCGGCATTGCGGATTCCGACCGGCTCGTCGGCGCGATTGTTCTTTTCAACCAGTTCCAGACGAATGCCGAATTCGCGATGCGGCGCCATTACCTCCTCGATCAGCGATGAAAGCGGCAGGCGGCGCATGTGCTCCTCATTGTCGGCGGACAGGGAGGTGAGACGACGCAGAATGTCGCGGCATCTTTCGCTCTGGCTGCGCAGCAGCGCTATGTCCTCGCCATATTTCTCATCATCCCCAAGTTCCCGCTCCATCTCCTTGGCGACGACGCTGATCGTCGCAAGGGGCGTACCCAGCTCGTGCGCTGCGGCGGCCGCCAGGCCGTCGAGCTGTGAAAGATGTTTTTCCCGTTCCAGCACCAGTTCGGTCGCAGCCAGCGCATCCGCGAGCTGATTTGCTTCGTGGGAAACGCGATAGGCATAAAAAGCTGCGAAAGACGTGGTGGCAATGATCGCCACCCAGGTGCCGACATGCAGCAGAAGCTGGATCGGCAAGACCTCACCGGGATACCAGGGAACCGGAAAGGGCGAAAAGGCGATCGCCGTCGAGCAGATGACGGCAAAGCCGAGGAGAATGAGGGAATGCCGCAACGGTTGGGAGGCAAAGGCAATGATGACCTGCACGCAGATCAGCGGCGCGAAAGGATTGGAAAGTCCGCCTGTGATATAGATCAGCGCCGTCAATTGCAAAAGGTCAAAGGCCAGCAGCAATGTCGCTTCCCACGGCTCCAGCCGGTAGGTGGAGGGAAAACGGGCGGTGAGAAAAAGGTTGGCGAGCGCCAGCGCCGCGATCAAAAGGCCGCAGGCCAAAAGTGGCAGCGGAAAATTCAGCCCGAAGGCGACAAGCAGGATCGTCGCCGTCTGTCCCGCAACCGCCAGCCAGCGAAGCCACACAATGGTCTGCAACCTTATCCTGCGGCTGGCGCGGCCAAGCCTGGTGGTTTCGATCGGATGGCCAGCCACCTTCGTCTCCTTTACCCTTGTCATCATCACGTTCCGCGCGGTTTCGCACGGCTGGTCGGCAGGGCATCGGCGGGATCCTCCGGCCACGGATGACGCGGATAGCGACCACGCATATCTGCCCGCACGTCCTTCCACGATCCCGCCCAGAAGCCGGGAAGATCACGCGTCGTCTGTATCGGCCTGTGCGCCGGCGACGTCAATTCCAGGAGCAGTGGCAACCGCCCCTGCGCAATGGCCGGGTGCGCCTTCAGCCCGAAAAGCTCCTGCACGCGAATGGAAAGCGTCGGCTCGCTGGCGTCATAGCGGATGGGATGCCGCTGGCCCGTTGGCGCTTCGAAATGGGTCGGCGCCAGCCTGCCGAGATCTCGCGCGACCTCATGTGGCACCAGGGACAGAATCCCTTCGGAAAGACTGCCGGGCCGGATGTCCTGAAGGCTCCGGACGCCATGCTGAAAAGGGATGAACCATTCGTCCAGCCGCGAAAGCAACGCCTCGTCGCTGACATCCGGCCAGGGCTCTCCGATGCTGGCATTCAGAAATCCGATCCGATCGCGCAATTGCGCGGTCTCTTTCGAAAAAGGAAGTATGCCGATGCCGAAATCCCGAACGCCGTTGGCGAGCGCTTGCGCTGCCTGCTCACCGTCGGGACGGGGCAGGGGCGTTTCGTCCAGAATGATAGCGCCCAGACGCACTACCCGGCGCGCCCGCGCCTGTCCGCTCGCCTTGTCGAACAGCAGCTGATCCTGCTGAACGATAAGATGTGGCATACGCTCTTCTATATCGGCCCTGTCGATGCCGGCCGCCGCAAGGATGCGCGGCTGCGCGGCTCGTCCCGTAATGTCAGCGACAACAAGCATTCGGCTCGCCGCCAGCCGCTCCGTTTCAGCCAGTTCAGCCCCGCGGCCATTCGCCATGACATACCGGCCGCGCGCGCCGCGCTGAAGCGCGATCCTGTCCGGATATGCGTGCAGCAGAAGCGGTCCTGCCTCGCTCGGCATGTCGTTTGCCGCCGGCATATCACCGACTGTGTAGAGAAGGCGGAAAGCCAGCTTGCGCGCCGCCTGCGCCCTTTCACCTCTATCGGCAAGAAAGCGCCGTAGCCTGTCATCGAGATCGATATTATTTCCGCCCAGGCCCTGTTCCGTCAGCATGACCGCAAGCATCGCCGCCTTTTTTCCCGAGCCTTCGCCTGCGGCTGCAATCACCATCGCTGCGAGCCTCGGCGGCAGGGAGAGGCCTCGCATCAGGCGGCCCTGCGGCATCAGTGCGCCGCTTTCATCAAGGGCGCCAAGATTTTTCAGGAGTGCGACCGATTCTTTGAGTGCAGCCTCAGGTGGCGCGTCCAGAAAGGCGAGAGACGAGGGGTCATGAACACCCCAATGGGCAAGATCGAGCGCAAGGCCGGCAAGATCGCTCGCCAAAATTTGCGGCGGCGTAAATGCACTGAGTGCTGCCGTCTGCCCCTGATGCCAGAGGCGAATGGCAACACCGGGCTCGGTTCGGCCGGCGCGGCCGGCGCGCTGATCGGCCGAGGCGCGTGATGCTCGCACGGTCTCAAGCCTGGTGATGCCGGTCGCCGGTTCGAAAACCGGCAACCGCTGCAGACCGCTGTCGACCACGACCCTCACACCATCGATGGTTATCGAGGTCTCCGCTATCGATGTTGCAAGGACAATCTTCCGTCGCCCGGAGGCTGCCGGCTTGATCGCGGCGTCCTGCTCCTTCTGAGAAAGATTGCCGTAAAGCGGGATGATATCCGTATCGTCGGGGAAATGTCCTTCCAGCCTTGCAGCCGTCCGGGTAATTTCCGACTGTC
>NZ_CP053856.1:2552500-2806500 GCF_013285525.1 Agrobacterium pusense
GCTTAGAAGCAGCCATCATTTAAAGAAAGCGTAACAGCTCACTGGTCTAAATAAGGGTCTTTGCGCCGAAAATGTAACGGGGCTAAAGCCATGCACCGAAGCTGAGGATTTGCGAGTAATCGCAAGTGGTAGCGGAGCGTTCCGTAAGTCTGTGAAGGCGGACCCGTGAGGGCTGCTGGAGATATCGGAAGTGCGAATGTTGACATGAGTAACGATAAAGGGAGTGAGAGACTCCCTCGCCGAAAGACCAAGGGTTCCTGCTTAAAGTTAATCTGAGCAGGGTTAGCCGGCCCCTAAGACGAGGCGGACACGCGTAGTCGATGGGAACCACGTTAATATTCGTGGGCCTGGTGGTAGTGACGGATCTCGTGTGTTGTTCAACCTTATTGGATTGGTTGGGCGGCGAAGAGGTTCCAGGAAATAGCTCCACCGTATAGACCGTACCCGAAACCGACACAGGTGGTCAGGTAGAGTATACCAAGGCGCTTGAGAGAACTATGTTGAAGGAACTCGGCAAATTGCACGCGTAACTTCGGAAGAAGCGTGACCCTTTTGTACGCAAGTATGATGGGGTGGCACAGACCAGGGGGTAGCGACTGTTTATCAAAAACACAGGGCTCTGCGAAGTAGCAATACGACGTATAGGGTCTGACGCCTGCCCGGTGCTGGAAGGTTAAAGGGAGGGGTGCAAGCTCTGAACTGAAGCCCCAGTAAACGGCGGCCGTAACTATAACGGTCCTAAGGTAGCGAAATTCCTTGTCGGGTAAGTTCCGACCTGCACGAATGGCGTAACGACTTCCCCGCTGTCTCCAACATAGACTCAGTGAAATTGAATTCCCCGTGAAGATGCGGGGTTCCTGCGGTCAGACGGAAAGACCCCGTGCACCTTTACTATAGCTTTACACTGGCATTCGCCAAGGCATGTGTAGGATAGGTGGTAGGCTTTGAAGCAGGGACGCCAGTTTCTGTGGAGCCATCCTTGAAATACCACCCTTATCTTCGTGGATGTCTAACCGCGGTCCGTTATCCGGATCCGGGACAGTGTATGGTGGGTAGTTTGACTGGGGCGGTCGCCTCCGAAAGAGTAACGGAGGCGCGCGATGGTTAGCTCAGACCGGTCGGAAATCGGTCGTCGAGTGCAATGGCATAAGCTAGCCTGACTGCGAGACTGACAAGTCGAGCAGAGACGAAAGTCGGTCATAGTGATCCGGTGGTCCCGTGTGGAAGGGCCATCGCTCAACGGATAAAAGGTACGCCGGGGATAACAGGCTGATGACCCCCAAGAGTCCATATCGACGGGGTTGTTTGGCACCTCGATGTCGACTCATCGCATCCTGGGGCTGGAGCAGGTCCCAAGGGTATGGCTGTTCGCCATTTAAAGCGGTACGTGAGTTGGGTTCAGAACGTCGTGAGACAGTTCGGTCCCTATCTGCCGTGGGTGTAGGAATATTGACAGGATCTGTCCCTAGTACGAGAGGACCGGGATGGACGTATCTCTGGTGGATCTGTTGTCCTGCCAAGGGCATAGCAGAGTAGCTATATACGGAATGGATAACCGCTGAAGGCATCTAAGCGGGAAACCAACCTGAAAACGAGTGTTCCCTATCAGAGCCGTGGAAGACGACCACGTTGATAGGACGGGTGTGGAAGCACAGCAATGTGTGAAGCTTACCGTTACTAATAGCTCGATCGACTTCTTCGTTCCCATTGTTCATGCTCATCAAGCAAAGCTTGATGATCTGTTCTGTCTTCACGCTGACGTGGCCTTCGGCCACTACGCTGCAGACGGCGCGCCAAACGATTGGCGACGGACTAGCGTCCTGTATGGGCGCCACGCTCGACCTCGAGCAAGGCAACATACGGATAAGTCACAGAAACGACGTGTAAATTAAAACGAAGCGCAAGCTTCCCAGCTTCTCGAAAACAACGTTCATGTGAAAACATGAACAATGTTGCGTTTTGCCGACCTGGTGGTTATCGCGGGGCGGCTGCACCCGTTCCCATTCCGAACACGGCCGTGAAACGCCCCAGCGCCAATGGTACTTCGTCTCAAGACGCGGGAGAGTAGGTCGCTGCCAGGTCTGCAAAACGCATCAAAAATCTTCTCATCACATCCCTCGGCCCAGCCGAAAAAAAAGGGCCGCCAAAAGCGGCCTTTTGCAGTTTAAGACAAAACTTAAGGAAAACGCCAAGCGCGTCCCTTACAGGAGATAAATTGCTCCGCAATTTACTCCGGCAAAGATCCGTCGTCGCTAAAGCAACGACGTAACCGCGACATTCGGCCTTGCCGAATGCGCTGGACGCGGGGTGGAGCAGCCCGGTAGCTCGTCAGGCTCATAACCTGAAGGCCGCAGGTTCAAATCCTGCCCCCGCAACCAAAATTACGAAGAAAGCCAACAAGAAAGCCCTCTCCCAAAAGAGGGCTTTCTTGCGTTTTGGGCATGGCATAACACTAGCACAAATCCGCCCCCGAGCACGCGCGGCAAGTGGATGCACCCAAACACAGTCGAGCACTCCGAAAACAACCCGGCTTCACAAAGTCCCGGATGCGACCGTGGCCCGAAGCCATGCAATCTGAAGCCATACAGGAAGCCGCTCGTTCCAAGGGTCCCTCCGGGGAGGCCAGACCGGATGGCTTGTGATGTTGGCGTGCCTCAAGCGGTTTCTGTACGCCAACGCCTTACGCAGCTTCTGTCTCTGTGGCCAATTCCACATTCGGGATTGCCATGGAACCGAAACTGGCGATGATGCGCCATCCTCCAGACACAGAAGAAGAAGCCGTGAACGACGATCCGTTGCAAATCCTCAAGACCGTTTACGGCTATGACAGCTTCCGTGGGCGACAGGCGGAAATCATTCGGCATGTCATGGCTGGAAACAACGCCTTCGTGCTGATGCCGACGGGTGGTGGAAAGTCACTGTGTTACCAGATTCCGGCGCTCGCCCGCAAAGGCATGGGGCTGATCGTCTCGCCGCTGATCGCGTTGATGGTCGATCAGGTGGCGGCGCTTCGGCAGGCCGGCGTGCGGGCCGAGGCACTCAACTCCGACCTTTCGCCAGAAGAGCGGCGTGCGCTCTGGCAGGCCATGCGCTCCGGAAATGTCGATATTCTCTATGCTGCGCCGGAAACCCTTCTCAAACCGGAGGTTCTGGAGGCACTTCAATCCATTGATCTGTCGCTGATCGCTGTCGACGAGGCTCACTGCCTTTCGCAATGGGGGCACGACTTCCGTCCGCCCTATCGCCAACTCGATCTGCTTATCGAGCGTTTTCCGAATACGCCGCGCATGGCGCTGACGGCAACAGCCGACGAACCTACCCGCGCCGAAATCCTCGGCCATCTGGATATCAAAGCGGACGATGCCTTCATCGCGGGTTTCGATCGTCCCAATATCCGCTACGCGATCATGGAAAAGGATAATCCCCGCGCTCAGCTCAGACGTTTTCTGAAAGACCGGGAAGACCAAAGCGGCATCGTTTACTGCCTGTCGAAACGCAAGGTCGAGGAAACGGCCGCCTGGCTGCGCGAAGAAGGACGTAACGCACTGCCTTATCATGCCGGCATGGACAAAGCCGCGCGGGAGGAGAACCAGACCCGTTTCCAGCACGGCGAAGCCGTCATCATCGTCGCGACGGTTGCCTTCGGCATGGGCATCGACAAACCGAACGTACGTTTTGTCGTCCATATTGATCTGCCCGGCAGCATTGAAGCCTATTATCAGGAGACCGGCCGCGCAGGCCGTGATGGTCTCCCGTCCGACGTGCTCATGCTCTACGGTTATGAAGACATTGCGTTGCGTAATCGTTTCATCGAGGAATCGGACGCCTCGGATCAGCGCAAACATATGGAGCGGCAGAAGCTGGATGCGCTGCTCGGTCTTGCGGAGACGGCAAGCTGCCGCAGGCAGATATTGCTTTCCTATTTCGGCGACAGATGCGAGCCATGCGGCAATTGCGATACATGCGCGGAGCCGCCGGATCTGTTCGACGGCGCCATAGCCGCCCAAAAACTGCTTTCCTGTATTTACCGCACCGGAGAAAGATTCGGACAAGCCTATGTCATCCGCGTCCTGCTGGGCCTCGAAGACGAAAGGATTTCCCGATTCGGGCATGATCGCATAACCACTTATGGCATCGGTAAGGAGCACGACAATCGCACCTGGCGCGCCATTCTTCGCCAGCTGGTCGCGTTGCGACTGATTGATGTCGATTTGTCCGGACATGGCGGATTGTCCATTTCCGCCGACGGGAGGCAGTTCCTGCGTGAAAAACCGTCGCTGATGCTGAGAATACCATCTGCGCCCCGTGCAGCCCGGCAGCAGGCGCCGCGAAACGCCGCATCTGCCGCCCTGCCAGACGCTGACCGCGGCCTCTTCGAGGTTCTGCGCGCAAAACGCATGGAAATCGCCCGCGCACAGAACGTTCCGCCTTATGTGATTTTTCACGATAAGACGCTCATCGAGCTTGCCGCCGTAAAACCTGTCTCCGTGAAGGATATGGCGCAGATTCCAGGCGTGGGGGATACCAAACTGGAACGTTACGGTCCGGCCTTTCTTGAGGCGATCATGCAGCATGCCGCCAGCGACTGACCGGCCGACACCCAGAGGAAATCCAGTCGGAATAAGTCACATGAGCCGGGTCAACCGGTCGTGTCTTTAAACAGAACGTTCTGATCGATGAGGTAACGGGAAAACAAGGGAAGGCTGGCGCCACCGATTGCACGCGCCTGGCTGCCGACGGCGCCTTCGACGATCTCCGGCAGCGTGACGCCCTGAAGATCGTGGCGTTTGAGCGCTTCCCGGGTGGCGGCGACGATCCTTGTCCTGACCCAGTCCGGAAAGCCGCCATCAATGATGACGCTGGAAAAATCGATGATGGATGCTGCGGCGATGACAGCCTGGGCCAAGGCTGCCGCAGTTTTTCCGATCCAGCTTTCCAGCGGCTCGCCAAAATCGATCCATTCGTCGGGCGAGAACCAGAGGGGTCGCGGATCGATGCCCCTTTCGCGCAGCATGTTCTCAAGAACGAAGATGGATGCAATTTTGAGGAGCTGAACGGTATTACCATCCTCCCCCTGGACGGGCAGTGGGCCGATTGCGCCTGCGGTACCGGTCTTTCCGGAAAACAGCGCTGAATTCAGGACAACGCCGCCGCCTATGAAGGAGCCGATAAAGACGTAGAGAAAATCGGTATAATTCTGGCCCGCACCAAATACCAGTTCAGCACCGCAGGCGCTTGTTGCGTCATTCTGCAGGAACACCGGGTAGCTGACGTTTTCGGCGATGCCTGCCCGAATATCGACATCCCGCCACCGTTCCATCTCAATCTGCGGCGCCCCGACCTCCTGCGCCCAGTTCCAGAGTTCGAACGGGGCGGCGATACCCACACCGGCTATTTTCTGCCGTTCTGCGGGGGAAAGCTTCGATTCCAGTTCCGCCATACCCTCGATCACGAAGGGCAATATCCATTCCGGTAGCGGATAGGGGTAGGTCCTGCGGAGCTTGAGCCTGATGTGGCCGACAAAATCCATCAACACCAGATCGACGCTGCGCCGGCCGATCTTGACGCCGAAGGAGAACACGGCGTCGGGATTGAGGCGCATTGGGGTCGATGGTTGGCCGACCCTGCCGCGCAGCCTTTCGCCGCGAATGAGAAGCCCGTCCTTTTCGAGTGAGCGCATGATAACCGAAACGGTCTGCGCGGAGAGACCGCAAAGTCTGGCAATTTCGGCTTTTGACAACCCGCCATGGCGGCGAACGAGAGAGAGCACAAGCCGCTCGTTATAAGCGCGTACACCGATCTGGTTGGCGCCACCGCTCATATCCATGGTAGTGGGCGGCGCTTGCTGCGCCGTCTCGACAGATTGTCTCATAATGTCATCCTCCCGCCTTCCATATCTGCCGCGGCCGATACAGCTGGCTTTATGGCAATCTTGCTATCGCAACGTAAACGTCATTGGCGATATTCCTCCATGCCGGGCCTCAGAATGCCACACAGAATTAATAATTCAATCGGATTTATTTATTGACAGCCGTTTCCTTTGGTGGTTCCATCGGAGCTAACGATCATTGTTCTCGGAGGAGACGAGATCGTGGGGTAGCCGAATAGGTGCTCAAATATCCATTGGGAGGATCTCATGAAGACCACTGTTTCCGCTCTTCTGGGCGCGCTTGCGCTTGGCGTTTCTTTCGCTTCCGCCGCTTCCGCCGCCGACACATCTGTTTGCCTCATCACCAAGACCGACACCAATCCATTCTTCGTCAAGATGAAGGAAGGCGCGACTGCCAAGGCCAAGGAGCTTGGTGTGACGCTGAAATCCTACGCAGGCAAGATCGACGGCGATTCCGAAAGCCAGGTCGCAGCGATCGAGACCTGCATCGCCGATGGCGCCAAAGGTATTCTGATCACAGCATCGGATACCAAAGGCATCGTTCCGGCCGTGCAAAAGGCACGTGATGCGGGGCTTCTGGTCATTGCCCTCGACACGCCTCTGGAGCCCGTCGATGCTGCTGATTCCACCTTTGCCACCGACAATCTTCTGGCTGGCGAGCTGATCGGTAAGTGGGCCGCCGGCACGCTGGGCGACAAGGCCAAGGACGCAAAAATCGCCTTCCTCAACCTCACCCCTTCCCAGCCGACTGTGGATGTGCTGCGCAACCAGGGCTTCATGAAGGGCTTTGGCATCGATGTGAAGGACATCAACAAGATCGGTGACGAGAACGACCCGCGTATCGTCGGCCACGATGTCACCAATGGTAACGAGGAAGGCGGCCGTGCGGCGATGGAGAATCTGCTGCAGAAGGACCCGACCATCAATGTCGTCCACACCATCAACGAACCTGCGGCTGCCGGCGCTTATGAGGCGCTGAAGGCCGTCGGCCGTGAAAAGGACGTGCTGATCGTTTCCGTCGATGGCGGTTGCCCGGGCGTCAAGAACGTCGCGGAGGGCGTTATCGGCGCGACCTCGCAGCAATATCCGCTGCTGATGGCGGCGCTTGGCGTCGAAGCGGTCAAGAAGTTTGCGGACACGGGTGAAAAGCCGAAGCCGACAGCAGGCAAGAACTTTGTCGACACCGGCGTGACGCTGGTAACCGACAAGCCGGTAAAGGGCCTCGACTCGATCGATACGAAGGAAGGTCTCAACAAATGCTGGGGCTGATGCCTCACCGTTGAAACCCGCGGGGGCATTCGTGCCCCCGCCCTTGGGCCAGAATGAATATCAGGCACGATCCGGGGGATCGGACAAAGGAACAAACGAGCGCGCTGCGCGCCCTTCGGGGATGACACAGGCCGCTTCAACACTTTGAAATCTACGCATCACTCTCTTTGGAGATAGACCTCGGTGGCAGGGCGGATGCGATGGAGCGATCGGGAGGAAAATCCATGAGCGATCAGCCGATGCGGGCTCAGCCGCATAATGAATTTGAAAAAGTGCTCTCCGGAAGTTCGACGCAGGTCGCCGCTTTCGATACGCACGACAAGAGCGCGCTGGAAAAATTCCAGCATTTTCTTCATTCCAGCCCGGCGGCCGTGCCGCTTATCGTTCTGGTGCTGTCGCTGATTATTTTCGGCCTGCTCCTCGGCGGCAAGTTTTTCTCGGCTTTTTCGCTGACCCTCATCCTGCAGCAGGTCGCGATCGTCGGCATCGTCGGCGCGGCACAGTCGCTGGTCATCCTGACGGCGGGCATCGACCTTTCGGTCGGCGCGATCATGGTTCTGTCCTCGGTCGTCATGGGGCAGTTCACTTTCCGTTACGGTCTGCCAGCGGAGCTCTCCATTCTCTGTGGTCTCGCCGTTGGCGCATTTTGCGGCTTCATAAACGGCGTTCTGGTTTCGCGCATGCGCCTGCCGCCTTTTATCGTCACGCTTGGCATGTGGCAGATCGTGCTCGCGACCAACTTCCTCTATTCCGCAAATGAGACGATCCGGGCTCAGGACATTGCCCAGCAGGCACCGATCCTGCAATTTTTCGGCGCCAATCTTCGTATAGGCAATGCGGTCTTCACTTACGGCGTGATCGCCATGGTTCTGCTTGTTGCTCTGCTCTGGTATGTCCTGAACCGCACCGCCTGGGGCCGCCATCTTTATGCCGTGGGTGACGATCCGGATGCCGCAGAGCTCGCCGGTGTCAACGTCAAACGTATGCTGACCACTGTTTACACCCTGTCAGGCCTCATCTGCGCCTTTGCCGGTTGGGCTCTCATCGGCCGCATCGGGTCGGTTTCGCCGACTGCTGGCCAATTCGCCAATATCGAATCCATCACGGCGGTGGTTATCGGCGGTCTGTCACTGTTCGGTGGACGCGGCTCCATCATGGGCATGATCTTCGGCGCCCTGATCGTCGGCGTCTTTTCGCTCGGCCTCAGGCTTATTGGGACAGACCCGCAATGGACCTATTTGTTGATCGGCGTCCTCATCATCTTGGCTGTCGCAATCGACCAGTGGATCAGAAAGGTAGCAGGCTGATGACAAAAGAACCCATTCTCACAGCACGCAATCTCGTTAAGCGCTATGGCCGTGTGACCGCCCTGGATCACGCCGATTTCGATCTCTACCCGGGCGAAATCCTGGCCGTGATCGGCGACAACGGCGCCGGAAAATCCTCTCTCATCAAGGCGATTTCAGGCGCGGTTACGCCCGATGAGGGGGAAATCCGGCTGGAGGGCCAGCCTGTGCAGTTCCGTTCGCCGATTGAGGCGCGCAAGGCGGGTATTGAGACCGTCTATCAAAACCTGGCCTTGTCTCCTGCACTTTCCATCGCCGACAATATGTTTCTTGGCCGGGAAATCCGTAAGCCCGGCATACAGGGCAGCCTCTTCCGCGCGCTGGATCGTCCGGCCATGGAAAAATTCGCCCGCGAAAAACTGTCGGAACTCGGCCTGATGACGATCCAGAACATCAATCAGGCGGTGGAAACCCTCTCGGGCGGTCAGCGCCAGGGCGTCGCGGTGGCACGTGCAGCCGCCTTCGGTTCCAAGGTCGTGATCCTCGACGAACCGACTGCCGCGCTTGGGGTCAAGGAAAGCCGCCGTGTCCTGGAACTTATTCTCGACGTGCGTTCCCGCGGCCTGCCGATCGTTCTGATCTCGCATAACATGCCGCATGTTTTCGAGGTTGCCGACCGCATCCATATCCATCGGCTTGGCAAGCGCCTGTGCGTCATCAACCCGAAGGACTATTCAATGTCGGATGCCGTCGCCTTCATGACCGGTGCCAAGGAAGCACCGAAGGAAACGCTCGCCGCATGACGCTGAAGCTTGAGACGATCGTCGAAGAGGTTCTTCAGCGGGCAGAAGGCCACTCCCGTTTCATCGTCGCGATTGCCGGTCCCCCTGGGGCCGGCAAATCCACGTTGGCGGATGCTCTTTGCGACGCCTTGCGCGCACGGGGCGAAACGGCCGCCATTCTGCCCATGGACGGCTTCCATATGGACAATGGCATCCTCGAAGAGCGAGGACTGCTGCCAAGAAAGGGTGCGCCGGAAACATTCGATGTGCGTGGCTTCCTCGATATCGTCTCTGCCGTTCGCAAGGGCGGGCAGGAGGTACTTGTCCCGGTGTTTGATCGCTCCCGTGAAATCGCCATTGCGTCTGCCCGTGCGATTGCTCCGGAAACACGCTTCATCCTCGCCGAGGGCAATTATCTGCTGCTGAACGAAGCGCCCTGGACAAACCTTTCCGGAAGCTTTGATCTCACTATCTTCGTGCGTCCGTCCGTCGCGGTGCTGGAAGAGAGGCTGCGAAACAGATGGCTGGGTTATGGTCTCGATGCAGCTCAGATCCACGCCAAGCTTTTCGCAAACGATCTTCCCAACGGGAAAAGGGTGATCGAAAACGCCCGTCCCGCCGATATCCACATCGATATCTGGGAATAGATTAACATCTTCGTCTCCCGCGCGGTGCGTCCGGCCCGCCGTTAAGTCATTGTTGACCATGTGTTGAATCTTTTTGATCCACAGGGCGGGGCTTTTGTGTGTCTATTTATTGACGAGAAAATTTCCTCATATACTATATGTGGTGTTCGAGGTTCTTCCGATTCGCAAGGATTGGGAGCTAAGACGGGAATTCGGTGCGTGACGCCATCGTGGTGAAGCAAGGCCGAAACTGCCCCCGCAACTGTAAGCGGCGAGCATCGTTCCGATTTGAGTCACTGGAGCTGAGCGCTCCGGGAAGGCCGGAATAGATGTTGTGACCCGCAAGTCAGGAGACCTGCCTTGAGCGCAAACGTCCACGGGCGGGGTGTCCGGAGGAAGGTGTAGACGCAGATGATTTGCGTGCGCCCTTTTCTGCCCCCTCCAGAACAAGCTTCGGGGTGAAGTCATGCCAGTGCATATTTTTGAGTTGCTACGCTCGTCTGCGTAGGGAGTGATTTTCTGCGGCTTTCAGCAGTTCCAGGAGAACCAGTCGGATTTCCCGAGAAAACTCCAAGAGAGCACGCCCCACCTGAATGACAAAACCACCGCCGCCCGATTGCGATTGCAATCGGCAACGCATTGCCGCGTCCAAAATAGCTTCGAAAGGGAAATTATGACCATCACCGTTTACAGCAAACCCGCCTGCGTCCAGTGCACCGCCACCTATCGCGCGCTTGACCGTATGGGCGTTCCCTATGAGATCGTCGATATTTCCGAAGATGCTGACGCTCTCGATCATGTCCGTGGTCTCGGTTACATGCAGGTTCCGGTGGTGGTTGCCGGCGAACGCCATTGGGCGGGGTTCCGGCCGGACATGATCGGCTCGATTGGCTGAGGCGGCAGGCGATGGGTCTGATCGTCTATTATTCCAGTCGTTCCGAAAACACCCATCGTTTCCTTCTGAAACTGGGGCGGCGGTTGCTTCGCCTGCCGCTCGGCGCTGAGGATGACGTGCCTCAGGTGTCGGAACCCTATGTGCTCGTCACGCCCACCTATGGCGGCGGCGGCACCAAGGGTGCCGTGCCGAAGCCGGTCATCCGGTTTTTAAACGAGCCCTCCAACCGCAATCTCATTCGTGGCGTCATCGCGGCGGGAAACACCAATTTTGGCGCAGCTTTCGCATCCGCCGGAGATATCGTCTCGCGCAAATGCGCAGTGCCGTTTCTCTATCGCTTCGAGCTTCTCGGCACTGAGGAGGATGTCGCCAACGTCAAACATGGATTGGAACGATTTTGGACACGCTGACCGCTAGCGCGCTGCGCAAGGACACCAAACAGCCAACAGCCGCAAGCCAGACGCCGCTCGATGCAGGCCTGGACTACCACGCGCTGAACGCGATGTTGAACCTTTATGACGAGAACGGAAAAATCCAACTCGACAAGGATCGTCTTGCTGCCCGCCAATATTTCCTCCAGCACGTCAACCAGAACACGGTGTTTTTCCATAACCTCAGGGAAAAGCTCGATTATCTGGTAGCGGAGGGCTACTACGAACAGGAGGTGCTGGACCAGTACTCCTTCAATTTCGTTCGTGACCTCTATGACGAGGCCTATGCCCGGAAGTTTCGCTTTCCGACCTTCCTCGGTGCGTTCAAATATTACACCTCCTACACGCTGAAGACCTTCGACGGAAAACGTTATCTGGAGCGTTACGAGGATCGCGTCTGCATGGTGGCGCTTTCCCTTGCGCGCGGTGATGAGCAGCTGGCACGCAATCTGGTCGACGAGATCATTTCCGGCCGCTTCCAGCCGGCGACCCCGACGTTCCTGAACGCGGGCAAGAAGAGCCGCGGCGAGCTGGTCTCCTGTTTCCTGCTGCGCGTGGAAGACAATATGGAAAGCATCGGCCGCTCCATCAATTCGGCGCTGCAGCTCTCCAAGCGCGGTGGCGGCGTTGCCCTTTCACTGACCAATATTCGCGAGGCTGGCGCGCCGATCAAACAGATCGAAAACCAGTCCTCCGGTGTCATACCCGTGATGAAGCTACTGGAAGATTCGTTTTCCTATGCCAACCAGCTCGGCGCCCGCCAGGGTGCGGGTGCTGTCTATCTGCATGCCCACCACCCCGACATCATGCGTTTCCTCGATACCAAGCGTGAAAACGCCGACGAAAAAATCCGCATCAAGACCCTGTCGCTCGGCGTCGTCATCCCCGACATCACCTTCGAGCTCGCCCGCAACAACGAGGATATGTATCTGTTCTCCCCCTATGATGTGGAGCGGGTCTACGGCGTGCCCTTCACCGAAATCTCGGTGACGGAAAAATACCACGAGATGGTCGCCGACAGCCGCATCCGCAAGAAGAAGATCAAGGCGCGCGAATTCTTCCAGGTGATCGCCGAAATCCAGTTCGAGAGCGGTTATCCCTACATCATGTTTGAGGATACGGTGAACCGCGCCAATCCGATTGCCGGTCGCATCAGCATGAGCAATCTCTGCTCGGAAATCCTGCAGGTCAGCGAAGCGAGCGCGTTCAACGCCGATCTCTCCTATAGTCACATGGGCAAGGATATTTCCTGCAATCTCGGTTCATTGAATATCGCCGCGGCAATGGATTCGGCCGATTTCGGGAAGACCATTGAAACCTCCATCAGGGCACTGACGGCGGTGTCGGACATGAGCCACATCTCCTCCGTTCCGTCTGTTGAAAAGGGAAATGACGAAAGCCATGCCATCGGGCTCGGTCAGATGAACCTGCACGGTTATCTGGCGCGCGAGCGCATCTTTTATGGCTCGGAGGAAGGCATAGATTTCACCAATATCTATTTCTACACCGTGACGTATCACGCTATCCGCGCCAGCAACCGGCTGGCGGTGGAAAGAGGCCAGAGCTTCAAGGGCTTTGAAAACTCCAAATATGCCTCGGGCGAATATTTCGACAAATATACCGACCGGGAATGGTTGCCCGCGACGGAAAAGGTCCGCGACTTGTTCGAAAAGGCCGGTATCGCCATTCCGACCCAGGAAGACTGGAAGGTCTTGAAGCAGGAGGTCATGGCATCAGGCCTCTATAACCAGAACCTGCAGGCAGTGCCGCCGACAGGCTCGATCTCCTATATCAACCACTCCACATCCTCCATTCATCCGATCGTCTCGAAGATCGAAATCCGTAAAGAGGGCAAGATCGGCCGAGTTTATTACCCGGCTTCTTATCTCTCGAACGACAATCTCGAGTATTACCAGGATGCCTATGAGATTGGCCCTGAAAAGATCATTGATACCTACGCGGCGGCCACCCAGCATGTCGATCAGGGCCTGTCTCTGACGCTGTTCTTCCGTGATACGGCCACGACCCGCGACATCAACCGGGCACAGATTTATGCCTGGAAGAAGGGCATCAAGACCATCTACTACATCCGTTTGCGCCAGATGGCGCTGGAAGGCACGCAGGTTCAGGGCTGCGTTTCCTGCACGCTCTGATTTGAGGGACAAGACAATGAACATCGCCGTAAAACCTGTGTCCCGCATCCGCGCGGTCAACTGGAACCGCATCGAGGACGACAAGGACCTGGAAGTCTGGAACCGCCTGACCTCGAATTTCTGGCTGCCGGAAAAGGTGCCGCTTTCCAACGACATCCCCTCCTGGGGAACACTGAGGCCCGAGGAGCAGAAACTGACGATCCGTGTCTTCACCGGCCTGACATTGCTGGACACAATCCAGAACGGCGTCGGCGCGGTGCGCCTGATGGCAGATTCGGCAACACCGCATGAGGAGGCGGTTCTCTCAAACATTTCATTCATGGAAGCGGTGCACGCCCGGTCCTATTCATCGATCTTCTCGACGCTCTGCCTGACACCTGACGTCGATGATGCCTATCGCTGGTCGGAGGAAAACGAGTTCCTGCAGCGCAAATCCGCACTGATCATGCGGGAATATGACAGCGGCGATCCGCTGAAGAAAAAGATCGCCAGCGTGTTTCTGGAAAGCTTCCTGTTCTATTCCGGCTTCTACCTGCCGATGTTCTGGTCAAGCCGCGCCAAGCTTACCAACACGGCGGACCTGATCCGCCTGATCATCCGCGACGAGGCCGTGCACGGCTATTATATCGGCTACAAGTTCCAAAGGACGATAGACCGCCTTAATGAAAACGAAAGGCAGGAGATCAAGGATTTCGCCTTCGACCTGCTTCTTGAGCTTTACGATAACGAGGCAAAATATACCGAGGACCTCTATGACGGCGTCGGCCTGACCGAGGACGTCAAGCAGTTCCTGCACTACAACGCCAATAAGGCCCTGATGAATCTGGGTTACGAGGCACTGTTTCCCGCCGAGGCTTGCCGGGTCAATCCGGCGATCCTTTCAGCGCTCTCGCCCAATGCAGATGAGAACCACGACTTCTTCTCCGGCTCCGGTTCGTCCTACGTCATCGGCAAGGCGGTCGCGACCGAGGACGAAGACTGGGACTTTTGAAACCTTCGGGTAACCCGCAGTATTTTTACTGCGGGTTCACCACCTGGCTGGCAAGTCGGAAGGGGCTCGATACGGTCGCGCCGATAGCATCGAACACGAAAGCGCCCGCACGGCCGATGCCGTTTTGTCCATTGCCGTTGCGGCTTGCCTCCAGCTGCGGCACGAGTGACGCCAAAGCAGCATAGCGGTCGTGGTTGAGCGGGTCCGACGCCTTCAGCTTGGAAATATCCACGAACTGAACGCCCTCCTTGAGGGCGGCGTCCTGCACCTTCGGATCCGTGACGTCAAGTGCGCCGATCCGCGTGACGTCCGCGCCCAGTATGGAGGAGGCTTTCAGGGCGCGGTCGTCCTTGGAAACCAGAACGGTGAGCGGCGGGTTGAGCCGGCCAACCACCTCGATCTGTTTGCGGAAGACATCGGCATCGATGTCGGGCGCGGCAAGAACCACCTGCAGCTTGGCAATAACGTCGCTTCGCCCCTCGAAACGCAATTGGCGTAGCGCTTCCATGACCAGCCAGCCGCCCATGCTATGGCCGAAAACGACAATGTTCTTGCGTGGAGAATGGCGTGTGAGGTCTGTCAGCAGATTGGCGAGTGCGTCACGGGAGTAGGTCGCCGATTCCTTGTCGGCAACGTAGCCGGCGACATTCGCCTGCGAGGGCCAGGAGAATACCAGCGGCACACCATCCAGATTGGCATCAGCTGCCATCTGCGCTGCCCGGAAAAGCGCTTCCTGATAGCTGTAATTATAGCCATGCACGAAAAGCGCAATCTGCTTGCCGGAGCGGGTGATATCTCCGAGGTCATCGTTGAAACGAGCCTTGCTCAACATCTGCGCCTGCGTGACGACAAAATCCTTCTTCGCGTCGGGTTTGCCGGTCGACCACTCAATTTTTCCACTCTTGTGGGTGGGCGGTATCGAAATGTCGAAGCGGGCATAATTCGGTTCGGCCGCTCTGAGCGCACTGAAGCCCTTTTGGGCCTCCTCGCTTTTTTCGCGCGTGCTTGCCACATAGGCGGTCACGATTTTGGCATCCTTCGCCCTGGTGTCGACCGCTTGCAGCACGTCCGCTCCCGGCCGTCCGGCGCAGGAGGAAAGAAGACCGAGCATGATGAAAAGAGGCAGGAGGAGACGCATGGAAGAGTTACCGGTGATAACGAACCGGCTATAAATAACCGCCCGCTAAAAAAGTTGCCACTACTGAATAATTCGCATGGTTTCGGCGCTAGGCAATAAACATGGACAAGAGCCGCCTTGCCATCGGGGCAGCTTCGTTTTAGGCCGTAACCATGACGAACAAGGTCTCGCTTTCCCGACTGAAACTCACGGACTTCCGCAACTACGCGGTGGCGTCGCTTTCCCTGGATGACCGCCATGTGGTGCTGACCGGCGACAATGGGTCCGGCAAGACCAACCTTCTGGAGGCGGTGTCGTTTCTGTCGCCCGGACGCGGACTTCGCCGCGCGGTCCTGTCCGACGTCACGCGCGTGGGTGCGGAAGCCACCGGCTTTTCTATTTTCGCAGATGTCGATGGCATGGATGGCGAGGTCGCGATCGGCACGGGGATTGAAGGCGATGGCGAGGTGGTGTCGCGCCGGCTGCGGCTGAACGGCACGGCAGTCAAATCCGTCGATGAATTGACCGACCATCTGCGTGTCCTGTGGCTCACCCCCGCCATGGACGGCCTTTTTACAGGCTCATCGTCTGACCGCCGGCGTTTCCTTGACCGACTTGTGCTTTCGCTTGATCCCGCCCATGGTCGACGCGCCAGCGATTTTGACAAAGCCATGCGTGGGCGTAACAGACTGCTTTCCGAGGGCCGTTTTGATCCGGTCTGGCTGGACGGTATCGAAAAGCAGATGGCTGAACTCGGCATCTCCATGGCGGTTGCCCGTTATGAGATGCTCGGCCTGCTCCGGAGTTTGATCGAAGGGCGGAGGGGCGATGCGGCCTTCCCCTCAGCGACGCTGTCGCTTTCCGGCTTTATGGATGATGGCCTCAACCGTCCCGCCGTCGATCTGGAAGACGAATATGGCTTGATGCTGCGTGAAGGTCGCTACCGGGACGCTGCCGCCGGGCGCACGCTTGATGGGCCGCACCGTGTCGATCTCTTCGTGCGGCATGCGGAAAAGGACATGGAAGCCGAACGCTGTTCGACGGGGGAGCAGAAGGCGCTGCTGGTGGGTCTGGTGCTCGCGCATGCGCAGCTGACCGCCAACATGACGGGTTATGCACCGGTTCTGCTGCTGGACGAGATTGCCGCTCATCTGGACGAGGGCAGGCGGGCGGCATTGTTCGATCTCATCCACGCGCTGGGGGGACAGAGTTTCATGACTGGAACGGATGCGGCCATGTTCTCCGCCCTTGGCGAGCGGGCACAATTCTTCAATGTATCCCACGGGAGCATCACCGCATGAAGGCAAAGAGAGGGAGTGCGACATGGACCCGCTGAGCCCGGAAGAAATAGAACGCTACAAACGCCATATCCTGCTGCCGGAAATCGGCGGTGCAGGCCAGCAACGGCTGAAGGCCGCGCGCGTGCTGGTCATCGGGGCGGGTGGTCTCGGTGCGCCGGTGCTTCATTATCTCGCCGCCGCCGGCGTCGGCACACTCGGCATGATCGACGATGACGTCGTGTCTCTCTCCAACCTTCAGCGCCAGGTGATCCACGATAGCGGGACGATTGGCGAGCAGAAGACGGAAAGTGCCCGAAAGGCCATTGCTCGCCTTAACCCTCATGTGCGTACAATCGTGTACGAAGACCGCTTTTCGCAGGTCTGGGCGCATGATCATTTGCAATCTTTCGATCTCCTGATTGACGGATCGGACAATTTCGACACTCGATATTCCGCAGCGGACGCGGCGGAAACGGCAAAAAGGCCGCTGGTGACGGGCGCCGTTGGCCGTTTTGATGGTTCTGTGACGGTGCTGAAGCCCTATGAAACAAATGCCGAAGGCACGTTGCTGCCCGGCTATCGTGACCTGTTTCCCGAGCCGCCGCCGCAGGGGCTCATCCCGAATTGTGCGGAAACAGGGATTGTCGGCGCGCTGACGGGCGTTATCGGCACGCTGATGGCCATGGAGGCGATCAAGCTGATCACCGGTGCCGGCGAACCGCTGATTGGCCGTCTGCTCCTCTATGACGCACTGTCGGCGCGTTTCGAAACAGTGCGATACAAGCGGCGTCAAGGGACAAAGAAAACATGATGGAAATCAATAGAATTGGGGACGACTTCGACCGCTGGCATGAATTGCTGGCGCTTATCATGACGTCCTTCGCTTACATGGATGGCGTCATTGACCCACCATCTTCAGCCCATCGCCTGACGCCTGAAAATCTTGCCGAAAAGGCAAGGGCGGAGATTGCTTTCGTAGTTTTGGACGGGAATGACCTGCTGGGCTGCCTTTTCTGCAGGCCGGAGCCGCCATCCTGTCTTTACGTCGGCAAATTGTGCGTTTCCCCGAAAGCGCAGGGAAAGGGCATTGGTAAAATGTTGCTGGCGCAAGCCGAGGCCTTGGCGCGTGAACTGGCGCTGCCGGCGCTACGGCTGGAAACCCGGATTGAGCTTGTCGCCAATCATGTAAAGTTCGGGGCTTGGGGTTTCGTCAAGACGGCAGAAAATGCCCATGCGGGATATGATCGCACGACCTCGATCGAGATGACCAAGATCCTCGGCTGAAGCGACTCCCCCCGGCGCGATTGACAAGAACCGGGAGGTCCGATCTTCGGGCCTCTGTTTCAGTTTCGCCCGGGCAACACCCGGTTCGGCGGGCGGTGACCATCGAACAGCGTGCGGATATTGATGATGACCTTGTCACCCATCTCGATGCGGCCTTCGATTGTCGCTGAACCCATATGTGGAAGCAGCACCACCTTGCCTTCCTTGGCAAGCTTGATGAGCTTGGGGTTCACCGCAGGCTCGTTCTCGTAGACATCCAGTCCAGCGCCGGCGATCTTGCCCTCGCGCAGGCACTGGATCATCGCTGCCTCATCGATGATGTCGCCGCGCGCGGTATTGACGATGTAGCTCGTCGGCTGCATCAGCGCGAGCCGCCGGGCGGAAATTAGGTGATAGGTTGCGGGCGTCGAAGGGCAGTTGACCGAAACGATGTCCACCCGCGCCAGCATCTGGTCGAGACTGTCCCAATAGGTCGCTTCGAGCTCCGCCTCCGTCGCCGGATTGACGCGTTTGCGGTTGTGATAGTGAATGGAAAGCCCGAAAGCCTTGGCGCGCCGCGCCACCGCCGTGCCGATGCGGCCCATCCCGACAATACCGATACGCTTGCCGGAAATGCGCCGTCCCAGCATCCAGGTTGGTGACCAGCCGAGCCACTCATCCGCGCCATTGGCAAGGACGCGTGTGCCCTCGATCATGCGGCGCGGTACGGCCAGCACCAGCGCCATGGTGATATCGGCGCTGTCCTCGGTCAGTACGTTGGGCGTGTTCGTCACGGTGATGCCCTTGCGGGCCGCGGCGTCCACATCCACATGGTCGATGCCGTTGGAGAAACTCGCGATCAGCTTCAGCTGCGGTCCAGCCTGCTCGATCATCGGGGCGGTAATGCGATCGGTGACCGTTGGCACCAGCACGTCCACCCGCTGCATGGCGGCGACCAGTTCTTCCTCGCTGCGCGGGGTGTCATCGATATTGAGTTCTGCGTCGAAAAGTTCGCGCATTCGGGTTTCGACGACATCAGGCAATTTGCGGGTGATATAGACTGTCGGTCTCTTCTTGGGGGTCATCGTTTGCCGCTGCCTTGTTCAGAAGTCATTAACCAGAAAGAGCGATAATTTCTTTCAATCAGGGCGTTTCTACCAGACCCACCGGCGAAGACAAACAAAACTCGCTGAAGCTTGAGGCATGTGGAAACGAGCCTCCTTAAATATCATCCGGTTTGCAGAAGGCGGGAAACGGAAATGGGCATGCGCAGTGTGGTTTCTATTGTTTGCATTGCATTGTCTTTGGGCCTCCTCGGTGCGGCAACCGACGCCATGGCGCAGGGCGCCGCGAAAGGCGCCAGCGGCCTGCCGCTGCCGCGTTTTGTCAGCCTGAAATCCAAACGCGTGAACATGCGCATCGGTCCGAGCACGGATTACGCCGTGTCATGGATGTATCTGAAATCCGGGATGCCGGTCGAGATCATCCAGGAATATGAAAACTGGCGGCGCATCCGTGATGCCGATGGGACGGAAGGCTGGGTCAACCAAGCCCTTCTCTCCGGTGAGCGCACGGCCGTAGCAGCGCCCTGGATGCGGGGCAAGGGCAAGGAAGTTTATGTGAACATGCGCCGTGAAGCGCAGTCGGGCGCTGCCGTTGTCGCACGACTTGAGCCGGGCGTGGTCTTCAGGATCGGCGAATGCAATGGGGACTGGTGTCGTGCCGAGGCCGGTCAGGCCTCGGGCTGGGTTTCGCAGGGCGAAATCTGGGGTGCTTACCCGGGTGAAGCCTTTAAATAAGGCCGTGCTTCTCGCCAAGCGCCTTCAGCGATGACATGGGACGAGGCCCGACCTGCTGAATGACAGCGGCAGCCGCAAGGCAGCCAAGCTTGCCGCAATCTTCGAGCGACCGGTCCTGCGTATAACCGAACAGGAAGCCGGCGGCGAAAAGATCGCCCGCACCCGTCGTGTCGACCACGTCATGCACCGGATAGGCATCCACCTTCACGCGTTCCGTGCCGCGCAGGATAACCGCGCCTTCTTCGCTCATCGTCACCGCCGCGATCTTGCAGTCGGCGGCGATCCTGGTCAGCGCAAGCTCGAAGTCGTCGGTTTCATAAAGGGAAAGCGCTTCCTGCTTGTTGGCGAAAACGATATCCACTGTGCCGGAGCGCATCAGATCGAGAAACTCCTCACGGTAACGGCCGACGCAGAAACTGTCGGAAAGCGTCATGGAAACTTCGCGGCCGTTTTCATGAGCAATGCGGGCGCATTCGCGGATCGCATCCTTGGCGCGCGGCGGATCCCACAGATAACCCTCGAAATAGGTGACCTTGGTCTGCGCCACCACGTCATCTTCCACATCCTCAGGGCCCAGATCGACGCAGGCGCCGAGATAGGTGTTCATCGAACGCTCGCCATCTTCGGTCACGAAGATCATCGAACGGGCCGTTGGCGGAAAGGTGCCTTGCGGCTTGGTTTCGAAATAAACGCCCTGAGCGCGGATGTCGTGCTGGAAGATTTCGCCGAGCTGGTCTTCCGCCACCTTGCCGAAATAGGCAGCCTTGCCGCCGAAATTCGCCACACCCGCCGCCGTATTGCCAGCGCTGCCGCCGGAGGCTTCGAGAGCCGGCCCCATCAGCGAATAAAGCAGCTCTGCCCGTTCTGCGTCTATGAGGTTCATCGCCCCTTTGGTAATGGCATTGTCGTTGAGAAAGCGGTCATCGCAGCGGGAAATGATGTCGACGATGGCATTGCCGACAGTCAGTACGTCAAATTTCGTCATTGGCCCTATCCGGTTCGCACGGGGTGTGCGTCTTTTTTCAAAGGTCTTAAACATTTCTGGCTGCAAGAAAAGCCTAAAGCGGAAATATGCGGTTCTGCGCGAAAGAAGAAAACGCGTCATTTGCCTGTAATATGGTTAAGCTATCTCTGCGAGCAGAGCAGAGGTGTGTGAATGCGTACCGAAGTGGAAGACATGAGGTCTTCTGGCTCAACCGTTATCTCCGCCACGGATGTACTGGCGGCATATAACGGACATAAAAGGCGGGGGAGACCCCGCTTTTTCTTTTAGGCAGACGTCACCATCGCATGGGCCGGACGCCCGCCCGGTAGACGTGGTGCGAAGGCTGCCCAGCCTTCCATGCCGCGATTAAAACCGGAACATGAAGCGTTTTCGCGATTCCATTCCGGCCGAAAAGGCTCTAAAGCGGAGTATCCTCCCGCAAAAGCCGCGAAAGCTTTCCCTCCATGTCTGCCGTTGCCGCGAATGTCGCCCCGATTTTCATTCTCATCCTGATCGGCTGGTTGACCGTGAGAGCTGGCCTCTTCCGGGCAGACGCAGGAGAGATCTTGAGCGACTTCGTCTTCAAGATCGCCGTGCCGACCTTGATTTTCCGCACCCTTGCGGAAGCGAATTTCCACGGTGCCTCGCCGTTCCGGCTCTGGCTCACTTATTTTGCTGGCGTGGCCGTCACCTGGACAGTCGGGCATATCGTCACCCGCCATGTGTTCAAGCAGGATGTCCGCATCGCCGTCATTGCCGGCATCTCCTCGGCCTTTGCGAATAATATTTTTATTGGCCTGCCTCTTGTCGGTCGCTCCGTGGGCGACGAAGGGCTGGTTGCCCTTTCCATCCTGCTCGCCATCCACCTGCCGGTCATGATGATCGCCGGCACGATCCTGATGGAAAATGCAACGCACAAGGCAATCGGTGGAGAAAAGCGCAGCACGGCCGCGGTCTTCAAGCAGGTCGGCAGAAATCTCGTCACCAATCCTCTTGTGATTGGCCTCGTCATAGGGCTTTCGACCAATGTTTCCGGTCTGGCGCTGACGCCTGTCCTGAAAACAGTGGTGGATCAGATCGCCTCCATGGCAGGACCCGCAGCCCTGATTTCGCTGGGCATGGCGCTGACGAAATACACCATCCGCGGCAATATGGGCATTGCCGTCACCATGACGTTTTTTAAACTGCTGCTCCTGCCAGCCTGTGTCTGGGCCATGGGCCACGTACTTGGGCTAAGCCGTGAATGGACGGCGGCGCTTGTCCTCACCTCGTCGGTGCCAACGGGCGTGAATGCCTGGCTCATCGCCAACCGTTTCGGCATCGGCCACAGCGTTGCGGCCTCAACCATCAGCATATCCACGGCGACCGGTGTCCTTTCCGTGTCGCTATGGGCCTGGCTATTGAGCTGATTTTCTTACTTCTGGGCGCTCAGAATCTTGAAGCGGGCATTTCGGCATACTTCCGTGCTGGTGCGGAATTCTGCTGCCAACACCGGCTCATAGGGCAGGCCGCGATTGGCGACCATCAGCAACTTGCCACCGCTGCGCAGCGCCCCGGCCGCGGCCTTGATGAAGGCCTGACCCAGCGCTGGCTCCGCCGCCTGTCCACTTGAATGGAAAGGCGGGTTCATGATGATGAGGTCGTATTTCTCCTTCGGCGGCTCGTTTGCCAGATCCTGCCAGAAGAAACGCGCCGTTAGGCGAGGGTTGTTTTCGAGAAGATTGGTCTTGGCGAATTCGAGCGCATTCCAATCCGCTTCGAACAGATCGATACGGGCCGTGCGCGGCGATTTTTCCGCCAGCATGATGGAGAGATAACCCCAGCCGGCGCCGAAATCGGCAGCATTGCCGTCGAAATCGGTCGGCAGGCGCGATGCGAGCAGTTCCGAACCATCATCCACGCGGTCATGCGAGAACATGCCGGGCAGGGCAGTGAAGCGGCCTTCCACCGTCACGGGCTTCTGAGCAAGTTTCGACACGACGGCAGAGATATCGTCCGGCCGTTTGAACCACAGGGCGACGCCGTGATATTTCGGCGTCGAGTCCACCTCGATGCCGAGCTTTGTCAGCGTCTTACGCAGCGTCAGAATACCGTCTTCCTTCGATCCGGCTGCGACGATCAGGCCGCCGGCCTTCACCCGGGAAAGCGCTTCAGCGACACGGTTTTCGTTTTCGCCGCGGTGTTTGCCGCAAAGCAGCAGCGCCGCATCGTAATCTTCGCCCGAAATATCCGGAGTGACCTTTGCACCCTGAGCTTCAAGAGCGCGATAGAGCGGCCGAAGATGCTGAACCGCGACGATCTCCGCGTCGAAACCGTCGAGCCGCGGACCCGCCTCCGCTCCCAGAAAAAGAACGCGTTCGCCGTCTTTCGGCATGGCAAGCATGTCAGAGGCAAAGGGATGGAAAAGGGTTTTTACGGCGTCACGGCTCATGGGAGCATCCTCACGGTAGAATAGAAAAAAGGCGCGGGCAAAACCCGCGCCTCGACAGGATCTGGTGGCGCGGCCTTATTCGGCAGCGGCTTCACCGTCTTCCTTCTTCTTGTCGGCAACGATTTCCTTGCCGCTTTCCTGGTCGACAACCTTCATGGACAGGCGAACCTTGCCACGCTCGTCAAAGCCCATCAGCTTGACCCAGACCTTGTCGCCTTCCTTGACGACGTCCGAGGTCTTGGCAACACGCTCGGAAGCGAGCTGCGAGATGTGGACGAGGCCGTCACGGGCGCCGAAGAAGTTGACGAAAGCGCCGAAGTCGGCGGTCTTGACAACCGTGCCTTCATAGATGGCGCCGACTTCCGGTTCCGCAACGATGGAGTGGATCCACTTGCGGGCCGCTTCGATTTCCTTGCCGGAAGAAGAAGCGATCTTGACGGTGCCGTCGTCTTCGATGTTGATCTTCGCGCCGGTCTTTTCGACGATTTCGCGAATGACCTTGCCGCCGGAGCCGATGACTTCACGGATCTTGTCGACCGGGATGTTCATCACTTCGATGCGCGGCGCAAATTCGCCGAGCTGACCGCGGCTCTCGGTGATGGCGTTGGCCATTTCGCCGAGAATGTGCTTGCGGCCACCCTGTGCCTGCTCCAGAGCGATCTTCATGATCTCTTCGGTGATACCGGCGATCTTGATGTCCATCTGCAGCGAGGTGATGCCGTCAGCCGTACCTGCGACCTTGAAGTCCATGTCGCCGAGGTGGTCTTCGTCACCGAGGATGTCGGAGAGAACCGCGAAACGGTCGCCTTCAAGGATGAGGCCCATGGCGATACCGGCAACCGGCTTGGCAAGCGGAACGCCTGCGTCCATCAGTGCAAGCGAGGTGCCGCAGACCGTTGCCATCGACGAGGAGCCGTTGGATTCGGTGATTTCGGAAACGACGCGCAGCGTGTAGGGGAACTGTTCGGCGGTCGGCAGCATCGGACGGATAGCGCGCCATGCGAGCTTGCCGTGGCCGATTTCACGACGGCCCGGAGAGCCCATGCGGCCTGTTTCACCCACCGAGTAGGGCGGGAAGTTGTAATGCAGCAGGAAGCGTTCCTTGTACATGCCGGTGAGGCTGTCGACATACTGCTCGTCTTCGCCGGTGCCGAGGGTCGCAACAACGATCGCCTGGGTTTCACCGCGGGTGAAGAGCGCCGAACCGTGCGTGCGCGGCAGAATGCCGACTTCGGAAACGATCGGGCGAACGGTCGACAGGTCGCGGCCGTCGATGCGGCTCTTGGTGTCGAGAACGTTCCAGCGAACAATCTTGGCCTGAAGGTGCTTGAAGACAGCGCCGATTTCTTCCGGCGTGTACTTGGCTTCGCCTTCTTCCGGCAGGAAGTGCGCCTTCACCTTAGCCTTGACGGCGTCGACGGCGGCGTAACGGGCGGCCTTTTCGGTGATCTTGTAAGCGTCGCGCAGTTCAGCTTCGGCGAGTGCCAGCATCTCGTTTTCGAGAGCGGAAAAATCTTCCGGTTCGAATTCGCGCGGTTCCTTGGCGGCAACTTCGGCGAGCTTGATGATCGCATCGATAACGGGCTGGAAACCGCGGTGACCGAACATGACCGCGCCGAGCATGACGTCTTCGTTGAGTTCCTTGGCTTCCGATTCCACCATCAGGACGGCGTCCTGCGTGCCGGCAACAACCAGGTCCAGAACCGACTCATCCATCTCGTCGAGATGCGGGTTCAGAACATATTCGCCGTTGATGTAGCCAACGCGCGCGCCGCCGACCGGGCCCATGAAGGGAACGCCGGAAAGCGTGAGCGCCGCGGATGTGGCGATCATGGAGAGGATGTCAGGATTGTTTTCCAGGTCGTGCTGGATAACGGTGACGACAACCTGGGTGTCGTTCTTGTAACCTTCAGGGAAGAGCGGACGGATCGGGCGGTCGATCAGGCGCGAGACCAGCGTTTCGTTTTCGCTCGGACGGCCTTCACGCTTGAAGTAACCGCCGGGGATCTTGCCGGCTGCGTAGGTCTTTTCCTGATAGTTGACGGTGAGCGGGAAGAAATCCTGACCCGGCTTCGGAGACTTAGCGGAAACCACAGTCGCGAGAACCATGGTCTCGCCGTAGGTTGCGATGACGGCGCCATCAGCCTGACGGGCAACCTTGCCGGTCTCGAGCTTCAGCGGGCGGCCTGCCCATTCGATTTCCACGGAGTGTTGATTGAACATATCTTGTCCTTGGTTGTGGCTGCCGCTCCGGCATCGTGCCGGCGGTGGCAGCGCGGTGACTCAATCACGGGCAAGACAGCGGGAGGCTTGGACGGGCAAGCATCCGGCAATCCTGCCCCATGACAGGTCTGCGGTTGAAAAAGGCGGCACCGGCCCATCCGGTTCACCCTTATCGCCCGGGGGCCACATCTGCGGCAAACGCCCGGAAAATCATGCGGCCTGAAGGGCCGGAATTAAAAACCGGCGGGCATCATTGAGAAGCCCGCCGGAAACCTTATTAGCGGCGAATGCCGAGAGCACCGATCAGCTTGGTGTAACGGGCTTCGTCCTTCTTCTTCAGATAGTCGAGAAGCGAACGACGGCTCGAAACCAGGGTCAGAAGGCCACGACGCGAGTGGTTGTCCTTCTTGTGATCCTTGAAGTGACCGGTCAGGTTGTTGATCCGCTCGGTAAGGATTGCGACCTGAACTTCCGGCGAACCGGTGTCGCCTTCCTTCGTTGCATATTCCTTGATGAGGGCGGCTTTACGCTCTGCAGTAATCGACATCGGACGATCCTTTCAGTTTTAAGGAAAACGGGACGCCTAGAGCCGGGATGTCGTCCAGCTCTGGCCATGAAAAGCGAAGGCAAAGCCCAAGCTGGCGCTGCCTATAAACTATTCTGGGTGCAATGGAAAGAGGCGATTGACAGCGCTCCGCCACGCGTCAGCAAACGCGTGACGGTCCGACTCAGCCGAAAACCCTCTTCGGGCGAAACTCGCCTTCGCCGATTTCGCCAATGGCGACCAGCTTGCCATGTGCCGTAGCGTAGGCTTCCGGATGGCTGGCCGGCGCATCGCGCCCGCGCAGCAGGATAGGGTTGCCCATCTTCAGCCGGTGCGCCTGGTCGTCATTGATAATAAGGCGGGGAAGGGCGGAAAGCGCTTCGGCCGTGTCGATCAGATAGGCGTCCAGCGCTTCCAGCCGCTCGTCGCGGTCTTCAACGGCTTCCAGCGCGGTGAGCGTTTCGAGCGGCACCATCATGTCTTCACCGAATGGAGCGACCATGGTGCGGCGCAGTTCCGAGATATGGCCGAAACAGCCGAGATCGCGGCCCATGTCACGCGCAAGCGCCCGCACATAAGTGCCTTTGCCACATTCCACTTCGAAATGGGCCGTATCGGCATCCGGGCAGGCCAGCAACGTCAAGCGATGGATTTCCACCTCGCGTGCGGGAATTTCCACGGTCTCGCCGTCACGTGCCAGATCATAAGCGCGTTCACCGGCGATCTTGATAGCGGAGAATTGCGGCGGGGTCTGCATGATCACGCCGGTATAATTGGGCAGAAGATCGCGGATCGCCTGCTCGTCCGGGCGCTGATCGGAAGATTCGACCACTTCGCCTTCCAGATCGTCGGTCGTGCGCTGCTCGCCCCAGGTCACTGTGAATTCGTAGATTTTCCGGCCGTCCATGACGTAAGGCACGGTCTTGGTGGCGTCACCAAGCGCGATCGGCAACATGCCGGAGGCCAGCGGATCAAGCGTGCCCGCATGGCCTGCCTTCTGGGCATTGAACAGCCACTTGATCTTGGAGACGGCCTCGGTAGAGCCGAAATCGAGCGGCTTGTCGAGGATCAGCCAACCGGAAATCGGACGGCCCTTGGGTTTGCGGTTCTGCTGTTTGCGTGGTTTGGACATGCTTCAGTTCTGTTCGTCGTCTTTTTCGTTTGAAGGTCCAAGATCGCGCTGCACTTCGGGCGAGCGTAGAAGCGCGTCGATCTTCTGATAATTGTCGAAACTCGTATCGTCGCGGAAACGCAGTTCCGGCATGTATTTCATCTGCCGGAGCTGCGGGCCGAGGCGGCCGCGCATGAACTTGGCATGGCGGTTGAGTGCCGTGATGATATCGGTGTGGTCGGCAACGCCGAGCGGCGTCACGTAAGCTGTCGCGATCTTGAGATCGGGAGACATGCGCACTTCCGAAATGGAAATGACGGTGCTTTCGATCAGATCGTCGCGGACTTCCCCGCGCTGGAGAATCTGGGTCAGGGCGGCGCGCACCTGTTCGCCGACGCGCAGCATGCGTTGGGAAGGGGCCGATGATGTAGCTTTTGCCATGGGTTATGCCTCAAACGGAGCGAGCGCCGGTAAGCCGGCGCCCGACAGTAAAGTCCTGTTTTGCGGCGAGAACGCTCTTTGTTCTATCGCATTTCCGGACGGAAAACCGGGGGTCCACTTTTCCTGGAAATGCTTTAGAGCGTTCTCGTGATGTGTTCGACGCGGAAGCACTCAATGGTGTCGCCGGCGCGGATGTCTTCGTAGTTCTCGAAGGCCATACCGCATTCCTGACCAACAGGCACTTCGTTGACTTCGTCCTTGAAGCGCTTGAGGGTCTTGAGCTTGCCTTCGTGGATAACGACGTTGTCGCGTACCAGACGAACACCCGCACCACGTTCCACCTTGCCTTCGACGACGCGGCAACCCGCGACCTTGCCGACCTTGGTGATGTTGAACACCTCGAGGATTTCGGCATTGCCGAGGAAGGTCTCGCGACGTTCCGGCGAAAGCAGACCCGACATCGCCGCCTTCACGTCATCCACCAGATCGTAGATGATGTTGTAGTAGCGGATCTCGATACCGGCGCGTTCGGAAGCCGTACGTGCCTGTGCATTGGCGCGAACGTTGAAGCCGATGATTGCGGCATTGGAGGCCTCGGCAAGCGAGATATCCGATTCCGTGATGGCACCAGCACCCGAATGAACGATACGAGCGCGGACTTCGTCGGTGCCGAGCTTGTCGAGCGAAGCGATAATGGCTTCGACCGAACCCTGCACGTCTGCCTTGATGACCAGCGGGAATTCCTTCATTCCCGACGTCTGCAACTGGCTCATCATCTGTTCCAGCGAACCGCGCTGGCCGGTCTGACGTGCGACAGCCTTGTCGCGTGCCAGACGCTGGCGGTACTCGGAAATCTCGCGAGCACGGCTTTCATTTTCGACAACCGCGAAACGGTCACCGGCCGACGGCGTCCCGGAAAGACCGAGAATCTCGACCGGCATGGCCGGACCGGCTTCCTTGACATGTTCGCCCTTGTCGTTGACGAGCGCGCGCACACGGCCCCACTGATCACCGGCAACGATGATCTGGCCGGGCTTCAGCGTGCCCTTCTGAACCAGAACCGTGGCAACGGCGCCGCGGCCGCGGTCGAGCTCGGCTTCGATGACCGTACCTTCCGCCGTGCGGTTCGGGTCCGCCTTGAGGTCAAGGATTTCGGCCTGCAGCAGGATCGCTTCAAGCAGCTTGTCGAGGTTGAGCTTGTTCTTGGCCGAAACTTCGACGTCAAGAACTTCACCGCCCATCGATTCCACGAAGACTTCGTGCTGCAGAAGCTGCTGACGAACCTTTTCAGGGTTGGCCTCATGCTTGTCGATCTTGTTGATCGCAACGACAATCGGAACACCCGCCGCCTTGGCGTGGTTGATGGACTCGATCGTCTGCGGCATCACGCTGTCGTCTGCGGCAACCACCAGAACGGCGATATCCGTCGCCTGCGCACCACGGGCACGCATGGCGGTGAAGGCGGCGTGGCCGGGGGTGTCGATGAAGGTGATCTTCTGACCGTTCTTCTCGACCTGATAGGCGCCGATATGCTGGGTGATGCCACCGGCTTCGCCGGCAACAACGTTCGCCTGACGGATGGCGTCGAGAAGCGATGTCTTGCCGTGGTCTACGTGACCCATGATCGTCACGACGGGCGGACGCGGCAGCATTTCGCCTTCGTCGTCCGCCTGGTTGAAGATGCCTTCTTCCACGTCGGATTCGGAAACGCGCTTGACGGTGTGGCCGAATTCGACCGCAATCAGTTCCGCCAGATCGGCGTCGATCACGTCGCCCGGCTTCATCATCTGGCCTTCCTTCATCAGGAACTTGATGACGTCGACGGCACGTTCCGACATGCGCTGCGACAGTTCCTGAATGGTGATGGTTTCCGGCAGGATCACTTCGCGCATTACCTTTTCGCGGGTCTCCTGCATCTGGCTGCGGCGGAACTTTTCCTGCCGGCGGCGCATGGATGCCATGGAGCGGCCACGTGGCGTACCGTCTTCATCCAGGTTGGACGAGGTAACGGTCAGCTTGCCACGGCGGCGTTCTTCTTCTGTCTTCAGGCGTGCAGCCGGCTTGGCCGGCGCCGGCGCTGCAACCTTGCCACGGACTGGCAGGTTACCACGGCGTGCACCGCGATCGTCCTCCTCGTCGCCGTCAGTGCGGCGACCGCGCGGAGCGGCAGTTTCGGTGGCCGGGCGTGCAGGGGCAGCGGCGGGCTGAGGACGAGCCTCGGCGCGGGGCGCCGGCTGAGCGGCAGAAACCGGCTTCTCAGCGGCCGGTTCGGATTTCGCTTCCGCGGCCGGCTGGCTTGCCGCGAGCTTTGCTGCTTCAGCCTCCTCGGCGGCGCGGCGGGCGGCCTCTTCCTTTTCCGCGGCAATGCGGCGTTCTTCTTCCACCTTGCGGCGAGCCTCTTCTTCGGCGCGCTGCTTGGCTTCAATGACGTCACGGGCCTGCGCTTCCATCAGTGCGCGGCGACGGGCTTCCATTTCACCGGCGGAAAGGTCATGCAGAACATTGCCGCGCGGACGCTCCGGCTGGCGCTGCTGGGGCGCAGACGAGCCGGGACGCTGCTGCTGCGAAGGGGAAGAACCCGGACGCTGCTGCTGGTTGCTGGGCTGGTGGATGCGTGGCTGCGGAGCCTGTGGACGCGGTGCTGCGGCGGCGGGAGCCGCCGGCTTCGGAGCGGGGGCCGCAGCCGAATGTACCTGCTTCTCGTCTTCGGGACGCATGGGGCGGCGCTTGCGTGTTTCCACGACAACCGCGTTGGTGCGACCTCGACCCATATCCTGCCGCACGGTGCCCTGATTCATCCCGCCCGGCTTCAGGGTAAGAGTCTTCTTGGCAGGCGCGTTGAGTGTCTTGTCGTCGT
This sequence comes from Agrobacterium pusense, assembly GCF_013285525.1. Taxonomy (NCBI): domain Bacteria; kingdom Pseudomonadati; phylum Pseudomonadota; class Alphaproteobacteria; order Hyphomicrobiales; family Rhizobiaceae; genus Agrobacterium; species Agrobacterium pusense. Next base: position 2,582,875 of record NZ_CP053856.1, read on the forward strand.
TGTTGTCGGTCATTCCGTTCCCGTTCCTTCGGACGAGAACCGGATGACGCTCATCAGGTCTCGTCGTTCAATTGCTGCATCGGAACGCGGCGACCGTTCATATCGGGCAACCGCGTCATTGTTCTGTCCGGGCAGCGTCGCGTTCCGCATGAGCCCGACCGCCATTGCGGTACTGCTCAAGCATCGTTGCGCGCTTCACTACACCCTCACCCGCCTGCCCTGCAAGCGCGCAGGCATGGATAAAAGCATTCTGGCCCATCAACTCGTCCATTTCGGCTTCGCTAAAGAGCCGGAAGGACGGAATTTCATTGCCGGCATCGCTGCCGAGCGCCCAGGCCTTGCGGGCCTGGTCCAGTTTTCTGACGCCATCGGCCGCGGCGTCGGTCGCATGGAACACGGCGATCGCGTTCCCGGACCGAACGGCAGCATCGACCTTCGTCGCGCCGCTGATGAACTGGCCCGCCTTGCGCGCCATGTTCATCATGCCAGCCACATGCTGGGCCATCAGACGGTCGAGAAGAGCGAGAAGCTCAGGCCCGGCCTTGACGTCACGTTTCAGAGCCCGCGCGAAGAGCTTCTTCGCGATGGCTTTCTCGATCAGGGCGCGCTCGGGTGTCACCCAGCAGCCGCGTCCCGGCAATTGGCGTTTCAGGTCCGGAACGACGTTGCCGTCCGGGCCTGCGACGAAGCGGATCAGCTCATCTGGCGATCCGCTCTGCCGTGTCACAATGCACATACGTCCATTGACGTCGCCTTTGATCCGCCCGTCATCGTCAGTCTCGGGCAGCTCGTCCGGCTCATGCGCCTGCGATGTCATTCCTGCTCGGCGGGATCCGCCTCCTCGGCAGCTTCCGCATCGGCTTCCTGTTCGGAAGCGAGCTCTTCGGCGGTGATCCAGCCTGCCAGAAGGCGAGCCTGCACCACCATGTTCTCGGCCTCGACGCGCGAAACATCGAGCTTGGAGAAGATGCCTTCGAACTTCTTCGTCTCGCCGTCCTTGCGCTCGCTCCAGCCAACGAGATCGTCCGCTGCACAGCCGGCAAAGTCTTCGATGGTCTTGATGCCGTCTTCGCCGAGCGCAACCATCATCTGCGAGGTCAGGCCGTCGATCTGGCGCAATTCGTCGGAAACGCCGAGTTCCTTGCGCTTGGCGTCCATTTCGGCTTCCAGGCGTTCCAGATATTCGCGGGCGCGGGTCTGGATTTCATCGGCGGTGTCTTCGTCGAAGCCATCGATCGAGGAGATTTCGTCGAGATCGACATAAGCCAGTTCTTCAACCTGCGCGAAGCCCTCCGAAGCCAGAACCTGGCCGACCATTTCGTCGACGTCGAGCGCTTCCATGAACAGGGCCGTACGCTCGTTGAATTCCTTCTGACGGCGCTCGGATTCTTCCTGCTCGGTCATGATGTCGATGTCCCAGCCGGTCAGCTGCGATGCCAGACGCACGTTCTGACCGCGGCGGCCGATGGCGAGCGACAGCTGCTCGTCGGGAACGACCACTTCGATACGCTCGGACTCTTCATCCAGAACGACCTTGGCGACTTCCGCCGGCTGCAGGGCGTTGACGATGAACGACGCCGGCTCCTGGCTCCACGGAATGATGTCGATCTTTTCACCCTGGAGTTCGCCGACGACGGCCTGAACGCGCGAACCGCGCATACCGACGCAGGCGCCGACCGGGTCGATCGAGCTATCGTTCGAGATGACGGCAATCTTGGCGCGTGAGCCAGGATCACGGGCAACCGACTTGATCTGGATGATGCCGTCGTAGATCTCAGGCACTTCCATGGTGAAGAGCTTCACCATGAACTGCGGATGGGTACGCGACAGGAAAATCTGCGGGCCACGCTGTTCGCGGCGAACGTCGTAGACGTAGGCGCGTACGCGATCGCCGTAGCGCATGTTTTCGCGCGGGATCATCTCGTCACGACGGATAATGCCTTCGCCACGGCCGAGATCGACGATGACGTTGCCGTATTCGACGCGCTTGACGGTGCCGTTGACGATTTCGCCGATACGGTCCTTGAACTCGTCATACTGGCGGTCACGCTCGGCCTCGCGCACCTTCTGCACGATGACCTGCTTGGCGGACTGGGCGGCGATACGGCCGAAATCCATTGGCGGCAGCGGATCTGCAATGAAGTCGCCGAGCTTGGCGTCCGGGTTGCGGTCGCGGGCAAGCTCCAGCGGGATCTGGGTCGAATAGTCCTCAGCCGCTTCGACAACTTCCAGAAGACGCTGCAGGCGGATTTCGCCGGTCTTGGAGTTGATATCAGCGCGGATATTGGTTTCCGAACCATAGCGCGAGCGGGCGGCTTTCTGGATAGCGTCGGCCATTGCGGCAAGCACGATTTCGCGGTCGATGACCTTTTCGCGCGCCACAGCATCGGCGATCTGCAGAAGCTCAAGCCGGTTAGCACTCACTGCCATTTTTTTATCTCCGTAAGTCGCATAATTGCGGGGATCGCCCGTTTTCCGGGCTTTACGTTGGAATTAGTCTTCGTCTGCTTCGTTTTCGTCGTTCTGGTTTGCGGCAGCGGCCTTGGCCGCCTTGTCTGCCCGCAGCGCATCACGAATAAGGTCGTCCGTCAGAATGAGCTTCGCATCGGAAAGCGCAGTGAACGGAATAACGACTGTCGGCTCTTCGCCATAAGCGATCTGGTCGCGTTCCAGCTTGAAACCGTCAGCATCAACCTCAACGATCTTGCCGCGAAACCGCTTGCGGTTCTCGACCAGAATGGAGGTTTCGACCTTCACCAGATGGCCCTGCCAACGGGTGAAATCCGATTTGCGAACCATCGGCCGGTCGATGCCGGGCGAGGAAACTTCAAGATGATACGCTTTATCGACCGGATCTTCCACATCAAGAACCGGTGAAATGGCCATGGAAATGGCTTCACAGTCCTCAACGGTCATCGTGCCGTCTTCCCGTTCCGCCATCACCTGCAGCGTCATGCCGTTCTGATTGGAAAGCCGCACGCGCACCAGAACATAGCCCATACCCGTCAGAACGGGTTCGATGATCTCGGCAATACGCTGGTCGATGCCGGTTTCGGTTATAAGTCGCGGTTCATGTGCGGTGTCTGCCATCTGGCCTTCCGGTTTTGGATTGTCGCCGGGCTTTCAGCCCTCTGTTTCCGGTCCGCCTAACGAAAAAGAGCGGAGCCTTGCGGCCCCACTCTTCATCAAGCGATCAAGAATTTCAGTGGTCATATAGACCCATCGGTGCAGGATTGCAAGGTTTTCGCGGTTAGAGTCGCTTCCGCTGCGCCCTCGGCCATATTTTCACCCTTCCCGTGCGGGAAAGGCTGGCATGATTTTCGGCACTGTCTATAGTTGCCGTTTGATAAATTGCAGTTGCATCAAGTGGACAGAGCGTGCCTGACCGTAAATCGCCACTCGCGCCTTTAAGGCATTTGACTTACAGACGAATCTGGATCGCGAGCCTTGCCTCAAATTTCGGTGGACTGATCCAGGCGGTCGGCGCCGCATGGATGATGACCTCGCTCTCCAGTTCGGAAAACATGATCGCGCTGGTGCAGGCCTCCACCTCTTTGCCGATCATGCTGTTCTCGCTGATTTCAGGTGCGCTGGCCGATAGTTTCGACCGCCGCCGCATCATGATTTCGGCGCAGCTGCTGATGCTGACGGCGTCCGTGCTGCTTACCGTTTTTGCCTGGTCCGGCTGGCTCACGCCGTGGCTTCTGCTTTTCTTCACCTTTATGATCGGCTGTGGCACGGCCCTAAACAATCCGTCCTGGCAGGCCTCCGTCGGCGAAATGGTGCCGCGCGAGGATTTGCCCGCCGCCGTCACGCTGAACAGTGTCGGCTTCAATATTACCCGCAGTGTCGGCCCGGCCATCGGCGGTATCATCGTCGCCGCCGCCGGTGCGGCCGCCGCATTTTTCGTGAATGCGCTGAGCTATTTCACGCTGATCTACGCCCTGTTTCGCTGGCAGCCGCCCAAATATGCCTCGACCCTGCCGCGGGAGCAGCTTCTGGCCGCCATTTCGGCCGGCATGCGTTATGTAGCGATGTCGCCCAATATCGGCAAGGTGCTGGTGCGCGGCTTCCTTTTCGGCCTTTCAGCCAGCGCCATCCTCGCCTTGATGCCCATCGTCGCCCGCGACCTGGTGGAGGGCGGCCCGCTGACCTATGGCGTCATGCTGGGTGCCTTCGGCGTCGGCGCGATTGGCGGTGCGCTGATCAGCGCGAGATTGCGCGAGGTGCTGTCCAGCGAATGGATCGTGCGCGTCGCATTTCTAGGCTTCGCCTTCAGCGCCGGCGTAACGGCGGTGAGCACGAGCGCGATCATCACGTCACTGGTGTTGACCGTTGCCGGTGCCTGCTGGGTGCTGGCACTGTCGCTCTTCAATACCATTGTCCAGCTCTCCACCCCGCGATGGGTAGTTGGCAGGGCGCTCTCGCTTTACCAGACGCTCACCTTCGGCGGCATTGCGGTCGGCAGCTGGCTGTGGGGCGAGCTGGCGGAAGATTACGGCATTTCCTATTCGCTGCTCTGTTCGTGCGCGCTGATGTTGCTTGGCGTCGTCGTCGGCCTCAAACTTGCCATGCCGGCCTTCGCCTCGCTCAATCTCGATCCGCTCAACCGTTTCGTGGAGCCGCCGCTGAGACTGGACATCAAGCCGCGCAGCGGGCCCATCGCCATTCTCATCGATTATGAAATCCATGACGAGGATCTCGGCGAATTCCTGCCGCTGATGGCCGAGCGCCGCCGCATTCGCATTCGTGACGGCGCGCGCAATTGGAACCTGATGCGGGATCTCGAAAACCCCGACATCTGGACGGAAAGTTATCATGTGCCGACCTGGGTGGAATATGTCCGCCATAATCACCGCCGCACCCAGGCAGATGCAGAGGCCTGGGACCGGCTGCTGGAGCTTCACCGCGGTAAGACGCGGCCACGGGTGCACCGGATGATCGAACGTCAGACCATCCCGCCGACCGACGATATCTTTCACAAGCCTCACACCGATCAGCATTGAGAGACGATGGGTAAGTGAGTGGCGATGCCCTTCCCACACACTCCCCGTCATCCTCTGGCCTGTCCCGAGGATCCAAACACCTATCATTAAATCAATCGGTTGCAGATGCTCGGGACAGGCCCGAGCATGACGGAGGAGAGGTTTTCACACGCTGCCAGCAACGCTACTTCAGCTTCGCCTTCAACGTCGCATCGGGAAAGCAGGTTGGAGCGAGCCCGTTTTTCAACTGCCAGTCCCCGAGTGAGCGGCGCGTCTTGAAACCTGCGAGGCCATCTGCCTTGCCGACATCATAGCCCTTGGCAACCAACGCCTTCTGCATTGCCAGAACATCCGAGCGCAGCATCGATCCGACATTGCCCCATTCCCCCTGGAACGGCCCCGCCCCGTGGGCGATGCGGTCAGCGAGATTGCCGATGAAAAGCGCATAGAGATCGGAATTATTATATTCCTTGATGACGTAGAAATTCGGCGTCACCACAAATTCCGGCCCGTGTCGCCCAGCCGGGACCAGCATCATGCCATCGGCAGAGAGGTCATTGGCCGGGAAGGCTTTTCCGGAAATGCGCGTGATGCCCATTTTCGCCCAGTCCGCCACAGGTCGTGCGAGATCAGGCCCTTCCTGCGCGCAGGAAACATTGGCGGGGATCGAGACTTCGAAACCCCAGTCGCGATTGCGTTGCCAGCCGCGCTGAGAAAGATAGTTAGCTATGGATGCCAACGCGTCCGGCACGGAGTTCCAGATGTCACGGTGGCCGTCGCCATCAAAGTCCACGGCATACTTCAGATAGCTCGACGGCATGAACTGCGGCTGGCCGAGCGCACCGGCCCAGGAGCCCATCATGCGAGAGGCCGCGATATCGCCACTCTCGACGATCCTCAGCGCATCGATCAACTCGGCGCGAAACATCTCCTTGCGGGTAGACATATAGGCTTTTGTGGCCAGCACATCGACCACGGAATGCGGCAGTTTTGCCCGGCCGAAACCGGATTCGCGGCCCCAGATCGCAACGACGATATCACCCGGCACACCGTATTTCGCCTCTATCCGGCGCAGCGTCGCCGCGTGGGTGGAAGCAAGCGAACGCCCGGTGGCGGCAAGACCCTGCAGCCGCTTTTCCGAGAAATAGGCGCCGGGCGAGGAAAATTCCGCCTGGCTCTGGCTCTGCTCCTTCGGCGGCTTCTGGCCGGGAATGACGAGATCGGGCAGGTTCCAGCTGATGGAGAGACCGCTGAGCGTGGCCTCAAGCGTCCTTTGCGAAATGCCAGCCTTGCGCGCTTCCGGCCAGATTTCCTTTTTCAGCCAGGCATTAAATTCGGCATCATATCGGGCTGCCGCTGCTCCTGTCGGAGCCGATTGCGCCAACGTCGTCGTTGCTGAAAAAACGGAAAGAAGGGCAGCCAGTGCCTTCGGGGCAAAACGGTTTCGCATTCGGTCTCCTCTTTGAATGACGGGGAGGGAGGGGGACTTCAGATTGTCGTTCGCGCCCGAAGCGCGGCCGTCAAAGTGCCCTCGTCGAGATAATCGAGCTCACCGCCCACCGGCACGCCATGCGCAAGCCGGGTGATCTTGATGTCGAGACCGGAGAGGCGGTCGGTGATGTAATGGGCGGTTGCCTGCCCTTCCACCGTCGCATTGACGGCGATGATGAGCTCGCGAATGCCGCCGGCGCTCACACGGTCGATCAGGCCCTTGATGTTCAGGTCCTCCGGCCCGACCCCGTCGAGCGGCGACAGCGTGCCCCCCAGCACGTGATAGGCGGTGTTCATCGCACCCGTCCGCTCCAGCGCCCAGAGATCAGACACATCTTCCACCACGATGATGACCGACTGGTCGCGCCGGTCGTCGGCGCAGACGGTGCAGGGGTCTATCGTATCGACGTTGCCGCAGCAGGAGCAGATCTTCACCTTGTCATAGGCCTCGCCCATGGCATGGCCCAGCGGCCCGAGAAGCTGTTCCTTCTTCTTGATGAGATGCAGTGCTGCCCGCCGCGCCGAGCGGGGCCCAAGCCCCGGCACTTTTGCCAGGAGCTGGATCAGTTTTTCGATTTCGGGGCCGGTGACTCGTTTTGCCATGAGCGCTTTCTACTGCATAAATCGGGAAACGGGAATCATGAAGCGCAAAGGGTTGTTCATGAAAATCAGGGCGGTGTGCCGCGGCAAGGCGAAAAGGGTGCTGGGAAAGACCACGAAGACGGGCATCTTCAAACACGCCGTGCAGGGTCCCGTCATGGTCGATGCGGAAGGCATCGTCAGTGACGCCGTCTGCAATCGCAAACATCACGGCGGGCCGGATCAGGCGATTTACGTCATGGGCTCCGCCGATCTCGACTTCTGGTCCCGCTCTCTGGGCTTTGCGGTCGAACCCGGGTTTTTTGGTGAGAACCTCGTTCTTGATGGTGTCGACAGCGCAAAACTCCACGTTGGCGACAGGTTCTCGGCAAATGACGTTGAGCTGGAAGTGACCGCCGCCCGCATTCCCTGCGCCACACTGTCGGTTCGCATCGGCGATCCCGATTTCGCACTGCGTTTCCGTCGGGCGGGCCAACCGGGGTTCTACTGCCGGGTGCTGAAAGGCGGCATGTTGGCTGCCGGGGAGGATATCGTGTTCAAACCCTATCGAGGATTGAAGCTGCCAATACCGACCATCTTGCAGCGCTTTCGCCCCATGCAGCTCAATGCAGCCGAACGCCGGGCCTTTCTGGAAACGCCGCTGGCGAGCCGGTTTCGCGCGATGCTGGAAGCTTGAAGCCGTCATGGGACAAGGAGGGCGCCCGCTCCATGCGCTTCGCCCTCTCTTTAGATCGGTTATATCAGAACGGCAGCTTCATGCCGGGCGGCAGCGGCAGGCCGGCGGTCAGCCCAGCCATCTTTTCCTGCGCCTGCGCTTCGCCTTTCTGCTTGGCGTCCTTATGCGCTGCGACGATCAGGTCCTCAAGGATTTCCACCTCGTCTTCCTTCAACAGCGAGGGATCGATTTTCAGGCCGCGCATTTCACCCTTGCCGTTCAGAATGACGGTTACCAGACCGCCGCCGGCACGCCCCTCGATTTCGAGCGCAGCGATTTCTTCCTGCACCTTCTCCATCTTGGCCTGCATTTCCTTGACCTTGCCCATCATGCCCATGATGTCACGCATGTGCCAATCTCCTGTTCTTTTTGTTTAAAACTCGATGTCGTCGCCGGGAAGGATGTCGCCTTCGCTCGATTCGGCAACCGATGGCGGCGCGATCTCTTCAGCCTCATCCTGTGCGGCGGCGCGGATGCGCACGTCGGTAATTTTTGCGCCGGGAAACTGCGCCAGGATGGCAGCCACATCAGGGTCCTGGCGTGCATCGACGAGACGCGCGTCCCGTGCGTTGCCCTCAGCCTCAACAAGGGTCGGTTCCCCCTGCTCCTTGCTGAGGCTGATGATCCAGTGGATGCCGGTCCATTCCTTGAGCTTGACGCCAAGTTCGCCGGGCAGGGAGCCGGGGGCACCTTCCCCGAGGCGCATATCGAGCCGGCCGGGCTCCAGCCGTACCAGCCGTACGAAGTTGCGCACTTTCGCCCGCATGACGGGATCGCGGTTCTTCTGACACAGATCGGCAATATCCTGCACGGAATTGACGGGAACTTTCGGCTCCGGCCGCTCCTCCGTTTTCGGTGCTGCGACCTGCATCTCCTGCGGGCGGCTATCTGGAATGGCGCGCAGTATGGCGGAGGTCTGTGGCGCTGCCTGGCGCTGGGTGGGAAGATCGACAGGTCGTCCCGCGGCCACGGTCTGTGCTGACGAATAGGCACGCGCACCGCCGCCATTGCCGCCGCCCGAAGGTCCGCCATTGGCGTAACCCCCGTCACCGTTCGAAAGCTCCAGCAAGCGCCGGGCAGCATCTTCGGGTGCGGGAAGATTGGCAGCGTGCGCCAGCCGGATGAGAACCATTTCGGCAGCGCCGGCCGGGCGCGAGGCGTTTTCCGTTTCCGGTATGCCCTTCAGCAACATCTGCCAGATGCGCGAAAGCGCGGTGACCGCAATCGTGTCGGCAAATTCCGCACCGCGCACGCGCTCTATTTCAGAAAGCGAGGGATCTTCCGCTGCATCCGGCACATATTTCATGCGGGTCACGAGATGGGTGAAATCGGCGAGATCGTTAAGGACCACAACCGGGTTCGCGCCCGCCTCATATTGACCGTTGAATTCCGACAGAGCGGCCGCGACATCGCCTTTGACGACATGCTGGAAGAGATCGACGATGCGGGCCCGGTCGGCAAGACCGAGCATGCCGCGTACCGCTTCAGCTTCCACCCGGCCACCGCCATGGGCGATTGCCTGATCGAGCAGCGACAGGCCGTCACGGGCAGACCCTTCGGCCGCGCGGGCGATCATCGAAAGCGCCTGCGGTTCGGCTTCGAAACCTTCCTTGCCGGCGATGGCGGTAAAAAGACCGACGAGATCGGCGGCGCTGATGCGGCGCAGGTCGAAACGCTGGCATCGTGACAGAACCGTAATCGGAACCTTGCGAATTTCCGTTGTGGCGAAGATGAACTTCACATGCTCCGGCGGCTCTTCCAGCGTCTTGAGCAGGCCGTTGAAAGCCTGCGTCGACAGCATGTGCACTTCGTCTATGATATAGACCTTGTAACGCGCCGAGACAGGGCGATAACGCACCTGCTCGATGATTTCGCGAATATCGTCGATGCCGGTATGGGATGCGGCGTCCATCTCGATCACGTCGACATGGCGACCTTCCATGATCGCCTGACAATGCTCACCGGGAATGCGTAGATCGATGGTCGGCTTGTCGATGGTGTCGGTTTTGTAATTCAGCGCTCGGGCGAGAATGCGGGCCGTGGTCGTTTTGCCCACGCCGCGGACGCCGGTCAGCATATAGGCCTGCGCAATACGTCCGGTCTCGAACGCGTTTGTCAGCGTGCGGACCATCGGCTCCTGTCCGACCATCAGATCGGAAAAATCCTTCGGGCGATATTTGCGCGCCAGTACCCGATAGCCGGTCCCGACCTGGGATTCGCTTGATATGGTGGGTACGCTGTCGTTCATCGCCTCGCCAGTTTGTTTTGCCAGTTTGTCTTGGGGCGCTGAACTGGCCCGGCGAAAGCTGAGCACGTCTTTTAAAAGGTGGGAGGCTGGCACGGCGACCCGTGCCGGGCTCGTTAGGGCTGCTTCCTTCCGGACCTGACCCGGTTGGCGAGTGGCTCGTCCACCACCAACCTCCCGGGGCCACATATCGGCAATATCGACAGCAAATGCAAGCCAAGCATTCAAAAAACTGCTATCACAATGAAAACAAACATGGAGGACACCTTGGAGACATTCCAGCTGGACGAAAGACTGGCGCGCGATAGCGTGCTCGTGACGCGTTTGGGGCTATGTGAACTGCGTTTGCAAAATGACAGCCGCTGGCCATGGCTGGTGCTGGTGCCGCAGCGAGAGGGCGTCAGCGAGCTGTTCGATCTTACTCCGCTTGATCAGGCCGTGCTGACATTCGAGACCAATCTTGTCGCGTCCGCCTTGAAAGAAATTACCGCGGCCACCAAGATCAATGTGGGCGCTCTGGGCAACATCGTCCGGCAACTGCATGTCCATATTATCGCCCGCAATGAAGGCGACACCTGCTGGCCCGGCCCCATCTGGGGTCACGGGACGCCCGTGCCTTATGCCGCGGGCGAAAAGGAAACTTTGATGAAAAAAATCTCCGGCGCACTCTGATGATTTCCATGAAAATTTTTGAAACCACTGCCCCCCATCCCGAAGCAAGTCTGCTGACGGCCTTTTCCAAAAACGCCCTCGACCGTTTCGCGGAAAAGCGGACGGAGGAATGCGTTGCCGATGCCCTGAAAATAGACGGCACCCATATTTTTGCCTTTTCGGGCAGCCGGCTTGTCCTGAAGCATGACGAACAGGTCATCGACCCCCTGTTTTCCGCCTATGAGCTGGCCGAGTTGCAGCCGGATTTCGACAATGCCGTCCTGCTTGGATATCGGGAGACCGGCGAACCGCGAATCGCCGTTCCGGTTGCCGTGGCCGAAGACCAACTGGCGAGCCACTACAAGCTCGCCGACGCCCGCACGCTTTATCGCGATCACCTGCTGGAAGAGGAATTGCTGAGCGAGGTCGCCCAGGCCGTCAGCCTCACACATTGGAACGCCGACAACCGCTTTTGCGGGAAATGCGGTGGGGCCATGGAGCTGCGAATCGGCGGCTACAAGCGCATCTGCGCCGCCTGCAGCCACACTATTTTTCCACGCACCGATCCCGTCGTCATCATGATGACGATCGATATCGAGCGCGATCTGTGCCTGCTTGGCCGCGGAGCGCATTTTGCGCCGGGCATGTATTCGTGCCTCGCCGGTTTTGTGGAACCGGGTGAGACCATCGAACAGGCTGTTCGCCGTGAAACGCACGAGGAATCCGGTGTCGAAATCGGCCGCGTCCGTTATCACGCCTCCCAGCCTTGGCCGATGCCGCATACGCTGATGATCGGCTGTTATGCCGAGGCGTTGTCTTTTGAGATCGCACGCGACGAGGTCGAGCTTGAGGATTGCCGCTGGTTCACGCGGGAAGAGGTGGCAAAGATGCTGGAGGCCCCGGCGGGCGAAGGTCTTTCTGCGCCGCCCATGGGAGCCATCGCGCATCGCCTGATGCGCGACTGGGTGGAATGGCCAAGGTAGGAGATCGCGGCAGGCTCAGCTCTGGTTGAGCTTGCCGCGCATCGCATGGCCCTTGTAGACGCCGAGAATGCGGACTTTTTCAGAGAAGAAGCGCAGCTCGTCCAGGGCATGCCGCACGGGTTCGTCATCGGGATGGCCTTCAATGTCGGCATAAAATTGCGTCGCCACGAATTTGCCGCCGAGCTGGTAGCTTTCGAGCTTCGTCATATTGATGCCGTTCGTCGCAAAGCCACCCATGGCCTTGTAGAGTGCCGCGGGAATGTTGCGGACGTTGAAAACGAAGGTCGTGACGACGATTTCTTCGCTCGACTGGCGCTTGGCCCAGTTTTCATCGCGGGAAAGCACTACGAAGCGCGTGACGTTGTTTTCCGAATCCTCGACATTCTCGGCGAGAATATCGAGACCGTAAAGGCTGGCGGCAAGACGCGGCGCAAGCGCCGCCATGCTGCGGTCGCCCGTTTCGGAAACGAGCCTTGCCGATCCTGCCGTATCGCCGGCGATGACGGGTTTCCAGCCGTTGGAACGAATGATCTTGCGGCACTGGCCAAGTGCGTGGATGTGGCTGTGGACGGTGCGGATTTCGTCCTTTTTCACGCCCGGCATCACCATCAGCTGAAAGCGGATCGGCATGAAATATTCGCCGATGATATGCAGGCGCGATTCCGGCAGCAGGTGATGAATATCCGCCACGCGGCCGGCCAGAGTGTTTTCGATCGGGATCATGCCGAGATCGGCTTCGCCGTTTTCAATGGCGTTGAACGCATCCTCGAATGTCGGACACGGCAATGGTTCCATGTTCGGAAACATGTCGCGGCAGGCCATGTCGGAGTTCGCGCCGAATTCGCCCTGAAAGGCAATGCGATTGGTGATCAAGCTCATGGGACTGTCCGTTAAAGGGTTCTGCTTGCAAGAATTTTGCGGGCTTTTTCGAGATCGTGCGGCGTATCGACACCGAGCGGTACGGAGCGGACGATCTCGGCATCAATGCGCATGCCCGCTTCGAGAGCACGCAGCTGCTCCAGCCGCTCGCGCTTTTCCAGCGGTGAGGGCGGTAGACTCACGAATGTCTCGAGCGCAGCACGGCGATACGTGTAAAGCCCGATATGATGATAAAGCGGCCCCTCGCCGTAAGGCGCGGTGGTGCGGGTGAAATAAAGCGCGCGCAGACGGGTTTCGGAAAGTGGGCTGCCCACAACTTTCACTACGTTCGGATTGGTTTTTTCTTCCTCGTCGGTGATTTCGACCGTCAGTGTCGCAATGTCGACGGCGGCGTTCTCCAGCGGGCGCAACGAGGCGCGTATAGTTTCCGCCTCGATGGTTGGAAGGTCGCCCTGAACATTGATGACATATTCCGCCTTGCCATAGGGGTCTGCCTTCTGCAGCGCTTCGAAAATGCGATCCGAACCGGATTGATGGTCGTCACGCGTCATCATCACGTCGAAACCGGCATTTTGAACCGCCGAAAATACCTGTTCGTCATCGACCGCGACGACGATTCGCTCCGCGCCGGCCTCACGTGCCCGCTGCGCAACCTGCACGATCATCGGCTTGCCACCAATGTCGGCAAGCGGCTTGCCGGGCAGGCGCGTGGAGGCCATCCGCGCCGGTATGAGGACGACAGCTTTCTCGAAATCCCGATTATTCATCCGACACCCTTCAAATCCCGCCCGAAAAGTGTCAAAACGTCACGGTGTGGGGAGCATTATTCAAGTTGCGCAGGCTGTGCAAAAGCCATAGCTTTCGAGCAATTTCAAGATGCCCGTTATATCGAGCGGATGCGAGGGAGCGCGTTTAGATGAATTCTTATGTTAATATGGGCGTTGGGGCGTTTCTGGGTACAGTATTCGTCCTGATGTCGGTGTCGATTGCGTCCGAGGGCATTTTCCATGCGCCCGCGCCCGAAAAGGAAGGTTACGCCATCGTCGCGGAAGAAAGCAGCGGCGGAACGGGCGGCGGAGAAGCGGCGGCTGCGGCCACCCCGATCGCACAGTTGCTCGCCAGCGCGGACGCCGCCAAGGGCGAAGCGGTCTTCAAGAAATGTACGAGCTGTCATACCGGAGAGAGTGGTGGTGCAAACAAGGTCGGCCCCAATCTCTTCGATGTCGTCAACCGGCCGATCGCCAGCCACGAAGGTTTCAGCTACTCCGCAGCGATGAAGGATTTCTCCAAGGGTGGAGCCGAGCACTGGGATTACGATCATCTCAACTATTTTCTCGAAGCCCCGAAAAAGCACGTTCCAGGCACGGCCATGGGCTTTGCGGGTGTGAAGAAAGAAACGGAAAGAGCAGATCTTATTGCCTATCTCCGCACGCTGTCTGCGAACCCGGCGCCGCTGCCGGATCCGGCTGCAGCTCCCGCGCCGACAAATTGAAGGTGACGACAGTTCATGAGAAAAGCCCGGCAGAGATGCCGGGCTTTTCTTTTCGCAATCTTGCCTTGCCTCTTGAAGATCAGAAGCCCTTGCCGCCCCGCAACTCGGAAATCACCGTTCCGACCATGATCCTGACATCCAGCCAGACCGAAAAATTTTCGACATAATAAAGATCGGAAACGATGCGTGCCCTTGCCTTGTCGCTGCGATCCGTTGGCCCGCGCAGGCCCCGCATCTGGGCAAGTCCCGTGATGCCTGGCCGCATCCGGTGCCGCAGGTGATAGTGCGGAACCAGCTCCTCGTAGAGACGGCCGGCCGCCAGCATGCCGATGGCATGGCAGCGCGGTCCGACCAGCGACATGTCACCCTTGAGCACATTGATGAGCTGTGGCAGCTCATCAATATTCGTGCGCCGGAGAATGGCGCCGATGCGGGTTATTCTCGGGTCATCCTTCACTGTTTGCGCCACGCCGGTAGCGTCGCACATGTCTGTTCTCATTGAGCGAAATTTATAGACGCGAATCTTCCGTCCATTCATGCCCCAGCGGACCTGCGAGAACAGGACCGGCCCGCGGCTGTCGAGTTTGACGAGCGCTGCCACCGTCAGCAGGACGGGAGCCAGTGCGACGAGGGCGATGGACGCCCCCGCAATGTCCATCGTTCTTTTGAGCGCGAACTGGCCGCGTTGTAGTGGAGATACCCGTTTCTCAAAAATGCAGGGCTGCGTTTCCGGTGTCTCGAAAGTGATGGCCGAGGAATAGGGATCGCCGAAAAAAACGGCATGGGATGAGCCTTTAGTACCCAACATAATATAGGATCCTGAAAAACTTATTTTGATAGAAGAAATTTAATTTATATGAACGATTAATAATTCATTTACCCTAAAAAGTCATCCGAAATGTAGCCGTGTCTGGGCAAATATCAATCTAAAGTTAACGTATGCACGCAGGTGTTGCACTTCAGGTGCCGATTCGCCGCCCTGGATGGGGCGGCGGCCGGTTCGGCCACCGAAAAGCGTGAAACGAAAGGGATGAAGGACGTGGACCTCGGTCGCTTCGTCCTTCGTTACCGGGACTTGGCGACGATTTAAAAACCTGTCAGCGACCCATCAGAATGTCGAGCAGGGTGGTTTGTTTCGGTCCCGACACGTCAGGCGCTTCACCGCCAATATCGGCCGGCGGCACAGGGCCGTTGCCGGTGGAATAACGGGGTTCGATATCCCGCGAAGGAATATTAGCCGGCGGCGTCAGCCCTCCCGGCTGCCCATCTGGCTGATTCGGTGTGGGTGATGCCGGCGCCGCGGGATAGGCGCGGTTATCAGTCGTTCCGCCGCCCAGCGCGTTGGAAATGATGTCGCCAATGGAGGAGGGCGCATTCTCCGGCGCCGGTTGCTGCATATCCATGAGCGGCGGCACGCCGCCTGCACCAAGACCGAAGAGGGGCGAAGGCGAAAGACCGGAATGAGCCGCCGTCATGAACTCTTTCCACGCCCTTGCAGGAAGGCCGCCGCCCGTGACCTTTTTCATGGAGGTGCCGTCGTCGTTTCCGAACCAGACGCCGGTCGTCAGATTGCTCGTATAGCCAACAAAGAGCGCATCGCGGAAAGACTGCGTGGTGCCGGATTTCCCCGCTGCCTGCCAGCCCTGCAGGCGCGCGGCCTTGCCGGTACCTTCGGTGATGACGCGCGACAGCATGCCGTTCATCGTGGCGGCAATTTCTTCGCTCAGCACCCGTGGCGGATTGTCATATTTGTTTTCATAAAGCACCTTGCCATCGGCATCGGTGATACGCTTCACGATGTGCGGCGTGGCTTTATAGCCGCCATTCATGAAGGGGGCATAAGAAGCTGTCAGTTCCATCAGCGACACTTCCGAAGTGCCGAGCGCGATGGAGGCATTATTCTGCAGCTCCGATTCGATCCCCATGCGATGCGCCACCTGTGTCACCCGCTCGGGACCGACCTCCATCACCAGCTGGGCGGCGATGGTGTTCAGGGAGTTGGCCAGCGCCGTGGCCAGTGTCACTTCGCCGCGAAATTTCTTCTCATAATTTTCCGGGGTCCAGTTGCCGATACGAACAGGCCCATCATTACGAATGGTATAGGGCGTAAGCCCGGATTCGAGAGCGGCGACGTAGACGAAGGGCTTGAATGCCGAGCCGGGTTGCCGTTTTGCCTTGGCAGCGCGGTTAAACTGGCTTTCGGCATAATCCGCACCGCCCACCACGGCCCTGATCGCGCCCGTACCATCGATGGAAACCAGTGCCGCCTGGGAGGCGCCCTGTTTTTTGCCGTCGCCCTGCAGCACGTGGGTCAGCGCCTTTTCGGCATCGCGCTCGAGATCGGGATCGATTGTCGTATCGACGACGATATCCTGCTTGACCTCGCCAACCAGGCCGCGCACCTCTTCCAGCACCATGTCGGCGGCGTAATGTTCGGCACCCGACCAGAAGCGTTTCGCTTTGGTCGGCGGCTGCGACATGGCGGTCTTGATCTCATCATCGGTAATGAAACCGACGTCGCGCATGGATTGCAGCACGACCTGCGCCCGTTCTTCCGCTGCCTGTGGGTCCCGTGCCGGCGAAAGGCGCGAGGGCGCTTTGAGAAGCCCGGCGAGCATTGCCGCTTCGCCCAGATTGACGTCGCGGGCGGATTTGTTGAAGTAGCGCCGCGAGGCCGCCTCGACGCCATAGGCGTTGGATCCGAAATAGACGCGATTGAGGTACATCGCCAGGATCTGATCCTTGGTGAACTTGTGCTCCAGCCAGAAGGACAGCAGCACTTCCTGAACCTTGCGTTCCAGGGTCCTGTCCGGCGAGAGGAAAAGGTTTTTCGCCAGCTGTTGCGTCAGTGTCGAGCCGCCCTGCACGGTTCGCCCCGTCAGCACATTCGTGACGATGGCACGTCCGAGACCAAGCGGATCGACCCCGAAATGGGAATAAAACCGCCGGTCCTCAATCGCCATCACAGCCTGTGGAATATAGGGCGACATGTCTTCCAGCGCGAGCGCCTCGCCGCCGGTCGTGCCGCGGTTTGCAAGCACGCTGCCATTCACGGAAACGATCTTCACATTCGGCGGACGTTCTGGAATGGACCAGCTGCTGGCACTCGGCATGCGCGCGCCATAATAAAGCACAAGTCCGGCAATCCCGATACCGCCCCAAATGCCCAGCACGATGCACCAATAGACGAGGGACCGGATGAAACCCGTCGCCCCCCGACCTGTGCCGCGGGCGCGCTTTTCGTTTTTCGTCTTGGGTCGGCGTGAAGCCTGTTTCGGTTTCTTCGGCGACTGTTTTGCAGTGCCGCTGATGCGCTCGCTGGCGTCAAGACGCAGATCGTCACCGGACTCGTGGAAATCCCCGAAAGAGGGTTCTACCCGTTCGCGTGATTTACCCTTGCCTGCCATCCAGCCGAAATCGCTCCTTTTGCGGGACCGCCTGTGCCTTGTCGGCCTCAAGCGTCTATGCCTGCGCGATCCTTAATCCAGGATGAAGAGTTTAAATGCGGCAATTTAAGGCGGGGTTAAGCCCAGGCCGGATCAAATCGGCGTCATTGGCAGACGTCGACCCATTCAGCTTTAGTCAGTTCGGCCATCACATGAGGAGAAATCCGCACCGCTGCATTGGTAGCGCCGGCTGCCGGAACCACTTCAAGATAATCTCTCAGCGATATGTCGCAAAACACCGGCAAAGGCGACGGCAAGCCGAAGGGGCATACTCCGCCGACGGGATGGCTGGTCACCGCAACCACCTCGTCCGCCCCCAGCATGCGCGGTTTCGTTCCAAAATGATCGCGGAATTTCCTGTTGTCGAGGCGTTTCGTACCCGCGGTGACAACGAGCAGAATTGCATCGCCCGCCTTGAGGCAGATCGTTTTGGCGATCTGGTCTGGCTCGACGCCATGTGCTTTAGCAGCGAGCGCAACGGTTGCCGAACTGGCTTCCGTTTCAATGATCGTCACCTCGGGTGATTTTTCGGCAAAAAATGCTCTGACGGATTGAATAGACATGCGTATTTGTTAGGCGGTTAGAAATGGTTGTTCAAGATGTCACGCTTCAGCTATGCAATAATCGCAATGCTGCGCTGCGATAGAATGTCTGTTTTTTGAGCGGCGATGTTGTATGTTCAAAACATCGAAGCGACGCACTCCTCCTCCCAGCGTCGCCCGATTGGACTGACAATACTCCTCCTCCCAATTGTCAGTCAGTTTCAAGAACCCGGCGCACCTCCTCCCGCGCCGGGTTTTTGCTATTTGGCGCTTCCTTTTTCGAGCCCTGGCGGACCCCTGATGCGATAGTTTCGTTCAAAGAAACTTGACTTTCAGCCCCTTCCAACCTAGGTACTTCGCCATCGATATTTGTTTGACGACCAGAGCTTCGGCGTCTTTCCAGACGCTCACGACGATCTTTTCCTTCAAATTCGACCCCAAGACCGCGCTGCTCGCAGCGCAAATACAATTGCCAACGGAAGGAAATCGTTATGGCGACTGGTACAGTAAAGTGGTTCAACGCAACCAAGGGCTACGGCTTCATTCAGCCGGACGACGGTTCGCAGGACGTATTCGTTCACATCTCGGCTGTTGAGCGCGCAGGTCTGACCGCCCTCAACGACGGCCAGAAGCTTTCTTACGAGCTGATGCAGGACCGCCGCTCTGGCAAGATGTCCGCAGGCAACCTCGTCGCTGCCTGATACGCAACAGGCCCGAAAGGGTTTCTTGCATGAACTGAAAGGCCGGATTTTTCCGGCCTTTTTCTTTGGAAGGAAGTCCGGCGGGCGGGGTCTTGAAAACGGCGGTACGTATACCGATATAGGGTTCAACAGTGTTTCAGATGAAAACTGTCAGGGGCGTCTTAAGATGCCGCTGTTGTTGCGTTAACCAAAGATTAACCAAAACAGATGATCCTGATTGTGAAAGCAGCGTCGGAAATCGACGCGCTCTGAAACATCAGACCGTTGAACCGCTTTGACCACGGATGTACTGGCATTGACGGAAAACGGATGGAAAGGTCGGGCTTGCCCGGCCTTTTTGTTTTTGGAGTGAGCGGAGGCGCCCGACCAGTGGCGCCTCCTCTTTTTTATTTCGCGACCAGTGCGTCGAGAATGCGGATCCAGGAGCGAATGCCCTTGTGGAAGGACTGCAGGTCGTATTTTTCATTCGGCGAATGAATGCGATCGTCCGTCAAGCCGAAACCGACGAGCAGCGAATCCATGCCGAGCATCTTCTGGAAATCGCCCACGATCGGGATAGAGCCGCCCATGCCGATCACGACGGCCGGTTTGGGCCACTCTTCCGAAAGGGCGTTCTTCGCCTTGGTCAGGACGGGTGAATCGTATGAAAGCTGGATCGCCGGCGATGCGCCATGCTCGTGGAATTCCACGGAGCAATCAGCCGGAATTTTCGAGCGTACATAGGCCCGGAAGTTTTCGCGAATGGCGGCGGGGTTCTGTTCGCCGACAAGGCGGAACGACACCTTGGCGGAAGCTTTTGCTGCAATAACGGTCTTGAAGCCATCACCGGTGTACCCGCCTATGATGCCGTTGACCTCCGCTGTCGGCCGCGCCCAGGTCTGTTCCAGCACGGAGCGGCCCTTTTCACCCGAGGGAACCGAAAGGCCCACTTCACCGAGGAAGGTTTCTGCGGTGCGGCCTAGCGTTTCCCAGGCAGCCTTGATATTGGCGGGCGTTTCTTCCACGCCGTCATAGAAGCCGTCGAGCGTCACGCGGCCGGTCTCGTCATGCAGGCCAGAGAGAATGTCGGTCAGGATGTGGATGGGATTTGCGGCGGCGCCACCGAAAAGACCCGAATGCAGATCGCGATCGGCGGCGGTGATGACGATTTCTTCGCCGACCAGACCACGCAGCGCCGCGGCAATGGCGGGCGTATCCCGGTCCCACATGCCGGTATCGCAGACCAGGGCATAATCCGCCTTCAGCTCTTCCGCATTCGCTTCGAGGAACGGCTTCAGCGAGGGCGAACCGGATTCTTCTTCACCTTCAAAAAGAATGGTGACGCGCACCGGCAGGCCGCCATTCACGGCCTTGTAGGCGCGGCAGGCCTCCACGAAGGTCATCAGCTGGCCCTTGTCATCCGCCGTACCGCGTCCTGTAATCACCTGACGGCCTGCGCCGATATCCTTGACGGCGGGTTCGAAAGGATCGTTTTCCCAGAGATCGAGCGGATCGACCGGCTGTACATCATAATGGCCGTAGAAAAGCACATGTGGGGCGTCTTCATTGGCCGCATCGTGATGCGCCACCACCATGGGGTGACCGGCTGTATCGCGAACGGAGGCGGTAAAGCCAAGCGCTGAAAGCGTTCTCACGAGCCATTCCGCCGCCTTGCGGCACTCGGCCTTGTAAGCGGGGTCCGTGGAAATCGACGGAATGCGAACGAGTTCGAACAGTCGCTCGAGGCTGGAGGTGAGATTGTCATCGGCAGTGGAAAGAATGGGGGAAACGTCTGTCATCGCTGATCCTGTCATGTCTGTCGTGACCCGGCGATAAGACGAAACATCCGGGCATCGCGCATCGCGGGAAACAAGGGCCGGCGTGTCGTGAATCGGCAAACGCGCGGCCGCGGGAACGATAGAGCAGTTCAGGAAAACTGCGAAGCGGTTTCGAGTTGGAAGCGCTATTTTGCTTTTTTTGCGCTCTCGATGGCGCGGCGCATATATTCCAGCAGAAGCTGGCGTTCAAAACGCCGGAAATCCGCAAGCAACATGTCTTCGGTGGCCTCAGAAGCGGCAATGGCATTCGCTTCCAGGTCCCTGCCGCGCTGCGTCAATTCGATGATCTGGGCGCGGCGGTCACCGGGATGCGTCTTTCGCACGATCAGCCCGTCGCGCTCCATGCGTGAGAGCGTGTTAGCAAGCGTTGCCTGTTCGACATCGATTCTGTCGAGCAACTGCCTTTGCGTCAGCCCTTCTTCATGCCAGAGCTCGATGAGAATGGGGAATTGGCCGGGAGAGAAGCCCAATGCGGCGGCTCTCTTCTGCAGCGCCATAGTGAACTCCCGCGCCATTTTGGCGGCGAGATAGATGGCCGATTCATCCCGGGAAAATCCCATTCCTCCGTCCCTCAGACAGTTTGGCCAGACGGCGCCGGCAATTCAATAGTGCGATATATATCGCACGATATGTTTTTGCCAGCTGGTAACAGGCGCAAAATAAAACCGCCATGGCCTGGAGGGGACGGCCATGGCGGTCATATTGGAGGACAAAGGCCCGGAGAGGGGGAAAGGCCTTTGTCCGGTCTGACGCGGCGGGGGACGAGCCAGCTATCAGACTACGGCGTGATCAGGCGCCGTCCTCTAAGAAATGTGTCTGCAAATGCGGCTTTTCAAGGGAAAGATGGATTACAAATCGGTAACGTTCGGGTGAAATGCGACGCGCTTTTTTCACCACCTCGGTTCCGGCTCTTTACCGTATGTTCCGCGAAGTTTCGGTAGACGTTAAAACGCCCCCGCGCTATCCATGCTACCCATGAAAAAAGGCGATCATCTCTTCCTCGTTGACGGGTCCGGTTTCATTTTCCGGGCCTTCCATGCCATCCCGCCGCTGAACCGCAAGTCGGACGGGCTGCCGGTCAACGCCGTTTCCGGCTTCTGCAACATGTTGTGGAAGCTCCTGAAGGATGCGCGCAACACCGATGTCGGCGTGACGCCCACGCATTTTGCGGTAATTTTCGATTATTCGTCAAAGACATTCCGCAATGAGCTTTATGATCTCTATAAAGCCAATCGCACGGCGCCGCCGGAAGATCTGGTGCCGCAATTCGGGCTGATACGGGAGGCGACGCGCGCCTTCAACCTTCCCTGCATCGAGACGGAAGGCTTCGAGGCGGACGATATCATCGCCACCTATGCCCGGCAGGCGGAGGCCATTGGGGCCGATGTCACCATCATCTCCTCCGACAAGGATCTGATGCAGCTCGTCACTGCCAATGTCCACATGTACGATGCGATGAAGGACAAGCAGATCGGCATCCCTGATGTCATAGAGAAATGGGGCGTGGGTCCCGAAAAGATGATCGACCTGCAGGCCATGACCGGCGATTCGACCGACAATGTTCCGGGCATCCCCGGCATCGGTCCAAAGACGGCCGCGCAATTGCTGGAAGAATACGGCGATCTCGATACGCTGCTCGCCCGGGCAGGTGAGATCAAGCAGCAGAAGCGTCGGGAAAATATCATCGCCAATGCGGAACTTGCTCGTATTTCCAGACAGCTCGTGGCCCTGAGGACCGACGTGCCGCTGGATCAGCCGCTTGAAGCACTGGTGCTGGAACCTCAGAACGGCCCGAAACTCATTGCCTTCCTGAAGGCGATGGAATTCACCACGCTGACGCGGCGGGTTGCCGAAGCGACAGAGACCGATGCTTCCGCCATTGAGGCCGCCAATGTGCCGGTTCAGTGGGGCGCTGACGCCCATGGTCCCGATCTCGATGCGCCGGCCGCTCCGGCTGCGGGTGAAGCGGCTGCTGGCGTAACGGGCACTGCGGTTTCGCCCGCTATTCCGGCGCGGAAAGGTGCAGGGGAGGGCAGCGCGCCGGCTGATCTTGCCACCGCCCGTCAGACGCTTTTTGCCGCCGCGAAGATCGACACGAGCGCCTACACGACGATCAGGGATCTTGCGACGCTGGACCTCTGGGTTGCGGCGGCGCGGGAAACGGGGGTCGTCGCCTTCGATACTGAAACGACCTCGCTTGATCCGATGCAGGCGGAGCTCGTCGGGTTTTCGCTGGCAATCGCCGATAATGGCAAGGATGCCTCGGGCAGCGATATACGCGCCGCCTACATTCCCTTGACGCACAAGACTGGCTCCGGCGGCGATCTATTCAGCGATGGTATCAGGCTCGCCGAAGGCCAGGTGCCCTTTGACGAAGCACTGGTCCGTCTCAAGGACTTGCTTGAAGACGAGGCCGTGCTGAAGGTCGCGCAAAATCTCAAATATGACTATCTGCTCATGAAACGCCATGGCGTCGTCATGCAGAGTTTCGACGATACGATGCTGATCTCCTATGTGCTTGAGGCTGGCAAAGCGACGCACGGCATGGATTCGCTGTCCGAACGTTGGCTCGGCCATACGCCGATCCCCTATAAGGACGTGGCGGGATCGGGCAAGTCGAGCGTTACCTTCGATTTTGTTAACATCGACAAGGCGACGGCATATGCAGCGGAGGACGCTGACGTCACCTTGCGGCTGTGGATGGCGCTGAAGCCGCGGCTTGTTTCAGAACGGCTGACCAAGGTTTACGAGCGGCTGGAACGTCCGCTGGTGCCTGTTCTGGCGCATATGGAGGAGCGTGGCATCACCGTCGACCGGCAAATACTCTCACGTCTTTCCGGCGAACTCGCCCAGAAGGCGGCAGCGTTTGAAGAGGAAATCTACGAGCTGGCCGGCGAGCGTTTCAACATCGGCTCGCCAAAGCAGCTCGGCGATATCCTGTTCGGCAAGATGGGCCTGCCGGGCGGCTCCAAGACCAAGACCGGCCAATGGTCGACCTCGGCACAGGTGCTGGAGGATTTGGCGGCTGAAGGTATTGAACTCCCCCGCAAGATCGTCGACTGGCGGCAGCTGACGAAGCTGAAATCCACCTATACGGATGCTCTGCCGGGATATATCCACCCGGAGACCAAACGTGTGCATACATCCTATGCGCTGGCCTCCACCACAACAGGCCGTCTGTCGTCCTCGGAACCGAACCTTCAGAACATCCCCGTCCGCACGGCGGAAGGGCGAAAAATCCGCACGGCTTTCATCTCCACGCCCGGCCACAAGCTTCTTTCCGCCGACTACAGCCAGATCGAACTGCGCGTGCTGGCCCATGTCGCCGATATTCCGCAGCTTCGCAACGCCTTCGAAAACGGCATCGACATTCATGCCATGACGGCTTCGGAAATGTTTGGTGTGCCTGTCGAAGGCATGCCCTCGGAAGTGCGCCGCCGCGCCAAGGCCATCAATTTCGGCATTATCTACGGTATTTCGGCTTTCGGTCTCGCCAACCAGCTCGGTATCGCCCGTTCTGAAGCCGGCGAATATATCAAGAAATATTTCGAGCGTTTTCCCGGCATCCGCGACTACATGGAGGCGACAAAGGCGTTCGCCCGTGAGAACGGTTATGTCGAAACGATTTTCGGCCGCCGCGCCCATTATCCGGAAATCCGCTCGTCCAACCCTTCCGTGAAGGCCTTCAACGAGCGCGCCGCCATTAACGCGCCGATCCAGGGCTCCGCGGCGGATATAATAAGGCGCGCCATGGTCCGTATCGAACCGGCGCTGGAGGCTGAAAACCTGTCCGCCCGCATGCTGTTGCAGGTGCATGACGAACTCATCTTCGAGGTCGATGAAGCGGAAATCGAGAAAACTCTGCCCGTCGTCGTCTCGGTCATGGAAAATGCGGCCATGCCGGCAATCTCCATGAAGGTGCCATTGCAGGTGGATGCCCGCGCGGCTGACAACTGGGACGAGGCGCATTGACCGGCTTTTGGCCGGTCCATGTCATGGCTGTGTCGCGTGCACGGATTAGAGGAAACGCTTCACGAGGAGTTTCCCATGCACGCCCCGCTCGTCTCGAAAGATCTCGGCTATATTTCTGCTGCCTGTCATGATCAGCCGCCGCGCCATCTCGGCAGCCGCTTTAATGAGAATGGTGAGTTTCTGCCTGAGCCGGGCAATACGGTCGTCTGCCATCTTGTCGGGGGCTCGCAGACCGAAAACGCGATCATTGCGACGCGTCAGCGCTTCCTGGATATGCCGGAGGCATCCCAGCTTGCTTTCACGTCGGCTTCCAGCCTGCACATGACGGTGTTTCAGGGCATCATCGAGTTTCGGCGTGCTCTGCCCTATTGGCCGCAGACAATGCCGCTTGATACACCGATCGACACGATGACGGACTATTATCGCGACCGCCTTTCGGCTTTTCCGGCGCTGCCGGGATTCAACATGCAGGTCACCGGTTTGCGGCCGGTAGGTCTGGTCCTGACGGGAGCCACCGCCGAGGATGATCGCATTGTGGCCCTGTGGCGGGATACATTCGCCGATTTCTTCGGCTATCGCCATCCTGATCATGACAGCTACGAGTTTCACATCACCCTGTCCTACATCATCAGCTGGTTCAAGCCTGAGTGCCTGCCGCGCTGGCAGGCGATGCTTGACGAGGAACTGGAAAAGCTGCGTGCCGCGGCGCCAGTTATGGAGATGCGTCCGCCGGCTTTCTGTGAATTCAGGGATATGAACCACTTCAAGGAGCTGGTTGTTTTCGATAGAAGGTGAAGCATGATTGGCATTGCCTGAGGGCAGTTTGCCGCATGGTTTTTGCCGAATCGGAAAAAATGCGCGTCAGGGCTGGTCAAAGCCCGTTTGGGCATGTATAAGCGCGCCAAATTTCCGATATCGAGACATCCGACATTCGGCCTTTGGTTCTGGCCGGTTCCGTTGTTTCGCCGCTTAAGTGGAGTAACAAAAATGGCTGTACCAAAAAGAAAAACAAGCCCGTCCAAGCGTGGCATGCGCCGCTCGGCTGACGGTCTCAAGTCTGCGACCTATGTTGAAGACAAGAACTCCGGCGAACTGCGCCGTCCGCACCATATCGATCTGAAGACCGGTATGTATCGCGGCCGTCAGGTTCTGACGCCGAAGGAAAGCGCATAAGCTTTTCCGACGTGACTTTGCAAAAACCGGCCCTCGTGGCCGGTTTTTTGTTTTTAGCGATCTCTCACGGTGTCCAGCGCTCACTTGGAAAATCTCGTCACTCCTCCTACACTCGCTTCGGGAGAGCGGGTTAGATTCCTGCCGCGTGAGGGGAGTTTCGGTGAAATATCGCTGGATTTTGTTGATGATGCTCGGTCTTGGCCTCGGTTACGGCGCCGTGACAAAAGGAAGCGGCGTCATTGCAGAAAGCTATTTCGGTGAAATGTCCGAGCAGGGGCGCACGACGCTCCGGCTTGCCGTCTCCGCCCTTGGCGGGCTGTTGAACCGTTACGAGCCGCTGCCTGCCTTGATTGCAGATCATGATGACATTGAGGAGCTGGTCGCACATCCCAAGGATGAAGCCCTGCGACAGCGCGCCAATGTTTACCTCAAATCCATCAACACCCTGCTGGAATCCTCCGATATCTACATCATTACTCTGGATGGCGAGACAATCGCGGCCAGCAACTATGATGGCCCGACAAGCTTCGTCGGTGAGAATTTCAGCTACCGTCCCTATTTTCAGGATGCGGCGAAGGGCCTGCAGTCGCGGTTCTTCGCGCTCGGCACGACCTCGCACAAGCGCGGATATTATTTCTCCGCGCCTATTCTCTTCAATGCGGAAATAAAGGGCGTCATCGTCTTCAAGGTCGACATCGAAGGCATAGAGGCCTCCTTCGGCGATGGCGAAAACCGTATTCTTGTGTCGGATCCCGAAGGCATCATTTTCATGACCGGCACGCCGCAATGGCTTTACTCCGGCCTGATGCCGCTGACGCCCGAAAGACTGGCGCGTACCGAGGCCTCACGCCGTTACGCCAATGCCACACTGAAGGAACTGCCGCTGAAACACGGCAGTTTCGGCTCTCATCAGCTGATGACGATTACCCAGAACGAGGGGGACAGGGAATATATGGTCCTGTCTCAGCCGATGGCGGATGCAGGATGGACCGTCAGCGTGCTGATGGATACCGGTTCATTGCGGACACAGGTGAAGACGGCAATGATCGCGATCATCCTGTGCCTGTGTCTGGCAGCCGCGCTGATCGCGGCGATGCTGCAGAGACGGCGACGGCTGCGTGAACGGCTGACCCATCAGGCAGAGGCCCAGGCGGAGCTGGAACGTCGGGTCGAGGAACGCACTGCCGATCTGGCGCGTGTGAACCAGGAGATCGAACACGAAATCGCCGAACGTCGCCAGACGGAAAAACAATTGCGCAAGATGCAGAATGATCTGGTGCAGGCGGGCAAGCTTGCGGCGCTCGGACAGATGTCGGCGGCCTTGTCGCATGAAATCAACCAGCCGCTTGCCGCAGCCAAGAATTATGCCGAAAACGCGTCGCTTCTTGTAGAGCGCGGGCGGCTGGACGAGGTCAGGGAAAACCTCAGGCGCATATCGGGGCTGATCGATCGCATGGCCTCGATCAGCAGGCACCTAAGGAATTTCGCCCGAAAGCCGAACGAAAAAATGACTGCGGTCAGCCTGGAAACCGTGCTTCGCGACACGCTTGAAATCGTCGGTGCCCGGTTGAAGGCCGCCAATGCGGTGCTGGATGTCAATCTCGGCCCGGTGCCACTTGCGGTGAAAGCTGGTCCGGTGCGGCTGCAGCAGGTGCTCGTCAACATCATTTCCAACGCGGCGGACGCCTTGGAGGGGCGCGAGGATCGGCGCATCGCGCTTGAGGCCGTACAGCACGGCCAGACGGTTTCCGTCTTCATCCGCGATCGGGGACCAGGCGTTCCGCCGGCAATTTCGGATCGCATCTTCGATCCGTTTTTCACCACCAAGGGTGTGGGGCGTGGCCTCGGCCTCGGGCTTTCCATCTCCTATAACATCATCAAGGATTTTGGCGGCCAGTTGCGGGTGAGAAATCATGAGGAAGGAGGCGCGGAATTCGAGATCGAATTGCCCGCCGCCGCCTGGCGCATGGAGGCGGCTGCGGAATGACCATGTCGCGGGTTTTGCTGATCGATGACGAAGAGGAACTGCGCTTCTCCACTGCCCAGGCGCTGGAGCTTTCCGGTTTTGCCGTTACCATGCTGGCGAGCGCCGAACACGCGCTCGAACTCATCGGCTACAGTTTTGATGGTGTCGTGGTCAGCGACATCCGCATGCCCGGCATGGACGGCATGACGCTGCTGCAGAAGGTGAGGGAGCTCGATGCGGAAATACCTGTGATTCTGATGACGGGTCACGGGGATGTTCAGCTGGCGGTCAACGCCATGCGCAATGGCGCCTATGATTTCATCGAGAAGCCGTTCACACCGCAATATCTCGCGGGCATCATCAAGCGGGCCAATGACCGGCGGGCGCTGGTGCTGGAAAATCGCCGTCTCAAGGCGGTGGCGGGCAAGCATGACGATCTCGAAACGCGCCTGCCGGGCAGAACCCAGGTGATGGTCGATCTGCGGTACCGCATTCGCGCCATCGGTGCGACGGATGCCGATACATTGATCGTCGGAGATACAGGCGCAGGCAAGGAGGTGGTTGCGCGGGCATTGCACGATATCAGCAGCAGAGCCAACCGGCCCTTTGTCGCGATCAACTGTGCGGCGCTTCCGCAGACATTGATTGAGAGCGAGTTGTTTGGTCACGAGGCCGGCGCCTTTCCGGGCGCGCTGCGCCCGCGTTATGGCAAGTTCGAACACGCGCGCGGCGGCACCATCCTGCTGGATGAAATCGGCTCTATGCCTTTCGAACTGCAGGGCCGATTGCTTCGCGTGCTGCAGGAAAGAGTGATTACCCGTCTCGGCTCGAATGAAACGGTCGAACTCGACGTGCGCTTCATTGCCACCAGCAAGGTAGATCTGGAACAGGAAGTTGCGGCTGGCCGTTTTCGCGCCGACCTTCTTTACCGCCTCAACGTCGCGACAATTCTCGTGCCATCGCTCTCGCAGCGCAGTGCGGATATTCCGCTGCTCTTCCTCCATCTGGTACGAGAAGCTGCCGCCCGCTACGGGCGGGAGGATATGGAGGTGCCGCAGCACCTGCTCTCCGCTGTTTCGCTCAGGGAATGGCCGGGCAACGTCCGGGAATTGCGCAACGCTGCGGACCGCTTCGCGCTGGGCCTGGAAACCGACGTGTCCGATGCGTCGCCGGCGTTTCAGGATGATGGCAGGTCGGCTCTTGCCCCGAGGGTCGCGGCATATGAAAAAAGCCTGATTGCGCAGGCCATCGCAGCCCATGGGGGAAATCTGAAATCCGTTTATGAGAACCTCGGCATCTCCCGCAAAACGCTTTACGAGAAGATGCAGAAATACGAGCTTCACCGGCATATGACCGAGATCTGATGGGTGGATTTCCACCCATCTTTAGGCCGTCATGGGTTGAAATCCACCCATTAACTTTGGTTACACGGATAAAACTGCGTTTCATCGCAACAGTGCCGTTGCTGAATGTCACTTCGGGATCGCAAATATCGTCACCCCGGCCGCCATGGAGGAGCATGCGCGGCTGAAGTGGCGATCATTTTCATCCGGGAGGAATCGATGAAAATACTGAAGACAGTTTCCGGCCTTGCTGCCGCCGCTGCCGTTTCCCTTTTCGCGCTGTCCGCATCCGCTCAGACCTATCCCGAGCGTAACATCACCATGGTCGTGCCTTTCTCGGCCGGTGGCCCGACGGACACGGTGGCGCGTCTTGTGGCTGAATCCATGTCGAAGGATCTCGGCCAGCAGATCATCGTGGAAAATGTCGGCGGCGCCGGCGGCACGCTTGGCGCCGGCCGCGTTGCCTCGGCAGATCCCGATGGTTACACCATCCTTCTCCACCACATCGGCATGGCGACTAGCGCCACGCTATATCGAAAGCTCGCTTACGACACGACCAGTGCTTTCGAATATGTTGGTCTGGTCACGGAAGTGCCGATGACCATCCTGTCGCGCAAGAACCTTGAGACCACGGACCTCAAGGGGCTGATCGATTACGCCAAGGCGAACAAGGACAAGGTCACCGTTGCCAATGCCGGCATCGGCGCGGCCTCTCATCTGTGCGGCATGCTGTTCATGAGCGCCATCGAGACGCCGCTCGTTACCGTTCCCTACAAGGGCACCGGTCCTGCCATGACCGACCTGCTCGGTGGCCAGGTGGACATCATGTGCGACCAGACCACCAACACCACCAAGCAGATCCAGGGCGGCACTGTGAAGGCTTATGCCGTAACCTCGCCGAAGCGGCTGGATGTGCTGAAGGACGTGCCGACAGTTGCCGAAGCTGGCTTGCCCAAACTCGAAGTCGGCATCTGGCACGGCATCTACACGCCGAAGGGCACGCCTGCGGAAATCAACCAGAAGCTCTCCAAGTCGCTGCAGATCGCGCTGAAGGACAAGAATGTCGCGGCGCGTTTTGCGGAGCTCGGCACTACGCCGTCGCCGGAAAGCGATGCGACACCGGCGGCGCTGAAGGCCAAGCTTGAGAGCGAAATCGCCCGCTGGAAGCCGGTGATTGAGGCTGCCGGCCAATATGCCGACTGATGAACGCGGAAAGACCGGCGGTTTCCTGCCGCCGGTCGACCGTGATCAACTTTAACAGGCGAACCGGCTGAATGTCGGCCGCCGTGGAGGGGCATCTTTCATGAAGTCGTTATTTAATGACCCTGCCGAAGCAGTCTGCGGGGCAATTTTTATGGGGCTTGGCGTCTTTTTTGCCTTGCAGTCCTATGGTCTGGAAATCGGAACCGCCTTCCGTATGGGGCCGGGCTACTTCCCGCTGGTACTCGCGATCATCCTGATCCTGCTTGGCGGCGTCATATTCCTGCGCGCAACCCGGCCGGCTGGCGAGGGCATCGGCGCAATCGCCTGGCGCGGCATATTTTTCATCCTGCCTGCACCGATTTTTTTCGGTTTCACTGTTCGGGGCCTGGGTTTTGTGCCGGCGCTGTTTTTCAGCGCGCTCATTGCGTCCTTCGCCTCACACAAGATGAGCCCGTTGATGGCGGTCGTTCTTTCCGCGGCTATCACTGTCTTTTCCGTCGCTGTTTTCAATTATGGTCTTGGCCTGCCTTTCCAGCGCTTCGGCCCCTGGCTCAACTTCTGAGGTATAGCGATGGATTTGCTCGATAATCTTGCGCTCGGTTTCGTCACCGCCTCGTCGCTGGCAAACCTCTTTTTCTGCCTGATCGGCGTGCTGCTTGGCACCCTCATCGGCGTTCTGCCCGGCATCGGCGCGACGGCGACGATCGCCATGTTGCTGCCGATCACCTTCCAGCTTGAGCCCGTCTCGTCGCTGATCATGCTCGCCGGCATCTATTACGGTGCGCAATATGGTGGGTCGACCACGGCGATCCTGATCAATATGCCCGGCGAATCGTCCTCTGCCGTCACCGCCATCGATGGTTACCAGATGGCACGCAAGGGCAAGGCGGGTGCAGCGCTTGCCATCGCCGCCATCGGATCGTTCTTCGCAGGCACGGTGTCCACTTTCCTTGTGGCGATCTTCGCGCCGCCGCTCACGGCAATCGCGCTGGAATTCGGCGCGGCGGAATATTTCTCGCTGATGGTCGTCGGCCTTGTGTCGTCCATCGCGCTCGCCCATGGCTCCATCGTCAAGGCGTTGGCAATGGTCGTGCTTGGCCTGCTGCTCGGTCTCGTCGGCACGGATATCTATAGCGGCACGCCGCGTTTCACCCTCGGTATCCGCGAATATGCCGATGGCCTGAATTTCGTGGCTGTGGCTGTGGGTGTCTTCGGTATCGCCGAAATCCTGCGCAACCTCGAAAACGAGCGGACCCGTTCGGTGCTGATCGCCAAGGTTAGCGGCCTGATGCCGACCAAGGATGATTTCAAGCGCATGGTAGGGCCGGTTCTGCGCGGCACGGCCATTGGTTCGGCTCTCGGCATCCTGCCGGGCGGCGGGGCGATCCTTGCCGCCTTTGCCTCCTACACCGTGGAGAAACGTGTCTCCAAGAACCCGGAAGAATTCGGGCACGGCGCGGTTGCCGGTGTGGCCGGTCCGGAATCAGCCAACAATGCCGGCGCCCAGACGTCGTTCATTCCGCTCCTGACGCTCGGCATTCCGGCCAATCCGGTAATGGCGCTGATGATCGGCGCGATGATCATTCAGGGCATCGTTCCCGGTCCGAATGTGGCGACCGAACAGCCAGCGCTGTTCTGGGGCATCATCGCCTCCATGTGGATCGGCAATCTGATGCTCGTCATCCTCAACCTGCCGCTGATCGGGCTGTGGGTGAAGCTGCTGACGGTGCCCTACTACGTGCTCTTCCCGATCATCATGGCCTTCTGCGCCATCGGGGTCTACAGCGTCAATTCCAACGTCTTCGATCTCTATGCCGTCGCCTTCTTCGGCTTCATCGGCTATGTGCTGGTGAAACTGCGCTGCGAACCTGCCCCGTTGCTGCTGGGCTTCGTGCTCGGTCCGCTGCTGGAGGAGAACCTGCGGCGCGCCATGATCCTCTCGCGTGGCGATCCGTCGACCTTCGTGACCCGGCCGATCAGCGCAACCCTGCTTTTCATTGCGCTCGCCGTGTTGATCATCGTCTTCCTCCCCAGCGTGAAGAAGAAGCGCGAAGAGGTTTTCGTAGAAGAAGACTGAGAATGCGATAAACTCAAAAGGCCGGCGATGTCTCCATCGCCGGCTTTTCTGTCTCTGTTTCCGCCATGCCGAATTCGCTTCACGAAAGCGACATATGGTTGACTCGCGAGCCTTTAGGCCCAAGGAAGGGCTGGAAAGAGAGGTCACCATGACGTCGGAAACCGAAGAACGGATCATCGCGCTCGAGGAAACGGTCGCGCATCAGGTGAAGGTGATAGAGGAACTGTCCGACCAGCTGGCGGAGCAGTGGAAGGTTGTTGAACAGACCCGCGCCAAGCTTGATCGCCTGACAGAGCGGTTCCTGAGTCTTGAGGAGCAGTCATTGGACGCGCCCGCCATCACAAGGCCACCGCATTACTGACGGGAGTACAGGATGAAAAACGACACAGCCAAGCTCGCTGAAGAAATCGTCGATTTCTGGAAGAAGGCTGGCCCGGAAAAATGGTTCGACAAGGACGCCGCCTTCGACAGTCACTTTCACGACCGGTTCCGTGACGCTCATTTCGCTGCCGCAAGGCGGGAACTGGATGGCTGGCTGGAGGGTGCAGAGAGCAGCCTCGCCTTGATGCTGCTGCTGGATCAGTTTCCGCGCAACTGCTTTCGCGACACGGCCCACATGTATGCGACCGATCCTCTGGCGCGGCTTTTGGCCGATGAAGCCATCCGGTGCGGACATGATCAGGCGGTGAGTGAGGATCTGCGGGTCTTCTTCTATCTACCGTTTTCTCACGCAGAAGATCTGGAGGCGCAGCACCGGGCGTGCCGTCTCAATCGGCCGCTTGGCGGGCTTTATCTGCATCACGCCGAAGAACATCGCGAGATCATCGAACGTTTCGGCCGTTTTCCGCACCGTAACAAGATATTGTTGCGGGAAACGACCCCGGAGGAGCGGCAATATCTGGAAGAGGGCGGCTTTTCAGGCTGACCCCAAAAAGAAAACGCCGCCAGTCCCAGGGATGGCGGCGTTTCTGTTGGTGAAGAACGGCGGCACTCAGCCGTCGAAGAATTCCTTCATCCGGGCGAAAAAGCCCGTCGATTCCGGATTATTCTCCTTGGAAGACAGCTGCTCGAACTCCTGCAGCAGCTCGCGCTGTCGCTTGCTGAGTTTCTGCGGCGTCTCGATCTGAATCTGGATATAGAGATCGCCCGTCTGCGCCGAACGCAGCACCGGCATGCCCTTGCCCTTCAGACGGAACTGCTTGCCCGGTTGGGTGCCTTCCGGAACAGTGACGCGCGACTTCGTGCCATCGAGCGTCGTGACATCGAAGGTGCCGCCGAGCGCTGCCGTCGTCATCGAGATCGGCACGGTGCAATAGAGATCGGCACCGTCGCGCTGGAAGAACTCATGCGGACGCACGGACAGGAAGATATAGAGATCGCCCGCCGGACCGCCACGCATGCCGGCTTCGCCTTCGCCCTGCAGGCGAATGCGTGTGCCATCCTCGATGCCCGAGGGAATGTTGACCGAGAGCGAACGCTCTTCCGTTACACGGCCCTGACCATGGCACTTGCCGCAGGGGTCGGAGATCGTCTGTCCGCGGCCATGGCAGGTGGGGCAGGTGCGCTCCACCGAGAAGAAGCCCTGCGCGGCGCGCACGCGGCCTGAACCCTGGCAGGTGGCGCAGGTCTTCGGCTGCGTGCCGGGCTTGGCGCCCGAGCCGGAACAGACGTCGCAGGTGATCGAGGTCGGAACCCTGATCTGCGCCGTCTTGCCGGTGAAGGCTTCTTCCAGCGTGATTTCCATGTTGTAGCGAAGATCGGCACCGCGTTCGCGACCGCCTGAAGACCGGCGCGCGCGACCGCCGCCCATCATCTCGCCGAAGATGTCTTCGAAAATATCCGAGAAGCCGCCATTGGCGAAACCGCCGCCGCCAAAGCCGCCACCGCCGCCCATGCCGCCATTTTCAAAGGCCGCATGGCCGAAACGATCGTAGGCCGCGCGCTTCTGCGGATCCTTCAACGTTTCATATGCTTCGTTGATTTCTTTGAATTTCCGTTCGGAATCGGCATCATCAGGGTTTTTGTCCGGATGGTACTTCATCGCGAGTTTGCGGAAGGCGCTTTTCAGCTCTTTTTCGTCCGCAGTCTTGCTGACGCCGAGTGTTTCGTAAAAGTCTGCTTTCGCCATTCAGTTAACAAGCCCCGCAAATGGATTTCCGGCTGCACGCGGCAGCCGGATGTCTTGCATAAATTGTCAGGAGACGGAAAGTCGCGCGATTATGCGGACTTCTTGTCGTCCTTGATTTCTTCGTAGTCAGCGTCGACGACGTCATCCTTGCCGCCTTCGGAAGCATCGCCAGCCTCGGCCTGCTGCGCTTCATAGATGGCCTGACCGAGCTTCATGGAGACTTCCATGAGGGTCTGGGTCTTCGCCTGGATGTCGTCGGCGTCAGGCTCGGAAGCCTCAACCGCGGTCTTCAGGGTGGCAATGGCGTCTTCGATCGCCTTGCGGTCGGTTTCGGAAACCTTGTCACCATATTCCTTCACCGACTTCTCGGTAGAATGGATGAGGCTTTCAGCCTGGTTCTTGGCTTCCACGCCCGCACGACGCTTCTTGTCGGCCTCAGCATTGGCTTCGGCGTCCTTGACCATCTTTTCGATGTCGGCGTCAGAAAGGCCACCGGAGGCCTGGATGCGGATCTGCTGTTCCTTGCCGGTGCCCTTGTCCTTGGCCGAAACCTGCACGATACCGTTGGCGTCGATATCGAAGGTAACTTCGATCTGCGGAACACCACGCGGTGCCGGCGGCAGGCCAACGAGGTCGAACTGACCAAGCAGCTTGTTGTCCTGCGCCATTTCGCGCTCACCCTGCGAGACGCGGATGGTCACGGCCGACTGGTTGTCTTCGGCGGTCGAGAAGGTCTGGCTCTTCTTCGTCGGGATCGTCGTGTTGCGATCGATCAGACGCGTGAAGACGCCACCCAGCGTTTCGATGCCGAGCGACAGCGGGGTCACGTCGAGCAGCAGAACGTCCTTCACGTCGCCCTGCAGAACGCCAGCCTGAATGGCCGCGCCCATGGCAACAACTTCATCAGGGTTCACGCCCTTATGCGGCTCCTTGCCGAACAGCTGCTTGACGACTTCCTGCACCTTCGGCATGCGGCTCATGCCACCGACGAGAACGACTTCGTCGATCTCGGAAGCGGAGACGCCGGCGTCCTTGAGCGCTGCCTTGCAAGGTGCAACGGTGCGCTGCACGAGGTCGTCGACCAGGCTTTCGAACTTCGCACGGGTCAGCTTCAGCGTCAGGTGCTTCGGACCGGAAGCGTCAGCCGTGATGAACGGCAGGTTGATTTCGGTCTGCTGCGAGGACGACAGTTCGATCTTCGCCTTTTCAGCAGCTTCCTTGAGGCGCTGCAGAGCGAGCTTGTCGTTCTTCAGGTCGATGCCCTGATCCTTCTTGAACTCGCCGGCCAGATACTCGACCAGACGCATGTCGAAGTCTTCACCGCCAAGGAAGGTATCGCCGTTGGTGGACTTCACTTCGAAGACGCCGTCGCCGATTTCCAGAACGGAAATATCGAAGGTGCCGCCGCCAAGGTCATAAACGGCGATCGTCTTGCCGTCCTTCTTGTCGAGGCCGTAAGCGAGTGCTGCCGCGGTCGGCTCGTTGATGATGCGCAGAACATCAAGGCCGGCGATGCGGCCGGCATCCTTGGTTGCCTGGCGCTGCGCGTCGTTGAAGTAGGCGGGAACGGTGATGACGGCCTTCTCGACCTTTTCACCGAGATAGGCTTCAGCGGTTTCCTTCATCTTCTGCAGGATCATCGCGGAAATCTGCGAAGGGGAATAATTCTTGTCCTGCGCCTTCACCCAGGCGTCGCCATTGTCACCCTTGACGATCTCGAAAGGAACAAGAGCCTTGTCCTTCTCGACGGTCGGGTCTTCATAACGGCGGCCGATCAGGCGCTTTACCGCAAACAGGGTGTTCGTCGGATTGGTGACCGCCTGGCGCTTGGCCGGCTGGCCGACAAGGCGTTCGCCATCGTCGGAAAATGCCACCATGGACGGCGTGGTACGTGCGCCTTCCGCGTTTTCAATAACTTTCGTGTCCTTGCCATCCATCACTGCGACGCAGGAGTTGGTTGTGCCAAGGTCGATACCGATTACTTTTGCCATGCTCTTCTCTCCTTGAAGCGCGCTGTCTGAACCCCGTGAGGCATTCCTTTGACAGCACCTTGACTTGGATTTGCAGCCTTCGCTGCTGTTATGCGGCGTATATAAGGAGCGATTTTTGCGGCTGCAAGGCGCAAGAGCAGGGGAAAGGCAGCAAAAAAGCGCCGGAAACTCTTTCTTTGCAGATGCATAGCCATCAAGGCTTGCGTAAGCCGAAAAACGCGACTTTGACGCTATGCTGCGCAGTCGTCCGGCGCCGCAGGCACAAGGACTTCCGGGATGCCATTATAATGGTTTGAAGTGGGCGAAATGGCGGACAGGGTGGGATTCGAACCCACGGTACGCTTTCACGCACACACGCGTTCCAGGCGTGCGCCTTAAACCACTCGGCCACCTGTCCTTTTTCAAGTCTGCATGTCATGAAGAATGCAAATCACTGGAACGGCGCGATATATACCGATGAATTCGCAGGGATCAACACGAATCTGACAGTTTTTTGAATTGTCGGCAATTTCATGCCTTTCGATGCGATTGCAATCGCGTTTTCCGGCCTTTATCCATGCAGGAAATGTTTCAAAATGTGGCTGCCGTGAGCGGCCGACCGTGAGCGAGGTATCCCAATGAAAGCTTTTTTGCGGTTTTTGAGCTTTCTTTTCCTCGCCGCAGCGATTTTTCTGGGTGTGCTCGATTCGATCCGCTCTGTTTCCACGTCATCAGTCACCATCACCGGCATATTGTCAGTCTGGAACTATCTTCTTCCTGCTTCGCGAACCATGGTGGAAGCGTCTCTGGCTCACTATATTCACCCTGAAGCGTGGCGCTTCATAGAAAATGCCCTGTCGGCACTGCCTGCATTTGCCTTTTTCCTCGCGCTGTCCCTCCTCTGCTGGATGGCCGGTTACAGAAAATACAAGGCGACGAGACGTTTGGCGGTCTGACGGGGCTGGCGCCCGCGGATGTGAACCGTGAGAAGCGGCGGAACTGGCCGCATGGAGGACCGAATGTTCCTGTTCGATACGCTTTCTAAAAAAACGACGATGCCGACCGAAGAGACGGCGTTGCCTGGCCGTGAAGAGGCTCTCGTTGTGCCGGAACTTCACTTCGTCAACGGCAGACCTCTGAAGGGGCCTTATCCGGATGGCTTCGAGACCATCTATCTCGGCATGGGTTGCTTCTGGGGCGCGGAGCGGTTGTTCTGGAAGACGCCCGGCGTTTGGGTGACGGCGGTCGGTTATGCCGGCGGCTTTACCCGCAATCCGACCTATCAGGAAACGACGACGGGTCAGACGGGCCATGCCGAGGTGGTCAAGGTTGTCTACGATCCGGCGGTGATCTCGCTCGGGGCGCTCTTGAAGATATTTTTCGAGGAGCACGATCCCACTCAAGGCATGCGGCAGGGCAACGACGTCGGCACGACCTATCGTTCCGCCATTTATGCGACGACGGAAGGGCAGCTGCAGCAGGCACAGAAAGCTCGAGACGCATTTCAGCAGGCTCTGGAAGAGGCTGGCCATGCCGGCGCCATCACCACCGAGATCGGCCCGCTTGAAACGTTTTATTATGCTGAGGACTATCACCAGCAATATCTTGCCAAGAACCCGGGTGGCTACTGCGGCCTCAGGGGAACCGGCGTAAGCTGTAATATCGACTAGTTTTTTTGCAGTTCTGCCCGGTGGAAAGACTAAAAAATCGCCAGATCAAAGTTTTTCCACCGGGTCAAAAAAACCGGATGAATTTTTCATTGAGCCATGCAAGGATATGAGGCAAGCACAGCCGG
Organism: Agrobacterium pusense; assembly: GCF_013285525.1. Taxonomy (NCBI): domain Bacteria; kingdom Pseudomonadati; phylum Pseudomonadota; class Alphaproteobacteria; order Hyphomicrobiales; family Rhizobiaceae; genus Agrobacterium; species Agrobacterium pusense. The sequence continues at coordinate 2,621,049 of NZ_CP053856.1, forward strand.
TATAACGGCTGGCGGTTCCGCAGACATTCCCGGGAAACGGGATTGCGGGAGGACCCTTAAAATATCAATTGCAACAACAGGGCTGCACAATGAAAAAATCCCTTCTGACGCTTTTTGCGCTTGCCGCGATGTCGGCCTCCGCGCTCGCCGCGGATATCAAGCCTGCGCTGGTCTATGGCACGGGCGGCAAGTTCGACAAGTCGTTCAACGAGGCCGCTGCGGCCGGCGCTGAAAAGTTCAAGGCGGAAACGGGCATCGAATTCCGCGACTTCGAACCGACCAGCGACACGCAGGGCGAACAGGCCATCCGCAACTTCGCCAGCAAGGGTTTCAACCCTGTCGTCGCCGTATCCTTCGCCTGGACGTCGGCCATGGAAAAGGTTGCCGCCGAGTTCCCCGACACCAAGTTCGTCATCGTCGATTCCGTCGTTGAACTGCCGAACGTCCGCTCGGTCGTCTACAAGGAGCACGAAGGTTCTTACCTCGTCGGTCTGCTGGCCGGCATGGCTTCCAAGACCGGCAAGGTCGGGTTTATCGGCGGCATGGACATTCCGCTGATCCGCAAGTTCGCCTGTGGTTACGCTCAAGGCGCCAAGGCTGCCAACGACAAGATCGAAGTCTTCCAGAACATGACCGGCACCACCGGCGCTGCCTGGAACGACCCTGTGCGCGGCGGCGAGCTTACCAAAAACCAGATCGATCAGGGCGCGGACGTGATTTACGCGGCAGCCGGTGCGACCGGTATCGGCGTGCTCCAGACTGCCGCCGACAACAAGAAATTCTCGATCGGCGTCGATTCCAACCAGAACCACCTGCATCCCGGTTCGGTTCTGACCTCGATGGTCAAGCGCGTCGATCTGGCCGTTTACAACGCCTATAAGGACGCCAAGGATGACAAGTTCACGCCTGGCATCGTTGCTCTCGGCGTCAAGGAAGACGGCGTTGCCTACGCGCTCGATGATAACAACAAGGCGCTCATCACGCCTGAAATGACTGCTGCCGTGGATAAGGCCAAAGCCGACATCATCTCCGGCGCCGTCAAGGTCCATGATTACATGGCGGACAATTCCTGCCCGAAATGATATGATATGTGGCTGGGGCGCATGATGTTTTTCATCTTGCGCCCTTTTCATATCCAGCCTTCGGAGAGGTTTCGATTTGAATATGGACCCTGCAATCGAGCTCGTGGGCATCGACAAGAAATTCGGTGCCGTACACGCCAACAAGAACATCAATCTGACAATTGCCAAGGGTACGATCCACGGCATCATCGGGGAAAACGGTGCCGGAAAGTCGACTTTGATGTCGATCCTCTACGGTTTTTACCAGGCGGATGCCGGTGAAATCCGGGTGAACGGCACGCCGGTCTCGATCCGCGACAGTCAGGCCGCCATCAATGCCGGTATCGGCATGGTGCATCAGCACTTCATGCTGGTCGAAAATTTTACCGTGCTGGAAAATGTCATGCTGGGCGCAGAAGGCGGTGCGCTGCTGGCCAACGGCCGGGCTGGTGCACGCAGGGAGCTGAAGCGCCTGGAAGACGATTATGGACTGGAAGTCGATCCCGATGCGATGATCGAGGAATTGCCAGTCGGCCTCCAGCAGCGCGTCGAAATTCTGAAAGCCATGTATCGTGGCGCGGAAATCCTGATCCTTGACGAGCCGACCGGCGTTCTGACGCCGGCAGAGGCCGATCACCTGTTCAAGATCCTCGGCGTGCTGCGTGATCAGGGCAAGACAGTCATTCTCATCACCCATAAGCTGCGCGAGATCATGGCGATCACGGACTCCGTCTCCGTCATGCGTCGTGGCGAGATGGTGGCGACCCGCAAGACGTCCAAGACCAGCGTCGAGGAATTGGCAGAACTCATGGTCGGCAGACGGGTGCTGCTCCGTGTCGAAAAGGGTGAGACCACACCCGGCGATGTTCTGCTCTCCATCCGCAATCTCACCGTCAAGGATAGCCGCGGCGTCACCATGGTTGATGACGTTTCGCTGGATGTCCGCGCCGGTGAAATCGTCGGTATAGCCGGTGTCGCAGGCAACGGCCAGTCGGAGCTGCTGGAAGCCATCGCTGGCATCCGGAAGCCCTATTCCGGCGAAATCTGGGTGGACGGACAGAAGGTCGATCGCCCCGATCCCGCAATTTTACGCAGGCTTGGCCTCGCCCACATCCCGGAAGACCGCCATCATATGGGGCTGGTGCTTAAATTCGAGGAATATGAAAACTCCATCCTCGGTTATCATCACGACGAACGTTACGGCAAAGGGCCGTTCCTCAACCCCGAGGCCATTCGCAGGGATGCGGTCGAGAAGATCGAAAAATACGATATCCGCCCGCCAAACCCGCAGCTGAAGACCGCCAACTTTTCCGGCGGCAACCAGCAGAAGATCGTTGTCGCCCGTGAAATCGAGCGTGACCCCAAGATGCTGATCATCGGCCAGCCGACACGCGGCGTGGATATCGGCGCGATCGAATTCATTCATCGCCGCATCATCGAAATGCGCGATGCTGGCAAGGCGATTTTGCTGGTTTCCGTCGAACTCGATGAAATCCGGTCGCTGTCGGACAGGATCATGGTCATGTTCGCAGGCCGGGTCGTCGGAGAAAAAACGGCGGAAGCCGAAGAACAGACGCTGGGCCTGATGATGGCCGGCATCGCCGCATGAGGCATGAATGAGCACCGCTTCCGTACCGCTGCCAAACTGGATTACCTACGGCCTCCTGCCGTTTCTCAATGTCGTTACCGCCTTTCTGATTTCCGGCCTCGTTGTCTGGTCCATCGGTGAAAACCCGCTGGCGGCGCTGCGCCTGCTGATCGAAGGGGCGCTCGGCCGTGGTGATGCCATCGGCTTCACGCTGTTTTATACGACGAGTTTCATCTTCACCGGCCTCTCCGTCGCCGTCGCCTTCCATGCCGGGCTCTTCAATATCGGCTCCGAAGGTCAGGCCTATGTCGGTGGCCTTGGCGCGGCGCTGGTGGCGCTGGCACTCGATCGTTATGTGCCGTGGTACGTGACGATGCCCTTCGCCGTCATCGGCGCTGCTGTTTTTGGCGCCGCCTGGGCCTTCATTCCGGCCTGGCTGCAGGCAAAACGCGGCAGTCACGTGGTCATCACCACCATCATGTTCAACTTCATTGCTGCGGCCCTGATGGTTTACCTGCTGGTGAACGTGCTGATCGTGCCCGGCAAGATGGCGCCGGAAACCCGCACTTTTCTGCCGGGCGGCCAATTGCCGAAACTCGACTGGCTGATGGCTCTCTTCGGCCTGAAGCTTGGTCCGGCGCCGTTTAACGTCTCCTTCCTGATAGCGTTGGTGATGTGTTTTCTGGTCTGGGTGCTCATCTGGCGCACCAAGCTCGGTTATGAAATGCGCACGCTCGGCATCAGCCCCTCCGCCGCCATTTATGCCGGTATTCCCTATGCACGCACCGTCATCATCGCCATGCTCATCTCTGGCGGTCTGGCGGGCATGATGGCGCTGAACCCGGTTATGGGCGCGTCGGCCCGTCTGCAGGTGGAATTCGTCGCCGGTGCGGGCTTCGTCGGCATCGCCGTGTCGCTGATGGGCCGAAGCCATCCGCTCGGCATCATCTTCGCGGCATTGCTGTTCGGCATTCTCTATCAGGGCGGCGCAGACCTTTCCTTCGAGATGCCCAACATTACCCGCGAGATGATCGTGGTCATTCAGGGTCTTGTGATCCTTTTCGCCGGCGCGCTGGAATATATGTACCGGCCTGCAATCGTCCGCATTTACCAGCGTCTGGCAAAGGGGTGAGCTGATATGGATTTCTTCGATATGCTGGTCAGTATTCTGGGCTCGACCGTTCGTCTCACCATTCCGCTTCTCTTTACCGCACTGGCCGGGCTCTTTTCCGAGCGGGCCGGCGTGTTCGATATCGGCCTTGAGGGCAAGATGCTGGCAGCGGCCTTCGCTTCCGCCTGCGTTGCCTATATCACGGCGAACCCCTGGGCCGGCCTCTTGGCCGGTATTGCCGTCTCGATCCTGTTCTCGCTGATCCACGGCTTTGCTGTCATCACCAATCGCGGCAACCAGATCGTGTCGGGCGTGGCGTTGAACTTCATTGCCGCCGGCCTGACCGTGGTGCTGGGACAGGCCTGGTTCGGCCAGGGCGGACGCACGCCGCAGCTTCCGGGCGAGGGGCGTTTTGCCCCGATCATCCTGCCCGGTGCTGATGCCATGCGCGAGGTTCCCTTCATCGGCCCGCTCTATGCAAACGTCATTTCCGGCAACAACATCCTCACCTATCTTGCCTTCCTGGCGGTGCCGCTGTCCTGGTGGGTGCTTTACCGAACGCGTTTCGGCCTGCGCCTGCGCGCGGTCGGTGAAAATCCGGGTGCTGTCGATACGGCTGGTATTTCGGTGACATGGATGCGCTTCCGCGCTGTCATTGTCGCCGGTTTTCTCTGCGGTTTTTCGGGCGCCTATCTTGCTGTGGCTCAATCCGCTGCCTTCATCGCCAACATGTCGGCGGGCAAGGGCTACATCGCGCTCGCAGCGTTGATATTTGCGAAATGGAAGCCGGTGCCTGTCATGTTCGCCTGCCTTCTGTTCGGTTTTCTGGATGCTGTCGCGAACTTCATGCAGGGTAAATCCGTGCCTGGCATCGGCGAAGTGCCGGTGCAGATATTCCAGGCCATGCCCTATATTCTGACCTGCATCCTGCTTGCGGGTTTCATCGGCGTTGCCAAGCCCCCGAAGGCCGGTGGCGTTGCTTATGCGAAGGAGCGTTAACCCCCATGTCCTCCGACCCGAAATCCGATCCGCAGGTCCATGCCCTGTTTGAGGCGGCAGTAGAGGCCATGGCCTTCGCCTATGCCCCCTATTCAAAATTTCCCGTCGGTGCGGCAATCCGCGCCGAAGACGGCAAGATCTACAAGGGCGCCAATATCGAGAACATCTCCTTCCCGCAGGGCTGGTGCGCAGAACCATCAGCCATCAGCGCCATGATCATGGGCGGGGCGAAAAAGATCAATGAAGTCGCCGTTATCGCCGAGAAGCTGCCGCTCTGCTCTCCTTGTGGCGGCTGCCGCCAGAAGATCGCCGAGTTCGCCACGCCGGAGACAAAGATCTATCTTTGTGACGAAACCGGCGTCCAGAAGGTCATGACCATGGAAGAGCTGCTACCCTCCGTCTTCAAGACCGAGCTGCCCTGATGACCGACGGTTTGATCGACATTCTGGTGGACCGCCTGAACGGCCTCATGCCGCGCGTCGCCATCGTGCTTGGCTCCGGTCTGGGATCGCTGGTGGAAGAGGTGAGCGAGCCGATCCGTATTCCTTACGCCGAGCTGCCCGGCATTCCCGCTGGCGGCGTTTCCGGCCATGCGGGTGAACTGGTGGCTGGTTATCTCGGCGGTGAGCCCGTCATGATGCTGTCGGGTCGGGTCCATTTCTACGAAAAGGGTGATCCCGCAGCGATGCGCCCCGTCATCGAAGCGCTCGCGGGCCTGGGCGTGCAGTCGCTCATCCTCACCAATTCGGCGGGCTCGGTCAGGCAGGATATGCCACCCGGCTCCGTCATGCAGATCACCGATCACATCAATTATTCCGGCATGAACCCGCTGATCGGTGAGGAAAGCGACCGCCGCTTCGTCGGCATGACGACGGCTTATGATCCTGATCTTATGCTTGCCATGCGCAATGCCGCCATCCGTGCGACGGTGCCATTGTTCGGCGGTGTCTATATGTGGTTCTCTGGCCCCAGCTTCGAAACACCGGCGGAAATCCGCATGGCGCGGCTGCTGGGGGCGGATGCCGTGGGCATGTCTACCGTGCCGGAAGTCATCCTTGCGCGCTTTTTCGGGATGCGCGTCGCTGCCGCATCGGTTATTACCAATTACGGTGCCGGCATGACCGGCGCGGAACTGAGCCATGAAGAAACCAAGGACATGGCTCCCGTGGGTGGCAAAAGGCTTGCCGCCATTCTGAAGGAAATGATCGCAGGAGGAGCGTGACCATGGAACTCCAGCGTCCGCGCGAAGCGGCTGCCCTCACTTTGTCCTTGCTGGACCTCACCAACCTCAAGGAAGACTGCACGCCACAGCAGATCGCCGCGCTCTGCCAGCGGGCGCATACGGAGTTTGGCAATACGGCCGCCATCTGCATCTGGCCGCGTTTCGTGGCGCAGGCGCGCGCCGCCTTCGGAAAGGATCATACGATCCGCATTGCAACGGTCGTCAATTTTCCGTCGGGTGATCTTGATGTCGCAACCGTGGTCGCGGAAACCGAGGTGGCGATCCGCGACGGTGCGGATGAAATCGATCTTGTCATTCCCTATCGCAAATTCATCGCGGGCGATGAAACCGCGGTTTCCGACGTGGTGGCCGCCGTTCGCAAGGCCTGCGCTACACCCGTGCTGCTCAAGGTCATTCTCGAAACCGGCGAGCTGAAGGACAAGGCCCTGATCCGTCGGGCTTCCGAAATTGCCATTGCCGAAGGCGCCGATTTCATCAAGACCTCGACAGGCAAGGTTGCCGTCAACGCCACGCTGGAGGCGGCTGACATCATGTTGCAGGCGATCCGCGACAGCAAACAGAAGGTGGGCTTCAAGCCGGCCGGCGGGATCGGTACCGTGGAGGACGCGACACTTTACCTGCGGCTGGCGGAAACCATCATGGCGCCGAACTGGGCCATGCCTTCGACGTTCCGTTTCGGCGCTTCAGGTCTCCTTGACGACGTGCTGAACGTTCTGGCCGGCGGAGAGCCCGCCAGGACCGCCAGCGGGTATTGAGCTTGATCCCGCAGGAAACCATCCGCCGCAAACGCGATGGCCTGGCGCTCTCGCCGCAGGAGATCGCCGCATTCATCGAAGCGCTGTCGAAAGACGGCATCTCGGAAGGGCAGGCGGCGGCTTTTGCCATGGCGGTGTTTTTCCGTGGCATGAACCGGGATGAGATGGTGGCATTGACACTTGCCATGCGTGACAGCGGTGATGTCCTGTCCTGGAGCGATATCGGCAGGCCGGTTGCCGACAAGCACTCGACCGGTGGCGTTGGAGACAATGTCTCTCTGATGCTCGCCCCGATCGTAGCCGCCTGTGGTCTCGCTGTGCCAATGATTTCCGGCAGGGGCCTTGGGCATACCGGCGGCACGCTGGACAAGCTGGAAGCGATTCCCGGTTACAATGTCATGCCGGACGAGGTTCTGTTTCGCCGGGCGGTGAAGACGGTCGGCTGTGCCATCATCGGTCAGACGGGTGACCTCGCCCCCGCTGACAGACGCCTCTATGCCATTCGCGATGTGACCGCGACGGTCGATTCCATACCGCTGATTACGGCTTCCATCCTGTCGAAGAAGCTGGCGGCCGGGCTGCAGACGCTTGTGCTTGATGTCAAGGTCGGCAACGGCGCCTTTATGCAAAGCATTGACGATGCACGAACGCTCGCCCGCGCGCTGGTCGATGTGGCTGTTGGTGCAGGTTTGCCGACAACGGCGCTGATAACAGATATGAACCAGCCGCTTGGCGATGCCGCCGGCAATGCCGTTGAAATCGTCAATTGTCTCGATTTTCTGGCTGGTCGCAAGGCTGGTAGCCGTCTGGAAAACGTGGTTCTGTCTTTCGCGGCGGAAATGCTCGTGCAGGCTCAAAAAACGGCCACACTGGAAGAAGGCGCAGCACTGGCGTCGGCCGCCCTCTCCTCCGGCCGGGCAATGGAAATTTTCGCGCGAATGATTTCGGCATTGGGCGGGCCAACGGATTTCGTTGAAAATCCTTTCCTTTATCTGCCGTCCGCGCCAGTCACTCTTCCGGTCCAGGCCGTGAGCAGCGGCTGGCTGACATCCTGCGCAACGCGCGAACTCGGCATCGCCGTCGTCGGACTTGGCGGCGGCAGACGAAAACCCTCGGACAGGATCAATCCCGCCGTTGGTATTTCGAATATTCTGCCTCTTGGGATGAAGGTGGAAAAGGGAGAACCGATTGCCATTGTCCATGCAGCGTCCGGAGAAGACGCAGCCTACGCCATTAAAGCGATAACGGCCTGCTATGGAATCAGCGACGACGCGCCGGAAGTCGCTGCACCCGTTCTCGAGCGTATCACCTGACCAGCCGCATTTCGCCGCCAGAAACCTTGAACGACGATAATTGCTTCAGGAAGCTCATGCCGACCAGCATGTTGCTCAGTGCATTGTCCTTCAGCACCATGGCGTCGACATTCTGCACGCGGATCGTGCCTATCTCCACCCGGTCGAGCTTCACATAGGCGGCCATGGTCTGACCGTTGGCGGTTGAGATCGCGTATTTGAAATCCAGACTGTTGACGCCGTATCCGAGCCGACGTGCAATCGTCTCATTGATGGCAACGGTTGAAGCACCGGTGTCGATAAGTCCGTCGAATGATTTGCCGTTGATACGAAAGGTGGCGTTGAAGTGGCCGCGGGCGTCAGCTTTCAGATTGACTCCGCCCAACGAAACAGGCTGGGGTTTGGCTGCTTCGGCCACAATTTCGGTTTTTGCTACGCTGCTTTCCGGGCGCGGCTGAAATTTGTCCATCAGAACGGGTATTTGCGTGGCGCCGATGGAAAGGCCAACAAGCAGAAAAATCGCGCGCGCCAGCAAGTCTTCACTCCTCCGAGGGCCGGTTACCCCTGGCAAGAATAGACGCAAAACATGCCGAAATCTTAAAAGAAAAAGCCATCCGCCGCTGATCGGGCGGCGAATGGCGTAAAAGGTTAAGCGATGATGAATGATTACTTGGTGCCGTACATGCGGTCGCCGGCATCACCGAGGCCGGGAACAATGTAACCCTTCTCGTTCAAATGCCTGTCGATCGCGGCGGTGTAGATCGGCACATCGGGATGTGCCTCACGGAAATTCTTGATGCCTTCGGGGGCTGCCAAAAGACACAGGAAGCGGATGTTCTTCGCACCACGCTCCTTCAGCTTTTCCACGGCGGCGATGGAGGAGTTGCCGGTCGCCAGCATGGGGTCGACAACGATGACCAGACGGGCATCGAGGCTTTCCGGAGCTTTGAAATAATATTCGACGGCCTCGAGCGTATCGTGGTCGCGATAGACGCCGACATGGGCAACGCGCGCCGAAGGCACCAGTTCGAGCATGCCTTCCAGAAGGCCGTTGCCTGCGCGCAGGATGGAGGCGAAAACCAGCTTCTTGCCTTCCAGCACTGGTGCCTGAATGGTCTCGAGCGGCGTATCGATGGTTTCCATCGTCATTTCAAGATCGCGCGTCACTTCATAGCAGAGCAGCGTCGAAATCTCCCTGAGCAGGCGGCGGAAGCCGGCTGTGGAGGTTTCCTTCTTGCGCATGATGGTGAGTTTGTGCCGCACCAGCGGATGTTCGATGACTGTGACGCCGTCCATGAAACTGGCCTTCCTTTTTTCTTGTGCCCCTGTAATTGACCGAAAGTCGGCTTTTCGCAAGCCTTCTTCGTGGTTTTACCCTGCCAACAGCTGCATCAGGCCCCGTCGAGTTTTTTAAGCAGCCCTCCGCGCGTTGCCTCGTCAACGAAGGCACATTCCAGTGCGGTGCGGGTCATGCTGTTTATCTCGCCATCGCTGAAGCCGAACTCGTCGGCGGCCAGCGCATATTCCCGTGCAAGTGAGGTAAAGAAGAATGGCGGGTCGTCGGAGTTGATGCAGACCCGCACTCCCGCGTCGCTGAGGGCTCTCAGCGGATGGCTGGCGAAGTCGGGATAGACCTTGAGCGCAATATTGGAGCCGGGGCAGACTTCAAGGACTGTTCCGGTTTCGGCGAGCCGTGCAACGAGACCGGCATTCTCGATTGCCCGCACGCCATGCCCGATGCGGGATGGTTTGACGAGATCGAGTGCATCGGCCACGCTTTCCGGCCCGCAAACCTCGCCGGCATGAATGGTCAATCCAAGGCCGGCATCGCGTGCGATATCGAAGGCGCGCGCATAATCGGCGACGCGGCCCATGCGCTCCTCGCCCGCCATGTTGAACCCCGTCACCAGCGGATGTTGGGTGCGCGCCGCATATTCGGCCGCGGCGATCACCCGCTCCGGACCGAAGTGCCGCTCGCCTGTGACGATGATGCGGGTTTCGATACCCGTCTTGTCCCTTGCAATCCGGATGCCTTCGGCAATGCCAGCGAGATAAGCGTCGGCGCCAAGCCCGATGCGGTCGCCATGGTCGGGCGAAATGATCAGTTCGCTATAGATCGTATTGGCTTCCGCGAGTTCGGTCAGATAGGCCTCGGTGAGAACGGCATAATCCTCATCCGTCTTGAACACCTGTGCCACCGCATCATAACAACGGATGAATTCGGCGAAATCCGACCATACATATTGGCCGTTCCGCAGAAAGCTGCTGGTGTCGATTCCGTATTTTTCAGCCTGTTTCGCGACGAGGGCGGGCGGGGCCGCACCTTCGATATGGCAGTGAATTTCCGCCTTCAGCAAATGCGATGTCAAATGAAGCTCCTGCCGTGAGAACCGGCCTCGATACCTAGATGGTGGGCGATGCTTTCGCCGATATCGGCGTAGCTTGAACGAATGCCGACATCGCGCGAGCGAATGCCCGGGCCGAATGCCATGATCGGCACCCTTTCCCGTGTGTGGTCCGTGCCCCGCCACGTGGGGTCGCAGCCGTGATCGGCGGTGAGAAGAGCGATATCGCCAGGCGCCATCTTGCGGTGGATTTCGGGGATTCGCGCATCGAAAGCCTCAAGGGCGGCGGCGTAACCGGCAACGTCGCGGCGATGGCCATAAAGCATGTCGAAATCGACGAAATTGGTAAAGACGAGATCGCCGTTTGCCGCCTCGTCGATAGCCTGCAGCGTCGCATCCATCAGGGCGGCGTTGCCGTTTGCCTTGATGACGCGTGAAACGCCCTGGTGGGCATAGATATCGCCGATCTTGCCGATGGCGTGCACTTTTCGGCCGGCCTCCACAAGCCGGTCGAGCAGAGTAGGCTCCGGTGGCAGCACGGAAAAATCGCGGCGGTTGCCGGTGCGTTCGAAGGTCGCGACCGTTTCGCCAACGAAGGGGCGCGCGATGACGCGGCCTATGTTCAGCGGATCGAGCAGCTTGCGTACCGTCTCGCAGAGCGCGATGAGCCGCCCCAGGCCAAAATGCGTTTCGTGCGCGGCAATCTGGAACACGGAATCCGAAGATGTGTAACAGATCGGCTTGCCGCTCCGGATATGTTCTTCGCCGAACCGCGCGATGATCTCGGTGCCGGAAGCATGGCAATTGCCGAGAATACCCGGAAGATCCGCCTCCTCGCAGATCGCTTTCACCAGTTCCGGCGAAAACGCATCGCCCTCCGTCGGAAAATATCCCCAGTCGAACGTCACCGGCGTTCCCGCGATCTCCCAGTGACCGGACGGAGTGTCCTTGCCCTTCGAAACCTCGCTGGCGCAGCCATGCAGGCCAAAAATGCGTTCCGGCGCCTCCATGCCGGCGGGAATGTCACCACTTGCCTGCCTTGCGATCTCCAGCAGGCCGAGCGAACACATGTTCGGCAGCTTCAGCGGTCCGGACCGTAGTCCCGTTCTGTCAGCTGCACCGGCAGCGCAGAATTCCGCGATGTGACCGAGCGTATTCGCTCCAAGATCGCCATAGTGCTCCGCATCGAGCGCACCGCCGACGCCGAAGGAATCCAGAACGAGAAGAAATGCTCTTGCCATAACTCACCGAAACGAAGCTGCGCCGACGGGCATGTCAGGCCGAACTGTCGTTATAGATCAGCAAAACGTGAAGAAGGAAGGGGTTTTGTGAACCATTCGGTAAAATCGGCCGCTCAATCCTTGCCCTGCTTTGACCTCGGGGCGTTCAGATTGCGCAGCACATACCAGCCCGCCGCGACGACCATGGCCGCGAGAATGTACCAGGTAATGGCGTAGGAGAGATGGTTGTTGGGAAAGGTAAGCATTGTCTTGCCGCCGACCGGCAGACCGCCGGGATTGGGTGCCGCATCGGCATCGACATAAAACGGCGCGACGCCCGAAAGGCCAGAGGCCTGCGATATCTGCGGAATATTGCGGGAGTACCAGCGTCCATTTGCGGGGTCATTGGTGCGGAGGAAAAGCCCGCCTGTCTCGGGGGCACGCATCAGCCCGATGACCTCCGCGCGGCCTGTCGGCTGACCTTCCTGTCGCGATGACGGGTCTCGCCTGTCGGACGGGACAAAGCCGCGATTGACGATGATGCTCGTGCCATCATCTCGTCTCAGCGGTGTCATGATCCAGTAACCCGGGCCGAGATCGGTAACGGTATAGACCTGGACCTCTTTGTCGTTGAGGAAAGTGCCCGAAAGTCTCACACGGCGATATTCGTACTCCGCTGGCTCGTCGAGCGTCGGCCACTGCCCGGCGGCGGGCGCATCGGTGGGTTCCGCGTGCACACGGGCCTCGACACGCTCAATCAGGTCGAGCTTCCAGGAAAGTCTCTTGACCTGCCAGGTTCCAAGAGCCAGCAGCAGCCCTGTCAGGGCGACGGTCAGAAACAGAACGACGATGGCTGCGGGGCGAATGCCGCGCTTGGGGGGCGTTGTTTTGGTCATGTCACGGTCCTTGAGAAGCGTGTCTGGCGGAGGTGTCGTCCACCTGACCGGGCCTCATCGCCCCGAATGCGCTTCTTCCAGCAGATAACCCCATAAATCGCGCCACGATTCATGGGGTTATGTGTTGGCGCGGAAGGCGGCCTGCCGGGCTTCCGGCAGGCCGCAATTTCTGGTTAAGGCAGGTTTTTCACATCTTCGATGTGCAGCGGCATCATGTTCTTGTTCATGTTGTACATGACCCACAGCGAACCGGAGAGCGTGATCAGCAGCACCACGACGGTGAAGATCAGCGCCATGAAGGTCCAGCCGCCTTCCGACTTGGTGTCCATGTGCAGGAAATAAATCATGTGCACGAAGATCTGGATGACGCCGAGGCCCATGATGGCGATGACGAGCAGCGTCTTGTTTTCAAGGACGTCGCCCATGACCAGCCAGAAGGGGATCGCCGTCAGAATGACCGAAAGGATGAAGCCGATCATGTAGCTTTTGAACGTGCCGTGGCTCGCGCCATCATGGTGATGATTGTCGTCGCCATGCGCGTCGTGATGTGCGTGTGCTTCGGAACTCATCAAAGAACTCCCATGAGGTAAACGAAGGAGAAGACGCCGATCCAGATGACGTCGAGGAAGTGCCAGAACATCGACAGGCACATCAGGCGACGCTTGTTCGCCGCGATCAGGCCGTGCTTGGCGACCTGCACCATCAGCGTGACGAGCCAGATGATGCCGAAGGTGACGTGCAAACCGTGGGTGCCGACCAGCGCGAAGAACGACGACAGGAAAGCCGAACGGTGCGGACCGGCTCCTTCTTCGATCAGGTGATGGAACTCGTAAAGTTCGACGGCAAGGAAGGCGAGGCCGAAGAGACCGGTGATTCCGAGCCAGACCAGGGTCGTCTTTACCTTCTGCTTTTCCATTTCCAGCATGGCAAAGCCATAGGTGATGGAGGAGAAAAGCAGGAAGCCGGTGTTGATGGCGACGAGCTTGAGATCGAACAGATCCGCGCCCGAAGGTCCGGCCGCATAGCTGCGGCCGAGGACGGCGTAGGTGGCGAAGAGCACGGCGAAAATCAGGCAGTCGCTCATCAAGTAGAGCCAGAAGCCGATCGAAGTGCCGTTCTCGGGATGATGGTCTTCCTTCAGGTAAAAGACCGGTGGTTCAGCGCCGTCGACGCTTTGTGCAGGTGTATGAGCCATGTTTCGTTACGCCTGTTTCGCGAGCAGCTTGGTACGCTCCGCCTCAACCGTGGAGACGTCGGAGGCTGGAATGTAGTATTCGCGATTGTAGTTGAAGGTATGGGCGATCGAGACCGCGACGATGCCGATGAACGACAGAGCTGCCAGCCACCAGATGTGCCACACCAGGGCAAAGCCCAGCACCACGCTGATGGCGCTGATGATGACGCCCGAGCCGGTATTCTTCGGCATGTGGATTGGGATGAAGCCTTCCAGCGGGCGGCTGTAACCGCGCTTCTTCATGTCCGTCCAGGCGTCAACATCGTGAATGACGGGCGTGAAGGCGAAATTATACTGCGGCGGCGGCGAAGACGTCGACCATTCCAGCGTGCGGCCATTATAGGGGTCGCCGGTGACGTCACGCAGCTTGTCGCGCTTCAGGAAGCTGACGATGAGCTGGATGACGAAGGAGGCGATGCCGAGCGCGATCAGGAAGGCGCCGAAGGCGGCAATCAGGAACCAGATCTGAAGAGAGTTGTCTTCGAACTGGCTGAGGCGGCGGGTAATGCCCATCAGGCCGAGAATATAGAGCGGCATGAAGGCAAAATAGAAGCCGGTGAACCAGAACCAGAAGGACAGCTTGCCCCAGAACGGATCGAGACGATAGCCGAAGGCCTTCGGGAACCAGTAGACGATGCCGGCGAGAACGCCGAACACCACGCCGCCGATGATCGTGTTGTGGAAGTGGGCGATCAGGAACAGCGAGTTATGCAGCACGAAGTCCGCTGGCGGTACGGCGAGAAGGACGCCGGTCATGCCGCCGATGACGAAGGTGATCATGAAGCCGATCGTCCACAGCATCGGCACGTCGAACTTGATGCGGCCCTTATACATGGTGAAGAGCCAGTTGAAGATCTTCGCACCCGTCGGAATCGAGATGATCATCGTCGTGATGCCGAAGAAGGCATTGACGTTTGCGCCCGAACCCATGGTGAAGAAGTGGTGCAGCCAGACGATATAGGACAGGATGGTGATGACGGCAGTGGCGTAGACCATCGACGCGTAACCGAAGAGGCGCTTGCCCGAGAAGGTGGCGACGATTTCGGAGAAGATACCGAAAGCCGGCAGTACCAGAATATAAACTTCCGGATGGCCCCAGATCCAGATGAGGTTGACATACATCATCGGATTGCCGCCGAGGTCGTTGGTGAAGAAATTCGTACCAGCGTAGCGGTCAAGGGTCAGAAGCGCGAGCGTTGCGGTCAGGATCGGGAAGGATGCCACGATCAGGATGTTCGAACACAGCGACGTCCAGACGAAGATCGGCATACGCATCATGGTCATGCCCGGCGCGCGCATCTTGATGATGGTCACGATCAGGTTGATGCCTGACAGCGTCGTTCCGACACCCGCGATCTGCAAACCCCATATATAATAGTCGACCCCCACTCCCGGGCTTCCGTCGATGCCGGAAAGCGGCGGATAGGCAAGCCAGCCCGTCTGCGCATATTCACCGATGAACAGCGAGATCATGGTGATGACGGCGCCAGCCGTGGTCATCCAGAAGGAGAAATTGTTGAGGAACGGGAATGAAACGTCGCGGGCGCCGATCTGCAGCGGCACGACGAAGTTCATGAGACCGGTGATCATCGGCATGGCCATGAAGAAGATCATGATGACGCCGTGGGCGGTGAATATCTGGTCGTAGTGATGCGGCGGAAGATATCCCTCCGATCCGCCGGAGGCGATGGCCTGCTGCACGCGCATCATGATGGCGTCGGCAAAACCGCGCAGAAGCATGATAAGCGCCAGAATGATGTACATGATACCGATCTTCTTGTGATCGATGCTCGTGAACCATTCATTCCAGAGGTAGCCCCACAGCCTGAAATAGGTGATGGCGCCGACGACGGCGATGCCGCCCAGAGCCACGGCCGCGAAGGTGGCGACAAGAATGGGCTCGTGAAGCGGGATTGACTCCCAGGTTAGCCGTCCGAACAGGAACGACGTTTGATCGGAGTTGACGACCATTTTAGCCTCTTGCGATTCAAAGACGTAAATTCGGCGCGGACAGGCCGCGCCGCAGAATGCCGGGACGTATCGTCAGCCAGCGACTTGTTTGGTTTCCGGCAGCGCCGCAGGTTCGAAAGTCTGGCCTTCGATAGCAGCCGGAGTGGATTGTGGACCGCTGGCGACGCCATAAGGCGCAAGCGGGGTGCAGACGACGGAGTTAAGCGCCTTGGCGATGTCGATGCCTTCCTTGCCGCCGCCGCCATTGGCGTCGATATGCATCATGTCACGCATGCAGAGCTTGTTGGGCTCCACACAACGGTTGAGGATGGCGCTGTAGAGTTCCGGATCGACCGAAGCGAAATATTGCACCGGCTCGCGCTCCGAAGGCTTGGCGAATTCGAGATATTCCTGGCGCCCGAAGCCCTTGCCGCCTTCCTTTGCCTTGGCCACCCACTGGTCGAAGCCCTGCTGGCTGAGGCCGTGGAATTTGAAGCGCATATGCGAGAAGCCGGGGCCGGAGAAGTTGGCCGAGAAGCCGTCATAGACGCCTTCCTTGTTGATCACGGCATGCAGCTTGGTCTGCATGCCGCCCATGGCATAAATCTGGCCGGCCAGTGCTGGAACGAAGAAGGAGTTCATCGCCGTCGTGCCGGTGATCTTGAAATTGATCGGGACATCGACCGGAGCGGCGAATTCATTGACGCTGCCAATGCCGAGTTCAGGGTAGAAGAACAGCCACTTCCAGTCCATGGCCACAACTTCGACGGTGATCGGCTTGATATCGGCGGTGACCTGACGGTTCTCGTCGATGCGTTCCAGCGGCCGATAAGGGTCGAGTCGGTGGGTGGAAATCCAAGTCACGGTACCGAGCATCAGAATGATCGCGACGGGTGCCGACCAGATCACCATCTCAAGGCGCGTGGAATGGTGCCACTCTGGATCGTAATCCTCGGCCTTGGCCGACTCGCGGTACTTCCATGCGAAGAACAGCGTCAGGGCAATGACGGGAACGATGATCAGCAGCATCAAGACCGTGGACGTGATGATAAGATCGCGCTGCTGGATGGCGACGTCGCCCGAAGGATTCATGACAACAAGGTTACAGCCGCTGAGCAGCAGCATTGCCGGAATTGCCAGAAGGGCGGATAGGAGTTTTTTGATCATGCGCACGTTCTTTGAACTCGTACAGTTTGGATTATGCCGCGAATAATTGCCGAACATCATTTTTCAAATGAGGTATATTGTCGCGGTGCAGCGAAATCTTTGCGATGCACCATGTGGCGGTCAAAGCTGCGTTTACAGGCGGAGCGCGTGCATTATCGCATAGGAAGCCCGTGGGGCAAGCCTTTCTTCTCAAACTTCAATTGACGTTACGTAGGGTGCGTGTGACAATCCGTCGCATCGTAACGCAACGGAAGAGGAGCCTGCGCGTTACATGAAATGGTTCGTCCATGACGCAGGAGGAATATTATGAGTTATACGAATGCTGCTCCATCTTTTGGGCAGGCGCCAGAGGCGAACGGACACGGTGCCGGCCCCGTAAAGGTCGATCCGGATCGCATTACGATTGCAGTCATTCTTGCGAGAATGACGGAGTTTTTTGATTTTTTCATTTACGCCATCGCCTCCGCGCTCGTTTTTCCGCATGTCTTCTTCTCTTACGTGGATCCGCTGACGGCCACGCTTTATTCCTTCGCTGTCTTCTCTCTCGCTTTTATCGCAAGGCCGATCGGTTCTCTGATCTTCCTCCAGATCGACCGCAGGTTCGGCCGCGCCGTCAAGCTGATGGCCGCGCTCTTCACGCTCTGCGGTTCCACCATGGCGATCAGCTTCCTTCCATCCTATGCCGAGGCTGGCATGCTGGCTCCCTGCCTGCTGGCGGTTTTCCGTATCGGCCAGGGCCTTGGCCTCGGCGGCGCCTGGGATGGCCTTGTCTCGCTGCTCGCCATGAACGCTCCGCCGAGGCAGCGCGGCTGGTACGCCATGATGCCGCAAATCGGGGCGGCCATGGGTTTTGGTCTCGCCAGCGCCTTCTTCATCGTTTTCGTCACGCAGCTTTCCAGTGCAGAGTTTTTGGCCTGGGGTTGGCGTTTCCCCTTCTTCGTGGCGCTGGCGCTGAACGTGCTTGCGCTCTTTGCCCGCCTTCGCATGATCGTGACGCCGGAATTCCAGGCCATGCTGGAACAGCATGAACTGGAGCCGCGTCCCATGTTCAGAATGCTGCGGTCGCAGTTCCCGGTGGTTGTCACCGGCGCATTCGTGCCGCTGGCGAGCTTTGCGCTCTTCCATCTCGTCACCGTCTTCCCGCTGAGCTGGGTTTCTCTCAACACCAGCCAGCGCGTGTCGGACTTCCTCTTCGTGCAGTTCGTCAGCGCCATCATTGCCGGCGGCATGATTGTCGTTTCGGGCATTCTGGCGGATCGCATAGGGCGGCGGAAACTTCTCGCCATCGCGGCGGTCCTGATTGGTCTCTTCAGCCTTGTGGCCCCCGTTCTCCTCAGTTCCGGTGATATCGGCCGTTATCTCTTCGTGCTGATCGGCTTCTCGCTGCTGGGCCTGTCCTTCGGTCAGGCGGGTGGCGCGCTCGCCTCCCGCTTCAGCCGCGAGTACCGCTACACCGGCGCATCTTTGACCTCGGACATTTCCTGGCTGATCGGTGCCGGCTTCGCGCCGCTCGTGGCTCTCGGATTTTCGTCCAAATTCGGCCTTTTCGCGGTCGGCATCTACCTCATGTCGGGCGCCCTGTGTACGCTTATTGCCCTCTGGTTTAGCCGCACGCTCGAAATGCCATCTGAGTGATTTGGGCAATTTAAAAAACTCCTGAAGCAGTCACGCCGCGGAATCCTTTCGGATTTCGCGGCGTTTTTGTTTTTTTATTGCGCCGGATCGATTTTAATCTTGACTTTCCTAATCATGAAATATTACGTAAGCAATACTGACGTAATTCGGCGTATTTTTGCGCTTGAAAATTGACCATCAGGGAACGCGATGCGAACGAACACGATCATTATTTGCGAAAATGCGGCGATTGCCGCCCAGCCGTTTGACGGCCGCAAAACGACCGTTCTCGCCATCAAACGCCGATAAGCAGAAGAAGAGGAGCAGCCAGGTCGCCTGCGGCTCCGCCCGCAGAGCGCCGGCTGACGCGCCGGATTCGGGAAAAAGGCGATGCCGCGCGAATTGCGCAATGAGAGGAGAGAGCCTTGAGCGTGACGGAGCAAAAATTCGGCCTTTACGATGCCGCTTTTGAAAAAAGCAGCTGTGGCGTTGGTTTCATCACCCGCAAGGACGGCGTGCAGACTCACGATGTGTTGAAGCGCGGCTACGAGGCGCTCTGCGCCGTCCCGCATCGCGGCGGCATGTCGGCAGAAGGTGTCGGCGATGGTGCCGGGGTGTCGCTGGATTTGTCGCTCTCCTTCTTTCGGAAATTGACTGGCGAACACGGTTTGCAGGCCGGCCGTTTCGGCGTCGGCAATTTTTTCCTGCCGCAGAACTCCGCGTTCCATGATGAGGCGGTTGGCATTATCGGCAGCGCGCTGCAGGAGCAGGGATTTTCGGTCCTCACCGTCCGCGATGTACCGGTAAATGATGCGGCCATCCGTGCTGCCGCCATCCCTTACCAGTTGCCGATCCGCCAATGGGTTTTCTCTGCTCCGGCCGAATGCGCAACTCCGGCCGAATTCGACTGGCGTATCCACAAGGCACTGATTGCCATTGAGGCGCTTGCTTATACCGTGCCCGATCTCGCCGGCTTTTATCCGCTCTCGCTCAGCGCCCGCACGCAGGTCCTGAAGGGCCGCCTGAACTCCCATGAGGTGATGCCCTTTTTCTGCGACCTGACGGATCCGCGCCATGAAGTGCATACGATGTATTTCCACACGCGGTTCTCCACCAATACCGATCCGCACCCATCCATGGCGCAGCCTTTCCGCCTGATGGCGCATAATGGCGAACTCAACACCGACAAGAAGAACCGCCTGTCGGAAGCGGCAGTCGCCTTGGCGAAGAATGCCAGCATCGTCAGGCCGAAAGGCCAGTCCGATAGCTGCCGTCTGGACCAGACCTTGCAGGCGCGGGTTATGGAGGACGGTCTTGACCTCGTTACCGCTGTGGTCTCGATGATGCCGCCAGCCTGGGAAAACGACGACACCCTGTCGCCGGACGTGAGGGCGATGCTGGAATATTTCTCTCTCTATGAGGAGAAAAATGACGGTCCGGCCGCGCTGATCTTCGGCGACGGCACTATTGTCGGCGCGCGCCTCGATCGGCTTGGCCTGCGCCCGCTGCGCACCGTCGAGACGGACGAATATCTCTGCGTCATGTCGGAGGCCGGGCAGATCGCCTTTCCGGCGGAGAGCGTTATCCGGCGCGGCCGCATCGAGGCGGGCGGCATGCTTTATTACGACCACGCCGCGCGCCGCGCCTTTTCCACCGTCGAGGCGCTGGAGTTTCTTGCCGCGCGCCGCGACTATTCATCCCTGCTGCGCGAAGCCCGTGTCATGCTGGAGGATCTGCCGGAAGTGCCAGCGGAAAAGCAGGGCTCACCGCTGCGTTATAATGGTGATCTCGAACGTCACCAGCGTTACGTCGCCTATTCGCACAATCAGGAAAGTTTCAAATTCCTGATGGACCCGATGCTGGCTTCCGGTTCCGAAAAAATTTCGGCGATGGGATACGGCAATGCCATCAACGCGCTTTCCGATCAGGAAGGTGGGGTCGCCAAGTATTTTTCGCAGCGTTTCGCGCAGGTCACCAATCCGCCGCTAGACAGTATTCGCGAAGCTGATGGCATGACGCTACGGGTGGCCTTGGGTGCCAAGCCGAACAGCGGCGCTAAGAAGGCACGCCAGATCGTCGTGCGCTCGCCAATCCTTAGCCACCTGGACATGTTGCGCATCCGCGAGCAAACCGAGACGCCGGTGCGCCGTTTTGAAATGCTCTATGCGCCCGTCTTCGATGCAGGGGAGGCCAATGAAGCGGCATTGAGAGAGGCGATAGACGGACTGTGCGCCGAGGTCGCCGCTTTTGCCGCTGGCGAAGGTGGCATTGCCGTGATCACTGACCGGCATGTTTCCGCGCGTCGTGCCGCTTTGCCAATGATCATGGTCGTTTCCGCCATCAATCAGCGGCTGATCGAGGAAGGCCTCAGGCTGCGTGTGTCGCTGATCGTCGAAAGTGGACAATTCTCCTCCTCCCATCACATTGCAGCCGGTCTCGGCTTTGGCGCTTCGGCGGTCTATCCGCTCGCCGTGCAGTTCCGCGCCGAGGAGAAATTCGGCAGCGAAGCCGACAAGGCCTTCAAGCGCTTCGCCAAGGCGGCGGAAAAGTCGCTGATGAAGACCATGGGCAAGGTGGGCCTGTGTACGGCGGAAAGCTATATCGGGGGCGAGTTCTTCGAGCCGAACTTCCTCGATACGGAAGATGACGTGCTGAAGCGTTATTTCCCGAATGTGAAAACGCCGGTCGGCGGCGTGAGCTTCGCCGTCATCGCCCAGGCCGTGGCGGACTGGCACCGCAAGGCGCTGTCTGTAAAGGGAGAAAGCGACATTCCGCTGCTCGGTCTTTTCAAGGAGCGTGCCGAAGGGGCCGGTCATTCCTATGGCACGACGGCCGTGCGCGGTTTCGTGGATATGACGGAGGAAAGGATCGGTTTCGACAAGGGGACCGAAAACGAAGAGGCGTTACGTCTCCTGCCGCTCAACCGCTTGGAAGATGCCTTCGGTCTCGACGACGCGGCCTATTATCACACCAGTTTTGACCGGTTGACCCCGGAGGCGATCGATGCCTTCGAGGTAACGACCGGCTACCGCGCATTTGCCCGTATGATGGCGGAAGAAAGAGCGCGTCGCCCCGCCGCCCTGCGCGATGTCCTGGAATTGCCAGCGGATGTGACGTTCGCCGGTTCGGCGGAAGAGTTTCGCCGTGAAATGGGTCGGTTTTCCCGCAAGGGCAATAACAGCTTCATGGTACGGGGCTTGCTCTGCGAAGGCGCAGAGGAAGGCGCCTTCCGGCTGCGATTGACCGGCCCGCACGGCCATGAGCTTGCCAGGCTCGCAGCACTTGGCCAATCGCTGATCGATCGCTTCGGCGAGGACATAGTCGGACATTGGCTTGAAGGGGGCGCTCTTCTGGTTCAGGCGAGGGGCGAGGCTTCCGATTATCTCTCGCTTGTTCGCACCGCGCCGGCGAGCATTTCGCTCGATGCCGTGCAAAATGCCAGCGAGATCACCATGACCCTCGCCTCTGGTGCAATGAGCCATGGCGCGCTTGTCGCGGCCGCCCATGAGGCTGTGGCGCATGGCACCAACATGGTTGGCGGCATGTCAAATTCCGGTGAGGGCGGCGAGCATATCTCGCGATACGGCACCATTCGCGCCTCGCGCATCAAGCAGTTCGCATCGGGCCGCTTCGGTGTCTGGGCCGGTTATCTTGCCGATCCGATGCTGGAAGAGATCGAGATCAAGATCGGCCAGGGCGCAAAGCCTGGCGAAGGCGGACAATTGCCGTCTCCAAAGGTCACGGTGGAAATCGCCGCCGCGCGTGGCGGTACGCCGGGCGTCGAGCTTGTCTCGCCGCCGCCGCATCATGATACCTATTCCATCGAGGATCTGGCCCAACTCATCCACGATGCCAAGGCAGCGCGCGTGCGGGTCATCGTCAAGCTGGTCTCGTCAGAAGGCATCGGCACGATCGCGGTCGGTGTCGCCAAGGCGGGAGCGGATGTCATCAACGTCGCCGGCAATACCGGCGGCACGGGGGCGGCGGCCGTCACCAGCCTCAAATATACTGGTCGCGCCGCAGAAATCGGCGTTGCCGAGGTGCATCAGGCGCTTTGCGCCACCGGCTTGCGCGCCAAGGTGCTGTTGCGCTGCTCCGGCGCGCACCAGACGGCGAGCGATGTCGTAAAATCGGCTCTTCTCGGCGGGGATAGTTTCGAATTCGGCACCACGGCGCTGATGATGCTGAAATGCGTCATGGCGAAGAACTGCAACATCAAATGCCCGGCCGGTCTCACCACCAATCAGGAGGCGTTTAACGGCGACCCGCGGGCGCTGGCGCAATATCTCATGAACATCGCCCATGAAACGCGCGAGATCCTGGCCGCACTTGGGCTGCGTTCGCTGCGGGAAGCGCGGGGCCGCTCAGATCTTCTTCACCTACTCGATCATCCCGCAAGCGTTGGCCAGCTTGACCTCCGGGAAATGCTAACCGTGGTCGAGGAAGTGAAGATCGACAGCCCGGTCTATATGGAAAAGGACTTCGCGCTGGACGATGCTTTCATCGAACTCGTGCGCTCGGCACTGGTCGACGGCGGGCGCGAGAGCATCGAGCTTGGCGGCAACCGTTTCCTTAACAATTGCAACAAGAGCGTCGGCGGCCAGCTCGCCGTCGATATCGAACGTATGCTGAACCATGAGCTTTCCGACGAAGAGGCGGATGCCCTGCCGGCCGTCAGGCGGGACAGCCGTGGCCGTCGATTTCTGGAAGCGGGTTCCGTGCGCATCGATACATCGGGTTCGGCTGGACAATCCTTTGGCGCTTTCTGCAACGACGGCATGATCATGGTCCATACCGGTACCTGCAATGACGGCGTCGGCAAAAGCGCCTGCGGTGGCACCATCGTCGTGCGTTCTCCCGGCGGCGGTTCGCAGGAGGCGGGCGGGAATGTGCTGGTCGGTAATTTCGCACTGTTCGGCGCAACCGGCGGCCGCACCTTTGTGGAAGGGCAGGCAGGCGACCGTTTTGCGGTGCGCAACTCCGGCGCGACCGCCGTTGTGGAGGGCGTGGGGGATTTTGCCTGCGAATACATGACCAACGGTGCGGTGCTTAACCTCGGCAGTTTTGGCAAGGGCTTCGGCAACGGCATGAGTGGCGGTTTCGTCTATCAATACGACCCCTATGGCGACCTGCCGAAGAAAGTCAGCCACGATTCGATCCTGCTTGGCTCTATCACGGGCGAGGACGAGCAGGCGGCGATCCATCGTCACGCCGTTCACCAGCTTCTGAACTGGCACGCGGTGGAGACTGGCTCAGCGAAGGCCGCATGGCTGCTGGAAAACTGGGAGAGCGAACAGCACAATTTCGTTTACGGCATGCCACGCGCGCTGCTGCTTTATCAGGACAGTGACGAAATTCTCAAGGCCAAGCCGCGCAAGGAATTGCTGGAGGAACTGGCTTCCGCACTTGCTGCCCATCAGCTGCGGAAGTTCAAGCTGGCCTATCGAGATCGCAAGTCCGTATTGAACGGCACCGTGCCGGCCTATGGCGAAACGGATACGGAAGACATGTACGCACTGATCAACAATTACACTGTGTTGAGCATGGCGCAGGCTATCGCCTTGCAGCGATTGCCGATGGCATCGGGTCCTTCCGACGCCGCCATCGAAAAAGCGGTGCGCAATCTCATTCTTACGGAAGATTATGCTCTGATGCAGCGTCTGTTGAAATATGCGCGCGAGGCTCTTTCCGACCATAGCGACGGACAGCTTGCGGTGATGATCGCCGCCAAGCGACTTGATGACTACAAGCAGGCACTGGCGCGCCGCAACATCTGGTCGGTGGACAGTCCAGGCACCTATGGCTGGATCATTCAGCAGAGCCGCAAAAACATCGAGAAGATCGGTCATCTGCCGGGCTTCGAAGAGCTTTTCGCGGCCCGCGCCATTCCTGACCTAACCGCCGCATCCAGTCAGAACAGGGCAGCATGATGAAGATACCCTACATTCCCGAAGACGCGCCCTTTAACGGCGACCAGCGCGCCTGGCTTGCGGGTTTTTTAGCCGGGCTCCACTCCCGCGCGGCCATTGGCCTGGAGGCATCTGTCGCCGCTGCCGCTCCCGAGACGGCGGCGAGCGTGCTGAACATCCTCTTCGGCACACAGACCGGCAATGCCGAGGCGTTGGCGATGGATATCGCCGCCGCCGCCCGCACGCAGGGCATGCAGCCGGAGGTGATGGCGCTTGACGACGTGTCCATGGAGCGCCTCGGTTTGATGAAACGGGTCATTGTCGTGACCTCGACCTATGGCGAGGGTGAAATGCCCGATAATGCGCAGCTATTCTGGGAAGCGCTTGCCGCTGATGGTGCGCCACGACTGGAGGCGATGAATTTCGCCGTGCTGGCGCTGGGTGATACGGGGTATGACGGATTTTGCCAGGCCGGTAAACTCATCGATACGCGCTTTGAGCAGCTCGGCGGCAAACGTATGAAAACGCGGATTGATTGCGATATAGACTTCGAGGACGCTGCCGCCGCCTGGATCGATGAGACCCTGCCCATTGCACTTGCGCTCGATGGCGGCCAGGCGGCGACTGTCGTGACGCCTCGTCCGGCCCAACTCCCCAGGCGGGTGACACAGGAATGGAACCGGAAGAATCCCTATCTGGCGCGGCTAAGCGTCAATCACCGTCTTTCCGGTCCGGCTTCATCGAAGGAAATCAGGCATTACGAATTCGATCTCGGGGAAAGCGGCCTCAGCTATGAGGCGGGTGATGCCCTTGGTGTCGTTCCCGTCAACTGCCCGAAACTGGCTGGTGCGTTGCTCGACCATTTCGGCGCGGAGGCCGATAGCGAAGTGGCCGGGCTGGATCGTTCGGTGGGAGACGCATTTCTCCGCATGTTCGAAATCTCGACGCCCTCGCGCGAACTGGTCGCCGAAATCGGCAAGCGCGCGGGTCATGACGAACTGGCGCATGTTCTTGCGAACGGCGACAGGGAGCAGCTGGCCGCCTTTCTCTGGAGCAAGGATATTCTCGACCTGCTCAATCTTGGCGGCAGGCGTCTTTTCGATCTTGCTGAATTCGTGACTTTCCTGAAACCGCTGCAGCATCGGGCTTACTCCATCTCCTCGAGCCCCCTTGCCGCGGGAAACAGCGTGCATCTGACGATCGCCAGCGTGCGTTATCGCGCTCACGACCGCGTGCGCGGCGGCGTGTGCTCCACCTATCTGGCAGATCGGGTGGAGGCAGGGGCGACTGCCGGGGTTTTCGTTTCGCCCAACAAGGCGTTCCGTGTGCCGCAAAACGACGATGCGCCGGTTATCATGGTGGGTCCGGGCACGGGAATAGCGCCGTTCCGGGCCTTCCTGCAGGAACGGCTGGCGCGGGGCGCCACCGGCCGGAACTGGCTGTTTTTTGGTGACCAGCACCGGCAGTCGGACTTCATTTACGAGAGTGAGCTGGGTGAAATGAGCCGTGCGGGCGTGCTGACGCGTCTCGATCTCGCCTTTTCGCGCGATCAGGCGGAAAAGATCTACGTGCAGACGCGCATGCGGCAGAATGGCAAGGCGCTTTATCAGTGGCTCGAAGAGGGGGGCTATTTTTACGTCTGCGGTGACGCGACCCGCATGGCGAAGGACGTAGACGATGCCCTGCACCGGATCATCATTGACGAGGCCGGCCTCTCTGCGGAAGCAGCAAGCGAATATGTCAGCCAGCTGAAGCGCGAAAAGCGCTATCTTCGCGATGTCTACTAGCCGTCAGCGCGAGGAGATCCGGATGCAACGGTGCATTCAGCAATTGCTGCAGACTGTCTCCGCATCGCGCTGCTTGAAGAAATAATCGCGGCCGATGGTGATCGACTTGACGCCAGAGGAGGAGATGTCGGTCATGAACATCAACAGTTCATGCGGGACAGAAAGTTCGACATGGATGAGGAAGCTGTCAGCAATCAGCAGGCGGGTCGGCACCACCACCGCAGAGCCGACCGCATAGGGCCGCTGGTTCTTCTCATCCCAGGACCAGGTGATTTTCGCCTGCTTCTGGGCATCGATTTTGATACCGCTGATCTTCAGGCGGAGACCCTTCGTGCTATAGGGCGCGAAGACTGCGGATGCTACATCCCCCATGCCTGCAAGATAGGTCTTGTCTACAGAACCCGTTTTCGAAATCAGGTCGTTGATCGTCGCGGCGGCGCTGCTTGCCCGCTTGTAGGTATTGTAGCCGATGGTGAGTTCGAAGGACGTCACATAAAGTGCGAGCAATATCGGGAAAATGATCGCGAATTCCACCGCGCCAACACCGCGGCGATCTCTTGCGAAGCGTGAAGCAAGCGCAATGAAACGCAGCCTGCCTTGCGTCACGGCGGCAATCAGACCTGCCATCAGGAGCCCCCGCTTGTCGTGTATTTTTCATTCATGAAAGCGTCGGTCGCGACGATCAGGAAGTGAGAAGGCATCGATCCATCGGCCGGGCGAATTTTTGTAAGATAGGGGCGAATGATATCGGCCGTCACCCGCCAGCGATAATAGACACGCAGCATGTTGATCGTTTCCGGCCCACCCGGCTTGAAGCCGAATTGCGCCGTATCAAGATCGTAATATTCTCCGAAGGCCTTCAAAGGTATGGCGGTGGGGATATCCTTGAAGGTGGTGAAGGAGCGAAGATCGATATAGAGCTTCTGTTCCGTTTTGATCTCATCCGCGGAGCACGTGATTATCACCGAGACTTCGTTGCAGAAGTTCTTTCGGAAGTCTTCTTTCGAAATTGAACTGCTGATCTGCCCCGTCCTCAGCCGCCGGGCCATGCTTTCGGTGGCATTGACGACCACCTGCTCCGCGATCATGGCGATGAAGGTTTCAATGATTGCGAAAACAACCAGGAAATAAGGGATGGCGAGGATCGCGAATTCGATGGCTGCGGTCCCGTCGCGCGAAACTCCGAATTTTTCCAGCAATGGCTTCAGTTTGGCCAGTCGCATGAGGCAGTGTCGATCTCTAAGCATATGCGGCAAGCGCAACCGTTGAATTGTTGCGGACCATAATCAACCGATGTTTAAAATCAGTTACCTCGGTGATTTATACTTTAGTGATTTATGAAAATGACACAGACGCCAAATGAAAAAAGCCCGGCACGGTGCCGGGCTTTAATAAACGAGGGACGGTGATTATTCCGCGTCCGCTTTGGACAGAACCTCGAGCGTGGGTGTCGAGGTGATATTATAGCCGCAGTCTACGTAATGGCACTCACCCGTCACGCCGCGCGAGAGGTTGGACAGAAGGTAGAGCGCAGACCCGCCGATATCGTCGATATCCGCCGTCCGTCTCAGCGGCGCGTTCTTCTGGTTCCATGCGTAAATGGCGCGCGCGTCGGAGATGCCGGCACCCGCAAGCGTGCGGACGGGACCGGCTGAGATGGCGTTGACGCGAATGTCCCGCGGGCCGAAATCGGCAGCGAGATAACGCACGGAAGCCTCAAGCGCCGCCTTGGCAACGCCCATGACGTTATAGTTCGGAATGACGCGCTGCGAACCGTTATAAGTCAGTGTCAGCATGGAGCCGCCATTCGTCATCAGCTCGGCGGCGCGCTTGGCGATTTCCGTGAAGGAGAAACAGGAAATGACCATGGTGCGGCTGAAATTCTCGCGCGTCGTATCCGCGTAAAGGCCCTTCAGCTCGTTCTTGTCGGAGAAGCCGATGGCATGCACGACAAAATCCAGCGCGCCCCATTTTTCGCGAATCGTCTGAAACAGCGCGTCCACAGAAGCGATATCTTCGACATCGCAAGGCACGATGAAGTCGGAGCCAAGTTCCGCGGCGAGCGGTTTGACACGCTTGCCGAGCGCTTCACCCTGATAGGTGAAGGCCAGTTCCGCGCCCTGTGCCGCAAGTGCCTTGGAGATACCCCAGGCGATGGAGTGATTGTTAGCGACGCCCATGATGAGGCCGCGTTTACCCTGCATGATGCCGTTCATGGGCAATTATCCGTTATGACGCTGGAAGACGAGCGTGGCGTTGGTACCGCCGAAGCCGAAGGAATTGGATAGGATGGTGTCGATCTTGGTATTGTCGATGCGGCTGCGAACGATCGGAACGCCCGCAAATTCCGGATCGAGTTCGGAAATATGCGCGCTCTCGCCGATGAAACGTTCCTGCATCATCAAGAGGCCGTAGATCGATTCCTGTACACCGGCCGCGCCAAGCGAATGGCCAGTCAGCGACTTGGTCGACTGGATGTGCGGGATCTTGTCGCCGAAGACTTCGCGGATCGCGCCGATTTCCTTGCTGTCGCCAACCGGCGTCGAGGTGCCGTGGGTATTGATGTAGTCAATGTCGCCCTTGACGGTGGAAAGAGCCTGCCGCATGCAGCGGATCGCGCCTTCGCCTGAAGGGGCAACCATGTCGTAACCGTCAGAGGTCGCGCCATAACCGACGATTTCGGCATAAATCTTGGCACCGCGTGCCTTTGCGTGTTCCAGCTCTTCGAGAACCAGAACGCCCGCACCGCCGGCGATGACGAAGCCGTCGCGGTTGACGTCATAGGCGCGCGAGGCGACGTCGGGGGTCTCGTTGTATTTGGACGACATGGCGCCCATGGCGTCGAAAAGGTTCGACATCGACCAGTCGAGGTCCTCGTGGCCGCCAGCGAACATCACGTCCTGCTTGCCCCACTGGATCATCTCGGCGGCGTTGCCGATGCAGTGCGCCGAGGTTGAGCAGGCCGAAGAGATGGAGTAGTTGACGCCGTGGATCTTGAACCAGGTCGCGAGCGTGGCCGAAGCGGTGGAGGACATCGCCTTCGGCACGGCGAAGGGACCGATGCGCTTCGGGCTGTTGTTCTTCAGCGTAATATCGGCAGCTTCGACGATGGTGCGGGTGGAAGGACCGCCCGAACCCATGATGATGCCGGTGCGCTCATTGCCGCTGATATCGCTCTCTTCCAGACCGGAATCGGCGATTGCCTGCTTCATGGCAACATGGTTCCACGCGCCGCCCTGCGACAGGAAGCGCATGGCGCGGCGGTCGACCAGATCGGTGGGGTCGAGAGAAGGCTTGCCCCAGACCTGGCACTTGAAACCGTGTTCGGCAAAATCCGGCGAAAAAGAAATGCCGGATTTGGCATTGCGCAGCGACGCGGTGACTTCAGCGGCATCACCGCCGATGGAAGAAACAATACCGAGGCCGGTGACAACAACTCGTCTCATGAAAGGGACCTTTTCTTAAGATTTCGGCTGGACAACCAAAGCCGCCCGGCGTTTGTCTGAACTATTCCGTCTGCCTCAGGCAGCCTTTTCCTTGGACAGGCCGACCCGCAGGTCTGTCGCCTGATAAATGGTTTCGCCGTCCGCCTTCAGCCAGCCGTCAGCAGTTCCAAGCACCAGACGGCCACGCATCACGCGCTTGAAATCAATACCATATTGAAGGAGCTTGGTGTGAGGGCGCACCATGCCCTTGAACTTCACTTCGCCGGTGGAAAGCGCCATGCCGCGGCCTTCTTCGCCCAGCCAGCCGAGGAAGAAGCCGGTCAGCTGCCACATGCCATCAAGGCCGAGGCACCCCGGCATGATCGGGTTGCCCTGGAAATGGCAGGGAAAATACCAGTCATCGGGGCTGACATCATATTCGGCACGGATGAAACCCTTGTCGAACGCGCCGCCGGTTTCTGAAATTTCGGTGATGCGGTGAACCATGAGCATGGGGGGCAATGGGAGCTGTGCATTTCCCGGGCCGAACAATTCGCCGCGACCGCAGGACAGGATCTCCTCGTAATTGTAACTTGATTGCCTCGTTGCCATACCGCTTTCACTTCCCCAATTACTGGTGTTGATCGACTTCACTAGAGCAAGTTAGGTTCAAAATGAAGCGCTGCAAGGGCAGAGGCGGTTCCGCCCCCATTCTTTGTCTTCGAACCTTCTTTGCAGAAGTCATTACCTCAATATGCCGTCCGCATACAGGAACCATCCGGTCGGAACCAGAGGAAATTTGCAGGAATGGCCGGTTTGCGGCCATTTGCGACACTCGGCGGCGCTGAAACTATTGAAAGCATTCCCTGCAAAAGATATATGCTATTGCAATTGACGGGTGGCATACCTCTGTTTGGAATGGGATTGCATGGCATTTGACGCCACATTGGATATCGGAACGAGGCTGCGGCGCTCTGGGCTGAGGCCCACGCGCCAGCGCGTGGCTTTGGGCGATCTTCTCTTCGCAAAAGGTGACCGCCACCTCACCGTCGAGGAACTGCATGATGAGGCTGTCACCGCTGGCGTGCCCGTTTCTCTCGCCACGGTCTACAACACGCTGCATCAGTTCACCGAGGCCGGTCTCATCCGGGTTCTCGCCGTGGAAGGTGCCCGTACCTATTTTGACACCAACGTGTCGGATCACCATCACTTCTTCGTGGAAGGCGAGAACGAGGTTCTCGATATACCTGTCAACAATCTCCAGATCGGCAATCTGCCGGAAGCGCCTGAGGGCATGGAAATCGCCCATGTGGATGTGGTGATCCGCCTCCGCCGCAAGCGCGGCTGAAGTTCTTCGGTTCGACAATGGATGTGCAAATGGCGCCCGCGGGCGCCATTTCTGTTTTCAGCGTCGTTCCATGGGTCACTTCATGACATCTTCCGGGCGTCTGCCGGGCTTGCCTTTATAGGGCGGGAAAGTCCAGCCGAAGATCAGCGCGCCGGACCTGATCCCAAAGGCCATCAGCACGCCCGCTGCCGAAGCGGCATAAAGCGGCGCGCCGAAGAAATAGACGACAATGAAGGTGGAAGAGCCCAGAAGCGCGCAGGTGATGTAGATTTCCGGCCGCAAGAGTACGGAGGGCTCACCGGCGAGAATATCGCGCAAAACCCCACCAAATGTTGCCGTCAGAACGCCGGTGACAATGGCGACAGTTGCCGAACCGCTTGCTGCGAGGCCCTTGGCCGCTCCCATGACGCAATAAGCAGAAAGGCCGAGCGCATCGAGCCAGATCAATACCCGGTAACGGGATTCGAACAGATGTGCCGTGAAGAACAGCAGCACCGCCACCGAGACGCAGACGAGAATATAGGTGGGGTTGATGACCCAGAACACCGGCGTTCTGCCGAGCACGAGATCACGCACCGTGCCACCGCCGATACCGGTGGCCGCCGCAAAAAACAGGAAGCCGATCAGGTCGAGCTGCTTGCGCGAAGCGGCAAGCGCACCGGTTGCGGCAAACACTGCCACGCCGGCATAGTCGAGAAAACCCAGAAGTGTCATGAAAAGGTTCCCCCCGGAACACGGGCGGCGAACACGTCAGTGTCGCGCAAGCACTAAACTCTAGGCTGGCCGCCCGGATGATCGCAACATCCATAACCCAAACGGATGCAAAGGAAAATGCCGTGCGAATCGCTCTCGTTGCCGCTCTTCAGGCGCTGGTTCTCTTGATGTTCCCGGTGGCGCTCTCGGCGCAGCAGCAGCTGGTGAGCGATCCGGAGATTTACGAGAAGGATCATTTCCGCAACGAGTGCAAGGCGGCAGCATTCGGCGACGATTTCGTCACACGGCTGGATATCAACAATGACGGGTTGATGGATGCCGTCGTCAATCACGGGCTTCTGGATTGCGACGGCGAAAAAGGCCGCGCTTGTGATGACGAGGGATGCCCCTATAATTTTTACGTGCAGGTGAAGGAGGGCGGCTACCTGATGATCGCGACGGCCCGCATCTACGGTTATGACTTCATCAAGCGGTTCGGCAACATGGTCTTCGTGCTGAAGATGCATCCGCGTTATTGCGAGCGTACTGATAAGGAGCCCTGCCTGATGACAGTGCGGGTGCGCGGGACAAAATTCGTCACGATCTCGCGAAAGTGAGCGCAACGGTTGCTACGGCGTAATCCGCCGGATTTTCACCCTCTGATTATAGCGCTGTCGGAGTGAGCGCGGAATGATGAGTGTGGCGATGGCGACAACGAAGACAGCGACCGCCACGACCCAGAGAGCATCCGACTGCATCTTGGCCCCGAGAACGGCACCGCAGATCGCACCGCTCAGCATGCCCAGCCACGGCACGATCTGGATGCCCCAATCAAAGCTCCGGTCACCGAGAAGAAAGCGGCCGATGCCTCGGCCGAAACGGGAAAGGGCGCCCGTCACATAGGTAAGGCCGATCGGCAGGCCCTCGATATGCTCGACGGCCGCGTTGACCATGCCCATGGCGAAGACCACGAGGTAAAATTGCACGAGGCCCGAGCTCTCGCCACGAAGCAGTGCCGAAATGGCCACAAGCGATCCGACCGCCATGAGGACTGCAAATATACGCCGCTCGAACTTGTGGGCCACCACGATCCCGCCCGCGTTGCCCGCCACAAAGGCAATGATCGCGACAAGGAGTTTCACGGCGTGGGAATAGATGCCCGCTTCCGCTGAAACCGCGGCGCGCGTGGTATTGCCGGTCATGAAGGATACGAAGTCGCCGGAAATATGCAGTCCAACCGCATCCGTCATGCCCGCGATGAAGGAAATGGCGGCAACCAGCGCGATACCCGTGCCGGTCCTTCTGGCCTTGATGATATTACGACGTCTCTGTCTGGTCATGGAGAGCTCGATACGGGAAATCGTTGGGCCTGCTCGCCGGCCGCGTTCTCTATGTCTAGAATGGCTGGCCGTGCATTTGCAATCATTCCAGGGATGTGCGTGCGCTTTCTGTTTTGTCTAGACAAATACAAAATGCCTGCCTACGATGCCTCAAATAAAGCGAAAAACAATGTCGCACAAAAATAAATCAAAAGGGGTTCCGATCATGAAAAAAACTTGGGTTTTCGCCGCTCTGGCGGCACTTTTCTCATCCGCTTCCGCCTATGCCGAAACGTCCGTGACGATAGGCATGTCGGGCTGGACGGGTTTTGCACCACTGACGCTTGCAAAACAGGCCGGCATTTTCGAAAAGAACGGCCTGAAGGTCGAGATCAAGAAAATCCCGCAGGCCAGCCGCCATCTCGCTCTCGCTTCCGGTGACATCCAGTGCGCCGCCACCACGGTGGAAACCTGGATCGCCTGGAACGCCAATGGCGTGAAATCCACCCAGATTTTCCAGATGGACAAATCGCACGGTGCCGATGGCATCGCGGTGCGCAGCGATGTCGCAAAGGTCGCGGACCTCAAGGGCAAGACGGTGGCCGCGTCCGCACCGGGCACCTCTCCTTATTTCTTCCTCGCCTGGATCCTCAAGGAAAACGGCCTGACACTGAAGGATGTGAAGGTCGTCAACCTTGAGCCGGGGCCGGCCGCGCAGGCTTTCGTCGCCGGACAGAACGATGCAGCCATGACCTATGAACCCTATCTCTCTACCGTGCGCGCCGCTCCCGACAAGGGTAAGATTCTTGCCACGACACTGGATTATCCCGCGGTTATGGACACGTTTGGCTGCACGCCAGACTTCCTGAAGGCCAATCCGCAGGCAGCCAAGGCTCTGGCGGACAGCTATTTCCAGGCACTTGATCTTATCAAGGCCGATCCCGAAAAATCCTATGCGACGATGGGCGCGGATGTGAAACAGTCCGGCGAGGCCTTTGCCGCTTCGGCAAAATTCCTCGAATGGCAGGACAAGGCCGCCAACCAGAAATTCTTCGAGGGCGAGTTCAAGACTTTTTCCGAAAAATCGGCTGACCTGCTGCTCGAAATCGGCGTGATCAAGTCGAAGCCCGATCTTTCGACCCTCGCGGACACGTCCTTCATCAAGTGACGGAAACAGCCAGCTGCATTTCCCTCTCCGGATATTGCAGCCAGTAAGAAGCGCGACAGTGTTCCCGCGTCTTGAGTGCGGGAACATGTTGATGGCGTGGCGAAGTGCCGCGCCGGTTCGGGACAGGCGACAGAATGCAACCACTTCAACCCATAAAGAACAGCACGAGGATAGCGCTCGGCATCCTGTTCTTCGTGCTTTTTTTCTCTGCCTGGGGCTTTGCCACGCTGGGCGGTTTCGTGTCGCCGACCTTTCTGGCCGACCCCGTTACCATGCTGAAGGATGGTATCTATCTACTGACGGATCAGGGTTTTGCCAGCGATATCGGCATGACGATCTGGCGTGTCGTGGGCGGTTTCGTGCTGGCCTCCATAGTCGCCGTCCCCCTCGGTATCGCCATGGGGGCTTATAAGCCCATCGAGGCGCTGCTTGAGCCCTTTGTCTCCTTCGCGCGTTACCTTCCGGCTTCCGCCTTTGTGCCGCTCCTCATTCTCTGGGCCGGCATCGGCGAGATGCAGAAGCTGCTGGTGATCTTCATCGGCGCCGTCTTCCAGATCATCCTGATGGTGGCTGTGGCCGTCGCCGGCACGCGGCGGGATCTGGTGGAGGCCGCCTATACGCTGGGCGCGCGGGATCGGGGCGTGGTGCGCCGTGTCCTCATTCCCGCCAATGCGCCCGACATTGCCGAAATCCTCCGTCTCGTCCTCGGCTGGGCCTGGACCTATGTCATCGTCGCGGAACTGATCGGCGCCTCCTCCGGTATCGGCTACATGATCATCAACAGCCAGGCGCTGATGGCGACCGGCCAGATCATCTTTGGCATCATCGTCATCGGTGTTATCGGCCTTATCTCTGATTTCGCGTTCAAATCGCTGAACCGGAAGCTTTTTGCCTGGAGGCTTGCCTGATGAGCGAACTCGTTATCAAGGGCGTCAGCCGCACCTTTCCAGGCGTACATGGCGGGCAGCCGACGCTGGCCCTGCAGCCCACCAATCTGGAAATCCCGCGCAATGATTTCGTTACCATCCTCGGTCCTTCGGGATGCGGAAAATCGACCCTGCTGCGCATCATCGCCGGGCTTGACCGTCCGACAACGGGCGAGGTGCTGTTGTCAGGCAGGGCGGTGACTGGCCCGGGGGCGGACCGCGGCATGGTGTTCCAGTCCTACACGCTGTTCCCTTGGCTGACGATCCGTGAAAACGTCGCTTTCGGCCTGCGCGAACGCGGCGTTGCGGAGAAGGAAAAATGGGAAATCGTTGACAGCTATATCGACAAGGTCGGCCTGCGTGGTTTCGAAAACCATTGGCCGAAACAACTCTCCGGCGGCATGCAGCAGAGAACGGCCATTGCCCGCGCCCTGGCAAATGGCCCGAAAATCCTGCTGCTCGACGAGCCTTTCGGCGCTCTCGACAATCAGACCCGCGGGCTGATGCAGGAATTGTTGCTCGGCATATGGGAGCGTGAGCAAAAGACGGTCATTTTCGTCACGCACGATATTGAGGAGGCGGTTTTCATGGCGTCGCGCGTGGTGACCATGTCTGCGAGGCCGGGCCGTATCAAATCGATCACGCCGGTCGACCTGCCGCATCCGCGCCACTACACCGTCAAGGCCAGCCCGGAATTTTCCGAACTGCGTGCAAGGCTGACGGAAGAAATCCGCAGCGAAGCGATCGCCGCCGCCGCTCACGGATAGCAGGGTATGGAACGGGGAGGATAGAAGCATCGGGATGAGGGGCACAGGCGCCGATCTTCAGGAAAAGTCACTGCACGAGCGAATCCGCAACGATGTGGAGCGCCACATCATGTCAGGCGAATGGCCGCCGGGATATCGTATCCCATTCGAACACGAAATGACGCGCCAATATGCCTGTTCGCGCATGACGGTGAACAAGGCTTTGGGAGAACTGGTGCAGCGGGGTCTTATCGAAAGACGCCGGCGTCTCGGTAGTTTCGTCCGTCAGCCCCACGCGCAATCGGCCGTGCTGGAAATCCACGATATCGAACGAGAGGTGCTGGCACTCGGGCTGGTTTACAGGTATCGCCTCGACAAGCGGCGTCTGCGGCCTGCGGGTAAAGACGATGGAGCGGCTATGGCGCTTGCGGCCGATGCGCCCGTGCTGGAACTCACCTGCACGCATTTTGCCGGCGGCGTCCCATTTTGTCTGGAAGAGCGCCTCATCAATGTCACTGCTGTTCCGGAGGCCGAGTTTGCCGATTTTTCGCAGATCGGCCCCGGAACGTGGCTGCTGAAGATGGTGCCCTGGAGCGCTGCTGAACATCGCATCAGCGCCGTATCGGCCGACCGCAAAAATGCCGCCGCGCTGGGTATCGGATCGGGAGCCGCCTGTCTGGTCATCGATCGCCGGACCTGGCACGGAACGGATTACATCACCCGCGTGTCGGTCACCTATCCCGGTGACCGACACGCGCTCGTTGCGCAGTTTTCGCCTTCGCAGAGCAGCTGAAGACGGTAGATCGGTCAATTTTTTGTAAAGAAGAGTTTACGGGTCGTCTTTTGGCAATATAATAGTTGTCAAAAGAACTCAGGTTTATTATCGGAACGTCAAGCTTTTACGACGGCATCCGTTATGACCCCGGTTTCAAACCGGTCAATCTGCGGATGGGTTCATCGACGGAAATCCGGGATAAAAAACATGTCAGTTGCGACCACCACTTCTTCCGCGTCTCTCAACAAGGCAAGCAGGACACGGCGCATTTCCCTTGCCACGACGGTTATCTTACTGGTTGGATTGAGCGCCGGTGCGGTTTTCGCTCAGACGGCATCCGAACCCCAGATTCAGTCCGCACCGCAAGCGGAAACGGTCCAGCCGGCACAGCCGTCCTCACAAACCCCGGCGGCGCCGGACGCTCCGGTCGTTCAGCCGAACCAGCCTTCCATGCCCGCACAGGAACAGCCGGCAGCCGTGGCGCCTGCACAACCTCAAAACAATGAAGCCGCGCCTGCACAGCCCGCACAATCTTCAGTCGCTCCCGCCCTGACACCCGAAGGTGCCGCGCCGACCAACGAGGTTTCAACCCCGGTAGAGCCCGTCGGCGCCGACCCGGCAAGTGCCGAACATCGCGCGGATATCCCACACAACCTGTCCCCCTGGGGCATGTTCATGGCGGCGGACTGGGTCGTGAAGGGTGTCATGATCGGTCTGGCCTTCGCCTCGCTGGTGACCTGGACGGTGTGGGTTGCAAAGTCCGTTGAACTTGCAGGTGCGCGTGTTCGGGCCGGCGCAACGCTGAAGGTCATTCGCAGGGCGAAAACTCTTAACGAGGCTACCGAGGCTGTCGAGAAGAAGGGCGGACCTGCGGCGCTCATGCTGCGCATGGCAACTCATGAAATGCAGCTTTCCGATGCTGTGGTCGAACATACCGATGGCGGCGGTATCAAGGAACGTGTCTCCTCGGCGCTGTCGCGTATCGAAACCCACGCCGGTCGCCGCATGTCACGCGGGACGGGCGTTCTGGCAACGATCGGTTCCACCGCCCCCTTTGTCGGCCTGTTCGGCACCGTCTGGGGCATCATGAACTCCTTCATCAGCATTTCGGAATCGCAGACCACCAATCTCGCCGTCGTCGCGCCCGGCATTGCCGAAGCGCTTCTGGCCACCGCCATCGGCCTCGTTGCCGCCATTCCCGCAGTGGTGATCTATAACGTCTTCGCGCGCTCGATCACCGGATACCGCCATCTGCTGGCGGATGCCGCAGCCGGCGTGGAGCGCCTCGTCAGCCGCGATCTCGATTTCCGCCGCATTCCGCCGGGCAGCACCAGCAAACCCGCAGTATCGCTGGTTGGACGGTGATCGGACATGGCTGGAGGAATTCGCGAAAACAGCGGTGACGATCTCTCCGAAAACCATGAGATCAATGTCACGCCCTTCATCGATGTGATGCTGGTTCTGCTCATCATCTTCATGGTGGCCGCGCCGCTCGCCACCGTCGATGTGAATGTCGATCTTCCCGCATCCACCGCAAAACCCGCGGAACGACCGGAGGAGCCGCTGTATCTCACGGTCAAGGACGATCTCTCGCTTAATCTGGGCAATGATGCGGTCGCCCGTGAAGCCTTGGCGGCCGCCATCGACCGCCAGACGGGTGGCAAGAAGGATACCCGCATCTTCCTGCGTGCAGACAAGGCGGTTGATTACGGCCACTTCATGGAAATCATGAACCTGCTGAGAGATGCCGGTTATCTGAAGATCGCCCTTGTGGGGCTGGAAAATGCCGCTGCCGTGTCGCAGCCTCCGGCTGCTGGCCAGCCCGCCCCGTCGGCGGTGCAGGAAGCGACGCCATGAGTGAAAGCGGCTATCCACAGGCCCGACATTCCCGCCTTTGGGAGGTGACGCTGTGGTCCGCCGCGGCGTTGCTGATGCTCAGCGTTCATGCCGGGTTCGCTTATTATCTGATGCAGGAGCCGGACGAGCTTGAGGCCGGCGGGCCGCCCCCCGCCGCCATCATGATCGAAATGGCGGCGATACCGGAAGCCGTCCAAACTGAAGAAACGACGCAGGCACAGGATGTCGAGGACGCCGAAGAAGTGAAGAGCGACAGCAGCGAACCGGTTGAGGAAGCTGCTCCTGAAGAGACCCCGCCACCACCTGAACCGGTTGCCGAAACGCCGCCGCCTGAGCCGGTGCAGCCGCCTGAGCCACCGGTCGAGGAGATCGTCGAACCGCAGGAAGTTCCCGAGCCGGTTGAGACCGTCGATCCCGTTCAGGAGCAGATGATGGCGGAACTTGAAAATGTCGAGGTCCCCTTGCCCGTCATGCGGCCTCCGCCTCCGCCCGTCGAAAAGAAGGTGGAAAAGAAAGAGCCTGAAGAGAAAAAGAAGGTCGAGCGCCAGCGCCCCAAACCGCAGCAGGCCTCGGAACTGCGTGAAACTGCGAAGGTGGAAGCCCAGCAATCCGACCGCACGGCCGCATCGCGCAGCAATGCCGGCTTCTTTTCTTCGTCATCCGCCTCCCCGGCAAAATGGGGATCGAAAGTCCGCTCGCATATTCAGCGGCGCAAACCACGTTCACTCCGCAGCGATGCAATGACTGCGACGGTGCGGTTCCGCGTCAATGATGCCGGTGCCATCAGCGGTGTCAGCGTTGTTCAGTCCACCGGCGATTCGTCCGTGGATCAGCAAATCGCCGCCTGGATTCAGAGCGCGTCGCCCGTGCCCGCCCCGCCGCCGGAAGCAAACAGGACGATCACGCTGCCGATCAGCATCCGCTAGCAGCTCCCCTGGCGGGACCGATTTTTTCCGACCTGTGCCGTGGTGTGGCCGCAATGATATTTCGCGAATGTTTTCGATGGTGTAGGTCTTGACGACATCACAAGCAGAGGCATTCCGGAATGAAATTCTCAATCGCAGAGGCGGAGGATCTCGTATCCTCTATCTTTGAGCGCAACGGCGTTCTACCGCAAAACGCCCGCTCGGTGGCAAAGGCGCTCGTCGCCTCCGAGGCCGCCGGGCAGGGTGGTCATGGTTTTCGCCGTATACCCGTTTACGTGCGTCAGGCCCGTGTAGGCAAGGTCGATGGCAAGGCGCGTCCGGTGGCCACACGGGTGAAGCCCGGCGTCCTCTCGGTCGACGCCAATCATGGTTATGCCTATCCGGCGATCGATCTCGCGCTTGAGGAATTGCCTGAAATGGCGCGCCAGCAGGGGATCGCGCTCGCCGCCATCCACCGTTCCCATCACGCCGGCGTCATGGCGCTGACTGTCGAACGTATTGCCGAAACGGGTCTCGTGGCGCTGATGTTCGCCAATGCGCCTGCGTCCATGGCGCCATGGGGCGGCAGCAAGCCGCTTTATGGTACGAACCCGATTGCCTTTGCCACGCCCGTTGGCGGCGCCGATCCACTCGTCATCGATCTGGCTCTCTCCAAGGTCGCACGCGGAAAAATCATGGCGGCGCGCCAGAAGGGGGAGACGATCCCGGGCGACTGGGCGCTTGACAGAAATGGCCGACCGACCACCGATCCGGAGGAGGCCATAGAAGGAACCATGGTTCCTGCGGGCGAAGCCAAGGGCGCAGCGCTGGCGCTGATGGTGGAAATCATGGCCGCTGCAATTACCGGCGGAAACTTCGCCTTCGAGGCTTCCTCCCTTCTGGACGACAAGGGTGCGCCCCCCTCGCTCGGACACACCATTATCGCAATAGACCCTGTATCATCAGGCGGCTCTGCCTTTACCGAAAGGCTGGCTCTCATCGCCCAGGAGATAGAAAAACAGGAAAATGTCCGCCTGCCCGGTCGCCGCAGCCAAGGTATCCGCAAACAGGCGTTGGAAAGCGGTATCGTGATCGAAAGCGATATTCTTGGCGAAATTCAATCGCTTTGACCGGACATTAAAAACCCGGCGGGTCGACCGTGACCCGCCGGGTAAACCGTAAATGGCTGCGTTTATCTGCATCGATGGGACCGGACATCATGTCCAGCCGCCATTTGGTCCGCCGATCCCGCCATTGATATGGAAGGATTTTGACGCAGAAAGCCGCTCATCCGGTTTTCAGCTTCCGGAAAGGACTTTGTCGCGGAAGCTTGAGTTGAGCAGGTGGCGATTATGCCTCCTGTTCGATCAGGCCGCGCAGCAGGGCAATACTGACGGTATTCAGCAGATTGGTCGCACCCAGCCTGTGGCGCACCTTTTCCAGAGTATCCTTGACGTCCGCCTCGTCGGCGCCGACTATCACGGCGACGTGTGAGGGATGTTTGCCCCGCGCGACCAGCCCCAGATATTGCCGCTCACGCTCCGAGAGGACGACTTCATGCATCTGGCGATGTTCATGCGGCGTATTTGAAGACATTTCTTTCAGCCTCAAAAAAGATTGCCCTTCCCGGGCAGGAGCAGGCAGTGTTCATTCTCCGACACCAGCTCGTTGGCCGCTCCGTCCACACGCGAACAGAAACGCCAATTTCGCCAATAGGTTTCATCTGGCCTCAGGAGTTTTGCGGTAAGGGGCCGCTTTCGCAGCCTGTAAATCCGATGCGGACGTTCTATTCCAGCCATTGAGGGCCTGCGACAACGACGCCCAGCGACGACAATCTGTCTGGCGTAAAATGCAGTTTCAAAGCTTTGGAATGTTTTCGTCACACCCGAAGGAGATCGGCGCTCTAATAATCGATGTGTTCCACCGATAAAATAACATGACGCGCCAAGTTTTTCATTTTATTGTTATGTTTCGGCACGCATCGCGACAACTGTTGATATATTCATCAACTTTAATGCCTCGTTCCGAAATATTGATGCTGTAGCCATGTATTATCCGGCGGAATGATGCGCGTGTTTCCGGCGAATATCCGTAGGTGTTGCCCCGAACCAGCGGGAAACGGAGCGGGAAAATGCACCTGGGGTCGAATATCCAAGCCGGTAACTGATGTCGGAGACCGGAAGATCACTTTCCACCAGAAGCTTGAATCCGGCATTCTTGCGAATGGCATCCTTTATCTCGTTGAGATTGGTCCCGAGTTCGGCAAGGCGCCGCTGAAAACTGCGTTCCGAAAGGTTGAAATAAGGGGCAATCTCGCTGAGCGAAAGCTCCGCATCGGAAAGCCTCATCTGCATATACCGCTTCACCTGATCGATGAAATGCGTCGCGTCCGCCGATGTCTCCGGTCGGAGCATCCGGCACTGCAAATTCATCAATTCGAACAGGCGTTCATCGGCGTTGGGATTGGCCACCTCAAGGAGAGATAAGGGAAGGCGCATGGTATGGATCGGTTGGGAAAAGCTGATCCGCTTCGTCATTCTTTCTTTAAATAATTGAATATTATCGGGTTTCGGTCGCTCCATCCCAATCTCGATCTGATGGATGCGCTCTCCCAGAATATCGCGGAGTCGCTGTATCAGGATTGCCAGGGACAGATCGACATATTGATCACGCTTGACAATCACCGGTGCAAAAGACCATGACAGCGTCACCCCGGTCGCATCTGCAACCATGGTGAAATTGCTGTTATTGGTCGCATAATAGACGTGATCCTGAAGAAAGCGCAGAAACGCCCGCACCGTCGGGGCGCTGATCAGGCCATATCCGAAAGCACCGGACGCGCCGGCGGGAAAAGTGGAGGCGCACTGCAATCCGAAAGCGTCGTCGCCGGATATCAGGGCGCAGGTTTCCAGCAGACGGCATAATCTATCGAGGCTGATGCGCTCTGTGAGACTTCCGAAATTGTCGGGATCGATCTCAAGAGCCTTGCAGATGGGCGCGATATCGATGCCACGCCCCCGCGCATAATTGTTGACGCCGGCGGCCAGACCGGCCACCACAGTTATTTCGTCGCTGAGCCTCTTTTCGGGCATCCCTAGCCTTGGCGTACCATGTTTGGAAATTGTCGCCTGATGGTAAGCCTCGCGCACCCGTTTGTCGAGCAGCGCGGCCGGGGATTTTATGTACGGTTGCGGACGCTTTGCTCCAGAAGCTGCATCATTGTTTTTCCCGCATCTTCGATCGCGCCGCTGTTGTCCAC
Organism: Agrobacterium pusense; assembly: GCF_013285525.1. NCBI lineage: Bacteria > Pseudomonadati > Pseudomonadota > Alphaproteobacteria > Hyphomicrobiales > Rhizobiaceae > Agrobacterium > Agrobacterium pusense. The sequence goes on from NZ_CP053856.1 coordinate 2,663,641, forward strand.
AGTGATCACGTCAAAATCGCCGTCGACACAGAGAGCACTACGTTCCAGCCGTCGCAGGATATCGTCGCGGCTCTCCCGTCCTCGCTGTTCCAGCCTTCGTGCCAGAACCTCCGGTCGCGCCACGATATTCACGACCTTCAGGCGGGAAAAAGCAATACCGAACTGAGGCAGGGCCGACCGGGAACCGTTGGCGATAACCACGTCCCCGGCGTCTAGCTGACGATAGACAGCGGCCGGAATGCCATATTTCAGCCCATGCGCCTGCCAGGAGACTGCGAAAGCGCCTTCACTCTCAAGCCGGTTGAATTCCTGCATGGAAACTGCGTCGTGGTTTTCACCGCCCGCGTCGCCACTGCGGGTAATGACGCGGCGGGTGAAGTGAAAGCCCGGCCGGCCTGACAGCTGCATTGCCGCATAATCCATCAGCGTATCCTTGCCGGCCCCGCTGGGGCCGACAATGACGATCATGGTTCCGGGCGATCCCTCGCGCCGGCTGTCTTGTCCGTCGCCGGTCATGCCACGCGCTTGCCCTGACGCCAGACGGCACGTGCCACGGGAACGCCATCTTCGCGGTGAACCCGGACCAGATCGGCCCGCAGACCGCCGGCTATGCGGCCGCGGTCGTGAAGACCAACGGTCCGCGCCGGTGTGGCGGTGACCATACGCAGAGCTTCCGGCAGCGTGATGGCTTCCACCTGATCGGCAAGCAGGAACGGCGCGAAGAGCAGGCTGAAGGGCACGTAGTCGGAAGAGAGAACATCCAGAACACCGATTTCGGCCAGATCGCGGGCGGCGATGTTGCCGGAATGGGATTTGCCGCGAACGATGTTAGGAGCACCCATCAAGACGCTCATGCCGGCGCTGTGCGAAGCTTTTGCCGCCTCGACGCTGGTGGGAAATTCCGCCAGCTTCACGCCGTGACCAATTGCTTCGCCGACATGCGCTTCTGTTGCATCGTCGTGGCTCGCAACGGTGATTCCACGCTCGGCGCAGCGGGCAGCCAGATAATCACGATGCTTGGCGGAATATTCCGCCGATGCCGCCTGCCTGCGCCGCACGAATTCGGCGAACGCCTCGTCGCTCAGACCGCGCTTCTTCTGATAATAGAAAATATACTGATCCATCGACTGGAACTGGCGCTGGCCCGGGGAATGATCCATCAGCGAAATCAGCCGCACGCGCGGATCGGTTTCGAAATCTTCAAAATGCTCCAGCACATCGGCGGAAGCGACCTCACAGCGCAGATGCAGCAGGTGGTCCGAGCGCAGGCGGTTCTGATCCGCCGCAGCCTCGATGGCGTCAGCCATTTCCCGCATTTCACCTTTTTTGAAACCACCGTCTTCATCCGAGCCAAGTCGCAGGCAATCGAATACGGTGGTGATGCCGGAGGCCGCCACCTGTGCGTCATGGGCCTGAATGGCGGCAATCTTGTCCCAGATGACACCGGGGCGCGGCGAATAATGCTGCTCGAGATGGTCGGTATGCAGTTCCACCAGGCCGGGAATCAGGAAATCGCCTTCAAGATCTTCTCCGGTCTTGGAGGCGCCTTCGCTGATATCGGCGATCTTGCCGTCGCGGATCAGAACGGAGCCCAGAATAATATCGTCTTCCAGAACGATACGGGCGTTGGAAAGGGCGTGCTCAGTCATGGTGTCGCATCTTCCTTTGGCTGCTGGCCAAGCGGGTGCCAGCTGTGAACGGTGAAGGGGGCGCCGCGCGTTTCTTCGATGAACAGGGCGAGGCCGGAAACGGTGAGGGGTTTGTCGGTGAATTCGGCAAATCGTGCGGAGAGAAGCTCACGCACGGCGGGCTGTTCGCTTTCGTCGATCCGGCCGGTCAGCGTCATGTGAAAACGGAAATCATCCATGACATGCGGGTAGCCCCAGAGCGAAAGATTTTCCCGCTGGCTTTCGGTCAGCATCTGCGGCCGGCGGCGGGCAATATCTGTTTCGGACAGGGGGGCGCGGAACCGGTCGAAATGATCCACGATCTCCGCTGCAAAGTCTTGCAGCGGCTGGTAAATGCGATCCGGCACCAGGGCGAAGAATGGCCCAAGTGCACCAACCACGATACGCGGAATGTCAAAGGCCGGCTGGCTTGCAGCAAAGTCCGCGACGGCCGCCAGCAGCTCTGCTTCGCTGTATTTCTCGGACAGCTCGAAAGGCGCTTTCAGGGTTGCGTGGAAGCCATAACGGCGGGGCTCTTCCGTCATCTCCGCATAGTCGGCATGGTCATCATGCAGTCTGCCGGAAAACGCGTTTCGTCCAAGCCAGCGGGATGCCGTTTCGGTCAGAGGATGATCTTTAGCCGGAGAAAAATAGATGGCATAGCGCACGGCAAGCACTCTTCGGTGTCATGGAAAACCAGGGATGAGAAGCTATTTGGCGTGACTCGCCCGCCTCCCGCAAGGTCAGGAGTGCGAAGTAATCTCTTTCCGTGACAGAATGATGATGCGGATGGAAAAAAGCGCACCCGGAACCTCATAGAGGTTCCGGGTGCGCTTGGGGATAAGTTAGCCCTACGGACGCGGGACGGAGAAAGGATCAGTTGCTTCTCCTGATGTGCGGGGCGGGATGACGAACGCTTGCGGCGTCACGTGAAGTCCCGCCTTGCCGGGTTTAATGCTGCGTTTTTCCGATCAGACGCGAACGCAGCGAGTTAGAAATGTGGTCGAACAGGAAAACGACGAAGAGGATCAGCAGGACCATATAGGCCACCTTGTCCCAGTCGGCATTGGTGCCCATCGCTTCCAGCAGTTTCAGGCCGATACCCCCGGCTCCCACCGCACCGATGATGGTGGCGGACCGGGTGTTGCTCTCCCAGAAATAGAGTGACTGTGAAATGAACACCGGCAGAACCTGCGGCAGCACGCCGAAGCGATTGACGGCAATCGGGGAGGCGCCGACCGATTTGACACCCTCGCGCTGCTTGTCGTCGACATTCTCCAGCGCCTCGGCATAGACCTTTCCGAGCGCGCCGGTATCGGTGAAGAAGATCGCGGCAATGCCGGGGATCGGTCCCGGGCCGAAGCTGCGGGTGAAGAACAGTGCCCAGATGAGCATGTCGATCGAGCGCAGAAAATCGAAAAGGCGCTTCATGCCCCAGTTCGCCGCCCTGTTCGCGGTGATGTTGCGTGCGGCGATAAAGGCGAGCGGCAGGGCAACGACGGTGCCGAAAAGCGTACCCACGAAAGCCATGACCAGCGTTTGCATCAGCTTGGACAGGATGTCGGCGTGTTGCCAGACACTGTTGTCGAGAAAATCATCGACCATATGGCTGAGATTGGAGCGCGCGGGATCGAGCCTCTCTCCCCAGAGAGCGAGAGCGGCAAGCTCGCCATAACCCTTGCCCCAGAATTCCGATTTCGTATCGAACAGGAAGTTCGCCCATCCAAGGAAACGGCGCTGCACATAAACCTGGCTGGTGCGGATTTCCGCCTGACCGGCAAAGCCGTAACGCACCAGCACCTTCTTGCCGTCCTGCTGGATTTCGGCAGGCAGCCCCTGTGGTGCAACAGCGCCGTCGTCGTTGATCATGACGGGATAGTTCTTGCCGTCGAAATAGACATCCACGCGGGTTGGCGTCACATCGAGGCGGTTGTCCGAACCCGCATAAACAACGCTGTAACCGCCATCGGGCAGGGGTTGCAGCCAGTCGATCTTCGCATCGACCGGATATTGACCGCGGCTCGACCATTGCGGTTCAACCTTGCCGGCTTCGAAACGGAGGCGCGGTTGGGCGCGCCAGGAATACCAGTCCTGGATGTAGCTGGAGGCCCGATCCCATCGGCCCTGCATGAAAGCCGGACCAACATTGAAGAGGAAAAAGCAGCCGACGAGGTAGGCGGTGACGGCAAGAAGTCCGACAAGCAGACCATATCGCTGCATGAAACTGCGGTTGAATACCTCAGGATGCGCAGCCGTCAGCCTCTCGCGCTCGGCAGTGTTGAGAATGAAGCTGGAAGACATCAGGCCTCTCCCCGTCCGAATTCGAAGGATTGATGGCCGATCAGCCTGCGGCGCAGCCAGCCGGAAAACTGATCGACGGCAATGATGGTGATCAGCAGCAGAATGATGATGGCATAGGTCTTCGACGCATGATCATTGCCGATGGACAGCCGGAACACTTCGCCGATGCCGCCGCCGCCCACGGCGCCGATGATGGTGGAGGCGCGCACGTTGATTTCGGCGCGCAACAGCGCATAAGAAACGAAATTTGGCAGCACCTGCGGCACGATGGCGAAACGCACCCGCTCCAGCCAGTTGGCACCGGCGGCGCGCAGGCCTTCATCCGGCTTCATGTCGGCATTTTCCACCACTTCGAAGAAGAGCTTGCCGAGAGCGCCGATGGTATGGACCGAGATTGCGATGATCGCCGCGATCGGACCGATCGACAGAATGGCTGTCAAAAGCCCGGCGACGACGATTTCAGGAAAGGCGCGCAGCACTTCCATCACCCGGCGCACCAACCAGCGCACGAGGCCGGCGCCAACGAGATTGGTGGAGGCGAAGAAGCAGAGCACGAAGGCGAAGCCCGTGCCGATGATCGTCGAGACCAGCGCAATATTGAGCGTGATGATCAGCTGGTAGATGAAGTGCGGGATGTAGAAACTGCTGGTGATGTAAACGCGATCCGCGACATAGTTGTATTTCAGCGAACCGTCCGCATAGGGCGACGGCAGGTCGAACATGGCCCGGAAGATTTCCAGCGGACTATCGGGTACGAAGGTCTTCATGAAATCGAAGAAATAGGGCAGGCGCTCGAAAAATTTGCCTGAATTGGCCGCATTGGCGAAATTCAGGGAGGCGGCAAGGATGACGAGAAAGATCACGAGCGAAATGACGGTATAGATTCGCCGAGTCGCAAGCTGCTGTTGATAATGACGCATGACCGTCTGGGACGATGCGCTCAATCCTTCTGGCGAGAAGGTACCATGGTGCAGTGTGGTCGCCATGCCGCTTTTCCTTTATTTGCAAAAGCGGCGGCGCCGCAAGGCACCGCCGCTTCCGGATATGATCTGAGGATCAGCCGCCGATAACCGACTTACGGGCGTCGATGATCGTCTGGTAGAAAGACGGATCGACCTTGATGTAGGCGGTGTTCTTGCCCTGGGTGAAGCCCTGGAAGCAGGCGAGGTCCTTCTTCGGCAGTTCCATGAAGAAGTTTTCGACCTTCTGCTTCATCGCGTCGCCGAGCTTGTTGGTAACCATCAGCGGGCCGTTCGGGATCAGTGGCGACTTCCAGACTTCGACGATATCGTCCATGTCAAGGTTGCCCTTCTTGACCATCTGGTAGAGGTTGCCGGCCGTGTAGCCTTCTTCCCACTTGCCCACGCCCGAACCAAAGGTGGTGCCGACATCGAACTTCTTGTCGAGAACGGCGAGAACGAGGTTCTCATGGCCGCCGCCAAAGCCGGTTTCGGAGAAGTATTCCTTGACCGGAACGCCGGTTTCCTTCGGAATAGCGACGTTCGGAACGAGGAAGCCGGACGTGGAATCCGGGTCCGCGAAGCCGATCTTCTTGCCCTTGGCATCAGCCAGCGTCTTGATGCCGCTGTCCTTGCGGGCAACCATGATCGTGTAGTAACCGGTCGAGCCGTCAGCGCCGGCGGTGGTCAGAATCGGATCAACGGCCTTCGGATCGGCCAGGGCGATCTTGGCGTAGGAAGAAGCGCCCATGGAGGCGATGTCGATGGTGCCGCCGAGCAGACCCTGGATGACGCCGTTATAGTCCGGCGATGGGAAGATCTGAACTTCGGAAACGCCGGTCGCGGCCTTCAGGCCATCGGCTACGCACTTCGTGTTGCGGATCTGGTCCGCTTCGTTTTCGGAACCGTCGAGACCGATGCGCAGGACCTTGACGTCCTGGGCCATGGCGGAACCGGCCAGAACGCCAAGGGCGACTGCCGAGAGAAGGATTTTCTTCAACATGGACTTTCTCCTGTTTCCCGGCAAGCCGGAGTTTGTTGTGAACCATCGGCCCTTGACGCGGGCGCAAACGATGCTGGGCGGTTCCCTCAGAGCCCGGCGAGAGCGAGCGGTTCGGGACCGGCAGATTGCTGCACCGGACGCGCGGCAAGCTGCGCGCCGGGAATATTGATGCTGGTCGAGGTCATGGTCTCGTCGATGCCGGATCCCTGAGAATCGGTTCCGTAAATCTCAGTAACGGCTGCGGCCGTCAGTTCGGCGGGCGTTCCGTCGAAAACGACGCGGCCCTGAGACATGCCGATGATGCGTTCGCAATAGTTGCGCGCGGTATCCAGCGTGTGCAGGTTGGTAATGACGGTGATACCTTCACGCTCATTGATGTCGCGCAGCGCGTCCATCACGATCTTGGCGTTCAGCGGGTCGAGCGAGGCGATCGGCTCGTCGGCAAGGACCATCTTCGGAGACTGCATCAGGGCGCGGGCTATGGCGACGCGCTGCTGCTGACCGCCGGAAAGCGTACCGGCCGCCTGCATGGCCACATGCTCGATGCCGAGCCGCTCCAGCGCGGCGATGGCCATCAGGCGCTCTTCATGTGTGAAGATATTAAAAAGGCTCAATGCCGTGGAACGGTGGTTGAGGCGTCCAAGCATGACATTGGTGAGCACGTCGAGGCGCGGAACAAGATTGAATTGCTGGAAGATCATGGCGCAGTCGCGCTGCCAGTTGCGCAGTGCAGCCCCCTTCAGCGACGAGACTTCCGTGTCATTGAAATAAATGGAACCCGAGGACGGATCGACGAGGCGGTTGATCATGCGCAGCAGCGTCGACTTGCCGGCGCCTGAACGTCCAATCACGCCGACCATCTGGCCCTGCGGAATTTCGACATTCACGGAATCGACCGCGGTGTGATTGCCGAAACGGCGCGTGACTTGCTTCAGGTGAAAGCTCATTTCCCCGTCCAATCTTCTTTTGACGGGGTTCGGCGTAACAGCGGGGCGTGAAGTGCGAATGTCAGTTTGATGAAGAAAATATTACAAAGAGCTCAAGTGTTGCGGCCGCATGTTTGCCGGCGAATGTCTGGGAACCGGCCCGCCGCGTCTTCAGGACACCAAACTGAAAAAGCAAACCCCGGGAACTTCCCGGGGTCGATCAGGTCTGTAATGTTTCAGCCGCGATATTTTATGATGAAATCCTCGGCCGCCATGCTGCGAAAATCATCGAGCGCGTCGCGCAGTCTTCTGTGATCCCAATCCCACCAGCGGAGGTCATCCATCTGCCGGCCCAGTTCTGCGGGGAAACGCTCCCGGATCAGTCTTGCGGGTACACCTCCCACGATGGTGTAGGGCGCTACGTCCCTCGAGACGACAGCACCTGCTCCGATCACCGCGCCGTTTCCAACGGCGACCCCAGGCAGGATGGTGGCGCCGTGGCCGATCCAAACATCGTGACCGATCACAACGCGTCTGGCGCGGCGAGCGGCAAAAAAATCGGTCTCGTCTTCCGCATCGTCCCAGTAATTGCGCGCGCGATAGGTGAAATGATGCAAGGTCGCCCGCTGCATGGGATGATTGGTGGCATTGATGCGGACGGAGGCAGCGATGTTGACGAATTTGCCGATGGTCGCGCACCAGATGGCGCCGTCCTGCATGACATAGGAATAGTCGCCCATCTCGACCTCCTCGATGCGGCAACGCTCCGAAATTTCGGTGTAGCGGCCGATCGCGCTGTTGGTGACGCGGGCGGTTTCGTGGATGACGGGCTCAAGGCCGACCTTCACACTCATGCTGCAGCCTTCCGCGGAGAAAACTGCGAAACGTCGAGAATGCGGTCGGCCACGGCTTCCCGCACTTCTTCATCATGAAAGATGCCGAGCAGTGCCGTGCCCTTTTCCTTTTTCTCCCTGATCATCTCAACGACGACACGCCGGTTGGTGGCATCAAGGGAAGCAGTTGGCTCGTCGAGCAGCAGGATCGCATGATCGGTGATGAAGCCGCGGGCGATGTTGACGCGCTGTTGTTCACCACCTGAGAAAGTGGCGGGCGGCAACGACCACAATTCGCGCGGCAGGTTAAGTTTCGAAAGCAGAGCGGCCGCCTGCTCACGTGCCTCTTCAGTGGCAATCCTGCGCGCCAGAAGCGGTTCGGCAACAACGTCTATGGCGGCGACTCGGGGTACCGTGCGGAGGAATTGGCTGACATAACCGATGGTGCGATGGCGAATGTCGAGGATCGTGCGAGGGGAGGCGCTGCCGATGTCGACAACTTCACCCTCATGGCGGATCAGAATCTGTCCGCTGTCTATGGCATAGTTGCCATAGAGCATCTTCAGGATCGAGCTCTTGCCGATGCCGGAGGGCCCGCCGAGCACGACGCATTCGCCGCTGCAGACAGAGAAATTGACATCGCGGACGACAGGCAGTTCGATGCCGTCGCGAAGATGCATGGTGAAGCTTTTGAAGACTTCCGAAACGATGAGAGGCGTCGGCATGGCGTCAAACCTGCAAGATGGAGGAAACAAGCAATTGCGTATAGGGCTCGCGCGGATCGTCCAGCACCCGGTCGGTCAGGCCGTGCTCGATGACGTCGCCGCCCTTCATCACCATCATGCGGTGAGACAGCAGCCGGGCTACCGCGAGGTCGTGGGTGACGACGACGACGGCGAGGCCGAGATCGTTGACGAGGCCACGCACAAGATCAAGCAGACGCGCCTGCACGGACACATCGAGACCACCCGTTGGCTCATCCATGAAAACCAGGCGCGGCGAGGTGACGAGATTGCGGGCGATCTGCAAACGCTGGCGCATGCCGCCTGAGAAGGCGCGCGGCTGATCATCGATACGGTCGGTGCCGATTTCCACCCTCTCCAGCCATTCGCTGGCAGATTGCCTGATATTCCCGTAATGCCGGTTGCCAACTGCCATCAGCCGCTCGCCGACGTTTGCACCGGCCGAAACCGCCATTCGCAACCCGTCTGCCGGGTTCTGATGCACGAAGCCCCAGTCGGTGCGCATCAGGAAACGCCGTTCGGCCTCACCCATATGGTAGAGATCGCGCATAGAGCCGTCGCGCATGCGATATTCCACGCTGCCTGCCGTTGGCATCAGCCGGGTGGAAATGCAGTTGAGGAGCGTGGTTTTGCCGGAACCGGATTCGCCGACTATGGCGAGAACTTCACCTGGATAAAGTTCGAAAGAGACATTGCGGCAACCGGCTCGGTCACCGTAATATTTTGAAACGTCACGGACTTTGAGAAGCGGTGCGTCGCTCATTCTGCGGCCTCCTTCACATCCGCCAGCATATGGCCCTTGTGGCCATGGGCGCGGCGGTCCTCGCAATGATCGGTATCGGAGCAGACGAACATCCGTCCGCCTCTGTCATCAAGCACCACCTCGTCGAGATAGACATTTTCTGCGCCGCACAGCGCGCAGGGCTTGTCGAAGCGCTGGATTTCAAAAGGATGATCCTCGAAATCGAGGCTGACGACGTCGGTGTAGGGCGGTACGGCATAGATGCGCTTCTCGCGCCCGGCGCCGAACAGCTGCAACGCGTCCGACATGTGCATTTTCGGGTTGTCGAATTTCGGGGTTGGCGATGGATCCATCACATAACGCCCGGCCACCTTCACCGGATAGGCGTAGGTGGTGGAGATGCGGCCGTTGCGGGCAATGTCCTCATAGAGCTTGACGTGCATCAGGCCATATTCCTCCAGCGCGTGCATGACGCGCGTTTCGGTCTCGCGCGGCTCGAGGAAACGCAACGGCTCGGGAATGGGTACCTGATAGACAAGCACCTGGCCCGAATGCAGTTCCTCTTCCGGAATGCGGTGCCGCGTCTGGATGATGGTGGCATCCTTCGTTCGGGTCGTGACGGCAACATTCGACACCTTCTGGAAGAAGGCGCGGATGGAAACCGCATTGGTCGTGTCATCGGCGCCCTGGTCGATTACCTTCAGCACGTCGTCGGGGCCAAGAATGGAGGCGGTCAATTGCACACCGCCCGTGCCCCAGCCATAGGGCATGGGCATTTCACGGGAAGCGAAGGGAACCTGATAACCCGGAATCGCGATGGCTTTCAGGATTGCCCGGCGGATCATCCGCTTGGTCTGTTCGTCCAGATAGGCGAAGTTGTAGGCAGCCAGTCCGTCGTCAAATGAAACTTCTTCAAGCATTGCGCGTTAGCCTTGTGAAAAAAGGAGTACAAGCTCATGGAGATTGGAATTCTTGTAGCCGTGTTCTTTGCTGTCTTTGCAGCAACGACCGTCTTTTGCGCTTACTGGTTCGGCGAGCAGCACAGCCGCTGAGTCATTCGGCCGCATCGCCCATCCATTCCGTGCCAGTCGCGTTCGTTGCTTCGAAATCAGCACGCATTTTTCGGACGAGCCCGAGTTCAGCCTGGAAATCCACGTAATGCGGCAGTTTCAGATGTTCGACGAAGCCCGTTGCCTGCACGTTATCGGCGTGTGAGATGACAAATTCTTCGTCCTGCGCTGGCGCTACGACATCTTCGCCGAATTCGCCGGCGCGTAGTGCACGGTCGACCAGCGACATCGCCATCGCCTTGCGCTCGCTCTGACCGAACACCAAGCCATAACCGCGCGTGAATTGCGGAGGGGCCTTGAACGAACCCTTGAACTGGTTCACCATCTGGCATTCGGTAACCTGGATATCGCCCAATGAGACCGCGAAGCCAAGTTCCGGCACGTCTAGCTGGATTTCAACTTCACCGATGCGAATCTCGCCGACAAAAGGATGTGTCCGGCCGTAGCCGCGCTGCGTGGAGTAAGCGAGCGCCAGAAGAAAACCCTCATCGCCGCGTGCCAGTGATTGCAGGCGCAGATCGCGCGACATCGGGAATTCCATCGGTTCCCGCGTCAGGTCACCGGCAATATGGTCGTCCGGCAATTCGCCATCGCTTTCGATCAGCCCTTCCTGGGCGAGAATATCGGAAACGCGCATGACATGTTCCGGCTCGCTATCCCGCTGGGTTGCTGCTTCGACCGTTTGGTCTTCGAGAAGGGAGGGGTCGAGCAGGCGGTGGGTATAATCGAAGGTCGGCCCCAGCAATTGTCCGCCCGGCAGGTCCTTGTAAGTCGCGGAAACGCGCCGCCTCACCGTCATATCCGCTGTGTCCACCGGTACCGAGTAACCGAAGCGCGGCAGCGTGGTGCGGTACGCACGCAGCAGAAAGATAGCTTCGATCATGTCGCCGCGCGCTTGCTTGATGGCAAGGGCTGCGAGCGACTGATCGTAGAGAGACGCTTCCGCCATCACCCTGTCGACAGCGAGCGAAAGCTGTGAAACGATCTGCGCGACCGTCATGGCCGGCAGGTCCCGGTCTCCGCGCCGCTTGTCGGCCAGAAGCCGGTGGGCATTGGCGATGGCGGTTTCACCGCCTTTGACAGCAACATACATCTTATGACTCCACGAGTTTGATGCGCGTCGTGCGCGGCAGGCAGACGAATTTATCGCCAGCCGTCAGGATCACGTCGACGCCGCGCGGGAAGAAGGCGTTGTTCTCCGCCCAGAGCCTCGGGAATATGTCGGGCAGACCGGAAGGACTGATCACGTTGACGTGGCGGATGCCAGGGCCGGAAAGCTGCAATTCCCGACCGCCATCGAGATCAGGCAACTCGATGATGAGCGTGGTGGAACGGTCGGGATATTCCTGGCTTCCCAGAGCGAAGAGACCGAAGGACGAAATGGCGCTGCCGGCCTCGAAGACCGCGAAATGTGCCGTGCCCTTTTCTTCTGTCGCAGCTGCGCCAGTGTGAAAACCGATCCAGCCGGGGACAGCGGTTTTTCGCAGTGCGCTGCTCAGCCAGACCGGAGTGTCATGGTCACAGAGCGCCAGCAGAACCGCTCCGGTCGCCGCGGCAAGCGGCAGCGGCGGAAAGACTGCTGTTTCGACCGCCTGTGTGGTGCCCGGACGGGCCATGCCGTCCATCAGTTTTTTGAAAACCCGTTGGGAATCGAAGACGGCGTCGGAGAAACCGCCCGTCAGTGCTTCGGCCTTGACACCCATCAATCTTCTCCTCGAACCATGGTAAAGAAATCGACCCGTGTTGCGGCAGTCTCCTTCATTGTCCGCTCTTTCTCTGCGGTCAGCCTTTTTTCGAGAGGCGAGAGAAGCTCGGTCTCGATGAAATCCCGTGTCGGGCTTTCCTGCCAGAGCGCATCGAAAACGGCGGCGTACCAGGCTTTTTTGCGGCCGGTGCCGAGAACATGCGCATGACCCACGGTGCCGGAGGCCAGCTTGATCGTCGCCCGGGTGACTGTCGTTTCACCGAGGTTGAAAGGAGCGCCGCCACCGCCGATCCGGCCCTTGACCATCACCAGCCCGGTTTCCGGCCCGCGTACGGTTTCCGTTTTGGGGTTCTCACCCTGGCGGTTCCAAGCCGTTTCAAGTTCCTGAACCGTGGCGCGGGCAAGAAGCGCTGCCGCTCTTTTTCTGCCTGCGTGTATGTCTGCCGTATCGTTTGTCATCGCTTGACCTCTAATGTCTATTGATATAGACAACTATACAATATAAGCTACAAGTAATGGCGATGAATGACAAGCGTGTGACATGAGCCCTTCGGCAACGATGAAAAGAAAGAATGGAGTGGCGCTCTGGCGGCAGATCGCCGACCGGATCAGAGGCGAAATCGCCGCTGGTGATCACGACGAAACCGGCATGTTACCGCCGGAAATGACATTGGCGCAAAAATTCGGCGTCAACCGCCATACTGTCCGGAGTGCCATTGCCGCACTGGCGAGCGAGGGCATACTCGAGCCGATGCAGGGACGCGGCACGATCATCGCCCGCAAGGAGCGTCTGAGCTTTCCGATATCGCTACGCACGCGCTTTACGGCTGGCATCGGCGATCAGGTAAAGGAAATGGAGGCGCTGCTGCTTTCCCACATCACCGAGCCGGCCAATGCCGATCTGGCGGCGCGACTACAATTGCCGCTGGGTACGCCGCTCATACGTCTCGAAACGCTCCGCAAGGCGGACACTCGCCCGGTCTCTCGCTCGACCACGTGGTTCCCCGCCGACCGTTTTGCCGGAATAGGAGAGGCCTATCAGAAAAGCGGCTCCATTACGGCTGCGTTCAAGATGCTTGGCGTGGCTGACTACGTGCGCATTTCGACCGTCATTTCCGCTAGTCACGCGGATACGCGCGATCTCGCCGATCTCGAATTGTCGCCAGGCGCCATCTTGCTGATAACCCAGGCGCTGAACGCAGATATGGACGGCGTGCCGGTGCAATACGCCATCAGCCGCTTCTCGGCCGATACGGTCGAATTCACGGTGGAAAACTAAGGTCAAAATCGAGGTGGAAGACTATTCCGCCTGCGACAACCCCAGCACATCCAGCATCGAATAGAAACCGGGCTTCTTGTCGAAGGCCCAGACCGCTGCCGTGATCGCGCCGCGCGCGAAGATGGAGCGGTCGCCGGCGTAATGGGAAAGTTCGACGCGCTCGCCTTCGCCGGCGAAGATGACAGAATGTTCACCGATCACCGAACCACCGCGCAGTGTGGCAAAGCCGATGGTTCCCGTCTCGCGCGCCCCGGTATGGCCGTCACGCACACGAACGGATGACGTGGAAAGATCGACGTTGCGGCCGGCGGCGGCGGCTTCGCCCAGCAGCAGCGCTGTGCCGGAAGGTGCATCCACCTTGTGCTTGTGGTGCATTTCCAGGATTTCAATATCCCAGTTCTGCGCATCCAGCGCCTGCGCCGCCTGCTGCGTCAAGACGCTGAGCAGGTTGACACCGAGGCTCATATTACCCGACTTGACGATGCGGGCATGGCGCGACGCCGCCTTGAATTTTTCCTCATCTTCCTGCGCGCAGCCCGTGGTGCCGATGACATGCACGATGCGGGCCTGTGCAGCGAGACCGGCAAAGGTGACGCTGGTTGCCGGTGAAGTGAAGTCGATCACCCCTTCGGCGTGGAGAAATGCCTGCAGCGGATCGCTGGTGATTTCGACGCCGATGGGGCCGAGACCGGCAATCTCCCCGGCATCGCGGCCGACAAAGGCCGAACCCTCGCGCGCGACCGCAGCATGCAGCTGAACGCCCGGCGTCTGGTGAATGAGGCGGATCAACGCCTGTCCCATGCGGCCCGCCGCGCCGACCACCACCAGTTTCATGCCGCTGCTGCCCATGCTGTCACTCACTTCTCATGTCGGGCGGATCGGAACCCGCCGGTATCGGATGTTTGATGTGTTCCGCATTGACGTTAAAGACCGTCCGCCCGCTTCGCAAGCATCACGTCGGAACGGTTCGGGCGGTCAGACCCTCCAGCGCCGCCCGTCCAGCGCCAGGCCGAAATCGGAAGGCGTTCTCGCATAGGTGGCGAGGCCGGAAAGGGCCGCCTGAGGGTGGGTGACGACGAAAGTGGGGATGGTCCGCATCAGCGCGCTGTGCGGCGCCTTGTCTTCAAACGCGGTCCGGAATTCCGGGCTCTTGAGCGCCGGAATGATCTTCTGCGAAATGCCGCCCGCGAGATAAACGCCGCCCTTGGCCATGAAGATTAGCGCGAGGTCGCCCGCCACGCGGCCGAGATAGGTGCTGAAAAGCGAAAGCGTTTCTTTGGCCTGTGCATTCTCGCCCGTGAGCCCCTGCGCGGTAATATCGGCCGGATCGGAAAAGGCGGCTTCGATGCCATCGGCCTTGCAGACGGCGCGGTAAAGATTGACCAGCCCGCGCCCGCACAGAATCTGTTCGCCAGCGACGCGACCTTCGATGGTTTCGATATGCGGGAAAACCGCGTAGTCACGCGCGCTTCTCGGGCCGATATCGATATGGCCGCCTTCGCCCGGAACCGGAAACCACATATGGCGCGCATAAACCAGACCGGCCACTCCAAGTCCCGTGCCCGGTCCAAGAACGACGCGAGAGGCCAGCACGTCTTTTTTGCCGGAGCCGATGGCGTCGCGGTTGTTGTCATCCAGAGCCGCAATCGCGAGCGCCTGCGCCTCGAAGTCATTGATGACGATGACGTCCTTCAGGCCGAGATTGGCGAGCATTCCCTTCGGCTTGACGACCCAATGGCAGTTGGTGAGCGGTATCTCGTCACCTTCGATCGGGCCGGCAATGGCAAGAATGGTCGAGACGGGCTGAAGCGAGGTCTTGTCCAGAACAGCCTGCTGGATGGCGTCGTCAATGGTTGGGTATTCCACCGTCTTCACCGTTGTGAGGTGCACGGGCTCCGCAAAGGAATCGATCAGGATGGAAAAGCGGGCATTGGTGCCGCCGATGTCGCCAAGAAGGATTGGAAAGGACAGATATTCGGTATCGGACGTCTTCGGCATTGCCTGTTCCATGGTGGGAGGGTCAGTTGGCGACGTGGAAGTCGATGAGATTTTCTGCGGTGGCGCGGTTGAGCGCCATGGGAATATCATAGACCGTGGCAAGCCTCGTCAGAGCCTTCACGTCGACATCATGCGGCATTGCCGTCAGTGGATCGGTGAAGAAGATCAGCATGTCCACTTGGCCAGTGGCGATCATCGCGCCGATCTGCTGGTCGCCGCCGAGAGGGCCGCTTTTGAGGCGAATGACTTCAAGCCCGGGGCAGGCTTCCTGCACCCGTCCACCGGTGGTACCGGTTGCGACGATCTTGAAATTGGTAAGCGCCTTCTGGTGATGACGGGCGAAATCCGCCATATCGTCCTTTTTCTCGTCGTGAGCGATGAGCGCGATACAGCGTTGTCCTTCCATGGTCCCAGCCCGTCCCCGTAGAATTAAATCGATTTGAAGCCTTCTATAACAGCTTGCCGCCATTTGAAAAGGGAAGCTGTTGAATGCCTCATTTCTGTTTCAGTTCAATGTCGGGCGATGGGTCGGAAGTGGAATATCCGAAGGCGGCTGCAGGGCGGGGGCCGCCTGAATGACCTGTTCCACGCTTTGCTGGCGCACGGCTTGGGTCGGCGAAGTTGAATAAGCCTGGGCTGCAATCCCCTCGGGGTTGGCGGAAGGAGCGGCGGCCACGGCGGCGCAGGCAGCGGGCAGGTCGGAAACCATGACGGGACGCGGTTTCACGGGCTTGGCATTGGGGTCCTTTTTCGGCGGCGCCCATGGCTCCTTGGTGAACCACCAGGCAAGAGACTTGTCGCAGCCATCGCCCTTGCCGACGGCGGCCTGCGGCTTGCAGTTCGGCGCGCCGGGCGGGCATTCGAGACGGATGTGGAAATGCTCGTCATGGCCGTAGATCGGCCTGATCTTGCCCATGAAGGTGCGATCGCCGGTCCAGGTCTGGCAGAGCTTCTGCTTGATCGCCGGGTTGACGAAAACACGCTCCACCTGCGGGTAACTTGCCGCCATCATCACCAGCCGTGCATTCAGCGGCGACCACTTGCGGTCGTCAACCGTCAGAAACTTGCTCTTGTCCAGCATGGAGATAAAGGGCACCGTTTCGCGCTGTTCGACAGTGAGCCGAGGCGTGGGCATGGGCCGCCACCAGACATCTACATCGAGGCCGATCTGGTGCGAGGCATGACCTGTCAGCATCGGACCGCCGCGCGGCTGGGAAATGTCGCCGAGCAGCAGGCCCGGCCAGCCGATTTTCTGGGCGTCCTGCGAAAATTGCTCAAGGAAGGAAATCAGCTGCGGCTGGCCCCAGCGCCGGTTGCGCGAAAGGCGCATGGCCTGCCAACCGGGACCATCCGTTGGCATGGCGACTGCGCCGGACTGGCAACCTTTGGCATAGGAGCCGATCGGCTGGGATGCTGCGGCGGAAGGCAGCGCCATGTGGCCGAACACTTCTTTTGCGGGCCTGTCTTCGGCCGATGCGGTTTCGATCTGCAACTGCAGCGACGAGACGACCGACATCGCCAGCACGGTCGCCTTGAAAATTCTCGATGATCCCGCCGTCATATAGCCGTGCCCGTCCGATCAGTTGATTCTCTTGCCCCTAGAATAAACTGGAACGGGATTTTGTTAAAACCATGTTTCGTGTTGCCCTTCAGGGCGGGATAACGACGCTGATAAAGAGCTTGTGAGACAGCGCATCTGTTTTTTGCCAATGTTTCTTTTATGCTCTCCGCAACAGGCACAAAAACAGGGACATTGACCCGATGATATTGGCACCACTGAAATCCCGACTTCTTATCGCCCTTATAGCGTCCGCCCTCCTGATGCCGGCGGCGGCTTCCGCCCAGTCGGGCGATGTCTGGCGAAAGGGGATTTCGACGGTCGGGGAGCTGAAGCATCCCGATGGATTTGACCATTTCGACTATGTAAACACCAATGCGCCCAAAGGCGGCACGTTGCGCCTCTCCACATCGGGCACCTTCGATACGCTGAACCCGCTGCTGGCGAAGGGCGAGGCGGCGACGGGCCTCTCGCTCGTCTTCGATACGCTGATGAAGTCAACGGAAGAGGAACTGTCGGCCTCCTATGGTTTGCTGGCGGAAGGCGTCAGCTATCCCGAGGATATCTCCAAAGCGACGTTCCGCCTGCGTCAGGAGGCCAAGTGGGCGGATGGTAAGCCTGTGACGCCTAAGGATGTCGTGTTCAGCTTCGAAAAAGCCAAGGACCTGAGCCCGCAGCTTGCGACCTATTATACTCACGTCACCAAGGCGGAAGTGAGCGGTGAGAGGGACATCACCTTCACCTTCGATGAAAAGAACAATCGCGAATTGCCGCAGATCGTCGGGCAATTGCTGATCGTTCCCAAGCACTGGTGGGAGGGCACCGGCCCGGACGGCAAACCGCGCGACATATCGCGCGGCACGCTGGAGCCTGTGATGGGTTCCGGCCCCTACAAGATCGCTGCCGTCGCCCCCGGATCGACCATCACTTATGAACGCCGTGACGATTATTGGGGCAAGGACGTCAACGTAAATGTCGGGATGAACAACTTTAAAGCCATCGCCTACACCTTTTTTGCCGATCAGGACGTGGAATTCCAGGCGTTTAAATCGGGCACGATCGATTTCGCGCGGGAGGCTTCCTCCAGCCGCTGGGTCACGGGTTATGATTTTCCCGCCGTCAAAGACGGTCGGGTGAAGAAGGAGGAGCTGCCGAACATCTACCGTTCCGTCGGCATCATGCAGGCCTTTGTGCCGAACATGCGGCGGGAAAAGTTCCAGAACCCGAAACTGCGCAAGGCGCTGAACTATGCCTTCGATTTTGAGGAACTCAACCGCACGCTGGCTTACGGCCAGTTCCAGCGCATCAACAGCTTCTTCATGGGCAGCGAACTAGCTTCGTCAGGCCTGCCGACGGGTCGCGAACTGGAGCTGCTTCAGGAGCTCAAGGATCAGGTTCCACCTGAGGTCTTCACGACGGAATACAAGAATCCGGTGGCGGGCGATCCGGCCAAGCAACGCGACAATCTGCGCGAAGCCGTCAGGCTGATGAAGGAGGCGGGATATGAACTGCGCGGCAATCGCATGGTCAATGCGAAAACCGGCCAGCAACTCGATATGGAATTCCTGATTGATTCCGCCGGCATGGAACGAACGATCCTTCCTTACGTCCAGAGTCTGAAGAAAATCGGCATCAACGCGACCATCCGCACAGTCGATGCCTCACAATTCACCAACCGCACCCGCAGCTTCGATTACGACATTATCGTCAAGCTCTGGGCGACGTCGGCCAATCCGGGTAACGAGCAAGCCGATTACTGGGGTTCGGCGGCTGCTGATCGTCAGGGATCGAACAACCTCGCCGGCATCAAGAACCCGGCCGTCGATGCTTTGGTGCGCAAAGTCATTTTTGCGCCCAATCGCGATGAGCAGGTCGCTGCTGCCCGGGCGCTCGACCGGGTGCTGCTCGCCAACAGCTATGTCATTCCGCAATTCTACCGCGGCGAGCTGTTCATCGCCTATTGGAACACGATTGTCCGCCCGGAAAACCTGCCTGAATATGGTATCGGTTTTCCTGAAGCCTGGTGGTCCAGCCAGGCCGGAAAATGACGCCGGCCTTGCTTTCGCGATCAAGGCTTGATTCACATAGGCCGAGACGAATCGCTTGAAATGCGCTTGACGCCGCTTTGAGGAAAGGACCGGGCTTGACCGAGACGAAAATCGCTGACCGAACGGCTGGGGGAAGAGGCTGATGGGCGCCTATATCCTCAGACGTCTGGCGCTGATGATCCCGACCATCATCGGCATCATGGGCATTTCGTTTCTTGTCATCCAGTTCGCCCCGGGTGGGCCGGTGGAACAGGTCGTCGCGCAGCTGACGGGTCAGGGCGACAGCGCCTCCGACCGGCTCTCGGGCGGCGGCGATCTCATGGGGCAATCAGGCGGCTTCGATGAAAGCGGTTCGAAATATCGCGGTGCACAGGGGCTCGATCCGGAGCTGATCAAGAAGCTCGAAAAGCAGTTCGGTTTTGACAAACCGCCGCTCACCCGGTTCCTTGAAATGATGTGGAATTACATTCGCTTCGACTTCGGCGACAGCTTCTTCCGCAATTCGTCGGTCATCGATCTCATCATTGACAAGCTGCCGGTCTCGGCCTCGCTCGGTTTCTGGATTCTGATCATATCCTATGTGATTTCCATTCCGCTAGGCATCAAGAAGGCCGTTTCCGATGGCTCGACCTTCGATGTCTGGACCTCAGGCATCATTATCATCGGTTATGCGGTGCCGAGTTTCCTGTTCGGCATCCTGCTCATCGTGCTTTTCGCCGGCGGATCGTTTTTCGACTGGTTTCCGCTGCGGGGCTTGGTGTCTGATAATTTCGACCAGCTGAACTGGTGGCAGAAGATCATCGACTATTTCTGGCATCTTACCCTGCCGTTGATCGCTCTGTCGCTCTCCGCCTTTGCGACAACAACGCTTTTGACCAAAAATTCCTTCATCGACGAGATCAAGAAGCAGTATGTCATCACTGCCCGCGCCAAGGGTCTCACCGAGCGCAAGGTCCTTTATGGGCATGTTTTCCGCAACGCGATGCTGATCGTGATCGCCGGTTTTCCGGGTGCTTTCATCTCGGCCTTTTTCACAGGCTCACTGCTCATCGAGAATATCTTCTCGCTGGATGGTCTCGGCCGCCTCGGTTATCTCTCGGTCGTCAACCGTGATTACCCGATCGTCTTCGGCACACTGTTCATCTTCTCGCTGATGGGCCTCGTCGTTGGCCTGCTCTCTGACCTCATCTATACATGGATCGATCCGCGTATCGACTTCGAGCGGAGGGACGTGTGATGTCGCTCGCTCATCCTGCAGGAACCGAGACGCTGGTAAATCCCAAGCGCCCGTGGTTTTCGCCGACGACCAAGCGCCGCTGGCAGAATTTCAAGGCAAACCGCCGTGGATACTGGTCATTCTGGCTGTTCCTGATCCTGTTTTTCCTGAGCCTGATGGCGGAATTCATCGCCAATGACAAACCCATCCTCGCCTCCTACAAGGGCGAGCTGCTGGTGCCGGTCATGGTGGATTATCCGGAGGAGAAATTCGGCGGGTTCCTGGCCCAGACCGACTACAAA
Organism: Agrobacterium pusense; assembly: GCF_013285525.1. Lineage (NCBI taxonomy): Bacteria > Pseudomonadati > Pseudomonadota > Alphaproteobacteria > Hyphomicrobiales > Rhizobiaceae > Agrobacterium > Agrobacterium pusense. Next base: position 2,683,991 of record NZ_CP053856.1, read on the forward strand.
TCCTCTTTCATTCAGGACGAGATCAACGCCAATGGCTGGATGATCTGGCCGCCGATCCGCTACTCCTACCAGACGGTCAACTCCAACATTCCGCATTCGGCACCCACCGCACCTTTCTGGCTGATGGATAAAAAGGAGCGCTGCTCGGCCTATCCGCAGGGCGATGCCGATCCCGGCTGCACGCTTGGCAATCTGAACTGGCTCGGCACCGACAATCAGGCCCGCGACGTCACGGCGCGGATGATCTACGGCTTCCGCATCTCCGTGCTGTTCGGCCTGACGCTGACCATTGCTTCCGCCATTGTCGGCGTCACCGCCGGCGCCATTCAGGGCTATTTCGGCGGCTGGACGGACCTGCTTTTGCAGCGTTTCATCGAAATCTGGTCGTCCATGCCGGTGCTCTACATCCTGCTCATCATTGCGGCCATTCTGCCGCCCGGCTTCTTCGTGTTGCTTGGGATCATGCTGCTGTTTTCATGGGTCGGCTTCGTCGGCATTGTTCGCGCCGAATTCCTGCGGGCCAGAAACTTTGAATATGTCCGTGCCGCCCGCGCACTTGGCGTCGGCAACTGGACGATCATGTTCAGACACCTTCTGCCCAATGCCATGGTGGCGACGCTGACCTTCCTGCCCTTCATTCTCTCAGGGTCGATCACGACACTCACCTCGCTCGATTTTCTCGGTTTCGGCATGCCGCCGGGATCGCCGTCGCTGGGCGAGATGATTGCGCAGGGCAAGAACAACCTTCAGGCGCCCTGGCTCGGTCTCACAGCCTTCTTCACGATGTCCATCATGCTGTCGCTCCTTATTTTCATCGGCGAGGCCGTTCGCGACGCCTTCGATCCACGCAAGACGTTCCGGTGATCGCCATGACGGAAACAAATATCCAGCCGCTGCTCTCCGTTCGTGATCTCTCTGTCGCCTTCCACCAGGGCGGCGCGACAAGTGTTGCAGTCGATCACGTGTCTTTTGATCTGATGTCGGGCGAAGTCGTTGCCCTTGTCGGCGAATCCGGCTCTGGCAAGTCGGTGACGGCCAATTCCATCTTGAAACTGCTGCCCTATCCGGCAGCAAGCCACCCCTCGGGACAAATCCTGTTCGATGGTAAGGACATGCTGACATTGCCGGAGCGCTCGCTACGTGCGGTGCGCGGCAACGACATCACCATGATCTTCCAGGAGCCGATGACCTCGCTCAATCCGCTTCACACCATCGAGCGACAGATCGGAGAGATTCTTGAGCTGCATCAGGCAATCACGGGGAGCGAGGCGCGTGAACGCACACTGGAGCTTCTGCGCCAGGTCGGTATCCGTGAACCGGAAAAACGCCTGAAAGCCTATCCGCACGAATTGTCCGGCGGCCAGCGACAGCGTGTGATGATCGCCATGGCGCTGGCAAACCGGCCGAAACTGCTGATTGCCGACGAGCCGACGACGGCGTTGGACGTGACGGTTCAGGCCCAGATTCTTGAACTCCTCGGTGATCTGAAAAAGCAACACGGCATGTCCATGCTGTTCATCACCCATGACCTCGGCATCGTCCGTAAATTTGCCGACCGCGTCTGCGTCATGACGAAGGGGAAGATCGTAGAAACCGGAACCGTCGAACAGGTTTTCAACGATCCGCAGCATGCCTATACACGCCACCTGCTGGCGGCGGAGCCCAAGGGCGAGCCGCCGGTTTCCGACAGCAGTAAGCCTGTGGTCATGCAGGGCGACGATATCAAGGTCTGGTTTCCCATCAAGGCGGGGCTGATGCGTCGCGTTGTCGACCATGTTAAGGCGGTGGACGGTATCGATATCACGCTGCGTGCCGGCCAGACGGTGGGTGTGGTCGGGGAATCCGGGTCCGGAAAGACAACCCTTGGTCTCGCGCTCTCCAGGTTGATCGCATCTGAAGGACGTATCAGCTTCATCGGCCAGTCGATCGACCACTATTCCTATGAGATGATGAAGCCGCTCAGGAACCGGCTGCAGGTCGTGTTTCAGGACCCCTATGGTTCACTCAGCCCGCGCATGTCGGTGGGTGAGATCGTCGCCGAGGGCTTGAAGGTGCATGAGCGGTCGCTGTCTGCCGACGAACGCGATACGCGCGTCGCCACCGCGCTGGAAGAGGTCGGTCTCGATCCGGCCACCCGCTGGCGATATCCGCATGAATTTTCCGGCGGCCAGCGCCAGCGCATCGCCATTGCCCGTGCCATGGTGCTTAAACCCCGTTTTGTCATGCTGGACGAGCCGACATCGGCACTCGACATGAGTGTGCAGGCGCAGGTGGTCGATCTCTTGCGTGATCTCCAGGCAAAGCATGAGCTCGCTTATCTCTTCATCAGCCACGACCTGAAGGTGGTGAAGGCACTTGCCAACGACCTGATCGTCATGCGTCACGGCAAGGTGGTGGAGAGCGGCCCGGCGGCGGAAATCTTCGCCAGTCCACAGCAGGACTATACCCGGGCGCTCCTGGCGGCTGCCTTCCACATCGAGGCCGTGAAAACGAAGGCGATTAGCCAGTAGGCCTCGTGGTGTTTCTGTTAAGGCAATGATTTTTCTGTTGCTTCGCGAAAAATGCCGACCCATGTTGCTGGGTATGTGACGCAAAGACGGATTGATTGCCATGGCAGCGGATGTGATCGTTTTGGGGGCGGGGATCATCGGGGTTTCCACCGCCTTGCAGCTGGCCCGCAGGGGCAGGTCGGTGGTGCTGGTCGACCGGCGCGGACCGGGTGAGGAAACCTCTTTCGGCAATGCCGGGTTGATCCAGAGAGAAGGTGTGGTGCCCTATGCCTTTCCGCAGGATATCGCCCTGCTGCTGCGCTATTCCCTGAATAACAGCATCGATGCCCGTTATCACCTCTCAGCTCTGCCCAAGATCGCGCCTTTTCTGGGCCGCTACTGGTATAATTCCGCAGCCGCGCGCCATGCGGCAATTGCCCGGGCCTATGCACCGCTGATCGAGCACTCGGTATCCGAGCACAACATCCTGATCGAGGAGGCCAAAGCCGGTGACCTGATCGTCAAGAATGGCTGGATGGAAGCCTACCGGACAGCCGCACGGCGGGACGCTGATTTTGCCTTTGCCGAACGTCTGGCGCGAGACCATGGCATTTCCCATACGAAACTTGACGCTGAGGAACTTGCCGCTGCCGAACCGCATCTGAGCCATGATTTTGTCGGCGGCCTGAAATGGAACGATCCCTGGTCGGTGCTCGATCCGCATGCGCTGACGCTCGCTTATGTCCGGCTGTTCGAGAGCCTCGGTGGACGCGTGTCAAGGGGCGATGCGTCCACCCTCAGTCAGACGGCAAGCGGTTGGACGGTGCGCACCGAAACCGGCGCAGTCGAGGCCGAACATGCCGTCGTGGCGCTAGGCCCTTGGGCAGATACCGTCACCGAGCGACTGGGCTACCGTTTTCCGCTCGGTGTGAAGCGCGGTTATCACATGCATTACGCGCCGCAGGAAGGCACTAAGCTCAATAACTGGCTGATCGATGCCGAGCGAGGATATTTCCTTGCGCCGATGCGAAAAGGTATCCGGCTGACGACGGGGGCGGAATTTGCCGAACGCGATGCGCCGAAATCGCCCGTGCAGATTGAACGGGCGGAGCGGGTGGCGCGGACCGTCTTTCCTCTTGGCGGCCGGCTGGATGCGGAACCGTGGATGGGTGCCCGGCCCTGCACGCCGGATATGATGCCGATAATCGGCAAGGCGCCACGTCACCGGACTTTATGGTTTGCCTTCGGCCACGCCCATCACGGGCTGACGCTCGGGCCCATTACCGGTCGTGTTCTGGCTGAAACGATGCTGGGCGAAACGCCTGTTATCGCGATTGACGCGTATCGCCCGGGAAGGTTCAATCCCTGAGAACGAAATCCGCTGGCCTTCTGTGAGCGGGCCACGTAACATGGTCCCATGCAAAGGGGAAAAGGGGCAGACGTCATCATGGTGGCGAGGTTTCTCATCTATCAGCAGCAGGATGATTTTCGCTAGCGAAGATTGCTGCGCATGATCAGAGATGGAAACGGCTTGCTGGTGCATGATGGATGATATTGAAAACGCAAAGAAATTTTTCGTCGATAACCCCGATATCGAAATACTCGAAGCCTTTGTCATAGATGCCAACGGCGTGCCGCGCGGCAAATGGATTCCGCGCGAACGGGCAATCGACGTGCTTGAAAAGGGGATGGCCATTCCCCGTTCCGTTTATGCGCTGGATATCTGGGGCCGTGATGTCCACGCTGCGGGCCTCGCGGAGGGCACGGGTGATCCGGACGGCTTCTGCTTTCCCGTTCCCGGCACACTGTCGCGGGTGACATGGCTCGGCCGGCCGACGGCGCAGGTTTTGCTCGCCATGAAGAATCCGGATGGAACCGGTTTTTACGGCGATCCGCGCCATGTTCTGGGGCAGGTTCTCAATGCTTATAAAAAAGCGGGTTTGACCCCTGTCGTGGCCACTGAACTCGAGTTTTACCTGATCGATCCCGTTCGTTCGGCGCTCGATCCCGTGCGTCCGCCGCACAGCCGCGAGGGCCGGTGGCATACGGGCCAGACGCAGGTCCTGTCGATTTCAGAGTTGCAGGATTTCGAAGATGTTTTCCACGACATCGCGACAGCGTGCCGCGCGCAGGGCGTGCTTGCCGATACGACGCTGCGGGAAAACGGTCCCGGCCAATATGAGATCAACCTCAATCACGTGCCTGACGCGTTGCAGGCTGCCGATTTTGCCGTTTTTCTGAAGCGTATCGTTAAAGGAGTGGCGCGCCGGCATGACCTCGACGCCACCTTCATGGCCAAGCCCTATGGGCTTCAGGCAGGCAATGGCATGCATGTGCATTTCTCCGTTCTCGACAGGGATGGCAGGAATATCTACGCGGGAGAAAACGGCCCTTCGGATGCGCTGCTGCATTCGGTCGGCGGCCTCCTTGAAAACATGGGAGAGAGCATGGCGATCTTTGCACCTCATGCCAATTCCTATCGCCGTCTCACACCGAGCGAACATGCGCCGACCTACGCCTCCTGGGGTATCGATAACCGCTCGGCAGCGGTGCGCGTCATTGTTGCCAGCAAGGCGGCGACGCGTATCGAACACCGCGTCGCCGGCGCCGACACCAACCCCTATCTGGTTCTCGCGATGATACTGAGCGCCGCGCTCGCCGGCATGAAGGAGAAGCGCCAGCCCGGCGGCGCGATTTCCGGCGACAGTCACGCAATCAACCATGAGCCGCTGCCCACCAACTGGGACTATGCGCTGCAACGCTTCACGCGGTCCAGCTTCGCCTATGCGACGCTTGGCCAAAAATACCGTACGCTGTTTTCCGCCTGCAAACAGCAGGAGCTTTCCGAATTCTCCCTGCGTGTAACCGACGTCGAATATGACGCCTATATCAGGACGGTGTGAAATGGCTGAGGTCACCAACATTCCCAATCCCGGCCACACATCGTCATGGTATGCGGCCTCCGCTAATGTCAAAACCGTGCGCCCGACGCTTGAGGGCGCGCTGGAAGCCGATGTCTGCGTGATCGGCGGCGGTTTCACCGGCATTTCCGCCGCCCTTGAACTCAGTGAACGTGGCTACGCGGTCATTGTGCTGGAAGGCGCGCGGGTGGGCTTCGGCGCGTCGGGGCGCAACGGCGGGCAGATCGTCAACGGTTACAGCCGGGATCTCGAGACCATCGCCGGCCGCTACGGGCATGACAAGGCAGTGAGGCTTGGGGAGATGTCGCTTGAAGGCGGCGCGATCATCCGCAACCGCGTCACCAAATATGCCATCGACTGCGATCTGGTCGACGGCGGTTTCTTCGCCGCCTTCACGTCAAAGCAGATTCGCGAAATGGAGGCACACAAGGCCCATTGGGAAAAACATGGTCATGGCGGCCTGGAAATGGTCTCCGGAGCGGATGTCGGCCGCTACGTGAAGACCGATCGTTACGCCGGTGGCATGATCGATCGTTTCGGTGGCCATATCCATCCTCTTAATCTCGTGCAGGGCGAGGCGGCGGCTGCCGAAAGCCTGGGCGCTCGTATATTCGAAAATTCGCGGGTCATTGCGGTAGAGCAGGGGGAAAACCCCGTCGTGCGGACGGCAACGGGCAGCGTGAGGGCGAAATATGTTCTCGTTTGCGGCAATGCTTATCTTGGGAAATTGCTGCCGGAAATCGGCGAACGGATGATGCCGGTCTCGAGCCAGGTCATGGCAACGGAGCCCCTTAATGCCGATCTGATTGAGGCGCTTCTGCCCGCCAATTACTGCGTCGAAGATGCCAATTACATTCTCGATTATTACCGTCGCACCTCGGACAACCGTCTGCTCTACGGCGGCGGTATCGGTTATGGCGGCAGCGATCCGGCCGACCTGACAGGCGTGATCCGCCCGAACATGCTGAAGACCTTCCCGCAGCTGGAAAAGATAAAGATTGAGTATGCCTGGAGCGGCAACTTCGCCTTGACCCTGACGCGTATTCCGCACATGGGCAAACTGTCGGACAATATCTACTTTTCCCATGGCGACAGCGGTCACGGGGTAACGACCACGCATCTGCTCGGCAAGATATTGGGCGAGGCCGTTGCAGGCCACGCCGAACGTTTCGATATCTGGAGCTCCTTGCCGAACTATCCCTTCCCGGGTGGCAAGACGTTCCGCGTTCCGCTGACCGTACTTGGCGCCTGGTGGTATGGCCTGAGAGACAGGCTCGGGCTTTAAAACACGACCGTTTTCAAAGCGGAAAGCGCGTTCGAAACGATCTCTTCCGGTGTCGTATCGATGCTGACAGCCACGACGCCGGGCTCTCCCGTTGGTACTTCCAGCGTGGCAAGCTGGGTCTGAAGCAGCGAGAGCGGCATGAAATGGCCCTTGCGCTCGCCCATCCGCCGGCTAAGCAGTTCCAGGCTGCCATCCAGATAGACGAAAGCCAGCGGGCCGCCTGTGGCCCGGCGGAGGCGGTCGCGATAGATTTTCTTGAGCGCCGAGCAGGAAACGACGACACCGTTGCTTTCGCTGCCTTTGCGAAGTTCCGCGCCGACGAGATCGAGCCAGGGCCAGCGGTCTTCATCAGTAAGGGGAATACCCTCTGACATCTTGTCGACATTGGATTTGGGGTGGAGTTTATCGCCCTCAATAAAGGCAATGCCCAGTTTCTCCGCCAGACCTTCCGCGACCGTGGACTTGCCAGAACCGCTCACTCCCATCACGACGATTGCCTGTGTCACCCGAACCTCTGAAATTTCTGTTTCGACGGTCTGCCCCTACCATGTGCGGCGAACGCCGGGAATATAAAATGTGACGCATGTCCTGTTCATTGCCCGGTTCTGCGGGCCGCGGTCCTTTCCAGGGCGGAAAAGCCGGTGTGGATCAGGATCGCCAGTGCCGCAACGATAAGCCCGCCCTGAAGGATGAAAGCGAGATTGTTGGATTGCAGGCCGGCGATGATAACTTCCCCAAGCGTCCTTGCGGCAACCGTTGAGCCGATGGTGGCGGTGGAAAGGCTGATGACCGCCGAAAGTCGGATCCCGGCGAGGATGGCCGGCAGGGCGAGCGGCAGCTCCACTTTTACGAGCCGTTGCCAGCCGGTCATGCCGCTGCCTCTTGCGGCATCCACCACTGCTGGCGGAAGGGTGGTAAGTCCGGTCAGCGTATTTTCGAAGACGGGCAGCAGGGCATAAAGAAACAGCGCGATCAGAGTGGGTTTTTCGCCAAAACCGATTATCGGCACCGCAAGCGCCAGCACCGCCACGGGGGGGAAGGTCTGGCCGATATTGACGATGCTGCGGGAGAGCGGAAGGAAATCCCTTCCGAAGGCTCGGGTCACGAGAATGGCGAGCGCACCCGCCATCATCGTGGCAAGCCCCGTTGCGATAGCAACAGTGGCGAGATGCGAAAGGGTGAGGGAAAGCAGATTGGCCTGCGTGTAGATGGCTGGCGCATTGGCTTGCACAAGGGGGCTGAACAGGGGCGAGAAGCTCTGGGGCGAGGCAAGAAACGCCATCAGCGCCAGCACCAGAAATCCCAGGGCGAAGAAAGAAGCGGCTTTTCTCATCGGTTTCCGGCGGCGCGCTGGAGGAGAACGTCACGCCGCACCAGGCCCGCGGGCTGTCCGCTGTCTTTTATCACTGGCAGGACATCGCGGCCCGCCCATAACATGGCCGAAAGCGCGTCGCGCTGGCTTGTATGTTCGCTTAGCGGCTCGCCCTCGGCGCTTCCCGGCTCCACGACATCGGCAACCGAAAGGACCGAGAGCAGTTTCAGCGCGCGTTCGTTTTCCCCGATCATGGTGCGCACGAAGTCATTCGCGGGTTTCAGCACCAGTTCTGCCGGCGGACAGTCCTGCACGATACGTCCCCCGTCCATGACTGCGATACGATCAGCCAGATGAAAAGCCTCGTCCATGTCGTGCGTGACGAGAACGATGGTCACGCCAAGCTTCTTCTGTATATCGATGAGGTCTTTCTGGGCCTTGGCCCGGATAACCGGATCGAGAGCGCCGAATGGCTCGTCCATGAGGAGAATGTTCGGTTCAGCGGCCAGCGCCCGCGCCACGCCGACACGCTGCTGCTGGCCTCCGGAAAGTTCATGCGGGAAACGCTCGGCATAAAGCGCAGGTTCGAGCTGGAAGAGATGCATCAGCGCATCGATCTTCGCAGCGATGCGTTTGCGGTCCCAGCCGATCAGCTGCGGCACGGTCGCGATATTCTCCGCCACCGTTCGATGCGGAAACAGGCCATGGCCCTGAATGGCATAGCCTATCTGGCGGCGAAGCCTGAATCCGGATATCGCGCTGGCATCTTTTCCGTCTATTCGGATTGCGCCGGAAGTTGGCTCCACCAGCCGGTTTATCATGCGCAGCAGGGTGGTTTTTCCCGACCCCGACGTGCCGACGATGACGGTGACGGTGCGCGGCGCGACCGTCAGGGACACCTGGTCCACAACGGTCGTATCGCCATATCGCTTCGTGATGGTGTCGATCTCGATCATGCCTTTTGCCTTCCGCCTGAGCTGAAGAGATTGCTGTCGATGAGGGCGTCAAGCATGATTGCAGCCGCAAAGCCGAGGAGAACGGTCGGCACGGTACCCAGCAGCACGAGGTCCATCGCCGTCTGCCCGATGCCCTGGAAGACGAAAACGCCAAAACCACCGCCGCCAATCAGCGCCGCGATCGTCGCGAGCCCGATATTCTGCACCAGCACGATGCGGATGCCGGTGAGGATGACCGGCATGGCCAGCGGAAACTCCACCCGCAGCAGGCTTTGCGTGGAAGTCATGCCGAGTCCGCGCGCCGCCTCCCGGACTGCTCGCGAAACGCCGGAAAGGCCAACCACCGTGTTGGAAACCACCGGTAGCAGCGAATAGAGAAATAGCGCCACGAAGGCGGGCGCCATGCCTATGCCGGCGATGCCGATCTTTGCCGCGCCCGGCACCGTCGCTGCGATCCATCCAAGCGGTGCGATCAGCAAACCGAAAAGAGCGATGGAGGGTATGGTCTGGACGATGTTGAGGGTGTTCAGCACGCCCGCCCGCAGCCGCTCCACCTTGTAGCAGAGGAGGCCGAGCGGAATGCCCACGAGCGTCGCCGCAACGAGCGAGCCGATGGCGAGCTGCACGTGCCGCAGTGCCTCGGTCCAGAATGTGTCGGCTCTCCCGGTATATTCCCTGATGATCGAGAGATCGTTCCAGAGACCGCTTGTCAGCACGGCCGCAAGTGCAGCCGCCGCCAGCAGCAACAGCAAAATCCGAACGACCGGCCTGGGCCTGAGACGGGCTATACAATCCGTAGCAAGCAGGGCCAGCCCGGCAAAAATCAGCCAGAAACCGCTGGCAGGCGAGACGCGGGCAAAACTATTGCCCTCCGGTGTCAGGAAAGAGGCAGCCTGACCGACGAAAACCGCCAGTACCGCAAGCCCGACCAGCGCAATCGTGAGCTTGAGGCGGGCGGAAAAGCGAAAGAACGCGATGAAAGCGGCAAGAAGAACGACGGTGGTGATAATGGCGGCAGCCGAAGCCGGGAGGGCTTCGAAAACCGTTCGTGTCTCACCCTGAACGATCCGGTTCGCACGGAATGTCATGAAGGGCGCCACGAGAAGCGCATAGAGAAGCAGGCATGAAATCACCACCCCCACCTTGTCAGGCCATTTCGTCAAAATCCCGCTCCCCTGTCTCATCGATCAGGCGAAGGCCGGAAGAACGAATTTTTCCCGACCCGTCGCCCGGAACCACAGACTATTACTTGACGAAGCCGTTCTTGGTCAGGAAGTCGAGCGCGACGGTTTTTGCCTGCTCGCCGCCCACCTGCACACGGGCGTTAAGCTCCTGCAGGGTCGCCAGATCGAGCTTTTCAAACACGGGTTTCAAAAGTTCCTCGATATTCGGATGCTTTTTCAGGACTTCTTCGCGAATGATGGGCGCCGGCTGATAGACAGGCTGCACGTGTTTGTCGTCCTCCAGCACCACGAGACCGGACGGGGCGATGCCGCCATCCGTGCCGTAGACCATGGCAGCATTGGCGTTGTTGGTCTGGTTGGCTGCGGCTGCGATGGTAGCGGCCGTATCGCCGCCGGACAGCGTGATCAACTGGTCCGGCTTCATGGTGAAGCCGTAAGTGGTCTGAAACGCCGGCAGGGCAGCAGCGGAGTTGACGAACTCGGAAGAAGCGGCAAGAACCACTTCACCGCCGTCGGCAACATATTTGCCGAAATCGGAGAGCGTCTTCAGCTTGTTTTTGTCCGCAACATCCTTTCGCAGCGCGATTGCCCAGGTATTGTTGGCCGGGGAGGGCGTCAGCCAGACGATCTTGTTGGCGTCATAGTCGAGCGTCTTTGCTTCCTGGTAGGCCTTGGCAGCGTCCTTCCAGAGAGGGTCATCCGCCTTGGAGAAAAAGAAGGCGGCGTTGCCGGTATATTCGGGGTAGATGTCGATCTCGCCCGCGGTAATCGCCTTTCTGACGACTGGCGTTGCGCCGAGCTGAATGCGATCCGTCGTCTCGATATTGTTCTTGCTGAGAACGGCGAGAATGATGTTGCCGAGAACGCCACCCTCCGTGTCGATTTTCGACGACACGACCACTTGCGCCTGAGCGATCGAAACAGAAAAGGCAAGCGCAAGTCCGGCGCCCGTCAACGTCATCAAGCGGTTCATGAATGGTCCTCCGATGGGTCAGCCTGCCGAGCAGGCGAAGGGTCGCCGCCCGCAATTGCGGCTAAGCCTGAACGTGCCGGAGAGAAAAAGGTTGCAATGCTGCCAGCATTTTTCCGGCAGATGTCAGGTTTCGCCGTCTCGTTTTCGGGCATCCTTTCCCATGACGAGCGGCATAAGAACCGACAGGAACAGAAGCCTGATGACGTGATGCGAGCCGACATAGGCGGTATCTGCGTGCATCATGACCGCCATCGCAGCCATGGTTTCGAGGCCGCCCGGTGAATAGGCGATCATCACCGCATTGAGCGGAACGCCGGTCACGTGGGAAATCATCCAGGCAATACTGCCGGCGATCACCATGACGGCAATGGTGACGACAAAGCCCGCTACAAAGCCCTTGCGCACCTCCATCAGCGAGACATTCGAAAACCGTGTCCCGATCAGGCAGCCGATCAGCACATACACTGGAAGGCTGAGCCAGGTCGGGACGCCGCCTTGAGTGAGGCCGGTAATATGCGTGCCAATGGAGATCGCGACGCCGCCGAGCAGCAGGGCAGCAGGAAACTTCCAGCGCAGGAAAAGCCAGCCGGTCAGCAGGGAAGCGACGATGGTCAGTCCCAAGGTGAGGAGATCCATCGGTGGTTTGGTGAGGAGCGGTTCGGTGCTGACAAGATCGAAATATTCCACGATCAGCGGTACGGAAAGAGTGAGCGCAAGTACCCTGACGCTTTGCACGATGCTGACGGTTGCGAGGTCGCTTTTCGTCTCGGCCCCGAGGCTGATGATATAGCTGAGGTGGCCGGGGGAAGCGCCGAGCATTGCCGTGGTCCTGTCGTAACCGAAGCCGTAATGCAGTATCCAGTAAGCGACATAGAGCATGATGACGACAGCGACGAGGACGACGACAAAGCTCACCGGCCAGGTCTTCGCAGCGTCTATCACGGAGGGCGTCACGCTCGTTCCCATCGAAATGCCGACAACGACGAAACAGGCATTGCGGATGAAGGCGGGAATGCCAAGCCTGAGGCCTGCCAGTCCAGAGATCGTCACCGCAAGTGCCGGGCCGGATAGAAAGGGTGCCGGGATATCGATGAGGCTGGCGAGCAGCGCACCTATGCTGCCGATGAGCGCGGTAAGCGCAAATGTATGGAATTCAGGCTTGATGATCATTGCGACGCTGATTGGTTGCTTGAAAAAGCTCACGACCAAATGCGCCGCTTCCGTTCGCGAGGTCAACACGCGGGATCAAAAATATTCTGTCTCGCGCGGCTTCCTTAAAGAAAAGCCCGTGACCTCATGGGCACGGGCTATGGTGTAATCGCCAGGGAAGCAATAAGACCATCATGCAGCCGGAAGGGCAGCGACCTTCGGCATCGTGGTGTCGAGGCCAAGCAGAAAGTTGATCTGCGGCCGAGCCTTGACGAGATCGTCGATCGAATATTCGGCCAGCACGTCGAAGAAGGCGTTGAGCGCCTTGCGCAGTGCCGAATTCAGGCCGCAGCTGTCAACAAGAGGACATTCGACGGCGCCGTCCTCGAAACATTCCGCCATGGCGAAGCTGTCTTCGGTGACCCTGACCACATCGAACAGGCTGATCTTTTCGGCAGGCTTGCCAAGCCGCACGCCGCCATTGCGGCCGCGAACTGTTTCCACCAGGCCGGCCTTGTTGAGCGGCTGGAGGATCTTGAACAGGAACAGCTCGGAAACGCCATAGGCCTTGGCAATCTCCGGAATGCGGCTCAGATGGCCTTCATTTGCGGCGCAGTACATCAACATGCGCACGGCATAGTTGGTCTGTTTGGTCAAGCGCATGCTGGTCTCCTAACTCTCAATGTGGAGTTATATAGTCTCTTTTTCAGTTTAGAACAATTCCAGAAACCGAAAAAACTGGCATCCATCCGAGATTTCTCACACAGCCTTGTTGACCGCCTTCATGATTCATGAACAAACAAGTCAAGAATCGGAATGTAATGGAGGCATTCACAATGGCAAGCTTGAAATCATATTTTTCCGCTGCCGTTTTTTCAGGGATGATGATCCTTTCCTGCGCACCCAAAGCCTGGGCAGAGGGAGAGGTTAATGTCTATTCCTATCGCCAGCCTGAATTGATCCAGCCGCTGCTCGACGCCTTTACCAAGGAAACGGGAATAGAGACGAATGTTCTTTTTCTCGACAAGGGACTGGTGGAACGCATCCAGGCAGAAGGCGTCAATTCGCCGGCCGATGTGCTGTTGACGGTCGATATCGCCCGTCTGGTCGAGGCCAAGGAGGGCGGTGTCACGCAGCCTGTTCTCAACGATCCCGTCATCGAAAAGGATATCCCCGCCAATCTGCGTGATCCCGAGGGCGAATGGTTCGGCCTGACGACACGCGGCCGGGTTGTCTATGCCTCGAAGGAGCGGGTGAGCCAGAAGGATATCACCTATGAGGAACTGGCGGATCCGAAATGGAAGGGCAGGATCTGCATTCGCGACGGCCAGCATTCCTATAATATTGCGCTGATCGCCTCAATGATTGCACATCATGGTGTCGATTATACCCGCACCTGGCTTGCCGGCCTGAAGAACAACCTTGCCCGCAAACCTGATGGAACCGACCGCAGCCAGGCGAAATCAATCTTTTCCGGCGAGTGTGATATTGCCCTTGGCAACACCTATTATGTCGGCCTGATGCTGACAAATGACCGCGAGCCGGAAGAAAAGGAATGGGCGGGTTCCGTGCGGGTCATCTTTCCCAATGCGGGCGACCGTGGCACGCATGTGAATATTTCCGGCATGGCCCTGACGAAATACGCCCCCAACAAGGACAATGCCCTGAAACTCATGGAATTCCTGGCATCGCGCGAGGCACAGGAAATCTACGCCAGGCAGGTCTTCGAATATCCGGTGCTGCCCGGCGCCGAGCCGTCGGATGTGGTGAAGGGCTTCGGCCCCATCAATCCGGACAGGTTGCCGCTGACGGACATCGCCGCCCATCGCAAGCAGGCATCCGAACTGGTGGACGAAGTGGGCTTTAATGACGGCCCGACCAACTGATCTCAGGCCCTGCTTCCAGGACGGATGAATTCCAGTCAAAAAAGCCCCGCTGCAAAACAGCGGGGCTTTTTTGTATTGCCTGCTTGCGGCTTATTTCATCGTCGGCATGACGAATTCGGCACCCGACTTGATGCCAGACGGCCAGCGCGAGGTGATGGTCTTGGTCTTCGTCCAGAACTTGATCGAATCCGTGCCGTGCTGGTTGAGGTCGCCGAAGCTCGAAGCCTTCCAGCCGCCGAAGGAATGGTAGGCGAGCGGAACCGGGATCGGAACGTTGATGCCGATCATGCCGATATTGACGCGGCTTGCGAAATCGCGGGCTGCATCGCCGTCACGGGTGAAGATGGCGACGCCGTTGCCATATTCATGCTTCATCGGCAGTTCCAGCGCCTCTTCGTAGTTCTTGGCACGAACGACCGACAGAACCGGTCCGAAGATTTCCGTCTTGTAAATGTCCATGTCAGGGGTGACGTGGTCGAACAGGCAGCCGCCGACAAAATAGCCGTCTTCATAGCCCTGCAGCTTGAAGTCGCGGCCGTCGACCAGGAGCTTTGCGCCCTGTTCCACGCCGCTGTCGATCAGGCCCTTGACGCGCGTCTGGGCTTCCTTGGTGACGAGCGGGCCCATATCAGCCTTGTCATCGGTGTAAGGACCGATCTTCAGTGCCTCGATTTGCGGAATGAGCTTTTCAACGAGACGGTTTGCCGTCTCTTCGCCGACAGGAACTGCAACGGAAACAGCCATGCAGCGCTCGCCGGCCGAACCGTAACCGGCGCCCATCAGCGCGTTCACGGCCTGATCGAGATCGGCGTCCGGCATGATGATCATGTGGTTCTTTGCGCCGCCGAAGCACTGCGCGCGCTTGCCGTTCATGGCAGCGGTGCCATAGACGTAACGGGCGATCGGCGTCGAGCCGACGAAGGAAACCGCGCCGATATCGGGATCGGTGAGGATGGCGTCGACGGCACCCTTGTCGCCGTTGACGACGTTCAGGATGCCGGCCGGAAGGCCGGCTTCGATCATCAGTTCCGCGAGGCGGATCGGCAGCGAGGGATCGCGCTCGGAAGGCTTGAGGATGAAGGCGTTACCGCAGGCGATCGCCGGGGCGAACATCCACATCGGGATCATGCCGGGGAAGTTGAACGGGGTGATGCCTGCGCCGATGCCGACCGGCTGGCGGATCGAATACATGTCGATGGCCGGGCCCGCGCCTTCGGTGAACTCACCCTTCTGCAGATGCGGAATGCCGCAGACGAATTCGCAGACTTCAAGCCCGCGGACGATATCGCCCTTGGAATCTTCGACGGTCTTGCCGTGCTCGCTGGAGAGCAGCACCGCCAACTCGTTCATGTCTCGGTTCAGAAGTTCGACGAACTTGAAGAAAACGCGGGCACGACGCTGCGGATTGGTCGCAGCCCATTTCGGCTGTGCCGCCTTGGCGCTTTCGACAGCCGCGCGCAGTTCGGCGTCGCTGGCAAGCGCGACCGTAGCCTGAACTTCGCCCGTGGCCGGATTGTAGACATTCGATGTGCGGCCGCTGGTGCCCGGCACATGTTTGCCATTAATGAAATGACCGATTTCCTTCATGGTGTTCCTCCAGAATGTGATGGCGCAGCATTGCCTTTCGATTTGCACAAATCAATCGCCTGAAATAAGCATCAATTGTGCAAAAATAGACACAAGGAACGTGGCATGAACTGGGATGATGTACGTTTGTTCCTGAGCGTGGCGCGAAGCGGCCAGTTTCTTTCCGCGGCCAGAAAGCTCGGTGTGAACCATGCCACTCTCAGCCGCCGGGTTTCCGCGCTGGAAGCCGCCATCGGCACCCAGCTCTTCCTGCGCAGCACCAATGGCTGCGAACTGACGGAGGAGGGTCAGCGGCTTCTTGCGAGTGCGGAGCGCATGGAAACTGAAATGCTGAATGCCCAGGCCAATCTCGGTCGCGTCGATACGGCGGTTGCGGGAACGGTGCGCATCGGCGCGCCGGACGGCCTCGGCGTATCCTTCCTCGCGCCAAGGCTTGGCAGACTGACGGCGCGTTATCCCGATCTGAAAATCCAGCTCGTTCCGGTGCCGCGTTCCTTTTCGCTTTCGCAACGTGAGGCTGATATCGCCATCACTATCGAAAGGCCGGAACAGGGCAGGCTGATGTTTTCCAAGCTCACCGATTATTCACTCGGCCTCTATGCCTCGGCGAATTATCTGGCTGACTACGGAACGCCTGATGATGTCGAGGCACTGAAACGCCACCGGCGGATCGGTTACGTGGAGGACCTGATCTTTTCGCCTTCGCTGAACTTCACCGGCGAAATCATGCGTGACTGGGACGCCGCCTTTGAAATCTCAAGCGCTACCGGCCAGACGGAGGCAGTACGATCCGGTGCAGGGATCGGCATCCTGCACAATTACATCGCGGGCCAATATCCCGAACTTATACGGATCATCCCGCATCTCACCATCAGCCGGTCCTATTGGACGGCTTATCACGAATCCGCTCGCCAGTTGGTCCGTGTCCGCACGGCGGTCAATTTTCTCCAGGAACTCGTGGCCGAAGAACGACGCATCTTCACCTGATATCCGAAGCTCCGGCGTAATAGTACTATTAATTGTGCAAACCCGTCCGTTCTGGACTTGACAAAGGACGGCTGGTTGGACGACCAATGCAACCATTGGGAGATCGGAACTGACATGTCGACTATGATAAAAAAGCTTTCGCCGACGGGCCTCGGCGTGGCCGTGATGCTGCTTGGAATGCTGCTGTTCGCGTTGAACGACGCCATGGGAAAATGGCTCGTATCGACCTACAGCCAGGGCCAGGTGATCCTTATCCGAAGCGCCGCGGCGCTGGTCATCCTTGTTCCGATCGTCTGGAGAGCCGGCCTCTCCGGCCTCGTGAAAATCGAGCGGCCCGGCCTTCAGGCGGCGCGCGTCTTTTTCTCCACGGCCGAGCTTTTCTGTTTCTATTTCGCGGTCGCGGCGCTGCCCCTGGCGGACGTCATGACCTATTGGCTCGCGGCGCCGATTTACGTGGCGGCGCTCTCCCCTTTTCTGCTCGGAGAAAAGGTCGGCTGGCGTAGATGGACGGCCATTGGCATCGGTTTTGTCGGCGTTCTCATCGCGCTCAAGCCGAGCTCGGCAAGCCTCACCTCCGCTGCACTCTTTTCTATCCTCGGCAGCGCTGCCTTTGCATTCATGATGTTGTCCGGCCGCCAGCTGCGCAATACGCCCGACACGGTGCTCGCCTTCTGGCAGATCATCGGCGCGGCGCTTGCGGGCATTGTCGCCGTGCTCGTCACGCCATCGGGATGGCTGCCGGTGCAATCCGGTTTTGATCTTGCCTTCCTCGGCCTGCTTGGCGTCGTCGCCATGGCGGCGCATGTGCTGGTCAACCGGGCGCTCAAACTTGCCGATGCTGCAACGGTTGCGCCGCTGCAATATACGCTGCTGCTCTGGGCGGTCATTTTTGGATGGCTGTTCTTCGGCGATGTGCCCCAGACAAGTATCGTGGTCGGCGCGGGCCTGATTGTTCTTTCGGGCCTTTACATCTTCTTTCGCGAAAATACGCTCAAACGCCGTCGCGAAACCGCCGAAGATCTGGCCGCAGAGCAGGTTTGATCTCTGGTTGCAATCACGGGACTTGACGAAGGCGTGATCTTCAGGGAGTAAGAAGGGGCCCTGCGATGATTTGTCTCGCAAGGGCAGAGGAAACAAAGGTGCCGGGCCCCTCTGGCGAGAGTTTTACGGCGCTCTCGTGATGTCGGTACCGCCTGCAAAATTCGCCGGCGGATTAAAAACTATGAAAAACCTGAATGTGCTTCGCGCGCGTGCTTTCTGCGTGCGGCCTGACGCCCCGCGTCGGTCTGCAACCGTCCTCGTAATGAACGGTGACCGGACATGAGCGCTGCCCAGAAAACCACGCTCTCCTACTTCAAGTGGGCTTTTATCGTCACCATCGTCGGTCTCATCCTCGGCGGCTATCTTGGCTGGGAAATGACCGGTACGGTTGGCGGTACCGCGACGATCTTCTTCATCTGCGTCGTTCTGGCGGTGCTGGAAATCTCGCTTTCTTTCGATAACGCCATCGTCAACGCGAACAAGCTGAAGGACATGACGCCGGTCTGGCAGCACCGCTTCCTGACATGGGGCATTCTCATTGCCGTTTTCGGCATGCGTATCGTCTTCCCGCTGCTGATCGTTGTCGTCGCCGCCAATGTCGGTCCCTGGACGGCCATCGTCATGGCGGCAACCCAGCCGGAACGTTATGCGGAAATCATGCAGGACGCCCATCTGCCGATAGCGGCTTTCGGCGGCACCTTCCTGATGATGGTCGGTCTCAACTTCTTCTTTGACCATGAAAAGGACGTGCATTGGGTGCGCTGGATCGAGGAAAAGGCTGCGACCTATTCCTCCGTCAAGGGCATCGAGATCGCCTTCGTGCTTGTTGTCATGTTGATTTTTTCGCGCATCATCGGCGCCAGCGACAACCCGGAACTCGGTCCGGTCGCGGCCAACACGTTCTTCCATTCGGCGATCTGGGGTCTCTTGACCTTCCTGCTGGTAGAAGTTGTCGGCGGCATTCTCGATCGTAGCCAGGAAATGCTGGAAGGCGCAGCAAAGGGCGGTTTCGGTGCGTTTCTTTATCTCGAAGTGCTTGACGCCAGCTTCTCCTTCGATGGCGTGATCGGTGCCTTTGCGCTGACGCAGAACCTGTTCATCATCGCCATCGGCCTCGGCATCGGCGCCATGTACGTGCGCTCGATGACGATCATGCTGGTCGAGAAAGGAACGCTTGCCGAATATCGCTATCTGGAGCACGGCGCCTTTTATGCGATCCTGATCCTGTCGGTCATCATGTATGTGCAGACCATGGTGCATATACCTGAAGTCATCACGGGCCTTGGCGGCGCAACCCTGATCGGTATCTCGCTCTGGTCGTCGATCCGCTATAATCGGCAGCAGAATGCCGATGCAGTCGATGCCGCACGCGGCGCAGAGATTTGATCCACAATACCCCTGTCTTCCGCCGTCACGGCGGGAGACAGTTTTTAAGCATTGAGTTCGTTCTTGCCTCTTTTTATCGCCATTTACGCCTTGCAAACGCCTTCGCTGCGCGCGTCATTTATCCATTAAGTCCCTGATTTAAAATATACTTGTGCGGCGCAGCAAAACTGGCACGATTTCTGCATCTCATCTTGCAAGTCCAGAGGGGACATATGGCCCAAAAATGGGTCAACAATTACCGCCGCGCCGCGCGATCTTTCGGATCTGCGCCGTGCGGCGGTTCTGTTTGTGGGGATGGTTCTTGAGTTTTTCGCGCTGTTGCATGAAAACGATAGGACAACGACTGGAAGGTTTATCGGCTTGCCTGCAGAACTTTCGCCCACGGCCGCCCTCGGGCTCTGGCATCGCGTCTCGATGGCGCAGGTCACGGCCGATGCGCCCGATTTGACCTTGCGTCAGACGGCCATCCTGCTGCAGATTTATCTTGTGCCGCCGCCGCATACCGTGCGCGGCCTCGCCGGCCTGCTGGGCGTGACCAAGCCCGTTATCACCCGCGCGCTCGACAGTCTCGGCGCGCTAGGGCTGGTTGACCGGGCCCGGGATGAGCGGGACAGGCGCAATGTCGTGATAAAGCGCACCGTCGCAGGTGCGCTTTATCTGGAAAAATTCGGCGATCTGATTATTGATCAGGCCCGTAATATCTAACCTCTGGACGTGAACCCCATGATGCTCGACCGCCGCCTGAATATCTTCCGCTCCGATCTCGCCGACGAAAAACTGCAAGGGGCGGTGCAGGCCGATCGTTTCGTCAGCGGATCTCCCGCACAGGTTGTGGTGCCTGTCATCGGCCTGCGGCCCACGCCGGACCTTGTCGCCGGTATCGATACCGAACTGCTGTTCGGCGAGACCCTGCGCGTTTTCGACAGGGCGAACGGCTGGGCCTGGGTGCAGGCGGATGCGGATGGTTATGCGGGTTACGTGCCGGAAACGGCCATTGGTGATGTCGTTGCGGCCACTCACCGTATCGTTGCTCCCCGTACCTTTGTTTATCCTTCGGCCGAACTGCGCAAGCCACCGGTGGCGGCGCTGTCCATGGGCAGCCTGATCCGGATCGTCGGTGAAGAGGAGACCCGTGGCACCCGGTATCTCATGACCGAAAATGGCGAAGGCGTCATTGCCGCCCACTGCCGGACCGTCGATGCTGCCCCTGACGACGACTATGTCGCGGTGGCGTTGCGCTTCATCGAAACCCCCTATCTGTGGGGCGGTCGCTCCGGATTTGGTATCGATTGTTCAGGCCTCGTACAGCTTTCCATGGCGATGGCGGGCCGGCGGGTGCTGCGCGATACCGACATGCAGGTGAAATCGCTCGGTGTGGAAATAGAGCGGGACGAGTTGCGGCGCGGCGATCTGGTCTTCTGGAAAGGCCATGTCGGGCTGATGGAAAATGAGGAAACGCTGCTGCACGCCAACGGCCATACCATGAATGTCGCGCGCGAAAATCTCGCTGCAGCCATTGAGCGCATCGGTTGGCTTTATGAAAAGCCGACGGCGTTCCGTCGCATGGAGGACTGAGGGCGCGCTTCACGAAATTGTTCCCGTCTTGCCCTTTGTGCGACAGCCGTCGCCGGCCTACATGCTGTCAATAATGGTACGGGACGGACACTGATGAAGACAAGAACGGCGGCACGATTGGCAGCGATCCTCGCGGCGGTCCTATTGAGCACTTCGGCAGAGGCCCAGACGGTGTTCCAGAACGGTTTTGCCCCGGCACCCGACGCCTATGCCAACCTGCCCGGTGTAAAAGACCCTCGAACGCTCCAACCCAAGGTCCGTTATAACTGCCATAGCGAACTGGGAAGTACCGGATATTCACGTGGGCCCTACCGGACCGTCTTCGGCAGTCGCGGACTTCCCGTCCAGGGTTACCGCTGCACCGATGAAAACGGTATTTCCAGCTTTGGCGGACGTAACCCCGTTTCCAAGGATTGGTACCCCGGCATCAATCCCGTTGATCCGACTTTCTGACGCGGCGTGCCCGTAGCCCCTGGCTGAAAACGATAATGAGGTTGCCGGTAAATCAACGCGCGGGCGGCCGGTGAGGCATTTGCCGGGCCGGTGCTCTGGACTTGTTGTCGCTTTTTCAGATAAATCTTCCGCATGACGGGTTGATACCTGCCAGGGTGCGGATTGACATCGGCTATTCTGACCTTTGGCCGATACTGGGGAATGCAAGTATGACGAAGACCGATATAGCCACCCGTGTCCACAATCATACCTGGAAACTTGACCCGATCGTCCGCAGCCTGATCGATACGGATTTCTACAAGCTGTTGATGTTGCAGATGATCTGGAAGCTTTATCCGGAAGTCGACGCGACGTTTTCGCTGATCAACCGCACCAAGACGGTGCGGCTGGCCGAGGAGATCGACGAGATGGAGCTGCGCGAACAGCTCGATCATGCGCGTACGCTGCGTCTTTCCAAAAAAGAGAATATCTGGCTTGCGGGTAACACGTTTTACGGCCGCTCGCAGATTTTCGAGCCGGAATTTCTCTCCTGGCTATCAAGCTATCAGCTGCCGGAATATGAGCTTTTCAAGCGTGACGGGCAGTACGAGCTGAATTTCCACGGCCGCTGGATGGACACGACGCTCTGGGAAATCCCGGCGCTCGCCATCATCAACGAGTTGCGTTCGCGTAGCGCCATGCGCTCGCTCGGTTATTTCACGCTGGATGTTCTCTATGCCCGCGCAAAGGCCAAGATGTGGGAGAAGGTTGAGCGGCTGCGGGAACTGCCGGGCCTGCGCATTTCCGATTTCGGCACCCGCCGCCGCCATAGCTTTCTGTGGCAGCGCTGGTGCGTCGAGGCGTTGAAGGAAGGCATCGGGCCGGCCTTTACCGGTACGAGCAACGTGCTGCTCGCCATGGATTCGG
Organism: Agrobacterium pusense; assembly: GCF_013285525.1. Taxonomy (NCBI): domain Bacteria; kingdom Pseudomonadati; phylum Pseudomonadota; class Alphaproteobacteria; order Hyphomicrobiales; family Rhizobiaceae; genus Agrobacterium; species Agrobacterium pusense. Next base: position 2,706,081 of record NZ_CP053856.1, read on the forward strand.
ACCTTGAAGCCGTTGGGACGAACGCGCATGAACTGCCGATGGTGGTCGCGGCGCTGGCGCAGACTGATGAGGAGCTGGCTGCCGCGCCCTATCAGGTTTTGAAGGACTGGAACCGGCTTTATGGTGGCAACCTGCTGATTGTTCTGCCCGACGCCTTCGGCACGGCGGCGTTTCTGCGCAATGCGCCGGAATGGGTGGCTGACTGGACGGGTTTCCGCCCGGACAGCGCACCGCCGATCGAGGGTGGCGAGAAGATCATCGAGTGGTGGCAGAAGATGGGTCGCGACCCGCGCAAGAAGATGCTGATCTTCTCCGATGGCCTCGATGTCGATGCCATCATCGACACTTACAGGCATTTCGAAGGCCGCGTTCGCATGAGCTTCGGCTGGGGCACCAACCTCACCAATGATTTTGCTGGCTGCGCGCCGAAAACCATCGCCAGCCTCAAGCCGATCTCCATCGTCTGCAAGGTCAGCGACGCCAATGGCCGGCCGGCTGTGAAACTCTCGGACAATCCGCAAAAAGCAACCGGTGAACCGGCCGAAGTGGAGCGTTACCTGAAATTCTTCGGCCAGGAAGATCACAAGGAGCAGAAGGTTCTGGTTTGATCAAAGCGGGGCGCTCCGGTCGACGAAGCGTCCCTAAAGCCACTATTTCGTGAACTGATGTGCGATATAATGGAAGAGGGCGCGAATACCCTGCGCTTCTCCACCGATCGATGAGTGGTGCCTTTCACTCAGCGACCAGCCGTAAATATCGAAATGCGCCCAGCGCCGGGTGTTGGTCACGAAACGCTTGAGAAACAGCGCGGCGGTGATCGATCCGCCCATGCCGCCGGACGGCGCATTGGTAATATCGGCCGCGCGCGAGCGAATGTCCTTGTCGTATCCCATATAAAGCGGCATGCGCCACAGCGGATCGTCGGTATCGATGCTGGCTTCAGCGATGTCATGGGCCAGATCGTCGTCGTCGGTGTAGAAGGGCGGCAGATCGGGACCGAGCGCGACGCGGGCGGCGCCGGTCAATGTTGCCATGTCGATCATCAGGTCTGGCGCGTCCTCATCGGCATAGGCCAGAGCGTCCGCCAGAACGAGGCGGCCTTCCGCATCGGTATTGTCGATCTGCACCGTCAGCCCCTTGCGGCTCCGGTAAATGTCGCCGGGACGGAAGGCGTTGGAAGAGATGGAGTTTTCGACGGCGGGCACGAGGACGCGCAGGTCGACCGGCAGCTTCGCGTCCATGATCATCAGAGCCAGGCCGAGGACATTGGCGGCGCCGCCCATGTCCTTCTTCATCAGGGCCATGGACGCTGCGGGTTTTATATCGAGACCGCCGGTGTCGAAGCACACGCCCTTGCCAACAAGCGTCAGACGCGGATTACCCTTTTTACCCCAGTTCATTTCCAGAAGGCGTGGTGCGCTTTCGCTGGCGCGGCCGACGGCGTGGATGAGGGGGAAGTTTTCCTTCAGCAGGTGGTCGCCGGTGGTCACCTTCACCTTCGCCTTGTAATGGGCGGCAAGGGCCCGGAAAGCGATCTCCAGCTCATCCGGTCCCATGTCGTTGGCAGGCACATTGATGAGATCGCGCGCGAGAAAGACGCCCGCGAGAATGCGCTTGATCTCGCCGTCTTCGGCATCCTGGGGAATGAGCAGCTTGGCCCCGCTGGTTTTGGTGGTCTTGTATTTGTCGAAGCGGTAGCTGCCGAGGCCGAAACCGAGAGCGAGGCGATTGGCCGTCAGTGGTGCGGTCTCGATGTGCCACTCGCCTTCAGGCAGTTCGCGGGCGAGTTTGCCGGTGATGAACGGTATTTCAGAGGGATTGCCGCCAAGGCCGAGAAGCACGCCGCCGAGCGAACCATCGGCAGAGGGAACGAGCAGGATGGCACCGGCCTCCGCCTTGAACCCTGCTTTCTTTGCCCAGTCCAGAGCGACGGGGTCAATGGCGCCCTGCTCGATGTGGGCGGGCGTGACTGCGAAAACCGGCAGTGTACTGCCTGCCTTTGAGCTGAAAGGGGTCGGGCGTTCGATGAACTGATAGGGCGCCATTATATGCTTCCGTAAATGTCGAGAATCGGTGCGATTAACGCTCTGTTAGGGTTAACAGATTATTGCTTAAGCGAAAGTTGCGTCATGTGAGTCTGTCGTTTGTCGGGCGCAAGATTGATCATTCTTGGGCGAGGGCGCTGCCATGACTGCTTTTTCTTTGGCTGAGACAGGCCGGACAGGGCTGCTGCGGGGCGCGTGTTTTGCAGCATTGGTTCTTGCGGTTTCTGGATGTGCAAGCACCAACAAACCGGACCGGATGTCTACCGGCTCCATTCCCGCCGCCGCGCGCTCCTATGATCACATGAACATGGACCAGCTTCGCCAGGCGGAAGAAACCGCCGGCAAAGCCTATGAACGCAATCCCAAGGACAAGTCGGTGGGCATGAATTATGCCAGCGTCTTGATGATGACGGGCAAGAACACGCAGGCTCTTGCAGTCATGCAGCAGATAGCCATCGCCAATCCCGCCGACCGCGACGTGCTTGCCGCGTATGGCAAGGCACAGGCGGCCGCGGGACAGCTGGAGCAGGCGCTTTCAACCATCCAGCGGGCGCAGACACCCGATCGACCCGATTGGCGCCTCTATTCGGCCGAAGGCGCGGTGCTTGACCAGCTTGGACGTTCCAGCGAAGCCCGCTCCCGCTATCGGCAGGCGCTTGACCTGAAGCCGAACGATCCGAGCGTGCTCTCAAATCTCGGCATGTCCTATGTGCTATCGAGCGATCCGCGCACTGCCGAAACCTACCTGCAATCGGCCATCGCCCAGCCTGGCGCCGACAGCCGCGTTCGCCAGAACCTCGCGCTCGTTGTTGGCCTCCAGGGTCGCTTCGCCGAAGCAGAGCGTATTGCGGTACAGGAACTCTCGCCGCAGCAGGCCCAGGCAAACCTGACTTATCTGCGGGCAATGCTGTCCCAGCAAAATTCCTGGCAGCAGCTCGCAAAAAAAGACGGAAAGCCGGCGGGCTGATGCTTCGCGCGATGCCGCGTCCTTATATCCGGAACTTGACGCGTCGCCGCGAAATTCGGGCGAAATGTTTTTCAGAACGTGTCCAGCACGCGGATGATGGCAGGGCCTAGAATGACGGCGATGAGGACCGGCAGGAAAAATACAATCATCGGCACGGTCAGCTTCGGCGGTAGTGCAGCTGCTTTTTTCTCCGCTTCGTTCATGCGTTCGTCGCGGCCTTCCTGTGCGAGAACGCGCAGCGCCTGAGCGAGCGGCGTTCCGTAACGTTCCGCCTGAATAAGCGCTTGCACCACGCTTTTCACGGCTTCGAGCTGTGTTCGCGTGCCGAAATTCTCGAGAGCGACCCGCCGGTCCTGCAGGAACGACAGTTCCGCCGTCGTCAGCATCATTTCTTCAGCCAGTTCGGGGGACTGCTCACCCATTTCCTCTGCCACGCGGCGCATCGCGGCCTCCATGGACACGCCGGATTCGATGCAGATCAGCATGAGGTCGAGCGCATCCGGCCAGGCTTTCTTGATCGACGCCTGCCGTTTGTTCATGCGGTTCGACACATAAATATTGGGAGCATAGAAACCGATATAGCCGAACAGTAACACAGCCATCAGCCGGACGATGAAGGCTTTGTCGGAAAGATTGCCGAGCACGAAGATCCAGGTGAAGGCTACGGCCAGAAAAATGAAAGGCAGGATGAAGCGGGCGGCGAGAAACGTGTTGAACGCGTTTTGGGAACGAAGCCCTGCTGCCCGCAGCTTGTTCATCGTGTTCTTGTCCGCAAGCGCTTCCTGGAGGTTGAATTTCTCCACGATGCGCCGGGCGGACTTGTTATTGTTGCCGCGCAAGGAGGTTTTGCCTTCCCTGGTAACGGTCGCAAGCCGCTCGCGCTCGCGGCTGCGGATGAGATCGCGTTCCGACGAAACGGCTTTCATGCGTTTGGCAAAATCCTTCCGCTCGAAAACCGGCATGATGAGCGTATAAAGGGTGGCGAAAACCGCCAGCGTCACCAGAACGGCGACGATCGTTTGCGGATTGGTGAGGCTCGAAAGAAAACTCCCGCTCATTCTGCGCCCTCAAATATCGAAATTGATCATTTGGCGCATGATGAATATCCCGATCAACATCCAGACGGCTGACGCCCCAAGAATGATATGGCCGCGAATATCGGTAAAAAGCACCGATAGATATTCGGGCGAGGTAAAGTGCACCAGCATCATGACGACAAAGGGCAGCGAACCGATGATGACCGCAGACGCCTTTGCCTCCATCGAAAGTGCATTCACCTTGGCACGCATCTTCTTGCGGTCGCGCAGAACTTTTGAAAGGTTCGACAGCGCTTCGGAGAGGTTGCCGCCGGCCTGCGCCTGAATGTTGATGACGGTGCTGAAAAAGCTCACTTCGAAAAGCGGCATTGTCAGCATCATGCGCTCGATCGCCTGCGGAATGCCGATGCCGACCTGCTGCGCGTCGACAACCCGCTGGAACTCAGTTTTCACCGGCTCCTGCCCGTCAGATGCGATCAATCGCACCGCGTCGTTCAGCGGCAAGCCGGATTTGATCGAGCGACACATGACATCAAGTGCGTTGGGAAACTCTTCGAGGAATTTTTTCTGCCGGCGCTTGAGGAGGAACGCCAGTGCCCAGCGCGGCAGCCCCAGCGCGATAACGGCGCCTATCGGTAGGGCGATAAGCAATGACAGGCCATAAAGAAGTGCGATGAGGGTGGCAAAGCCCGCCGCGCCGACGCTCAGCAGCTGAAACTGTCGCAGGGACAGCGTCAGCCCCGCCTGAACGAGCTTTTCGCGCAAACCGACATTTTTTGCCTTTTTTGCCCTCTCATTTTGTTTTTTTTCCATTTCCCGCAGGTTGTCCTGCATGGATTTGCGGCGTTTGCTGAGCTCATGCACGCGGTCACGTGCGGCTTTGATGTTGGTGTGGTCCGTCTCCGCGGCCTGGACCCGCTTGAAGCGGCTGGTGGTCTTTTTTTCGACCTCTATCTGCTGGAAAAGAAAAGCGTAAGCGAGCGCGCCCGCCGAAACGGCGACGAGTGCGGCCAATAAGAGGATTGTCGGGTCCATGGCGGTCGCTTTCCCTTAGGAGGTCTTTTCCATTTCATCGAGCGCGGCGGCCAGGCGTTTTTCCTCGCCATAATAGCGTGCACGGTCCCAGAAATGGGGTTTGCTGATGCCCGTCGATACATGTCTGCCGATCAGTTTGCCGTTGGCATCCTCACCTTCGATTTCGTATCGCATCAAATCCTGAGTGACGATCACGTCGCCTTCCATGCCGATCACTTCCGTGATCTGGGTTATCCGGCGTGAACCATCACGCAGGCGCTGCGCCTGAATGACGACATCGATCGATCCCGAGATGATTTCACGCACGGTTTTGGCCGGCAGAGTGAAGCCGCCCATGGCGATCATGGATTCGATGCGGCTGAGGCACTCGCGTGGTGTATTGGCGTGCAGCGTTCCCATTGAACCGTCATGGCCGGTATTCATCGCCTGGAGCAGGTCGAATACCTCCGGTCCGCGCACTTCGCCGACGATGATGCGTTCCGGCCGCATGCGAAGGCAGTTCTTGACGAGATCCCTCATCGTGATCTCACCTTCCCCTTCGATGTTCGGAGGCCGCGTTTCGAGTCTGACGACATGCGGTTGCTGCAGCTGCAGTTCGGCGGTGTCTTCGCAGGTAATGACGCGCTCATCCCTGTCGATGAAGCTCGTCAGGCAATTGAGAAGCGTGGTCTTGCCGGAGCCGGTGCCGCCCGAGATGACGACGTTGCAGCGGACACGACCGATGATCTTGAGCAGTGTCGCGCCTTCGGGTGTGATCGCACCGAAACGCACGAGCTGGTCGAGCGTAAGCTTGTCCTTCTTGAATTTTCGGATTGTCAGCGCCGGGCCGTCGATGGCGAGCGGCGGCGCGATGACGTTGACGCGCGAGCCGTCCGGCAGGCGGGCGTCGCATATGGGGCTCGATTCATCCACACGTCGGCCAACCTGGCTGACGATGCGCTGGCAGATGGAAAGCAATTGCGCGTTGTCGCGAAAGCGGATGTCGGATTCGATGGTCTTGCCGCCGACTTCGATGAAGGTCTGGCCAGAACCATTGACCATGATATCGGCGATATCGTCGCGGGCAAGAAGGGGCTCAAGCGGCCCGTAACCTAGAACGTCATTGCAGATGTCTTCAAGCAGTTCTTCCTGCTCGGCAATCGACATTGCGAAATTCTTGATCGTGATGATGTCGTTGACGATATCGCGAATTTCCTCGCGCGCGCTCTCCGCATCAAGTTTGGCGAGCTGCGAAAGGTCGATCGTATCGATGAGCGCGGAAAATACCTGGCTCTTGGTATTGTAATAATCCTCCGTGCGGGCGCGCTTTTTTTGCGCCGGCTGCGTGACCGCCATCTGTCGCGCTACGGGTGATTGGCCCGGCTCGAGCGTGTCGATGGAGAGAGAGCGCGGCTCGGGCGCCGCCACCTGCATGGGGACAGGTGCGACGGGATCCGGCTTCGTGCTTCTGGCTGGGCCCTCGGCCCCGCGTTTTCCGAACATCGGCGTTTCCGTCAATAGGCGCGGAGGGAATCCCTACTTGCGCTTGAGAATATTCTTAAGTCTGTCCAGACCGCCGCGCCGGCTTTTGCGCAGCACCGTGCGACCGGTGATGGTATGGGCAATTTGCGAGAAGGTTTCTGCGATCTGGGATTTTTCATCCATTTCGCTAATCATGCGTCCGCTGTTTGCGGCGTTTCCAAACAATTGCGCCTCGAATGGAATGATCGCAATCGGCTCGATTTCCAGCGGGTCGAAAAAATCCGCCGGAGCGATTTCGGGTCGCTTCGGCATGCCCACCTGGTTGAGGATGAGATGCGGCAATTTATCGTTGGGGCGCAGTTTTATCAGCGCGTCGAACAGGTTCTTCGTGTTGCGAAGATTCGCAAGATCCGGAACCGCGGTGATGACGACCTCATCCGCTTCCGCAAGCACAGCCCTTGTCCAGTCGCACCATTGGTGGGGAAGGTCGAGGACGGCGACGGGCGCGCTACGCTGCAAAACCTCAAGGATCGGCAGAAAGGCCTGGCGGTCTAGATCGTAAGTCCGGTCAAGAAGCGACGGTGCCGCGAGCAGCGATAGGTGATCGGAGCATTTCGTCAAAAGGCGGTCGAGAAATACCTCATCCAGCCGCTCCGGCGAGAAAACCGCTTCCGCCATGCCCTGGGCCGGATCCTGATCGAAATCGATATTGGCTGTGCCATAAGCCAGATCCATGTCGGCGAGAATGGTTTCCGTCGAAAACAGGGTCGAGATGCCGAAGGCGCAATTATGTGCGACCGTCGAGGACCCCACCCCACCTTTGGCGCCGATGAAGGCGATGTTGCGGCCAAGCGGCTCCGCTTCGGGATCGACGAAGATCGCGGCGATCGAACCCAGAAGATCGGCCATGTTGACCGGGGCAACCAGATATTCCGAAATACCGTTGCGGATGAGGTCGCGATACAATGTTATGTCATTGTGGCGGCCGACAATGATGACACGGGTTGAGGGATCGCAAACCTCCGCGAGAGGAGCAAGGTCATCCAGCAGCGAAGCCGGCGCGCTTGCCGTCTCCAGAATGATGAGATTTGGCGTAGGCGAGGCAGAGAACATCGTGGCCGCAGCGTTGATGTCACCCTTCGTCACCCGCAATGTTACCTTGCTCATGCGCCTGTCACCGGACAATGCGTCCATGACGCCCTGCATGTTGTCGCTGACGCAGAAGGCCTGGATGGAGATGCGGGGCAGGGGCCGCAGGCGGTCCATATCGGAGGTGCGCACCGGCTGCAGGGTGTCTGCTCCGTCGCTTGACTTGATGTCGTATTCTACAGCGCTCATCGTCTTTCCTGCCGTGACAATTGTTGGGACCGCATCAGTTTGCGGTGGCCGTGTTCTTGCCGTTACGATACGTATCGATAACCACTGCACGGCGCTCAGCATCGATGGGGCTCATGCCGCGCGGGCCGACCAGATCCATCGGATTGGCGACCTGAGCCGCGAGATTGCTTTGCGAAGCGCACCCGAAATTGTACCAGTTCTTGTTGGCGAAGGTGTTGTCCGAAAGGTCTTCCGGCCATTGGCCGCATTGCCCGGTCATGGCGGTGACGGCCACATAGCTCAAACGAATGGGAGCAGCATCGCCATTCGGGGAGGCGGCGTAGCGCGTTTCCATGATCTTGCCCGAAGAAACTCCGGCGCCGGAAAGCGTCGAGCGGATCTGTTTCGCCATTTTTGATGCGGTCGCCGAATTGGCGGACCCCGACGGCACCTGGATATTTACGATGCCGGTCGACATGGACGCGTAATTCTGGGCAAACCCGCGGACATTGTCCGCCACTGCCGTGGTCAGCCGGCTGTCGCCTGCCGAAACCGGAATGTCCAGCGAATGTTCCGCTTCCGAGAGCGTTATGGGATGGCGGGTGCGATAGTCGTCAGGAATGGCATTGGTCGTCAAAGGGTCACGCGCGCAGCCCTGCAGAAGGCCGGCGGTGAGCGCAACCATGGCGACGAGACCGGCGCGTTTGATGGACAAAAAGGAAGAGGTTTCCTGCATGATGTTTCCTGCCCCCGCCGGGCTTGCTCTGAAGAGGGGATTTCGTGCGCGTTTGGTCATTTGTAGATGAACCCCACCGATCCCTGATAAGGAGCCGCCTGAACCTGGTCCTTGCGGCCATAGACCTTGTTGACGCGGTTCATGAAATACATGGCTGCATCGTTTTCCGGATTGAAGTTGTCATCCGGCCGGGCGATCTGGTTGCGCGCGACTGGCCGCACCAGATAGGGCGTCGCGATGATGACCAGTTCCGTTTCGTTGCGGATGAAGTCCTTGCTGCGGAAAAGCGTACCGAAGATCGGAACCTTTGAAATGCCCGGAAGCCCCGACATGGCCTGGCGGATATTATCCTGGACCAAGCCGGCGATGACGATCGAGCCGCCCGATGGGAGTTCGACGGTTGTCGAGGTCTCGCGCTTGCGGATCGACATATAAGTCGAACCTGGGATGTTCCGGCCTGCATTTCCGGTTACCACGTTACCTTCATAGGTAGGCTCGGAAACATTGGTCTCGATCTTGAGGCTGATCCGTCCTGGCGAAAGCACCACCGGCCGGAAATTCAAGGTTATGCCGTAGTCGACCGTGTCGGTCGTGCGCGTTATGGTCTGCTGGCCCGTATCCTTGTCGATGGTGACTTCCTGTTCCGCAGGCAGACGGAAATCGCCCCCGACATAGAACTTTGCCTGCTCGCCGGAAATGGCGGTGAGGCTGGGTTCGGCCAGCGTGCGTACGACACCGGCCTGCTCCATGGCATTGAGATAGGTGGCAAAGTTGAGCGAACCGGAACCGATCGCGCCGCTGGCGATCCGCGAGGCGCCGCTGATTGCATTTCCAAGATTGGACGGATTTGCGAATTCGAAGCCGTTATTGCTTGTCGAACTGCTGATGGAGCCATTGAAACCCAGCTGTTTCAGCACCTGCCGGCTGACCTCGGCGACGGTAACCTTCAGCGTTACCTGATCTTCGCCTTCGATCGTCAGCATATTGACGATTTGCGATACCTGGCGGTTTTCGGCAAAAATTGCGGCGTCTCCGCCATTGTCGCCACCTGTCAGCGATATGTTACGCGTGGTGGCTTCACCACCCTTCAGAAAGGCTTCGGCAAGCTGTACTGCCCGTGCCGAGTCCTGCGGTGTACGAACCGTTCCCGTCAAAACGATATTGTCTGAAACAATTTCGACCTTGATGTCGGAGTCGGGAATAAAGCGGCGAATATTGGTCTCCAGCCCGACGATATCGCGCTCCACCTCGAGATCGAGGCTGACGATTTCACGGCCACTATCGCCGAAAATGAAAATATTGGTCTGCCCCACCGTTTTTCCGAAGAGATAGATTCGTCTCGACGTGCGGGTCACGGCATCGGCAAGGCTGGGGTCAGCAACGAGAATATCATGGGCGTCCTCGGGCAGGTCGATGACCAAAGCCTTGTTGAGGCCGAGTTTCAGGCGTTTGCGAACGCCCGAGCCACTCTCGGTGATGCGCACGATGCTGGCGCTTTGTGCCGCGGCCTCGCCGAGACGCAGAAATTCGGGCGAATGCGGGCCTGGAATGCCTGAAAAAGCCACGCAGAATGCAAGTGCGCCCAGCATCGATGAACGCAGGTGTTTTTTAACGCGCTTTGCCATGAACCCCCCGGTCATTGTGATGCTCCCTGATTGCCCTTGACGATCGAACCGGATTTGATCACCTGAATTTCCGGTTGGCCGGAGCCACCGTTGAGAAGATAGCCCGCCGAAAGCGTGTCGTTTTCCTGTGCATCGGCGATCGAGCGCAGGGCGAGAGTGAGGCGATCCGCCATCTGCTGCGCCACCGTTATGATCTTCGCCTGCTCAGGCGTCAGTTCCAGTGTGGCCGTTGCGCCCACGACGGCGGAAATCCCGTCTTCGCCTTCCTTGATCTGCTGGTCGATCGCGAGAACCCGGACATTGTTCAAAACATTCTCGGTCAGGAAGTGTCCGTTCTCACCCTTGCGAACCATGATGACGTCGACACGGTCATTGGGCAGTACGAAGCCGCCCGCGCCGGTTGAAACGGAAATTTCCGTGGCGACGGCGCGTTTTCCTGCCGGCAGAAGCGATGACATGATGCGGGTACTGGAATCGACGACTTTTTCCGGCCGCACCGGTTCCCCCTCGAACAGGGGCAACCGCACGACGGCGCCGGTGAGTTCGGTGATTGCGTTGGGGTTTTTGGCTTCGGTTATGAAACTGTCGACGACATTGCCCTGCGGCCAGGGCGTCCAGCGCACCGAGCTGTCATTCAGACGGCTGCCGACGGGCAAATTGACCGAGGAAACGAGAACGTTGACCGTCGGCTCTTTCTGGATGATCGTTTCCGCCTTTTCGATAACCTGTTTTGCACCGGAAATCTGCATGGCGACAAGACCGGCAAGGCCGGCTGCAACCAGGGCAACGGAGAGAATGACGATACGCGACGGTTTCATGCTCGATCCTTGAGGGAATCAGATTCTTCTCCCGTCAGGATGGCGCGTCATTGGTATAATTATGGTTAATATTATACTTGGGTTTGTGGTTAACGAGCCTTTAATTTCGGTCCTTGAAGTAATTCATTCAAAGAAGACCGGCGATGGCGGCCTTTACCATCGGTGCTTCACCGTATGTCAGAAGTCCGGCAATGGCGATACCGATCCCATAGGGGATCTTCTTTGCCACCATCAGTGAATCTGGGATAGGAATGCCTATCGCCATTATTTCCTGTGAGCGGGATCGCAAAAGCAGGATGCCAAGTGTCAACACACCGCCGATGAAGGTCACTGCGAGCAGAAACTCCATGAGGGAGATGTTGAAGCCGTACCACACGGCAGCGGCCGTCAGAAGCTTGGCATCTCCTCCACCCATGACATTGGCGGCGAAAAGCGCAAAACAGGCAAAAAATACAATAGCGGCGGCCGCGAGGCTCATGGCAAAAGTATGCCAGTCCATTCCGGAAAAAGGGGCTATGACCACAAAAGACGATAGCAGGAAAAGTGTTATCCTGTTCGGTATCGTCATGCTGAAGAGATCATTCAGAGCCGCAAAAGCGAGGCAAAAAGGCAATATCAGGAAAATTGCAGCGACTACCACGACCATCTCCTCGTGCTGCTTTTCACGGCAGCTACTCTATCGAAGGTATTCATAAAAAAGACACGCCGCCTCAAGGGCGGCGTGTCCACTTCTGATTCAGCAACGCTTAGTTTGTTGCGGCAGGCGCATTGGCGTTGATTCTCTGAGAAAGAGCGGTGAAGAAAGCATTGAGCCGCGTACCAACGGCCGAAGCGCCGCCGATGATTGCAACGGAAATAAGCGCGGCGATCAGGCCGTATTCAATTGCCGTGGCGCCGGATTCGTCCTTGAGGAAACGAGCGAAAATCTTGGTCATGAGTATCTCCTAACTCTTGTTTGGTTCAGCACGCCGACAACTGTTCTCCGTTGTTCGGTTGCGTTCAAACTACCGCCGAGCAATTTCCAAGCACTTAAAAAAAAGGATTAATCCAAAGTAAACGTCCTGTTGAGTTTCTCTTGGTAAACAAATATAAAAAGTATTGACTGTATTTTTATATTTGCTGGAAAACGAATATATTCCGCTGCAAGCTGTTTCCTGTTTTGAGAAGAGCGCGCTATAGATGAGACATATATGTTCATTTTTGGTGCGGGTTTGCGGCAGTGGGGAATGACTTGAGATGCGCATGGTTATCGCTTTAATCGTGCATTTTCGTCACTTAACGCTTCATTCACTAAAACCACGCATTCTTTGACGCGGTAAACTGCTGATTAGTGAGCAAGGGCAAAAAGCGTGTCATCCGGAAAACTGACGAAAATTGTGGTCGGCTTGTCGGTCATTCTGGGAGGGGCGTTCCAGCCCGGTTTTGCCCAGGAAGACATATTGCGCGTCTCGATGAATCACGCCCGCGTCCTCCGTCTCGACCGTCCTGTCAGCAAGGTTATCGTCGGCAACTCGAAAGTTGCCGATGCCACGGTTGCCGACGCCACCACGATCGTTCTGACCGGCCGCAGTTTCGGCACGACAAATCTCGTACTTCTCGACGCCGAAGGGAATCCAATCGTCGATGAGCGGATTCTCGTCTCCATTGATGAAGGCAATACGGTCCGTGTTTTCCGCCAGACGGAGCGAACCGTTCTTTCCTGCACGCCCAATTGTGAGCAGCATTCGCAAAACAGTGGCGACAAGGACGCCCAACCTTAACAAGGCTTGGTCCGCCTCAAATCCGAACGATCGAGCCGCCGTATTCGATGCCGTGAAGGCGTGAGCCTTGGCTCGTCATCTGCATCTTTTCCTAAGGGTAAGATTGGCGCTGGGCGTCAGCAAAACGAAAAACCGCAACATGTACCCCTGCGTTCTGCAGGAGGGCCAAATGTTGCTGTTTTTTCGTCTAAGTATTTGATCTGGCTAAGATCAAAATGGAATGGTGCCCAGAAGAGGACTCGAACCTCCACACCCTTGCGAGTACCAGCACCTGAAGCTGGCGCGTCTACCAATTCCGCCATCTGGGCGACGGAGAGCGATGTACGAGGGCAGCCGCCCGGTGTCAACAGGCTTTTTGAACTTTTATGACGGTCATTGATTTTAAAGGGAAAAAACTTGTCTGGTGCTGTTGAAACCCGTCGCCGGGTCAGGTGTCGAGGCCTTCGTGCTTCGTCCTGTCGGCATGACCGAGGTCTCGTTCCGGGTCGATGATGTCGCGGATTCTCTGTTTGAGCTCTTTTGGGCCGGGAAAACCGCCGTCACGTTTGCGTTCCCATATAATGGTACCGTCCACCCCGATCTCGAACACGCCGCCGGTCGAGGGGACAAGGCTCACTTCGCCGATGTCCGAGGCGAAGGTTTGCAGGATTTCCTGCGCCATCCATCCAGCCCGCAGCAACCAGTTGCACTGGGTGCAGTAGCGTATCGTTATGCGCGGTTTGGTGTCGGTCATCATCACGTCTCCTTCGCGGCCGAGTCACGATAATGTTAACTTTAACGCTCATGTTTTTACCCGGCATATGCTTGTTCTTATCACGGGGCTTTGCGAACAGATAAGTCAATCGAATGCTCAAACAGAGAGATCCTATGGCCCAGTTCGACAATAATCGTCAGCGTCTGTTCGTTCCCGCCGTTGCACCGCTTTATAACGGGACACACGATGTGGTGGAGACCATTTTGCGTGTCACGGCGGGACTTCTGCTGGTTACCCATGGGTTCGGCAAGATTCTCAATCCCTTCGGGGCGGTCGGCATGGTGGAGAGCCTCGGTTTTTACCCGGGCGTCTTCTGGTCGCCGCTGCTGGCGGCAACGGAATTCTTCGGCGGTATTTTCATCGCCATCGGCCTTTTCACGCGGCCGGCATCCTTCGCCGCCATGATCGTCCTTCTGGTAACGGTCTGGTTCCATGGTGTGGTGAAGGCGGAAGGTCTGGGCGGTGCGGAAAAATCGATTCTCTGGGCGGCGATTTTCCTGTTCTTCACGATTCGGGGCGGCAACCGGCATTCGGTCGACGCGAAGCTCTCGCGGGAATTCTAATATCCAGTGGCGGGGCCCATGCTGTGCCACGCCACTGCTGCCGTACCTCTTGAAAATCCCTTTTCATCATGATGAAGCTTGGATTCAATCGGCGAAACCCGCCGGCTGAATCATCTGTTATCATCAAGAGGTCGCATGCGCGTCGCAATTATCGAAAACATGGCGGGCACGCCGCATGGACAACTCGGCGTGGCATTGGCGGAGGCAAATGCGGAGGTACACGTCATTCGCGCCTATGCGGGGGAACCGCTTCCGAAAGATGCGGGCGGTCATGATGCCCTTATCGTTCTGGGCGGAGAGCAGAACGCACTCGACGATGCCCTCTATCCCTATCTTCCAGAGCTTGCGCGTTTGATGAAAACCTTTGGCGATGCGGGCAGGGCAGTCATGGGTGTTTGCCTCGGCAGCCAGCTGCTGGCCCGCGCTTATGGTGGCGATAATATTCTCTCCAGTCCACCGGAATTCGGCTGGCAAAAGGTGTCCCTCACGGAAGAGGGCATTTCCGATCCGCTTTTGGCCGGGCTGGATAGAGCTTTTCCGATTTTCCAATGGCACTGCGATACATTTACACTACCACCCGGCGCCACCCGGCTTGCGACCAATGCCGCGACGCGGAATCAGGCCTTTCGCCTCGGACGGGCGGTCTATGGCACGCAGTTCCATTTCGAGGCCTCCGCAGCAGTCGTCGACGGGTGGTGCGAGGCCTTTCCCGCTTCCATCGAAAAAATGGCGCCCGGCTGGCTGGCACAATATCCCGATCATCGCGACCTGCGTGCAGGGATGGCGGATGCAGCGGGTCTGGAGATTGCCCGTGCCTGGGTGCGGCTCATCTGACGGATTTTCTGTTGCGAATATCATGGTGCCAGACCAGAATTGCGTGGAGTTCATTTTACAGCGCGAAGGAGCCGCAAAGCCCATGTACAAATTCGAGATTTATCAAGACAAAGCCGGAGAATTTCGCTTTCGCTTCAAGGCTTCGAACGGCGAGACGATGTTTGTCTCTGAAGGCTATAAGGCCAAGGCCTCGGCCATTCACGCGATCGAGTCGATCAAGAGAAATTCCCCCGGCGCCGATACCGTTGATCTCAGCACCATGACGGCCTGAGTCGTCCAATGAGAACCGGAATGCAATTTACCTGCCAGAAATGAAGGGCGCATTGGTGGGTGCCGGCGTAAAGATAAGATTCAGTCTTTTTTGATAATCTTCCGTTAGCATTTGTATTTCGAGGTCTCCGGGTGGCGCCAGTGCGTCCCCGATTTGTTTTGCGTACGGGTTCTCATGCGTTCATCGGCTGTGCCAGCACTTCTTTTCGGTTGCCTTCTGCTTGGCGGCTGCACGTCCAGTTCCGGTCCGGAAAGCCTGGTTGCCGGCTTGCCGTCGAAGGAAACCACGAGTTCTGTCACGCCATCAGCGCCGGTGCCGCAGGCAAGTGTCGGCTCGCAGCCGATAACCGCTCAACCGCGGCAGGAAGTACTGGCCTGGGGTGGGCCGGTGCCGGAAGAGCCCAAGGCTTTTTCCGCCGTCACGCCGAGGGCGTCGCTGCCGCAGGATGCGCCTGAAATCCGTTTGCCGGTCCCGCCGCAGGCCGGGATGATACGGCCGGCCGAACGGCCGATGGAGCATCCGGTCCAATTGGCCATGGCGGCGGCTCCGGCGGCGAGCGCCGGTGCGCAGATCCGCTCCCGCATTTTCCGTTCCAGCTTCAGCGATGCGAAACCGATCAATTTCGGCCGGGTTCAGCCGCGGCATTTCCAGGTGCACGGCGTGGATGTGTCGCGCTGGCAGGCCAATATCGATTGGCCGTTGCTGCGCACCCGCGGGGCCAATTTCGCCTTCATCAAGGCCACGGATGGCGGCGATCACCTTGATCCGATGTTCCGCACCAACTGGCAGGGTGCAAAGGCCGCGGGCATTCGCCGTGGCGCCTATCACTTCTTCTACTGGTGCCGTTCGGCCAGCGAACAGGCAGACTGGTTTATTCGCAACGTGCCACGCGATCCCGACGCGCTGCCACCGGTGATCGATGTGGAATATAACGGCGAGTCGAGCTGCAAGATGCGCCATTCCCGTGAGCGCGTTCTGGAAAAGATGCGCGTCTTCATGAACAAGCTCGAGCGCCATTACGGGCAGCGGCCAATCATTTATACCGCGCCGGATTTTTACAAGGATAACCTGACCGGCGAGTTCCAGGACTATCCTTTCTGGCTGCGCGCCGTCGCCCAGCACCCATCGGTGGTCTATCCCGGTCGCAAATGGCTGTTCTGGCAATATTCCGGCTCGGGCCTGTCACATGGCGTCGATGGCCGCATCGATCTCAATGTCTTCAACGGCAGCGAAGATGCGTGGCACCGCTGGGTGGATCGCCGTTCCAGCTGAAGGATCGCCCGTGTCAGCGCGCGAATCTTCTGGCGCCCGCGACGCACAGCACCACAACCAGCGTAACGGCAATCATGGCAGGGCTTACCTCTTCGTGCAGCAGGGTTGCGGCAAGCGCGAGGCCGAAGAACGGCTGCAGCAGCTGCAATTGTCCGACTGCCGCAATGCCGCCCTGCGCCAGGCCGCGATACCAGAAGATGAAGCCGATCAGCATGCTGAACAGGGAAACATAGGCAAGGCCGCCCCAAGCCTGGGGATCGATGCCGGCGAGCGTTTGCGGCCCTGTGAAAAACGCGAGCGGCAGCATCACCGGCAGGGAGAGAACCAGCGCCCAGGAAATGACCTGCCAGCCCCCCAGCCTGCGGGAAAGGGCGGCACCCTCTGCATAACCAAGTCCGCAGACGATGATTGCGCCGAGCATCAGGAGATCACCGGTAAGCGAGGCCTCAAGCCCGGTCGAAAATGAATTCCACATCGAAAAGCCCGCCACCAGGGCGCTGCCCGCGCAGGAAAAGAGCCAGAAGGCCGGGCGCGGGCGCTCGCCTCCGCGCAGAACCGCAAAGATTGCGGTGGCCAGCGGCAACAGCCCGACAAAAACAATGGAATGCGCCGAGGTAACGTGTCGGAGGGCAAGCGCCGTCAACAGCGGAAAGCCCACGACAACCCCAAGCGAGACGATGAAGAGCGATGTCAGATCATGGCGCGCCGGGCGCTTTTGCCTGAAAACAAGCAGCAGCACCACCGCCAATAGACCCGCAATGCTGGCGCGGGCCACAGTGAGGAACACGGGATCGAAACCCGTCACCGCAACGCGCGTGGCGGGCAGCGAGCCGCTAAATATCACCACGCCCGTCAGACCGTTCAGCCAGCCGCTTGTCGCCTTGTCCATCGTCATCTCCTGCATTTTGTCCTTCTTCCTCCGGAACTGCTGGCGGCAACAGCGACAGTCATGTACAATTTAAAGAAACTGTTATGGTTGATGTTCCAGTACGGATGGAGAGAGTTGTGGACGGGCGGTTTTCAACCCTCGCGCAGATCGAGCCCGGTACGCGCATAGAAAAGGTCATGGCGAGCATTCGCCAGCGCATTGCTTCGCGCAGCCTCGTTCCAAGCGCGCGCCTGCCTTCGGTGCGCGGGCTGGCGAAAGCCATGCACGTTTCCACCTCCACTGTTGTCGAAGCCTATGACCGGCTGGTGGCCGATGGCACGATAAGCTCGCGGCCGGGCTCCGGATTTTTTGTAGCCGGTCCGCTTGCGCCCCTGTCTCTCGCCGATATCGAGCCCCGGCTGGACAGGGCGGTGGACCCGCTATGGGTATCCCGTCAGGCGCTGGACGAAGGGTCCGTCCTCGCCAAGCCCGGTTGCGGCTGGCTTCCCGCGTCCTGGATGCCGGAAGAGGCAATGCGGCGGGCGATCAGGGGGCTTGCGCGCGCGGATGCCGCTCTGCTGACGGATTATGCGAGCCCGATGGGGCTTCTGCCGCTGCGGCAGCTCCTGTCGCGCAGGCTGGCCGATCACGGGGTTCAGGCCGGGGCCAGCCAGATCATGCTGACCGATTCCGGTACCCAGGCAATCGATCTCCTGTGCCGCTTTTTGCTGCAGCCTGGAGATACGGTAATCGTCGATGATCCATGTTATTTCAATTTCCACGCCCTTTTGCGCGCGCACCGCGTCAGGGCCATTGGCGTGCCCTATACACCTACAGGGCCGGACCTGCCGATTTTCGAGCAGGCGCTGAAAGAGCACCGGCCGCGGCTCTATATCACCAATTCCGCGATCCATAATCCCACTGGCGCGCGGCTCTCCGCCGTTCATGCCCACCGTTTGTTGATGTTGGCCGAACAGTCGGGACTGACCATCATTGAGGATGATATTTTCGCCGATTTCGAAACTCAGGCCGCCCCGCGTCTGGCGGCCTTCGACGGCCTGAACCGCGTTGTCCAGATCGGTAGTTTTTCAAAAACACTGTCGGCTTCCGTGCGCTGCGGTTTCATAGCAGCGCCCCTGGCGTGGGTGGAAGCGTTGACCGACCTCAAGATCGCCACCGCTTTCGGCGGAGCGCATTTCTCAGCCGCGCTGGTCCTGTCGCTTCTGACGGATGGCAGTTATCGCAAACATGTCGAGGCGCTTCGTCTGCGGCTTGCGGCGGCGATGCCGGAGGCGGCGGCGCGCCTCATCTCACTTGGATGCGTGCCGTGGATCGAACCGCAGGCGGGCATGTTTTTATGGTGCCGCCTGCCGGAAGGCGTGGATGCTGCCGATGTGGCGCGCCGCGCGCTCGCGCAGCAGTTGGTGCTCGCACCGGGGAATGTGTTCAGTTCCTCGCAGAGCGCGTCCGGTTTCATGCGTTTCAACGTGTCGCAAATGGGTGGTCCACACGTCATGACCGTGCTTGCAGATGCTCTTCGTCAGCCGCCCGTTTCACCTTCGTCCTGACCGCAGGGGCGACTGATCGGAACAAAATCGCGGGAACGTCGTTTTCTCGGCAGAATGAAGAGGAGGAAACACCATGACATTCGATCCCAACAACCCGCGTCCGGACCGCGATCTTCGTCCGGAACTGAATATCAACAACGAACCGCGTGCCCGCACCTCGTCGTCCTGGGTGCCGTGGCTGGCAATCATCGTCGTCGTATTGGTGGGCGTCTTCGCCTGGTCGCAGATGAGCGGCCCGACCACCGATCCCGCCACGACGTCGTCCACCACGCCACCCGCTGCGACGGACCAGGCGCCGGCACCGATGGCACCGACTACCCCGGCAACGCCGCCGGCAAATAACGCCGCCCCGGCAAGTCCGAACACGGGTGGAACCCAGACCCAGCCTTAATGGCTGACTGGACATGATGAAGCCGCCTGCTTCCGAGCAGGCGGTTTTTTCGTTTGAGCAATCGCTGGTTCACTCGCTCAGAGCTGGTCCATGGCGGAAGGATGATTGGAGACTTTTGACCAGCGGGTGATCGATTCTGCCGCCAGCGCCGAAAGCGTAATATTTCCGAAGCGGGATAACAAAATGCTCTCCGCCTCGGTCATGGCCTCGAAAAGTGCAGCATTGACTGCCTGTTCAATAACACAATCCGGATTGTCACCTGCCAGCCCGATAGAGAACAGTTCGGGTGCGCCAAGCGCTCTGTAGATATCGAGTAATGTAATCTCATTGAGTGGGCGCGCCAGAACCCATCCTCCGCCATGTCCTTTTTCGGAAGAGACATATCCCTGCTCGCGCAGGCCCGCCATCGTCCTGCGCACCACCACGGGGTTGGTCTGCAACATGGCTGCGATACTTTCCGAAGTCGCCGCGCCCTCATGTTTTTCCATATGGATCAAAATATGCAGCACCCGGGAAAGTCGTGTGTCGTGTCTCATTGTTGAAGCCCGCCTGTTTGCATTCACGCTTACCACCCTCCGGCTGACGTAACAATATAAGTTGCATGACCATTGACTCGATCTTTCATGTAACAATATAAGTAGCATGACATGGACCGCGGTTACGGGCGGTCTCAAACCATGGGTGCATCATGAAATTCGACGTGATCATAATTGGCGGCAGTTACGCCGGGTTATCCTCCGCCCTGCAGCTGGGCCGCGCAAGGAAGCGGGTTCTGGTGGTGGACGCAGGCGAAAGACGAAATCGCTTTGCCAGCCACTCTCATGGTTTTCTTGGGCAGGACGGCAAGGCGCCCGGCGAAATCGTGAGCGAGGCGCGCAGCCAGATCGAGCGCTACCCGACGATCGAGTGGGCGCGTGGCAGGGTAACGGATGCGGAAGGGACTTTTGGTGACTTTGAGGTTGAAATCGATGGCGGTCGCCGTGAAAGCGGCGCCCGTCTCATTCTCGCCATGGGCGTCACCGACGAACTTCCGGATATAGTCGGGCTAAAGGACCGCTGGGGGTCCTCTGTTTTCCACTGCCCTTATTGCCATGGCTACGAACTGGATCAGGGAAAGATCGGAGTTATCGCGGCTTCACCTCTGGCCATACATCATGCCCTGATGCTCCTGGACTGGGGGGAGACGACCTTCTTTACCAATGGCGTCTTCGAGCCGGATGCTGATCAGGATGCGCTTCTGTCTGCTCGCGGGGTCCATGTGGAAAATACGCATATCCGGGAAATCGCCGGACATGCGGATATCGCTCTGGTGGATGGGCGTAATATTGCGCTGGCGGGCCTTTTCACCCAGCCGAAATTACGTATCGCCTCAGACTGGGTAAAAAAACTCGGCTGCGCCATCGAGGAAGGACCAATGGGATCGACCGTCGTTACCGATCCGATGAAACAGACCACCATTGCCGGCATATTTGCCTGCGGCGATGTGGCAAGGGCTGCCGGCTCTGTGGCCCTTTCGGTTGGTGACGGCGCAATGGCCGGTGCGGCGGCGCATCGGTCGATCCTGTTTCCGGAGATATGAGAATAAAAGGAATTTATAAAACTGGTGGCCTTGGGAGGCCACCAGCACCAGTAAAAAGATCAGTCAGCCCTTGGGCGGAAACGGATCATTGCCATAAGAGTTACGCTCGCGGATGCGACCGTTCTCTCCGTGAACCAGCATTTCCGTTGCCTGATTTTGTGCGATTCCGCGGGCAATATCGATTGCTTCACGTTGGGTTTCCACCACCCTCGTTGCCCGTTCTGCGCCGGCGCCTTTTACGGCCCAGCCATCGGGATGAGGAACAACATGCTGATTACGTTTATTCGTCATGTTGAGAACCTCTCGTCACGCGGCGCGCCGGGAAAGCGCGGCTTCACGGCTGCCGACATGTTTCCGCTCTTTAAGGACATCGTTAACGCGGCCCGGATTGACGTCGAAGCTCGCTGCAATCCGGTTCTGGAATTCACCCTTCCAGTGGCGAAGCCAAATCTGGATGGCATCATCAAAAGTGAGCGTGTAGCTCGGCATATTGTCGTTGGTCATTATATTCTCCTGACTACGACGGAATGCCCTCTTGAAACGGAGACCGGAAAATGCGATTCTTGAAGTGTTAAGTGCTTCAGATATCGGCAATTCCAGTCACTCCGTCCAACGGATTTGGGCTTGTCCGCTGACACCATGGGTCACATTTCAGGTCGGGTGCCAGCCTTTCCTGCTTTGTGGCCCTTTTTGTTATTGCCAATCGCGACGGTGCTCGTTGCTGCGGTCAGCTAGTGCAATTCTTTCCATGTGATTCTCCTTTGCAACAATACTTGATCGGTACTTCTGTGGAGTCAATCCATTCACGGCGATAAATGCGTGATTTTTAAAAATTCAGACAAAAAAATCACGAGATCAACTTGTCTATGTCAATCTTTAATATGCTGATAGACGTGAATTTTTCATAAAAAACTGATATTATACAATGCGTTATGATGTTTATGTCTGTCTGTTTGTGGATTTCTGTAGTCATCCTTGTTGTCTGAGTCAGATTTCGTCCCAATGGATGGCGGGTCACTAGAGCCGTTGACGCGTTTGAGTCGCTCTGTAATAATAAGATAAATAGGAGTCGGAAGATGACTGGTCAAAAATCTAAAGACGCGTTGCTTGGTTTTCTCGACTATCTCGCTCGCAAGGGACTCATGAACAAGACAACAGCCTCCTCAAGAAAGGCGGCCGTTAACAATGTTCTGGGGATTCTGGACAACGAGGAGGCGAAAGATGTGTCCATGATCGATCTGGACGATGTGATGCGTCGTTTTCAGAACCTAAATGGAATGAAATATACCGGCGACAGCTTGGCCACCTATAAGAGTAGGGTGAGGTCTGCTATCGATGATTTTCTTAGTTATGTTGAAAATCCGATGGCATTTAGGCCAAGCACAGGCAACGGCAAAAAAGCACGTGAGAATTCACGACCAGCCAATAGAGCGCAAAAAGAAAATACTACGCCGCTTGCTTCTTCACCGACACTAAACACTCAAACACCGCCGCCGGTTGCCACGTTGATTTTGCCGATACCAGTTCGCGCTGATTTGACGGTTTATGTGCAGGGGATACCTCACGATCTAACTCAATCAGAGGCGTCAAGGATAGCGAACGTGATACGTGCTATGGCAATTGTTGATTAGTGTTAGCGGCGGATTTTCAGGTTACTTCTAGTAGGCGCAGGTTAAACAAGCGTAGCGCGCTGCCTGCTGTCGCGCCACGCCCTTGCAGCATTACAGATGCATCACTCGTCGTTCATCTTCAGAGCGGCGATAAAGGCTTCCTGCGGAATTTCCACCTTGCCGAACTGGCGCATGCGCTTTTTGCCTTCCTTCTGCTTGTCCAGAAGTTTGCGCTTGCGTGTGGCGTCGCCGCCGTAGCACTTCGCCGTTACATCCTTGCGCAACGCGCGCACGGTTTCGCGGGCGATGACCTTGCCGCCGATGGCGGCCTGGATCGGGATCTGGAACATGTGCGGCGGAATGAGTTCCTTCAGCTTTTCGCACATGCCGCGCCCGCGCCGGTCGGCCGCCGAGCGGTGGACCAGCATGGAAAGCGCATCGACGGGATCGCCATTGACGAGGATCGACATCTTGACGAGATCGCCTTCGCGATAGTCGATGATGTTGTAGTCGAACGAGGCATAACCCTTGGAGATCGATTTCAGACGGTCGTAGAAATCGAACACCACTTCGTTGAGCGGCAGCTCGTAGGTAATCATCGCGCGGTTGCCGACATAAGTCAGCTCGGTTTGCAGTCCACGCCGGTCCTGACAGAGTTTCAGGATGCCACCGAGATATTCGTCCGGCGTCATGATCGTCGCCTTGATCCACGGTTCGCGGATTTCCTTGATCTTCACCACGTCGGGCATGTCGGCCGGGTTGTGAAGTTCCTTTTCCGTGCCATCCGTCAGCGTCATTTCATAAACGACCGAAGGCGCTGTCGCGACGAGATCGAGATTGAATTCGCGCTCGAGGCGTTCCTGAATGATTTCGAGATGGAGCAGGCCCAGGAAGCCGCAGCGGAAACCGAAGCCGAGAGCGGCAGACGATTCCATTTCGAAGGAGAAGGAGGCGTCGTTAAGGCGAAGCTTGCCCACCGCCGCGCGCAAATCTTCAAAGTCGGCCGCATCGACCGGGAAGAGGCCGCAGAACACCACGGGCTGCGCGGGCTTGAAGCCGGGCAGGGCCTGCGCCGTCGGGCGCTTTTCGTCGGTGATGGTATCGCCAACGCGTGTATCGGCCACCTCCTTGATCGAGGCGGTGATGAAGCCGATCTCGCCGGGGCCGAGGCTATCGACATTGACCATCTTCGGGGTCAAGACACCGACGCGCTCGATGCCGTATTTCGCGCCCGAGCCCATCATGCGGATCTGCTGGCCCTTGCTCAGCACGCCGTCAATGACGCGCACCAGAACCATGACGCCGAGATAGGTGTCGTACCAGCTGTCAACAAGCAGCGCTTTCAGCGGCCCGTTTTCGCCGACATCGCTCTTCGGCGGCGGCAGGCGATGGACGATGGCTTCCAGAACATCGGGAATGCCAAGACCTGTCTTGGCGGAAATCATCACGGCGTCGGAAGCGTCGATGCCAATGACTTCCTCGATTTGTTCCTTGATGCGGTCGGGTTCGGCCGCCGGCAGGTCGATCTTGTTGAGCACCGTGACCAGTTCGTGATTATTGTCGATTGCCTGATAGACATTGGCGAGCGTCTGGGCTTCCACGCCCTGCGAAGCGTCGACCACCAGCAGCGAACCTTCGCAGGCCGAAAGCGAGCGGGAGACTTCATAGGCAAAGTCGACGTGGCCGGGCGTGTCGATAAGATTAAGCACATAGGTCTCGCCGTTATTCGCCTTGTAATGCAGGCGCACGGTCTGAGCCTTGATCGTGATGCCGCGCTCGCGCTCGATATCCATCGAATCGAGGACCTGTTCCGACATGTCGCGTTCGGCGAGGCCGCCTGTCGACTGGATCAACCGGTCGGCCAGCGTCGATTTGCCGTGATCGATGTGGGCAACGATCGAAAAGTTGCGGATATGGTCCAGGGGCGTGCGGGTCGAATTTGTGCTCATGTTCCGCGCTATAGCAGGGGCTTGTCATGCCGCAAAGCGGGAATTTGGTTAAAAGCCTTTTAAAATCGGCTTTTCAGATCGCAAATTGCTCCGGCCAGTCACGGCGGGTGGCCACCTGTCCTTCGGTGCGCAGCCTTGCCACTGCGGCAAGATCGATATCGGCGATCAAAAGGCTGCTTTGCGTCACCGCATCACTTTCGCTTTCCGCGACGATGCCGGATGCTGGCATGCCGTAGTCCGACGGCACGTAAAGGGCAGCGCGACCACGATTTTCATCGACGGCCGGGGACCATGGCGCTTCCCCGGCGGTGGGCGATGACAGGACGGCATACTGGTTTTCCAGCGCCCGCGCCTGCGCGCCGATGCGGACCCGATAGGCACCCGCGAGGGTATCGGTGCAACTGGGCGCGAGGACCAGTTCGACGCCGAGTTCCGCCAGCCTGCGGCCAAGCATCGGGAACTCGTTGTCGTAACAGATGAGAATGCCCAGCCTGCCGATCTGCGTATTAAACGCTTTAAGGCCCTCGACGCCGGCATGGATGTTCCATTGCTCCCGTTCGAAGCGGGTCATGATCTGCTTGTCCTGATAACCGATCAGGCCATCCGGACCGAAAAGCCACGCGCGATTGCGGAATTTGCCGTCCGGGTCCTTCACAGGCGCGCTGCCGGGCTGGAACAGAATTTGATGTTGCCGCGCCAGCTCCTCGCATAGCTCTACCCAGGAGGGGATCATCGGCTGTATCTCTTCGATGGAACGGTGCAGATCAGAACGGATGTCGGGTGGCAACTGACCGGTCAGCGTCATAGCCGAATATTCCGGCAGCAGCAGCAGTTCTGCGCCCTCGCTCTTGGCCTCGCGGACAACGGCGGACAGATGGGCGGTATAGGCCTCCCATGTCTTGATCAGCTCGATGGCATATTGGCTGGCGGCGAGGCGTGTCATGTGTCTCCATCTCCGGCAAGGATGGTCTTCATCCAGAATGACAGGGGTTTGGGGCTCTCGGTGCTTTCGTCGAGGTCCTGCCAGATGAAGCTTGTATGCAGCTCGGGGTGGTGGCGATAACCGCGCTTTTCCCAGAAGGCATTGAGCGGCACGTAATCCATCGGCCAGCGGGGATGGTCGGCAGGCCGCTCGACAGCGCAGAAGGTGCACTGGTTAAAGCCGAGCCGCTTTGCATGTGCCTCCCGCTCCTCGAAGAAGCGCAAGCCGACGCCGTGGCCGCGATAGCCGGGAAGCAGCACGCTTTCACCGAAGTAGAATATCCGGTCCGGATCGTAGCCCGCTTCCACGAATGGCGTTTTCACCTCGTCGGTTTCGGCGGCCATCGGCATGCCGGTGGACATGCCGACCACTCTGCCGTCATCGAGCGCCAGCACGAAGACCGCCCCGTCCGTATCGGCATAGGTCGCAAGATATTTGCGCTCATACTCCAGCGAGCCGTCATAGAGATACGGAAAGGCGCGAAACACCTCGATCCGCAGGCGCGCGAGGTCATCGAAATAAGGTGTGGCGTCAATGCCGGAAAGAGACTTGATTTCGACGGTCATGGGCATTTTCACTCTCGGTTGCACTGGTTATACCGTCATGGAACACCCGCGCAAGCATGAACGGAGAAGACGATGACCGCTGCCGAGACCATCCGCGCCTATTACGATGCCTTCAACCGTCAGGATATGCATGCCTTCCTGGCGCTGCTTCACGATGAGGTGGTGCATGACATTAATCAGGGCGAGCGCCAGACCGGCAAGGCCGCCTTTGCGTCCTTCATGGATCATATGAACCGCTGCTATAAGGAAAACCTTACCGATATGGTGATCATGGCGAGCGAGGATGGAAAGCGCGCGTCCGCCGAATTCATTGTCAATGGCGAATATCTCAAGACTGACGAGGGGTTGCCCGAGGCGAACGGTCAGACATATGTGCTGCCGGCCGGCGCCTTTTTTGACCTGAAAGATGGAAAGGTTAGTCGAGTAACGAACTACTATAATCTGAATGACTGGATTGCCCAGGTCGGCGCCTGACGCCTATTTGCCGATAAGCACCCGGCGGAAAAATGACAATTCCACTATGAAGGATATTGACTCCATCATGTGAGAGTGAAATTCTCATATGATGGAAAACGAAGATCACATTCTCGAACGCTCGATCGGCGAGCGCATCAAAACGTTGCGGGCTGAAAGCGGCCTGACGCTGGACAGGCTTGCATCCGAATCGGGCGTCAGCCGCGCCATGATTTCCCGTATTGAAAGGGGAGAGGCGAGCCCCACCGCGTCGCTGCTCGCCCGCATCTGCGCGGCATTTGGCCTGTCGCTCTCCGGTTTCTTCGCCGAAAATGAGGAAACCGTTTCTCCGCTGGTGAGAAAGCGCGACCAGCAGCTCTGGAAAGATCCCGAGACAGGCTATGTCCGCCGCGCCATTTCCCCGCCGCGCGTGGGATCGGATGTCGATATTGTCGAAGTCGAATTTCCAGCCGGCGCGCGCGTCGGTTTTCCGCCGCATGCGGCAAGCCGGGGCATGACGCAATATGTCTGGCTTTTCGAAGGCGTGCTGGAAATGACGAGCGGCGGAAACGTTCACCGGCTGGAGCCGGGCGATTGCCTTTTCATGCCGGTCGGAGAAGGGCACGTCTTCCACAATCCTTCCGAAAAACCTGCCCGTTATGCCGTTGTGCTGGATCAAAGACAGCGCTGATTTCCCCACAGGAGTTTTTATGACCATCATCCGCATGTTGAACGGGCAAGAGACCATCGATGCCCTGCCAGAACTCTGCGAAGTCCTCGCCGCCTGCGTGAACGGCGGCGCCTCCGTCGGCTTCATGTTGCCCTTTTCCCCGCAGGATGCCGAACCCTTCTGGCGATCCGTGGCTGAAGCGGCAGGTCAGGGTGCGACTATTCATGTGGTAGCGGAAGTGGATGGCAAGGTAGTCGGCACCGTGCAGGTGGGGCTCGCCTCCAAACCCAACCAGCCACATCGCGGCGATCTGATGAAACTTCTCGTGCACCCATCCGCCCGAGGCCTTGGCGTCGCCCGCAAGCTCATGCAAAGGGTGGAGGAGGAAGCGGCAAAACGTGGCCGTACCCTTCTGGTTCTGGATACGGCAACTGGCAGCGATGCCGAGGCGATTTATCCCCGTCTCGGCTGGGAACTGGTCGGCGTCATTCCGGATTACGCCCTGTTTCCGGATGGACGCTTTTGCAGCACGACCCTGTTCTATAAGCGGATCGGCTAGGCCTTTGAGACTGCGGCCTCACTGGCCCGGCTTCAGCGTGCGGTTGAAAGCTGTAAGGATCATCGTCTCCAATTGTGCGTGAATATCCGCGCGGTCTCGTGGTCCGGCCGGTTCGCAGATCGGATCATGCTCGCCGATGGACTTGAGAAATGCATCGGCATCCGGTTTGCAGAGGGGCAGGAAGCTGAAATGGTTGGCGTCGTCCACCCGCAGATAGGTCGCGCCGGGCACGTCGTCTGCGAGTTTATCCGCAAGCACGGCCGGCGGAATTTTACCTTTGCTGCCGAGATTGATGAAGGTCAGCGGAATATCGATCGCTTTCAGGCTCTCCGGTTTGAAAGCCAGCGCCAGGCCGGGATCGATCAGCACGGCGGAGCGAATGCGGGGATCGCGGTTCTGCTGCTCAAAACGGGCCTTGTCGAGGGTTTTGATATCCAGCTTCGGAACGCTGACCGGCTCGCCATTGAGGTAACCCCGGCCGCCGGCGAACCACTGGCAATCCATCATCGAAGAATAGTCCTCGCAATAGCGGGCATAGGCATCGAGATCGGCGCGCGCACCCACAATCTCCATCGCCGCGCTGCCGCCCAGCGAGAAGCCGAGAACGCCGATCCTCTTCGTGTCGATCGCATTCGACCACTTGCCTTCTGCCGTCATGACCGTAATGATCGTTGAGAGATCGTCTGTTCGCTCCCAGATTTTCGGCGTATCGGCGGGCGTGGAATCGCCGCTGGTGGTGCCGGGATGGTTGGTGCCGGCGACGATGAAACCCTCGCTCGCAAGCTTCGCGGCGATCCATGCCATGCCGGACACTCTTGAACCCGAGCCGTGGGACAGAAGCACGAGCGGCAAACGGCCCGTTTTCACCGCACCATCCTTGAACACGGGCGTGCCCTGAAAAATTCGGTCCTCGCCGGAAGGCGCCTGTGTGCCCTTTCCGTCAGATGGATACCAGACGGTGAGAGCAAGGTCTTTGCCGCGAGCTGGCGAATGAACGGTAGTTTCGCTGATGCCGACGGCGTCCGCCGCAAAAACCGGTTGAGTGACGAAAGCGGAAAATAACATGGTCGCTATGGTGGTGACAGGGCGCATGAAAACCTCGTGTGTTTGGGAAGAACGGGGCTCAATCTGCGCCGCCACGTATTTTTTGCGTCCTTGATCGCGTTAAAGGTCGTACCGAAACGCGATCTGGTCCATGAAGTGCGACAAGGTTTCGCTCCGGGATGGTTATCGTGCTTTTCATTCCCCTGCCTTTCGTCGTGGCGCTGTTGTTGGTGGTCATGTTCATCGTCTTCTTTCGAAGCGGAGACGATGTGCGGACAAACCGCGTATTTTTGGCGCTTATCGCCCTTTGCGCCGTGCAGTCTGTGCTCGTCGGCCTGCGCTGGGGATATGGTGTGAGCCTGGTGCGATACGTTCTGCCGGTTTTGGCCGCCTGCTTGCCACCACTTGTGTACATTGCCTTTCGCGGCCTGATGAAGGTGGGGCCGGAAAGCAGAAGGGCCATGCTGGCAAGCCTCGCCCTGTCCCCTCTGCTGGTCATTCTTCTGGAATTCACATTCCCGGTCGCTATCGATCTTGGCCTGATTGCCCTCTTCGTTGGCCATGCGACCGCCCTGCTGCTGCTCGGAAGAAAAGGGCCTGATGGGCTGGACGAGGCGCAATTTGCGAGCGTCGCTTCGGCACACAAGGCGCTCATCATCGCTGCTGCGGCGCTGTGCGTTTCCGCTATGTTCGATCTTCTGGTGTTTCTCGATTTCGAATGGGCACATGGCGAGAACGTCGCGGCGCTCGTCAGCAACGCCAATCTTTTCGGCCTGTTGCTGATCGGGCTGATGGCGGCCATGGCCGGGAAAAGCAAGGCGTCGCAAGCGGCCGCGGAGCCGCCGGCAGAGGTGCCGCCTCCTTCGGAACCATCACAACAGGACCGCGAGATCGTTGCGGGCCTCGATCGCCTGATGACGTCGCAGGCGCTCTACCGCGACGAAAATCTCAACCTGTCGCGCCTAGCAAGACGCCTCGGCCTGCCGAGCCGGCAGATTTCGGGTGCGATCAATCGTTCGCTTGGCGTCAACGTCTCGCAATATGTCAACCAGCTGCGCATCCGCGAAGCCTGCCGGTTGCTGGAGGAGACGGAGCAATCGGTGACATCGATCATGTTTTCTTCCGGCTTTCAAACCAAGTCCAACTTCAACCGGGAATTTCGCCGCGTCACCGGCATGAGCCCGGTCGACTGGCGGGAACGGCAGGTGTGGAAACTGGTCTCGTCTAACAAAACGGCCACCCGGCAGATGCCGGATGACCGTCTGAAGATCGTCGGGAAATGATTGTCGATCAGAGCGTGCCGTTACGCTGCTGGATCATCATGTAGGTGTCATAGGTGTATTCGGCGATCTGTGCCCAGAGATAGGCATCCTTCTTGAAGGCCTGCTGGCTCTCGTAGATTTTCTTGAAGCTCTCGTTCTTGGCCGAAATCTCCGCGTAGGTTTCCTGCGCCGCTTTGTGGCAGACATCGAGGATTTCCTGGCTGAAGGGGCGCAGGATCGCGCCCTGCGCTACCAATTCCTTCAGCGCCTTCGGATTGCGCGCATCGTAGCGTTCCAGCATGCTGGCGCTGCCCGCGGCGCAGGCGTCTTTCAGGATGCGCTTGTAGTTTTCCGGCAGTTCGTTGAACTTCTGCAGGTTGACGAAGGCATGAACGGCCGGGCCGCCTTCCCACCATGCGGGGTAATAGTAATATTTCGCGACCTTGTAGAAGCCGAGCTTCTGGTCATCATAGGGGCCGACGAACTCGGTGGCGTCGATCGTGCCCTTTTCGAGCGCGGCGTAGACATCGCCGCCGGCGATCTGCTGCGGCGTCACGCCAACCTTCTGCATCACCTGGCCGGTGAGGCCGGCAATACGCATCTTCAGACCCTTGAGGTCGTCGATGGTGTTGATTTCCTTGCGGAACCAGCCGCCCATCTGGGCACCGGTGTTGCCGAGCAGGATCGAGTAGATATTGTGCTGGGCAAGGAACTCATTGAGCAGCTCGTTGCCGCCGGCCTGGTTGAACCAGGCATTCGTCTGGCGCGCATTGAGGCCGAAGGGAACCGAGGTCCCGAGCGCGAAGGTCGGGTCCTTGCCAACGTAATAATAGGCGCATGTATGCGCCATTTCGACGGTTCCGGCCGTCACCGCGTCCGCAGCCTGCAGGGCCGGCACGATCTCTCCGCCCGCGAAATGCTGAATGACGAAATTGCCGCCGGAAGCTTCCTTAACGTGATCGGCGACGATCTGGCCCGCGCCGAACAGAATGTCGAGGCCCTTGGTGAAGGACGACGTCATCCGCCAGGTAATCTTGGGATTTTCTTGTGCGATGGCCGGAGCGGCCAGCGCCGTTGCGGTAACACCGGCGCCCACGGCGCCAGCCTTGCGGATAAATGATCTGCGATCCATGTCGATAAGCCCTGCTATGCTTCATATTACAGGCGAACCGCACGGTACGCCTCCCGCCGGCTACTAAACATTTATCCTTGCGGCCATCAAGAGGGAATGTTCGAAACCTGCGCGCTCCTGCGCGGCGCTTCGTCATCGTTCCAACTCTGCAATCAGGTGCCGTACCCAGGCCCCGCGCCTTGCGGTTAAGACGACGATCGCGTCAACGCGGGATCATCGAGCGCCGGATTGTAAAAGAGCGAGAGCGTCAGGCTTCTGGCGATGCGTTCAGCGGTTTCCATAAACCAGTCGTGCGCCTCTCTGCCCGGTGCAATGTCATCGAGTGTGGCGGAAAACAGCGCAAGCCATTGGGGGAAAAGCTCGGCGGTCATGCCTTTTACGCCAAGATGGGCTTGGACCGGCTTGCCGCCATATCCGCCATTCTTGAACGCGACGGCCGCCCAGAACTGCTTCATCCTGGCCATATGTTCCGCCCAGCGGCCTGCAAGCCGCGCATCGAAAACGGGCCCGAGCGCGGGGTGCTTCAGCACGCGACCGTAAAATGTTTCCACCAGCAGATCGATGAAACGGGCATCGACACCGATAGCCGCCATCGCTTTTTCTGCCCTGTCCTGAATTTCTGCGCTGTGGGCGGCTCTTGCCGCGGCTGGGTTCTGCATCATCGATCCTTTCCCAACGAATTTACGCCGCTGCGCTGCCATCGGCAATGCGGCGCTTTGACTGATTAGAATTATTCTAAGATGGCTTGATCGCGGGGTGATGCGGATGTATTTAGAATTATTCTAAAAAGGTTTCAGCCATGTTCCACAGTCTTTTCTCGCTTTCCAAACGTCCCTTTTCCTCCCTCAGCGAACAGGAAATCCTGGCGCTCGCCATCTCGTCGGAAGAAGATGACTCTCGCATCTACCGCTCCTATGCCGATCACCTGCGCGCGCAATATCCTCAATCGGCGAAGGTTTTTGACGACATGGCCGAGGTCGAGCAGCAGCATCGAAACGTGTTGATCGACATGCATCGCCGCCGCTTCGGAGAAACCATACCGTTGATACGCCGCGAACATGTGCGTGGTTTCTACGAACGCACACCGGACTGGCTCGTGAAGAATCTCTCACTGGAAAAAATTCGCGCCCAGGCGGAATTGATGGAAGCGCAGGCAATCCGTTTTTACGACGAAGCCGTCAAGCGCACCACGGATGCCTCGACGCGCAAGTTGCTCGGTGATCTGGCGGAGGCAGAGCGCGGCCACGAGGATATCGCGCATATGCTCGAGGAAAAACATCTCGATGAAAACGGCAGAACGGAAGAAGAGGAGACCGCCAAGCGTCAGTTCCTCCTGACCTATGTGCAGCCGGGTCTCGCCGGGCTTATGGACGGTTCCGTGTCGACGCTGGCGCCAATCTTTGCAGCGGCCTTTGCCACACAGGATACCTGGCAGACCTTCCTCATCGGTCTTTCCGCCTCCGTCGGCGCGGGCATCTCCATGGGGTTTACGGAAGCCGCTCATGACGACGGCAAGCTTTCCGGTCGCGGCTCGCCACTGAAGCGCGGCCTGGCATCGGGCATCATGACGGCCATTGGCGGCCTCGGCCACGCGCTGCCCTATCTCATCCCGCATTTCTGGACAGCCACGGCTATTGCCGCGATCGTTGTTTTCGTGGAACTCTGGGCTATCGCCTTCATTCAGAACCGCTTCATGGAAACGCCATTCCTGCGCGCCGTCTTTCAGGTGGTCCTCGGTGGCTCATTGGTGCTGGCGGCCGGCATTATCATCGGCAATGGCTAAAAGGCAAAAGCCCGCGGCGCCTGCCGCGGGCTTTTCGATATAATCGATTTCATGCAGATCAGCGCAACGCGCCGACCAGAACGTCCCGACCATCCTCGATGGAAACCCAGCGGCCCGTATTAAAGGACGCCTGCCGCTTCAGATAGGTGTAGTTTGTGTCGGTCCAGAGCTTCACGTCGTCGGTGAGATTATCGAGGATATAGTCGCCATCCGTGGTGCGAAGGGTAAGCACCGCATGACCTTCACCATCAGGCTTGCGAACGACTGTTATCAGCAGGTCGGCCACGGAAAATCCGCGCTCGATCAGCTTCTTGCGCTTCAGCAGTACGAAATCTTCGCAATCGCCGGCGGTTGTCGGGTATTCCCAGACCTCGTCCTTGCCATAGATTTCCTGGTCGGTCATCGCCACGATGGTCGTGTTGACGGAGGTGTTGACCTCGCGAATGACGCCCCAGCCATAGTCGGTGACGCGTGGCGGCGGCGTCGCCTTGCTGCGAATGTTGCACTCATCGGCATATTTTTGACAGAACTCGTAATGGCCGATCGGCTGGGAGGTGATCCCGCCCGTCACCATGGAAGGGCTTCCCTTGGTTTCCGCCATGGCGGAGGCAGCAGTCATTAGCCCGGCGGCAACTGCAGACAGCAGCGCACGCGCCAGCGGTGCGTTCATCATGAAACCCGTCCCTTAATTCTTAATGAAAAGTTAAGAGGGTTGGGGGGCAGGAGTCAATCTTTAGCAATCAATGGCGCGCAAGACTCGTTGAATATGGTTAAGAGCGTTGCGGAAATGCCTATGTTGCAAGGGCTCTCACCGCCGTGAGCATCCTTTCAATGTCCCGTGGCCGGGAGAGCCGGTGGTCGCCGTCGCGGATCAACGTCAGAACCACGTCGTCGGCTGGCAGGTGTTCCAGAAGTTTCAGCGCGTGTTGATAGGGCACGTCGGGATCGCGCATGCCCTGCAGGATGTGAACGGGGCAACCGGTGGTGATGATGCCCTGCAACACGCGGTTCTGCCGGCCGTCTTCCATGAGCGCGCGGGTGAAGATGTTGGGCTCGGGACTGTATTCCGAGTGCTCCTCGAAATATCCCCTCTCCAGCAGCGATGTCTTTTCTGCCTCCGTCAGGCTGGGCTCTATCAGTTCCGCCGTGAAATCAGGCGCAGGCGCGATGAGGATCAGGCCTGCGACGGATGGGGCGCCACCTGTCTTGCGTAGTTCCTCAACCATGCGCAAGGCGATCCATCCGCCCATCGAAGAGCCGACGAGAATGACGCTCGACGGCGCCTTTGCACGCACTACGGCGAGTGCCTCTTCCAGCCATCGGGAGATCGTGCCTTTTTTGAAATCTCCGCCGGACGCGCCGTGGCCGGAATAGTCGAACCGAAGGCAGGCAAGGCCGTTTTCCGCTGCAAAGCGATCCAGTTTGACCGCCTTTGTTCCGGTCATGTCTGAACGATAGCCGCCGAGCCACACCAGCATGGGTGCGCTTTTGCCGGAAATCGCCGGACGATGGAGAATGGCAATCTCGCGGCTGTCGTTATCGGGACCTACGCGCAGGAATTCGGCGGCTTGTTCGCTCATGTATATGCAATTCTCCTGATTTTAGTGCAACAACGGCGGCGTATTTGCAAAAACCGTGACAACAGGTGATCTTTTCGGGCAGATATGCTATTGACTTCGCCACGGCAATAACGACATTTCCGCCGCTTGTACCAAACAAGCTGTTTTTTGCCGACGTGATCCAGAAACAGATCAGGAGAATACGACCATTCGCAGACCTTTCAAAGCCGATGCCCCCGTCAAGGAGGGGCCGCGCTCCAACCGGGAAATTCGGGTTCCCAGAGTTCAGCTTATTGATGAAGAGGGCCAGAACCTCGGTAGCATGCCGACGGATCAGGCATTGAAACTGGCGGAGGAGGCCGGTCTCGATCTCGTTGAGATTTCGCCGAACGCTGAACCGCCGGTGTGCAAGATCCTCGATCTCGGCAAACTGAAATACGCGACCCAGAAAAAGGCCGCTGAAGCGCGCAAGAAACAGAAGATCGTCGAAGTCAAAGAAATCAAGATGCGCCCTAACATCGACACGCATGATTATGACGTGAAGATGAAGGCGATGGGCCGTTTCTTTGAAGATGGCGACAAGGTGAAGGTGACGCTGAAGTTCCGTGGCCGTGAAATGGCTCACCAGGAACTGGGCATGAAGCTTCTTCTTCAGGTGAAGGAAGACACTCAGGCGATTGCCAAGGTGGAGGCCGAGCCGAAGCTTGAAGGCCGTCAGATGATGATGGTTCTCGCGCCGAAATAATTTATACCGCCACAGAACTGGCGTAATGAGCCGCACGGGGAAGTTCGCTTTCCCCGTTGCGCTTTTAACCGACTGCGGTTATAAGCGCGCGTCCGAACGGTCCGGCAGGGCATGCCGAGGCCGTTCCTGAATAGCTTGAAATAGGCCTCGTCTGCCTGTTTCGATACAAAAACGGAGTAGCAAAATGCCCAAGATGAAGACGAAGTCCGCTGCAAAGAAGCGGTTCAAGATCACTGCAACCGGCAAGGTTGTTGCAGCCGCCGCCGGTAAGCGCCACGGCATGATCAAGCGTACCAACAAGTTCATTCGCGACGCGCGTGGAACCATGGTTCTCGCCGAAGCTGACGGCAAGAAGGTCGTCAAGAACTACCTGCCGAACGGTCTCTGAGACTTTTCCGCATTTTTGGACACTTTAAGGAGATCATGACATGGCACGCGTAAAACGTGGCGTAACTTCCCGCGCCAAGCACACCAAGACACTCAAGGCAGCCAAGGGTTTCTACGGCCGCCGCAAGAACACCATCCGCGCAGCAAAGGCTGCCGTGGATCGTTCCAAGCAGTACGCTTACCGCGACCGCAAGGTCAACAAGCGTAACTTCCGCGCTCTTTGGATCCAGCGTATCAACGCTGCTGTCCGCGAATTCGGCCTCACCTATGGCCGCTTCATCGACGGCCTGAACAAGGCTGGCATCGAAGTGGACCGCAAGGTTCTGTCCGACATGGCTATCCATGAGCCGGCAGCATTCGGCGCGCTCGTCGAAGCAGCGAAGAAGGCGCTTGAGTACCTCAAGGATGCTGGTACGGCCAACGAGTTTGAAACCGCTGTAAAGTAATTACGGCGCGGACAATCTGTTGTTCATTTGAACCCGTGTCGGGCAACCGGCGCGGGTTTTTTCTTTTCAGCTGCCATACATTTCTATCGGCGTTTTTTAATTTAGAAATTTAGAAGACTTGGAGTATTCACGCCGTTTGAAGCGAAACCTTTGGTGGACGAAATGCAGGTCAATAAAAGTGAGGTTGTGGAAGCGGAAGGTTTCCGCGTTCATCTCGACGACGACGACATCGCAACCGTGATGCGTGTCCTCCTGAAAAGTGACCGTCGCATTCAGAAGGTTGAACTCTCGCAGCTGACGGTGTGGATCAAACGGCAGGGCACGGAGCGTGTGACGTGGTGGATGAAAATTCAGAAGCTGCTGTCAAAACTCCTGCCCTACGCTTTTCTTCGCCCTTCCGAACCGCTTGATGGCGCGGGCCTCATGCAGCGGGAACTCGAAACCTTGCAGCAGTTCCAGCAGCGCGGCTTCCCGGTTCCGCCGCTGATCTACTCATCCCGCACGGCCGTGGTGCTGGGAGATGTAGGCCCGACGCTCATGGAGCGCATGGATGCCCTGAAGGCCTCCGATCCGATCGAGCATGACGCCCTGCTTGTTAAATCCGCAGAAGCACTTGGCGAGCTGCATGCCGCAGGCCTCTGCCACGGCCGCCCGCATGTACGAGACTTCTTCTTGAAGGATGGCCGTATCGGTTTCATGGATTTCGAGGAGCGCCCTCAGGATGTCATGCCGCTGGAAACGGCGCAGGCTCGTGATATCTGGCTGCTGTTTCTGCAGGTGGCCACGCGCGCCAATGATGCCCCCAAAACCCGCGACGCCGCCTTTTCGCGCTGGCTCGAAAATGCTCCGCCCCGCGCACTGGAAGAATTAACCCGCTTGACCCGCATTCTCGGGCGTTTTTTACCGCTTGCCCGGTTGATCGGGCGCGTGCGGATGGGTAGTGATCTGCGACGCTTTATCATGGCGACCGACTATCTGATGAATGCTGTGAACACCGACGCCGCTGTTAAAAAATCCGGCAAGGCAGGAAAAGATGACTGAACTTGATACCTTGAAATCGCAATTGATGTCGGAGATCGCCGCCGCTGCCGATGAACCGGCCATCGAAGCCGTGCGCGTCTCCGCGCTTGGCAAGAAGGGCTCGGTTTCGGAGCTTCTGAAGACGCTTGGCAGCATGAGCCCGGAGGAGCGCCAGACCCGCGGCGCCGCCATTAATCAGCTCAAGACCGAAATTACCGACCTTATCGGCGAGCGCAAGAACGCGCTGAAATACGCCGCCATCGCCGCGCGTCTCAAGGCCGAAACGGTGGACGTCAGCCTGCCCGTCCGCCAGTCTCCGGCAGAGCGCGGCCGCATTCATCCCATCAGTCAGATCGTCGACGAAATCACTGCCATCTTCGCGGATATGGGTTTCTCCATCGCCGAAGGTCCTGACATCGAGACTGACTATTACAACTTCACGGCACTGAACTTCCCGGAAGGCCACCCGGCCCGCGAGATGCACGATACCTTCTTCTTCCAGCCGGACGAAAAAGGCGAGCGTAAGGTGCTGCGCACCCACACCTCACCGGTGCAGATCCGCACCATGGAGAGCCAGAAGCCGCCGATCCGCATCGTCATCCCCGGCAAGACCTATCGCCAGGATTCCGATGCCACCCATTCGCCGATGTTCCATCAGGTCGAAGGTCTTGTCATCGACAAGAAGGCGCATGTCGGCAATCTGCGCTGGATTCTTGAGGAGTTCTGCAAGGCCTTCTTCGAGGTCGACAGCGTCGTCATGCGCTTCCGCCCGTCCTTCTTCCCGTTCACGGAGCCAAGCTTCGAGGTGGATATCCAGTGCGACCGTTCCGGCCCCACCGTCAAGTTCGGCGAGGGCAAGGACTGGATGGAAATTCTCGGCTGCGGCATGGTGCACCCAAACGTGCTGCGCGCCGGCGGGCTGGATCCGGATGAATATCAGGGCTTTGCCTGGGGCATGGGTCTCGACCGCATCGCCATGCTTAAATACGGCATGCCCGATCTGCGCGATTTCTTCAACGCCGATGTCCGCTGGATGAACCACTACGGGTTCCGCCCGCTCGACATGCCGACGCTGTTCGGCGGTCTGAGCGTTTAATCCGGTTAGCCAAGGAGCAAAGACATGAAATTCACTCTTTCCTGGCTGAAAGA
Organism: Agrobacterium pusense; assembly: GCF_013285525.1. NCBI lineage: Bacteria > Pseudomonadati > Pseudomonadota > Alphaproteobacteria > Hyphomicrobiales > Rhizobiaceae > Agrobacterium > Agrobacterium pusense. Next base: position 2,744,298 of record NZ_CP053856.1, read on the forward strand.
GCATCTCGATACCGATGCGACGCTGGACGAGATCTGCGAGCGGTTGACGGCGATTGGCCTTGAGGTCGAGGATGTTGACGACAAGGCGGCCTACAAGCCCTTCGTCATTGCCAAGGTGGTTTCCGCCGACAAGCACCCGGAGGCCGACCGCCTGAAAGTTCTGATGGTCGATGCCGGTGACGGCAAGCCGGTGCAGATCGTCTGCGGTGCACCGAATGCGCGCGCTGGGCTCGTCGGTGCGCTCGCACGTCCCGGCACCTATGTCCCGGGCATCGATGTCACGCTCGCCATCGGGAAGATTCGCGGTGTGGAAAGCCATGGCATGATGTGCTCCGAAAAGGAGCTCAACATTTCCGACGATCACGACGGCATCATTGACCTGCCGGCGGATGCGCCCGTCGGTACTTCCTTCGCATCATATGCCGGCCTCGATGATCCTGTCATCGAGATCAATCTCACGCCCAATCGTCCGGACTGCACCTCGATCTACGGCATTGCGCGTGATCTCGCGGCCTCCGGTCTCGGCAAGCTGAAGACAAAGCCTGCACCCTCCTTCAAGGTGGAAGGCGCAACGCCCGTCGATGTGAAGCTGGAACTGGACGATCCCGCCCTCTGCCCTGGCTTTTCGCTACGCATCGTGCGCGGTGTGAAGAACGGCCCCAGCCCGAAATGGATGCAGCAGCGTCTTCTGGCGATCGGCCTGCGTCCGATCAATGCGCTTGTTGATATCACCAACTACATGACCTTCGATCAGGGCCGGCCGATGCACGTCTTCGACGCTGCCAAGGTCAAGGGTGATCTGACTGTTCGCCGTGCAAAGGAGGGTGAGACGATCCTCGCGCTCGATCAGCGTGAATATAAGCTCGGCCCGAACAATGTCGTCATCGCCGATGAAAAGGGCCTCGAGTCTATCGGCGGCGTGATGGGTGGCGAACATTCCGGCTGCGACGAAAACACCGTCGACGTGCTGATCGAATCCGCCCTCTGGGACCCGATCAACATTGCCAAGACCGGCCGTTCGCTCGGCATCATCACCGATGCGCGCTACCGTTTCGAGCGCGGTGTCGATCCGGAGTACATGGTTCCGGGCCTGGAGCGGACCACCGAACTGGTTCTGGAGCTCTGCGGCGGCGTTGCCGGCGAAGCCAAGGTCGTTGGTTACAAGGGATATCAGCCCAGGGTCGTGGATTTCCCGCTTGCGGAAGTGAAGCGGCTGACGGGGCTCGAAGTCTCGGCTGAAGAGAGCCTGGCCATCCTCAAGGGCCTGGGTTTTGGGGTCGAGGGAACGGGCGAGCGCGTATCCGTCACTGTGCCGTCCTGGCGCCCGGATGTCGACGGCAAGGCTGATCTGGTTGAAGAGGTCATGCGCATTCATGGCGTTGACAATATCAAGCCGGAACCGCTGGAAAGCTTCGGTGCCGTCAACGGTCGCATCCTGACCACGCTGCAGGTCCGCACGCGCACCGCGCGCCGTGCGCTGGCAAGCCGCGGCATGCTGGAGGCCGTCACTTGGTCCTTCATTCCGGAAGCGCAGGCGAAGCTATTCGGCGGCGGCTCGCCGGCGCTGAAGCTCGCCAACCCGATTGCGGCCGATATGTCGGATATGCGGCCCTCGCTGCTGCCGGGCCTGCTGACCGCCGCACAGCGCAATGCCGACAAGGGCTATGGTGACGTCGCAATCTTCGAGGTCTCCGGCACCTATGAAGGCGACACGCCTGATACGCAGCGCCGTGTTGCTGGCGGTGTTCGCCGTGGCACGGCCTCGCTCGCTGGCAGCGGCCGCATGTGGTCCAATGCGTCCAAGGGCGGCGGCAAGCTCGTGGATGTCTACGACGCAAAGGCGGATGCACTGACGGTGTTGGAAGCCTGCGGCCTCCCCATGGCCAATGTCCAGATCGAGGCCGGCGGGCCTGCCTGGTATCATCCCGGCCGCTCCGGCACCATCAAGATGGGCCCGAAGGTCGTGCTTGGTTACTTCGGTGAATTCCATCCGAAAACACTGTCCGAGCTGGATGTGTCGGGTGTCTATTGCGGTTTCGAGATTTATCTCGACGCCATGCAGGAGCCGAAGAAGAAAGCCACCCGCACCAAGCCTGCGCTCGAACTCTCCCCCTTCCAGGCGGTCAAGCGCGACTTCGCCTTCGTGGTCGACAAGGCCGTAGAGGCGGGGGCGATCATCAAGGCGGCAACGAGCGCTGATCGCAAACTGATCACAGGCGTCAATGTCTTCGATATTTTCGAAGGCGCATCGCTCGGAGAAAACCGCAAGTCGGTCGCCATCGAAGTGCAGATTCAACCGGTCGACAAGACTCTCACCGATGAGGATTTCGAAGCCTTGACGGCCAAGATCGTCGGTAATGTCGAGAAATCGACAGGCGGCGTTCTGCGCGCCTGACGTCGGATAACAGATTGAAAAAAGCCGCGGCAACCACCGCGGCTTTTTGTTTTTCAACGATTGGCCATCTGTGACATGCGTTCGGGATAACGTTCGCCCGCAACCTTGGACGGAGCCAGCAACGCGCCAAGGCTTTCGACTTCTTCCGGCGTCAGGGACACATCAGCGGCCGCTACGTTTTTCTCCAGATTGGCAATCTTCGTGGTGCCCGGGATCGGTACGATGAAATCCCCCTGCGCCAACACCCAGGCCAATGCCAGTTGCCCGGCAGTCACGCCCTTTTCGGCAGCCATGTCTTCCAGAAGTCTGACCAGCGCCAGGTTCGCGTCGAAGTTTTCACCCTGGAAACGCGGCAGGCCACGCCGGAAATCATCGGCTGCAAGTCCGTCCAGCGATTTCAGCGCTCCGGTCAGCGCACCGCGCCCAAGCGGGCTGAACGGTACGAAACCGATGCCGAGCTCACGGCAGGTATCCAGCACGCCATTTTCTTCCGGGTCGCGGGTCCACAGCGAGTACTCGCTCTGAATGGCGGCAATCGGGTGGGTGGCGTGGGCTTTTCGAAGCGTTTCGGCACTGGCTTCGGAGAGGCCGAGATGTTTTACCTTGCCCTGCTTCACCAGCTCCGCCATCGCCCCAACAGTTTCTTCGATTGGCACATCCGGGTCGACACGGTGCTGGTAAAAGAGGTCGATGGCGTCAACGTCGAGGCGCTTGAGGGAGGCTTCGGCGACGGCACGAACATTTTCCGGTCGACCGTCCGTTCCCACCATCATCTGGCCCGCGGGTTTGCTGCCATCAATCTTGAAGCCGAACTTGGTGGCAATCACCACCCTGTCACGATAAGGCTTCAGGCCCTTGCCGAGGAGAATTTCGTTCGTGTAGGGCCCATAAACTTCCGCCGTATCGAAAAATGTAACGCCGAGGTCAACAGCGCGATGCAGCGTCGCGATCGCACTGCTTTCATCGCCCGTCGGGCTATAGGCATGGGTCATTCCCATGCAACCGAGGCCGAGCGCCGATACGGTCAGATTGTCTCCAAGGGTTCTGCTTTTCATCTGTTCGTCCTTCCATAAGGAACCGCCCGTCATCAGGGCGTGATGGGAACATAGCGAATGAGAGCAGCAAAAATAATCACTGCAAATCCGCGTGGGTTGTTCTATAATTTAGAACAATGAACCGTGTGCAACTCTCCCAACTGGCCGTTCTCTCCGCCGTTGCCGAAGGCCGGAGCTTTCGCAAGGCGGCTGCCGAACTCGGCATTGCCCCTTCCGCCGTCAGCCATGCGGTCTCGTCGCTGGAGGCGAGCCTGGGCCTGCGGCTACTTCACCGTACCACCCGCAGCGTTTCTCCGACAGAGGAGGGAAAGCGGCTTCTCGAAACCTTGGGTCCGGCGCTTGCCGATATCGACGCCGTCATCGATACCCTTGCCGAACAGGGCGGTCGACCCGCAGGTCCTTTGCGCATCACTCTCCCCAGACTTGCCGCTGAAGATCTTATTGTGCCCCGGCTGGGGGAATTCCTGCGGCTCTACCCCGAAATCTCCCTCGAAATTTCGACCGATGATCGCTTTGAAGATATTGTCGCAAAAGGTTTCGATGCCGGGCTTCGTCTCGGGGAACATCTCGATGCAGATATGATCGCCGTGAAAGCGAGCGGGGCCTGGCGTGGCGCGATTGTCGGCGCACCGTCCTATTTTGCGGAAAATCCGCCTCCCCGTGATCCGAGGGACCTCATCCGGCATCGCTGCATCCGCCGGCGTTTTGCGAGTGGATTGATCTATCGCTGGGAGCTGGAGAAAAATGGCAAAGCGCTTGTGGTCGACGTTCAGGGGCCGCTGATCCTGTCGGACCAGAGTCTCATTCGCCGGGCGGCGATAGACGGCGCAGGGCTTGCCTTCGTTTTTGAACAGCGTGTCGAAGACGATATAAGGGAGGGCAGGCTGATCCGCGTTCTCGAGGATTGGTGCGCGCCGTTTGATGGATTTTACATCTATTACCCCTCGCGCCGGCAGATGCGTCCGGCGCTGAGGGCCTTCGTGGATTTCTTCCGCTTCCGGGGGTGATCAGAAGGTGATGCGATAGCGGATATGGCCGTCGCTTTTCACGTAGCTGTCGTAGAGCTTCTGGGCGCGGTGATTGTCCTCACCGGTGTTCCAGTAAAGCCTAGACCAGCCCTTTTCCTTGCAGATAGCGATAAGGTCGTCCATCAACGCCCGGCCCGTCCCCTTACCGCGGATTTCGCCATCGACAAAAAGGTCTTCCAGATAGCAGTCAGGCGTTTTCACCCAGGTGGAATCATGGAAGTGGTGAATGGCGAAACCGGCCATGCGGTCGCCAAGCATTGCCACCCGCATCGAAACGCGCGAGGCGGGGTCGAGAATGCGCTCCCAGGTATGGTCGGTTACCTCGTCGGCGAGATCGACATCGTAAAAGGCGAGATAGTCGTTCCACAGGCGCAGCCAGTCCGCCCGGTCAGCCGGCTGCGCATCGCGAATTACAAGCTCCATTTATGCACCCGCCTTGTCGAGAAGCGTCATCATCTCATCCGTCAAGGTCAACTCGACGGCGCGTTTGAAGCTTTCGAGCTGGGACAGGCTGGTGGCGCTGGCGATGGGCGCGGTTATCGCCTTCTTTCTCAACAGCCAGGCCAGCGCAATATCTGCAAGCTTGGCCCCCGTTTCGACTGCCACCGCATCCATGGCCCCCAGAACGGCAAGGCCACGGGCATTGACATATTCGCCCACGCGATAGCTGCGGGCGACGCCCTCTGTATCGGCCTTGGCACGATATTTCCCGGTCAGAAAGCCGGCCGCTAGGCTGTAATAATTGATGACGCCAATCTCTTCCTTCTGGCAAAGCTCGGCAAGCGGGCCTTCGAAATCCTTGCGGTTATAGAGGTTGTATTCCGGCTGCAGCACGTCGTAACGCGGAAGATTATTTTTTTCTGCCGTGTCCAGCGCATCCTGAAGCTGGCCCGCGGAATAGTTGGAGCAGCCTATGGCGCGAATTTTTCCCTGTTCCTTCAGTTTTGCGAAGGCGGCAAGTGTTTCTTCCAGCGGCACGTCGGCATCCGGCTTATGCGCGAGGTAAAGGTCGATATAATCAGTCTGAAGCCGCTTCAGCGAAGCTTCGACGGCTTCGGCGATCCACTTGGCACTGAGACCGGTCTTCTGGCCGCGATTGTCGAAACCTACCTTGGTGACGATCACCGCGTCCTCGCGCCTGACGCCGGATTGTTTCAGCCACTTGCCGATGATGGCCTCGGATTCACCGCCCACATGCCCATCCACCCAAGCGGAATAGACATCCGCCGTGTCGATGGCGTTGAACCCCGCATCAAAAAAGGCGTCAAGCAGGGCAAAGGACGTCTTTTCATCCGCTGTCCAGCCAAACACGTTGCCGCCGAAGACGATGGGGGCGATGGAGAGGCCGGTGCGGCCGAGGCTTCGTTTTTCCACGGGGAATGCTCCTGTTGCTGTCTTATCGCAAGGTTAGCAACTGCCCGCCGGCATAACCATTCAATTCCTTTGATGGCAATCATCAGGCTGCGGGAGGTCCGAGATTATCAGGCGTGAAAGCCGCGATAGTGGCTGGGCGGATACCGGTTATGCTGCTGCCAGACCCGCCGCAAATGCCGGGCGGAGGCAAAACCCGCCCGTTCGGCAATGGCCTCCATATCAAGGCGGCTGTTTGCGAGAATATCACGGGCGAGGTTGACCCGCATCAGGTTGACATAATCGATGACGCTGATGCCGGCATGCTCGCGAAACAGACGTGAGAGATGCCTTTCGCTGAGCGCGGCGATATCCGCTAGCCGCTCCAGCGACCAGTCCTGCGCCGGTTCGGCCATTACGCGGTCCTGCACCCGGTGAATGGCGGGATGGATGTGGTTGCGGCCTGTGAGCCAAGGGGAGATTTGCGGATCGTTACCGCTACGCCTGAGATAAACCACCATGGTTTTGGCGATGCGTGCCGCAACCGCAGGCGATGTCAGCCGGGAGACCACATGCAGCATCAGGTCGATGCCGGTGGAAATACCGGCGCTGGAGAAACGGTTGCCGTCCTCGACGAAAAGGCGGTTTTCGGCCACCTGTGACAATGGCGCAATGCGGCGTAGCCCCTCTAGACAGTCGGCATGGGTCGTGCAGTTGCGGCCGTCGAAAAGGCCCGCTTCGCCCGCCAGAAGCGCGCCGGAGCAAATGGAAATCACCGTGGTGTCGGGACGCACTGCACGGCGCAGCCATGTCGCCAGCGCCTGCCGCTCACGCTGCGTTCCCGGATCACTGTCGAAGCGTGATGTGCTCCCGGAGATCAGTAGAAGAGCATTTTCCGGCAACGTCGCCGGCAAGCTCTCAAGCCGGGCAAGCGCAAGGCCAATGGAAGTTTGTTGCTCGTCGCTCGCAGCAATGTACCGGCAGTCAAAATGAATGTCGCGCTGTTCCCCGTTGGCATAACGGATCACCTCAAGCGGGCCGGCTATATCGAGCAACAGCGCATGTGGCGGCACAAGCGTATAAAAGGGAACGACGCGGGTGCCGCCCTCATCCATCAGGCGGCCTCTTTGATGGTTGCAAGCACGTCGCTGACAGTTGCGATGCGCGCGAAGCGGCCAGCCAGCACCAGTTCGGTTCGCTTGCGGATATCTTCCGCACTGAAAACGGTGCCGGAAGCATGTGTCATCGGGAAAGTCAGCGTCGCTTCGCTGACGTAGTCGACTTTGTAACCAAGATCGGAAGCGTGCCGGGTCGTGGTTTCGCAGCATTGCTCGGTACGGATGCCGGAGACGATCAATCGGTTGATGCCCTTCTCAGTCAGCCAGATTTCAAGACCGGTGCCGGCAAAGGCCGAATGGCGGTTCTTGTGAAAGGTGACATCTGGGGTAATTCTTACGCCCTCAAGTGCACGGATGTAACCGCTGTCTTTTGAGAAGGCCTTGTCACCATCGACATGGAAGATCTGCACAACGGGAATACCAGCAGCTTTGGCGCCATCGATGAGCGCCTGCTGTTTCTCAAGATAAAGCGTGAGGCCGCTTTCATCAAAGTAGGGGGCGTGACGAAAGGATTCCTGAACGTCGATGACAAGCAGCGCGGTGTTGGAAGAGGACATTTCACGGTTCTCCGTTGGGTTCATGTCTAGCATCATTTCCCTTTTGATATACGTATAAAAGCAGCCAGACCGACAATGACCGGACAAATCCGGCCATTCTTTATCAGTCGCGCTGCCGCGGCTTGCCAGAGTGTGTGGCGGTGCTAAGTTTCCAGGAATGACAGAACGGGAGAACGGAATGCTGCGCTTCGGAATAATCTCAACGGCGAAAATCGCTCAGGACCACGTTATTCCGGCGATACAGGATGCACAGAACTGTGTGGTCAGCGCCATCGCCAGCCGCGATCCTGCCAAAGCGCGCGCGGTGGCCGATCGCTTTTCAGTGCCCTACGCTTTCGGCTCCTATGAAGAAATGCTGGCTTCTGATGTCATCGACGCGGTTTATATTCCGCTTCCCACCTCGCAGCATGTGGAATGGACCGTCAGGGCGGCTGATGCCGGCAAGCATGTTCTTTGCGAAAAGCCGATTTCATTAAAGGCCGAGGAGATAGACGCCCTTATCGCCGCGCGCGACCGTAACGGCGTTATCGTATCCGAGGCCTTCATGGTGGCCTACGCTCCGGTCTGGGCGAAGGTGAAAGAACTGCTGGCTTCGGACGCAATTGGTTCGCTGAAACACGTGCAGGGCGCTTTCACCTACTTCAACCGCGATCCCGGCAATATGCGTAATATTCCCGAACTGGGCGGCGGCGCCCTGCCGGATATCGGCGTCTACCCGACGATCGTGACGCGTTTTGCCACCGGTGCGGAACCGAAACGTGTGCAAGCAACCGTCGAACGCGACAGTGAATTCGGCACGGATATCTACGCTAGCGTCAGGGCCGATTTCGGCGGTTTTGAACTGAGCTTCTATCTGGCGACACAACTCGCCTCCCGCCAGCTCATGGTCTTCCATGGCACGGACGGTTACATCGAGGTAAAGTCGCCCTTCAACGCCAATAGGTGGGGTGCGGAAGAGATCGAGTTAACCAATCAGACCCATAACGCCTCGCAAATCTTCCGGTTTCAGGACAGCCGTCAGTACAAGCTGGAAGCAGAGGCCTTTGCCCGTGCGGCGAAAGGTGAGGGCGACGTCGTCACGTTGGAAAGCTCAAGGAAGAACCAGCTTTTCATCGACGCCATCTACCGGGCGGCGGAAAAGGACGGCTGGGAAACGGTTTAGTCTCGCTCTTGCCGTTGCCTTTGAAGCCGCCAATAGCCGTAAAGCGCCAGCACCAGTGCCGCGAATGCTGAAAAGACAAGTGGCACGAGCGGTTGCACCAGAGGGGTGCGCCATTGCAGCAGCGCAAAAAGCCCGACGCTGACAATACGTGAGGTAAAAGTTACGGCGTTCATCAAGAAACCGTTCGGCCTAACTGATGCCTCAGCATTGACCCGGTTCAGCCGCCAGCTTGTTGCGAGCCCCGTTGCCGCGCCGGGCACGCGGGCGACGAGCGGAGCAACGCCGAGATAGAGCATAAGCAGGCAGGTAACGATGATGTCGGCGGCCAGCCCGCAAATCTCGGTAAGGGCAAAGCGCGGAAGCCTCAAGGCCGGGGGGCTTTTAGAGGGTTGGCTGAGTGAAACGCGGGCGCTGCAGCACGAGAAGGCTGATAACGACACCGACGACACCGAAATTGTAACCGGCGAGTGCCAGAAGCAGCGACATCAGCGGTACGGCCGTGGGAGAAAGTGCGATCGCCACGCCATAGGCACCGATAATCATCATGCAAATGAAAACGATGCTGAAAACCGAACGTAACGCAACTGCGGTTACGCCAAGCAATGTGGCGGTAAGAAAAATCATGATGCCGCCTCCTCTTTGGTTGCCGGGCCTGGGACAGACGTAACGCCGTCTTCCCTAACGAACCCTTGTTTTCTCCTCCATTCCCCATTTTCCTAACTCGGTAGTTGAGGATATGGTTTCATCGCGGTTAAAAAAGCGCTGGCCGGCGCTGGCATTTCCGAATCGACGGCTTTTGGTTACAAACAGGCATGAGCGATATCTTCTCCCACGCCGCATTGAGCAATCTTGCCGAATTCTCGGTCTCCGAACTGTCGGGCTCCATCAAACGCACGGTGGAGACGGCGTTCGAACAGGTGCGGGTGCGGGGCGAAATTTCTGGTTATCGTGGGCCGCATTCGTCAGGACACGCCTATTTCTCACTGAAGGATGATCGTGCCCGCATCGATGCGGTGATCTGGAAGGGCACCTTCTCGCGGCTGAAATTCCGCCCGGAAGAGGGCATGGAAGTCATCGCCACCGGCAAGATCACCACCTTTCCCGGTTCCTCGAAATATCAGATCGTCATCGAAAACCTTGAGCCTGCCGGCGCCGGCGCGCTGATGGCGCTTTTGGAAGATCGCCGCCGGCGGCTGGCGGCGGAAGGGCTGTTCGATCCGGCCCGCAAGCGCCGCCTGCCTTTCATGCCGCGCGTCATTGGAGTTGTGACCTCGCCAACGGGCGCGGTCATCCGCGATATTCTCCACCGCATTTCGGATCGTTTCCCGGTCCATGTCGTCGTCTGGCCGGTCAAAGTGCAGGGCGAAGGCTCGGGTGAGGAGGTGGCGAACGCCATTCGCGGCTTCAACGCGCTTCAGCCCGGCGGCGAGATTGCCCGCCCCGATGTAATGATCGTTGCGCGCGGCGGCGGCAGCCTCGAAGACCTCTGGAGCTTCAACGACGAAATCGTCGTGCGCGCCGCTGCCGAGAGCGAAATCCCGCTGATTTCCGCCGTCGGACACGAGACCGATACGACATTGATCGATTATGCCGCCGACGTGCGCGCCCCGACGCCGACGGGAGCCGCCGAAATGGCGGTGCCGGTGCGGACGGAACTCGAAGCGCAGCTGTCGGGCCTCGCTGCCCGCCTTTCCGGTTCGGTCTTGCGGCAGATGGACAATCGCCGTCAAGGTGTGCGGGCGCTGGTGCGCGCGCTGCCTTCGCTCGATCAGCTTCTTGCTTTACCGCGCCGCCGGTTCGACGAAGCCGCGAGCGGTCTCGGTCGCGGATTGGAAATAACAGCTCTCAACAAGCGCCGTGCCTTCGAACGTTCTGCCTCGGGTCTCAGGCCGGAAACCCTGTTGAACGGTCTCAAACACCACAGGCAGCGGATTACTGAACGTATGCACCGGGCTGAGACCCTTGTGGAACGCCGCCTGTTGCAGGGCAAGGGCCGCGTTGATGCTTTTGATTCCGCGTTGCGTTCGCTCCCCGCCCGACTTCTCGGCCAAGTGGAGCGGCAGAAGGAACGCATCGTCAGCGCGTCTCGCCGCGCCGATACCGCCGTGTTGCATCGCATGGCGCAGAACCGTTCGGGTCTCGCCGCCCATGATCGTATCCTGCAATCGCTGTCCTATAAGAACGTGCTGAATCGCGGTTATGCGGTGATCCGCGATGATGAGAACCGGCCGCTGACTCGCGCGGCGGCTATCGCGTCAGGCGCTGTTGTCTCTATGGAATTTGCTGACGGTCGCGTCTCCGCCATCACAACGGGAGAGGGGACGCCGTCCCCGGATACGCCCGTCGCGTTGAAAAAGAAGCCGGTAAAACCGGCTTCTTCGGACCCTGGCAATCAAGGCAGCCTGTTCTGATCAGATTGATGCCGCATCTGAAAAACGGCGGCTGACGGTGAAGGTCTTTTCGATATCGGGATGCAGCTCCATGCCGAGGCCAGCGCCTGGCGGCACGGTGATCATGCCGTTCTTCACTTCCGGCAATGCGGTCACGAGATCGCGATACCAGGTCTTGTAGAAGGCACGCACGCTTTCCTGCACCAGCGCATTCGGCGCATTGAGCGACAGATGTGTGGAGGCGCAGAGCACCACCGGCCCGGTGCAATCATGCGGGGCGACCGGCAGATGCCAGGCTTCCGCCATCGAGGCAATCTTGCGCGCTTCGGAAATCCCGCCGCACCAGCTGATATCAAGCATCACCACACCGGCAGCACCTGTCTCGAGCAGGTCGCGGAAGGCCCAGCGGGAACCCAGCGTTTCGGACGCGGAAATCGGTGCGGGCGAAACAGCGGCATACCGCGTCAGGCTGGAAAGGCTGTCCATCTTGATCGGGTCTTCATGCCAGAAGGTCTGGTATGGCGTGAGCGCCTTGGCGATCTGCATGGCGGGCAGAAGCTGCCACATGGAGTGAAACTCCACCATGATATCCATCTTGTCGCCCACCGCTTTGCGGATTTTTTCAAACGGCTCAAGCGCTGCCTTCAGGTCCGGCATCGAGATATATTGCCCGCGCGTCTTCTCCGCCGCTGCATCGAAAGGCCAGATCTTCATGGCCGTGATGCCGTCTTCCAGCAGCGAATGGGCAAGCTCGTCCGCGCGATGCAGGAAGCCGTTCAAATCGTCATAATCCTTGCCACCGGAGAGGCCGTAATTGGCCGTGTGCTGGCCGGTGGCTTTCTTGATATATTCCGTGCCCGCGCAGGTATTGTAGGTGCGGATTTCCTTGCGGCTGAAACCTCCGAGCAGCTGGGCTATCGGCTGGTTGGTGGCCTTGCCGAAAATATCCCAAAGCGCAATATCGAATGCCGAATTGCCGCGCACTTCCGCACCGGATGAGCGGAAGCCGAGATAACCGACGAGATCCTGCGCCAGAAGGTCGATCTGCAGCGGATCGCGGCCGATGACCCTGGGTGCAATATATTCATGCACATAGGTCTCCACCGTCTCGGCGCCATAAAAGGTTTCGCCAAGCCCGGTAATGCCTTCATCCGTATGGACCAGAACCCAGAGCAGGTTTGCCCGTTCCGCCACGCGGACGGTCTCGAGTTTGGTGATTTTCATGAAGTATCTCCTCCAGAGGCAGTCAGTTTCCGTCTGGGACTGCGTTGAAAAAATCAGGCGATGCCGGCCGCCAGAAGCGCGTGAACGCTTTCATCGAAATGACGCGCCATCAGCGTTGAAGCGGTTTGCGGGTCACCGGCGGCAATGGCCTGTCCGATGGCGATGTGAAGTTCGCCTGCAGCATGTCGCTGTGCATCGGATGTGCGGCTTTTCCAGCCGATCGGCCACGTCTGGCGCGTTACATTCTGAAAGGCGCCGAGAATGAGTTCAAAAACCGGGTTCTTGGAGGCTCTTGCAACAGCAAGGTGAAAAGCCAGATCATGTTCCATGACCTTGTCATTGTCGCCAAAGTCCCGCTCCATGTTGTTGGCATGGTCGAGAATGGTGAGCGCTTCCGCATCCGTTCGTCTGAGCGCCGCGAGCGTCACGGTTCTGACCTCGATCGTGCGGCGCACATCGTAGATCTGCTGAATGTTGATCTGCTCAGTGTGAATGCCATGTTCGAACATCAGCGACATCGCACCATGATCCAGCGTCGCCACCGTAGCGCGTTTGCCGGCGCTGACATCGATCAGCCGCATGGCCGATAGGGACCGGAAGGCCTCACGGACGACGGTGCGGGAAACGCCGAGCTGCTGCGAGAGCGAAAGTTCGCTGGGGAGCTTGGCGCCGGGCGCAAGTTCGTTTTCGCGGATATGACGGGTGATCGCGCCGATCGTGCTGCTGACGAGACCGGATTCATGCGAAATGGCACTTAACATTTTTCCTCCAACCTGTAGTACAGGTTTACGGAAAATTGCTTACAGGATTTTTGGGCGCGAAACAAGCGGCATCACGGAGCATTATGTTTGCCAGGCGGAAATGCCTATGCTTCGAAATCCCGTAAGAACCGTTTCAGCAGCTGGTTCAGCGTCGTGCGCTCTTCCTCGCTCAGACTGGCGACCAGACGGTGCTGGTTTTCGACATGTGCACCGACCGCTTCCTCGACAATGGAAAATCCCGGTTCTGTTAACGATATCAAGACGCTGCGCCGGTCATCGGGATTATGTATGCGCTTCACAAACCCAGCTTTTTCGAGCTGGTCGATGCGGTTGGTCATGGTGCCGGAGCTTACCATTGTCATCGCCAGCAGATCGCCGGGGGAAAGCCGGTAGGGTGATCCGGAACGCCGTAATGTCGCTAGAACATCGAAAGCGGAGGAGGAAAGACCGTGCTTCAGCAGCACGGTCTCCACCTCTCGCGCTAGATGGGTGGTGAGACGGTTCAGGCGCCCCAGCAGCGCCATGGGTTCGACATCGAGATCGGGCCGCTCCCTGCGCCATTGCGCCAGAATGTGATCGACGCGGTCAGGTGGTTCTTTGCTCATCATCAAGGCATAACAATTTGTATCTTGACGTCAAGATAAAATCACTTAGGATGCATTTGTCTTGATATAGAGATTCTTGAAATGAAGAAAAATACAGCCTATGCCGCCGATGTGCTGACGACTTCTCTTGCTCCCGCTATTTGGGGCACGACCTATTTCGTCACGACTGAATTTTTGCCTCATGGATACCCTCTGCATGTCGCCATGCTGCGCGCATTGCCGGCTGGCGTGTTCCTGCTGCTTTTCGTGAGAACACTGCCGCACGGTATCTGGTGGCCACGCAGCCTCATTCTCGGGGCGCTGAATTTCTCGTTCTTCTGGGCGATGCTTTTCGTTTCGGCCTATCGGCTGCCCGGCGGCGTGGCGGCAACGGTGGGCGCGGTCCAGCCCCTGATCGTGATTGGCCTTTCCCGGCTGTTTCTCGCGAAACCGGTCCGGCCGCTGGCTATCACGGCCGGCTTTCTGGGTATTGTCGGTGTGGCGCTTCTGGTTCTGGCGCCGGGGGCTGCGATGGATGGTATCGGCGTGGCGGCAGGCCTTGCCGGTGCCGTGTCCATGGCTTTTGGAACAGTGCTAACCCGCAAATGGCGTCCGCCGGTGTCGAATCTGACGTTTACCGCCTGGCAACTGACAGCCGGTGGTATCCTGCTGCTGCCGGTCGCGTATTTTTTTGAACCCGCACTGCCGACGCCGACGGCCGCCAATATTCTCGGCATGGCCTATCTGGGTCTTATCGGCGCTGCCTTGACCTATTTTCTGTGGTTCCGCGGACTTGCCCGCATCGAACCTTCCGCCGCCGCATCGCTTGGTTTTCTAAGCCCGGTCGTTGCAACCCTGCTCGGCTGGCTGGCGCTCGGCCAAAGCCTCACGCCAGCGCAGATCGCAGGTTTCGTTGCGGTGCTCTTCAGCATCTGGCTCAGTCAGCGCAGCCAGTTGCCGAGATAGGTGTCGTCAGGCCCATTCGCCCTTGCGCATGACAGGAACCGTGGAGCCATCCGGCCTCACGCCATCGATATCCACCTTGTCGGAACCGATCATCCAGTCGATGTGGATCAGGCTGGAATTGCCGCCCTGCGCCTTGATCTGATCCTGCGACAGCGACGCGCCGTCGAGGAAGCATTTCGAATAGCACTGACCGAGCGCGATGTGGCACGAGGCATTTTCATCGAACAGCGTGTTGTAGAACAGGATGCCGCTTGCCGAAATCGGCGAGGAATGCGGCACCAGCGCCACTTCACCGAGGCGCCGCGCGCCTTCGTCAGTGTCGAGTACCTTGTTCAATACAGCTTCGCCCTTCGAAGCCTTGGCTTCGACGATACGTCCACCCTCGAACTTCACCTGGATATCGTCGATCAGCGTTCCCTGATGCGACAGGGGCTTGGTGCTGGAGACGTAACCGTCGACGCGCAACGCGTGCGGTGTCGTGAACACTTCTTCGGTCGGGATATTGGGGTTGCAGGTGACCCCATTCTTGGCGGTGGAGGCGCCGCCATGCCATTCGTGGCCGTCCGCCAGGCCGATCTTCACATCCGTGCCAGGGCCGGTGAAATGCAGTGAAGCGAAACGTTCGCCATTCAGCCACGCCGAGCGCTTGGCAAGGTTGGCATTGTGCTCAGCCCATGCGGCGACCGGATCAGCCAGATCCACCCGCGAGGCAGCGAAGATGGCCTCGGCTAGCCTGCGGACGGCTTCGTCTTCCGTCACGTCGGGAAACACCTGCTTTGCCCAGGAGGGGTTCGGATAGGAGATGATGTTCCAGTTGATGTCGAAGTTGGAAATCTTCTCCAGCGCCGGCTTATAGGCGGTGGAGTTTGCTTTATTGGCGCGGGCAACCTTGGCGGGGTCCTGTTCGGCCAGCAGCATGGGGTTATCGCCGGCAATTGCCAGCCGCGCCGCGCCGTTCGAATAGGCCTTTGCCATGCCATCATAAAGCCAGCCGGAAGCCCGGTCGAAATTGGCGTCGCTCGCATGGCGATAGCGGGCAAGCGTGGTTTCTTCGTCGGAGTAAAAGGTGGTAACCAGTCCGCCGCCCGCCATATAGGCATGTTTTGTCAGCAATCGCACCAGCGGCAGCGCTGCCAGCGGCGCGGTAATCACCAGATCCTGATCCTTCTGCAATTGCAGACCGACCTTGATGGCGACTTCGGCCAGTTTTTCGAGTTTGACGGGATCGATGGGGGAAACAGTCATGATCTGCCTTCGTCTATTTCAATCGGAGGCGCCGACCATAGCCCATTCCTCCTGAAAGCCAAACGCTTTCAGGCGCGCCCCTGCGCCTCAATCGGCGACCAGCGGTGCGGCAATGGCCTTCAGTGCCGTTTGGGCATCTCGGGGAGAAAGCCTCACCTGCAAGCCGCGCTGCCCACCATTCATGTAGACATAATCATGCGTCATCGCTTCGGCCTCGATGGCCGTAGGCACCTGCTTCTTCTGCCCGAAAGGGCTGATGCCGCCGACATGGTAACCGGTGGCACGCTCGGCATCGGCAGGTTTCATCATACTGGCGGATTTGCCTCCGAAAGCGGCCGCAAGCCTCTTCATGCTCACCTCACGATCCGAAGGGACGACGACACAGACCGGCTTGCCGTCCAGCTCCGCCATCAGCGTTTTCAGCACCAGATGCGGTGGCTCGCCGATCGCCTCGGCCGCCTGCAGGCCAATGCGGTCTGCATTCGGGTCGTAATCATAGGTAACGGTGGTGAAGGCGACGCCCGCCTTGTTCAGCATCTGGGTGGCGCGGGTTTTGGACATGGCAGATTGCAGTCACGCAAAAAGAGTCTGGTAGGTTTCAGGCTTGAAACCGACGGTTATCTTGCCCTTCGCCTCCAGCACCGGACGCTTGATCATAGAGGGCTGCTCCAGCATCAGTGCAATGGCCTTCTCGCGGCTCAGGCCAGCCTTCTGGCCGTCATCGAGTTTTTTGAAGGTCGTACCGGCGCGGTTGAGAACCATTTCCCAGCCCGCGGCATCGCACCATGTCTCCAGATGGGCGCGGTCAATGCCCGAGGCCTTGTAGTCATGGAAAGAATAGTCGACGCCATGGGTTTCCAGCCAGCTTCTGGCCTTCTTCATCGTGTCGCAGTTCTTGATGCCGTAAATGATGATCGTCATGCTGCCAGCCTCTTTGTGTTCAAGCTTTCCGGCATAACAAAATATCCGCCTTATTCAACCCGCCGGCTGAGGCGCCCTGCGTCCTTTTGAAGACGCCAAGCCTGAGCCATGCGAAATCGCAATGGCTGATATCCGAACGAGCGCGAGCAAAGCTGCATGGCTTCCCTGCTACATCATGAGTTGTAGAACGGTGCGGAAATGCCCATTATCTGGGCATCAAAGATGGAGAGAAAAATGCGTCAGGTTGCAAAGACATCGCGTAACTTCTTCGGTGAAACTTTCGCCGTTCTCGGTGCAGCGCTCTCGGTTTCGGCCGCTGTTCGCGCGCATCGCAAGCCCGCCCGTGCCGATCTCGAAGCCCTCGGCATCGATGGCAAGGCTTTCGACAAGGTTCAGCTCTAAGCTGGTTATCGTTCCCGGCGAGGCGGCACCGCCTCGCTCGCGCCGGATACCGGAACACCTGGTTCTCGGCGGGCGCTACAAACTGCGCTTTTGTTGGCGCATCCTCTGCGTCTAACAGCAGTTTGGCAGCTAATGCTAGGCATGTATGCCGTGCTTTTTCACGTAAGCGTTATCGTGCCGCCATCTTGTGCGCCGACCGCTTCTGCGGCCTGAATATTTTTTCCGGCAGATATAATTGACTTTCCGGCTGCTCATAGCGGTCCGCTTTCGCCGAAAGCGGGAAGCGCCCGAGAGATTCGTGCCGCGTCTCTCCATTATGGCTGAAGATGAGTTCGAAGCTGCCCGCCAGCCAGCTATATGGTTTTTCAACAGGCATGATGTCGATTTTCCCGCAGCCATAGACCACGGTGAGATGCGGCGTGAACGACGATGCGGCAACAAAGGGCAGATTGGCCCGCCAAAGCGCGCGCTGCACCATCTTCGCCAATGCTCTGAGCTCCAGCATCTCGCGGCGGCTGCTTAGCGCCAGACAGCTGCGATTGCCGAAAAGCGAGCTGCCATCGAACGTAATCGGAACGGGACGCGCCCTTATTTCCCCCAGTGCCGCCTTCAGCCGGTTCGCAAAACCGCGAGGCACGGTGTCGAAACACCCGACGCAAAGGAGGGTGATATGCAGAAGCTCGGCTGGATGGGCCGCCCGCTTCGTCCGCCCGGCGGCATGGCACGATGCATCGGTGAAAATTCTCTCCGCCAAGGCCACGGGCGGCTTCAGCACGATTAAGACCTTGTTGCCAAATCGCGGATTGACCCGTCGCTGCTTCTCCAGATCGAAGCCTTCGAGGAAAAGTTGCCCTGACCCTCCATTATCCGTCAACTCGAAACTCACGACGATGCTCCACGGCCTTTGCTCAAGGCCGCAATATTATCATCGCCGAGGAAAATTGGAAGAACAAAAAGCGAACAAAACTTCACCATATGCCGGGCAATATTCGATACGGCCTTTCGCGAACGCAATCCGTATGAACCGGCAACTCGGTCTGGAGCAGACGATCTTCCCAGCTGGTCCGCGGGACCAACATTCCGCTAGCCAAGGTGGCGGGAAGCAGGGCCAACCAACAAGCCAATGCGAGTGGCATGTCGATGGGGCCAGGCAATGACGGGGCAATGGCTGAGGGCATGCCTTTCTTTTATGGTTCTCCGCCTGTGATCGTCGGGGTCGATCCTCGTCCGGATCCCATCGCCGGAGCTTATTCACTGCGAAAAACGTGTTTGACATTCTACCTACTAGTTGGTAGGTAAAAGCATGAAAAGCTCTAAAACCAAAGCCGATGACATTCTCCAGTGCGCCCGGACCCTGATTGTGAGAGGGGGCTATAATAGTTTTAGCTATGCCGATATTTCCCATGTAGTCGGCATTCGCAACGCGAGTATCCATCACCATTTTCCCAGCAAGGCGGACTTGGTCGCGAAACTGGTGTCACAGTACAGGCACGAGGCCGAAGCCGGTATCGCCGCGCTGGCGCAGCACATTCCAGATCCGCTGGAGCAGCTTCGCGCCTATATCGGCTATTGGGAGCGCTGCATCGCCGATGCAACCCACCCCTTCTGCGTCTGTGCGCTGCTTGCCGGCGAAATACCGATTCTTCCCGAAGCGGTCGTTTTCGAGGTGCGTGCGCATTTTCGGAGTCTCTCGGACTGGCTTACAGCCGTGCTGGAGCGCGGCGCTTCCCAAGGGCGCCTTGCACTAACCGGCACAGCGCGGGTCAATTCTGAGATGTTCATGGCCACCGTGCACGGCGCAATGCTCTCAGCGCGCGCACATGGCGATGCCGCAAGCTTTGGCGCCATAACCCGCCCGATGCTGGAGCGCATCACCGCTTGAACTGCATCTTGCGAGGGGCGTCGACGCATGACCCAAACGAGACCGACCGATCAACTAATGACGCTGCTCTGGCAGACACGCCAGCGACAATCTGCGTTCCGGACCACCCCATCTTTCAGGAAGAGAAAGGCAATTTCGCATGTTCGGTATTTCTTCGCTTGGCTGGATCCACACGCTCGGCAGTCTGCCCGCCATTCCCGCGGCCATTTTCATGTTTACCCGTTACGGTCGCATCGTCCCCCGATCCACGCCCGGGGCAATCTACTTTGTGTCCATGCTGATTGGCGCTGCAACTGTCTTTCTTGTGGCGCATCAGCCAATCAGCTACGTCGTTGGCGTCCTGACCATCCTGTTCCTGCTTGCAGGCTACGGTATCGAACGCGTTCTGGGTTCAACGCGTATCGCCAGATATATTGAAACCATCTGTCTCAGCATTACCGCGTTTCTGTTGATGGTCCCGACGGTGAGTGAAATTCTGCGCCGTGTTCCCGACGGTCATCCGATAGTGACAGACCTGAAATCGCCGCTGCTTCTCGGCGCCCAGGCAGGATTGCTGGCGATCCTCGTGGCTGGCCTGACTGCCCAGATGATCTATCTCATCCGACAAAACAAAAACGCCGCGAACTAGTCGCGGCGTCGTCTTTCTTCTTTAGATACGGTGGCGTTGCGGCAGCAATCTCACCGTATCGAGTATGGTCCTATTCCCATTCGATCGTGCCGGGCGGCTTGCTCGTGACATCGTAGACGACACGGTTGATGCCGCGCACTTCGTTGATGATGCGGGTTGCCGCACGGCCGAGGAAGTTCATGTCGTAGGGATAGAAATCCGCAGTCATGCCGTCCACCGAGGTCACCGCGCGCAGCGCACAGACGAAGTCATAGGTTCGGTAGTCGCCCATGACACCAACAGTCTGGACCGGCAGCAGCACGGCGAAAGCCTGCCAGATGGTGTCGTAAAGACCGGCCTTGCGGATCTCGTCGAGATAGATCGCATCCGCTTTACGCAGGATATCGAGCTTTTCACGGGTAATCGCACCGGGGCATCGGATCGCAAGACCCGGACCGGGGAAGGGATGGCGGCCGATGAAGCTTTCCGGCAGGCCGAGTTCGCGGCCAAGAGCGCGCACTTCATCCTTGAAGAGTTCACGCAGCGGCTCGACGAGCTGCATGTTCATGCGCTCGGGAAGACCGCCGACATTGTGGTGGCTCTTGATGGTCACCGAAGGGCCGCCGGAGAAGGAGACACTTTCGATGACGTCGGGGTAGAGCGTGCCCTGCGCGAGGAAGTTCGGAGCACCCTTGCCATCGGCGGCAATCTTGGCCGCTTCGGCCTCGAAAACCTCGATGAACAGACGGCCGATGGTCTTGCGCTTCACTTCCGGATCGGAAACGCCGGAGAGTTCGCCGAGGAACAGGTCGGATGCGTCCACATGAACAAGCGGAATATTGTAGTGGTCGCGGAACATGCCGACGACCTGTTCGCTTTCCCCAAGCCGCATCAGCCCATGATCGACGTAAACGCAGGTCAGCTGGTCGCCGATAGCCTCATGAATGAGAATAGCTGCAACCGAAGAATCGACGCCGCCTGAAAGTGCACAGAGCACCCGGCCGGTGCCGACCTGCTCGCGGATCTTGCGGATCATCTCGGCGCGATAGGCCGCCATCGTCCAGTCGGATTTCAGACCAACGATCTTGTGCACGAAGTTTGACAGCAGCTTGCCGCCATCGGGCGTATGCACCACTTCCGGATGGAACATGGTGGAGTAATAGTGGCGCGTCTCGTCCGCTGCGATGGCGAACGGTGCGTTTTCGGAGGTTGCGATGACCTCGAAACCTTCCGGCAGCTTCGTCACGCGGTCGCCATGGCTCATCCACACCGGGTAGCTTTTGCCCTGCTCCCAGAAGCCTTCGAACAGCGGGCTAGCCTTCTTGATGTCGATATCGGCGCGGCCGAATTCCGCCGCATGGCCGCCCTCGACAACGCCGCCGAGCTGTGTGCACAGTGTCTGCTGGCCATAGCAGATGCCGAGGATCGGTACCTTGCTGTCGAACACTGCCTGCGGCGCGCGCGGGCTTCCTTCCGCCGTGACAGATGCGGGGCCGCCGGAGAAGATCACGCCCTTGGGCTGAAGTTTCTCAAACGCCTCTGCGGCATTCTGGAACGGGTGGATTTCGCAATAGACCCCGGCTTCGCGGATGCGGCGCGCAATCAGCTGCGTCACCTGGCTGCCGAAATCGATGATGAGAATGCTGTCGGGATGGGCTATCTGGGTCATGGCGAGCCTTTAAAGAAAATGGCGGCTTTAGGCAACCCGGAAGCGGGTGGCAAACGGTAGAAAATCGCGAAAATCGCAAGGTTCAGAGGGCTATCGCGCCGTCTTCGATAGCGCGACAGAGCCGGTCAACGGCATCCGCCAGTTTTTCATCGATGATGTGCAGATACTCGGTCCAGTCATTCACGTGTTTCACATCGGCCTTGCCGTCGGAAATACCGCGCAGGCCAATCAGCGGTAAACCGAAACGCTGGCATGCTCTTAAAACTGCATATGTCTCCATTTCCACCATATCGGCGTCGATCAGCCTATAGGCCTCGCCGGAAACGACGTTGGCGCCGGTGGAAAGCCGCGCCCCGGCAACGTCGGGTATCCGCAATGGCAAGGCCACCTCCGCCGGCAGGTCGAGAAACGGTGTGCAACCCTTCGCAAAACCGAAGGGAGAGGCATCCATGTCACGATAAGAAACCGACACTGCCTGGTAGATTGCGGTCTGTTCGAGGGTGCGGGAACCGGCGGAGCCGAGCGAAACGACGAGGTCGGGCAGATGGTCAGCCGCATCGAGACCAGCAAGAACGGCCGTCACCGAAATGGCCGCTTCAACCGGGCCGACGCCGGTCATCAGGGGCGTAATGCGCGCCTGAAGGTGGGGGCCGTATTCGGCAGAAGCCGCCATGACGAAAAGAATGGATTTATCGGCGACGTGCGAAAGCCGGTAGCTCATCCGGTAATATCCTCGCGTCCTTTCACCACCATCATCGTGCCCGTCATTGAGGCGATCAGCTTTGCCGGCCCATCGGACAGGGCATAGGCGCGACCATCGGCGACGATAAGATTATTGCCGGGCTTGATGATCTCGCCGCGAAACAGAAACCGCTCGCCGCGTCCCGGCGACATGAGGTTCACCTTGAACTCGATGGTCAGCAGCGAGGCTTCCGTCTCAATGATCGTATAGGCGGCATAGGTGCAGGCGGTATCCAGACAGGCGGCGATGACACCCGCATGCAGTATGCCGTGCTGCTGCGTCAGCTTTTCATGAAAAGGGAGTTCGATTTCCACCAGCCGGTGTTCGATACGGCTGATTTCGGCGTTAATCGCCTGAACCACGCCCTGCCGCGCAAAGCTTCTTTCTATCCGCTGACGAAAATCGCCGGGATCAGTGATCTCCATGGCCTGCCTGCCTGCTTCTGCCTCATCGCAAACTGACATGGCGCGGGGCGGCAGGCAAGACAAGGGCGATGCGGCAAATTAGAGAAATTAGGAAAAATCCAGCGCGCTTTTCCTTTGGAAATGCGCAAGCACTTTAGTTAAGCATGCCGATGCTTGCGTTGAGCACCGTCGCAAAGGCGACCCACACGGCATAGGGTACGAAAAGCCACATTGATATGCGGTCACGACGATAGGAAAGCGCTATAAAGGCAAGAATGCTGATCAGCATTGGGATGATGACAATCAATGCGCCAGCCGGACTCTGCATGCCGAAAAAGATCGGCGACCACAGAAAGTTCAGTACCATCTGGGTGAACCAGAGCCGCATGCGCGTTCCCATCGGCTTGCGAATCCATGTCCGCGCGCCAGCAACGCCGATCAGCACGTAAAGCGCGGTCCAGACAGGCCCGAAAATCCAGTTGGGCGGATTGAAGAAAGGCTTCTGCAGCGATTGATACCATTCGCCGGGCACATTGTTGACGCCGATCAACGCCCCTACGGCAACAACGACAACCACAAAGACAATATAGATCGCAAGATTTCTCATGATCGGTCCAATGCGCCGGTTGGGCTTTTGTTCCCCTGTTTTTTCAATATTTTAGCCGGATAGCCGCACGATGTGCTGGTCCCATGCCACATCGCTGCGCCGGGTTCCGAAAAACCCCTGATAGGACGAAACCGCGATGCCTCTTAAGGCGGGCGCAACACCTGCCGCGTCCCGCACTGTCGTCTCGGAAACCACACGCTCGGTTTTTGCATCCAGCGTCACGGCGGCGTTGCCGTTGGGCGAGGTCAGGCCAACCAGCTGATCGCGCCGGTTGACGGCGATGGCACCCACATAATTGGCAAGGCGGACCGTTGTTTCTTCCGGTAGATCCACAAAGGTTACATCCTCACCCCTAGAGAAATGGCCGACAAGTGGCGGAAGATCGTTGCGCGGTCCTTCATACTGGCAGGCGAACCAGATGCGCCCGTCATCCCCGATATCGACATGACGTGTGGATAGCTGCCGCAGTCCGTTCGGCATCGCGTGTTTCTGAATCAAATGGCCGGTTGCGACGTCCAGCAGCACGAGAGAAGGTTGCATCCTGTCAAGGTTGAGCTTGGTGCGGCCGAAATCCGGATGGGTTTCGATACCACCATTGGCGATGATGATCGTTCGCCCGTTGTCGCTCACCGTCATGTCATGCGTGCCGACGCCATGCGCGTCATATTCGCCGATGCGTATGAAGCCGTTTCTGGCGTCATAGAGCCCGATAACGCCACGATTGCCGTCGAAGTCGTTTTCGCTGGCATAGAGGATCGACCCATCTGGCGAAAACTGTCCATGACCGTAGAAATGGCGGTTTTCCGGCGTGTGCATCACGATCGGTTCGCGATGCCCCCCGGGGTCGAAGGCCATAAAGAATGTCCCCGGCCGGCGGGCAAAGGCCACGGTCATGCCGGTCGCGCGGCTCGTCGCCATTCCATGGGCGCGGGCAGGAAGCGTGACGCGGTCGATGATCTCGCCGCCCTCGCTCACCGTCGCAATGCCGTAGGACCCGTCACGGGCGCGGAAGGCAGACGCAAAGACCGCGTCTGTCCGCTCAAGCGCATAAAGTGAACGGGGAGCCAAGGCGGTGAGGAAGGAAACTCCCGCCGCTTTGATGAAGCTGCGCCGATCTATCAGTGTCCGCCTGGTGCCGGAGATCATCGGCTCAATCCCCATCGGCGAAAGAGAAGCCGGAACTGAGGCCAATCGCGCCGCCATATTGATCGTTTAACCGGTAGATAAGGTCTTTGCCGTTCAGCAGAAGATAATCCACCTTCGCTCGCTGATCGTCCTGATCCAGCGCCTTTTGCACATCTGCATCGATTGTCCCGGCCACGCGGATCATCGATTTGGCAATGAAGTCGATGGAATTTACGATGGAGCGTTGGTCGGGTGGGACGAGTTCGGCCATATCGGCGGTATGCAGCAGTGTCTGAATGGCCTTGATGTTTGTGGAGATGCTTCTCCATGTCAGGCCAGACCGCCAGTAAATGGCGGTGCGGGGAAACGTCGCCTTGTCCGGCCCCTTGTAAAAGGTCTCGATCCGCTGGTCGCGGATCGCCTCGGCGCCGTGCACCAGAATGCCGAGCAGGGCAACCAGCGCCTCTCGTTCGTCGCGGAAGACGGGGTTATCAGGCCCCGGCTGCGTCCAGTTTTTCTGTGCGCCATCGGCCGCGTTCCAGCTATCGGAAAGCTCTGCCGCGACATCGGCGATATTGCCGGCAATGGCGGCTCCGAAACGGCAGCGGAAATCGCCCTTCTTATCAAGAAGTTCGTCCGCGCCGGTGCCGTAGAGAATGAATTCCAGGGCGCCCAGCCCCTGTGCGGCAACGCTCTTGCCACTCAGTCCTTCAGCGGTTGTAACGCTTTCATCCTTGTCGGAAAGGTAACGCTGAACCTGTTTCAGCCCGAGCCCCTTCTTGTCGGGATAATAAAGGACGCGCTCGAAACGGTTCTGTTCGATGACAGGGCCGACACGCACGATCTCGATGGTCGACCAGCTTGAGACGGTATCGGCAAAGGCGTCCTTCGCCGTCTTCTCCGTCGTAGCAGAAGGCGCCGCGCAGAAAGCCTTCATGCTGTCCTCCAGCGTCTCTGCGGAGCGTCGGAAGTGGTCGTAGCCGGGTCGGATGAAGCCGGTCACTGCCTTTTCCATGACGCCGCGCACCTGTGCGGGGTTGAGCGGTGGCGGCGGCATCAGTTCCACATCCTGGGCCATGGCCGGCTGTGTGGTCAAAAGCATCAGCATGGATATGAGGCCGGAGATTTTTCGCATGGCTTTTTTCATTAAAGAGACTCCAGAAAGGCCAGCAAAGCCTGCCGGTCGGATTTTTTCAAGACGGCAAAGGCGTCGCGCGCTTTCTGCCCTTCGCCGCCATGCCATAATATCGCTTCCGTCACGCTGCGTGCGCGCCCGTCATGTAGGTAAAAACCATTGCCATTCACGCGTTCTGTCAGACCTATGCCCCAGAGAGGCTGGGTCCGCCAGTGTCGTCCGCTTGCTTCGCCCACCTGTTGGCCATCGGCAAGCTCCTCTCCCATGTCATGCAGCAGAAAATCGGAATAGGGCCAGATAAGCTGAAACGCATGCATCGGATCGGCGGCATCGCGTCGGGTGACGAATTTTGGGGTGTGGCAGGCCGTGCAGCCCGAGGCGTAAAAGAGTTGCTTGCCCCGCAGCACCATCGGCTCACCGACATCACGCCGTTGCGGCACGGCGAGGTTTTCAGTGTAGAAGGTCACGAGATCGAGAACCTGATCCGGCGCCTCCACTGGCCCGAGCCGCGGTTGCACGCCCGTTGGCATGGCGAGACATTTTTTCTGCCTGTCGGTACAGTCGCCATAGGCATTCGGCGCATCCGGTGTGGAGATGCCGATATCGTGGGAGAAAGCGCTTGCGCTCTGGTCGCGTACGCTCGCGTTCTGAGCTTTCCAACCAAACCTCCCGAGTTTCGTTTCGCCGGTGCGATGATCCTTGACCCAAGCGGGACGCCCTTGAATGCCGTCCCCATTCTTGTCGTCCGGATCGGCGTTGGCCAGAATATCGGTGTCGCTGATAGCTTCTATCAAGCCAAGCCCAAGGGTCGGCATGGCAATGCGTGCTGACAGCGAAGTATCGGCGCCGAGCGGGCCATATTTCAACTCTGCCACGACATAATCAGGCTGTCGCAACGTCACCATCTCGCCATCCGCCAGGGACACCCGCTTTTCCGTATAGGTGATGACAGCCTTGCCCTCGGCCTCAAGGCCGGGAATGGCAAGATTCTGAAGCTGCCGTCCATAAGTGTCGTCAGGAAAGTTCAACACTTCATGGCGCGCGATTGCCGTGCGTTCCGCCTCGTCTCTAGCCGGCCTTGCCAGCCGTAGAAACAGGGAGACGGCGTCTTCGCCGGCAAGAGGCGGACGGCCCCTGCCATCCTTCACATGGCACGTCTGGCAGGATCGGGCGTTGAAGAGCGGCCCCAAACCGTCTGAAGCCTGCGTGGAAGAAGGAGAAGAGACCCACAATTTCTGAAACAGCGCGTTGCCGAGCTTAAAATCCTGCCTCCGCTTCGGGGGCATGGTGGCTGAAGGATGGGAAAACGCGTTGCTGTCAGTTCTGTTGGTATTGGTCGACGCCCCGCCAGACATGGCTTCGAAAGGCTCCGGGCCGGTAAAATCGATCACCGGAGCGGTGACTGCAAGAACGCGGTTTCTGTCATTTTCCGTCAGATCGTCACGCAAGGATGCGGCAAGCGTCGCCGTCGCCAAAAGACAGGCTGCCCCGGCGAATAAGAACGGCCTACGGATCGGCGACAGAGACGTTTCCATGAAAGTCAAACGCGTGTGGGGAGGAACAGGCCGCAGTCTCCCTGCGGCCCGTTCTTGCCGTTTATTTGAAAACGGCGTTCGGATTATCGAGGCTGGCGGATCCTTCGAGGTCAATCTTGCCGAGATCGAGCGCTGCAATGACGCGTTCGACCGATTTCGTCTGGTCGAGGAGGCCATCGATGGCGGCCTGAACCACGGCGTTGCCTTCCTTGTTGCCCTCGCCAATCATCTGATCGTAGGCCTCAACCGTCTGAGCGCGCTTTTCCATCGCGTGCATGGCATTGAGCGTCTTGTCCAGCTTCACCAGCATCTCGTCGTTCAACGCCTTGTCTTTGGCGCCGACCAGTTCCGAGAGCGACGCGCCAGTCATCTTCGTTCCGTCCACACGGGTATAGTCGCCGGTATAGGCCGAGGCGATGCCGATCGCGTCGTTGAGATGCGAATTATAGGTATTGTCGGAGAAGCAATCATGCTCCTCTTCCGGATCGTGCAGCAAAAGGCCAAGTTTCATGCGTTCGCCGGCCAATTCACCATAGGAGAGCGAGCCCATGCCGGTGAGAATGGCGGTGAGGCCTGCCTTCGGATCGCCTTCCAGCGTTTTGGTTGCTTCGCCTTCCGGCGCCCAGGCGTCGACCATCTCCTGCAGATCCTTGATCAGCAGGGTGGAGGCGGATTTAAGGTAATCGGCGCGGCGGTCGCAATTGCCGTTCGTGCATTTCGCCTTGTCATAATCGGTGTAAGGGCGGTTGCCTGCCCCCGGCCCGGTGCCGTTCAGATCCTGGCCCCAGAGCAGGAATTCGATGGCGTGGTAACCTGTCGTCACATTGGCTTCGACATCGCCCGCCTCGTGCAGGCTTTCGATGAGTTCCGGGGTGATCTTGGAGGCGTCGACCTCTTCACCACTGATCTTGATCTTCGGGTTGGCGATGATATTCGCAACATAAAGCTCGTTTTCGTCGCTTTCCGTGCCATAGGAACCATCGACGTAGTCGATCAGGCCTTCGTCCAGCGGCCAGGCGTTCACCTTGCCTTCCCAATCGTCAACGATCGGGTTGCCGAAACGATAGACTTCCGACTGTTGATAGGGAACACGTGCCTTGATCCAGGCTTCCCGCGCGGCCTTTAACGTTTCTTCGCTCGGTGTGGCGATCAATGCGTCGACGGCCTTATCCAGCGCCTTCGCTGTGATCAGCGAATCCTCATATTTCGCATGTGCGACATCGGCATAGTGCTTGACAATAGCGGCCGCGTCTGTGGCAGCCTTTGCAGGAACCGCGGTGAAAGCCGCCGATGCGGCAAGAAGCGCGAAAGAAGCGCTGAGAATGGTTTTGCGGATCATGATCCCTCTCCTTGAGCAGGCATGAAATAACTTCACGCTGCGGCAAGCGAGTTCTGACCCAATCACAAACTTGTGTCAAACATTCTAGTTTAGAATGCTTTGAAACAAGCCCGTACTGTATTTCTCAGGTAAAATCCCTGGATGCAAAATGCTTTTATGCTCTGCGTTTCATCAGGCAGAAGAAGAAACCGTCCGTATCTGTGGTTGCAGGCGTGAGCGTCACTGTCTTGCCGTCGGAAGAATGCGGTTTGTTGGCATTGCTGCCGAAAGTCGTTTGCCACCGCTCCAACGCCGAACCAATGGCAAAATCTGGATTTTGCTCACAGAAGCGACGGACCTGCTGTTCGTTTTCTTCGGGAAGCACCGAACAGGTTACATAGAGCAGCTCTCCGCCCGGGCGCACGAATCCCTTGGCCTGCGAAAGTGCCTCGCCCTGCTGTTGCACGCGCTCTTCCAGATTGCGCGCGGTCAGCCGCCATTTGGTGTCGGGGCGCCGCCGCCATGTTCCGGTTCCGGTGCAGGGGGCATCGACGAGAACGCGGTCGAATTTTTCCTGAAACGGCGTGAGGCCCGATGGACGGTCATGAACCTGCACATTACGCGTGCCAGCCCGCTTCAGCCGTTCGATGATCGGCGCGAGGCGCTTGCGGTCGGCGTCGAAGGCGTGGACCTGACCCTTGTTGTTCATGCTGGCAGCCATGGCCAGCGTCTTGCCGCCGCCGCCTGCGCAATAATCGAGGATCTGATCACCCTCATGCGCGCCGGCGAGATCGGCGACGATCTGCGACCCCTCGTCCTGCACTTCGAACCAGCCCTTCTGAAAGGAGAGTTCGGCGGTGACGTTCGGCAGGCGGGATGGGCCTTCGCCTGCGGCAATGCGAACACCCTGACGGGCGATGTGCGTGGCCTCCGCGCCGCTTTCCTCAAGAACCTTCAAAACCTTTTCACGGGTCGCCTTCAAGGTGTTGGCACGCAGATCGAGAGTAGGGCGCTCATTGAGCGCCTGAGCCTCAGTCAGCCAGCGCTCCCCGAATGCGGCCTCGAAGGAAGATTGCACCCAATCGGGAATGTCGCCCTGAACATGGGCCGGCGCCTCGGCGAGGGAACGGGAGAGAAATGCCTGCTGTCTTTCAGCGTCCGGTGCGGCAGGCGCGAATTTGTCACCATCGAATTCCGCTGCCAGTTCCGTGAAGCTCTTGCCCCATTGACGCAACAGAACAGCGTAGCCGAGTGAGGTGGCGCTGTCGTCATCCATCAGCCAGGCGTGCGACAGTTTCATGCGCAACGCATCATAGACAATGTTGCCGATCGCGGCCCTGTCGCCCGACCCGGCGAAACGATGGGCAAGGCCCCAGTCCTTCAGAGCATCGGCGACGGGACGCCTGCGTCCCTCAATATCCGCCAATACTTCGATTGCTCCGGCCAAACGCCCGCCTAATCGCATTGTCTACCTCGTTTTCCTGACAAGTCCGGTTGGTAGACGCGAATGGCGGCGAGGGCAAGGCTCAATCGGCTTTGACGACCTCGTAGCAGACCTTGGCAGTGCCGGAGTTGATCATGCCGATGTTTTTGGCCGCAGCCTTGGAAAGATCGAGAACGCGACCCTTGATAAATGGCCCGCGATCATTGATGCGAACGACAACGGCCTTGCCGTTGCGCGCGTTGGTAACCTTGACCTTGGTGCCGAACCGCAGGGAGCGGTGGGCGGCGGTCAGGTTGGCGGCGTTCATACGCTCGCCAGAAGCAGTCTTGGAGGTCAACGCATACCACGATGCGCCTCCACAACCATTTGCCGCATTCGCCTGAAGAGGCGCGATGATGGAACAGGCGGCGATAGTTGCAGCGGTGAAAGTTATACGACGGATATTCAAAACAGTGCTTCCCTGAAAATCGGCCCCGCGCCGATTGATTGTGCCCTTGCTAAACGGCCATGAACTGGCCTGAACGCCTTTTGATGCGAGATTGTAGGGCGAGGGAAAAATGGCGAAAAAAAGCTGATCTCAAATCACGAACTGTTACAGACCGTAACATTCGTGATCATCGGCCGGAAGCTGCCATTGCCGCGCCCGTTTGAAGAAGCGGAAAAAATAACGAAGAATCAATGCTCAATGGGAATGTTGTTGCAAGTCACGGCTTCGTGAATCCACTTCACGAAATGTGAGTGAAATATTTTTCTAATGACTACGATTTTAGTGATTTCGGCTTGGTTAATAAAATCCTAATTGGCTGAAATAAGACGAAAACCATCCGGAAAAGCGGGATTGGAAGGATTTTTCATCGCTTTTGGAGATGGCATTTTTCAGCCTCGCCAGAGGCCATTTTCCCATAATTGTCGAAGCGAGACCCTGTATTCCGGGAAGCGAAAATCGAAGCCCAGATCGCGAATTCTGGCGTTGGAAACGCGCTTGTTCTCGCCATAAAAAGAGCGCGCCATCGGTGTTAGATCGGCAGTTTCAAAGGCCTGTTCGGGTGGTGGTTCCACTCCCATCAGCGCTGCCGCGAAGCTTACCACATCCTGCGGGGGGCAGGGTTCATCATCGGTCACGTCGAAGATGCCGCCTTCGTGTTTCTGTGCCAGGAAGGCAACCGCCGCGCCGATATCCTCCACGCGGATGCGATTGAATACCTGGTCCTTCTTCACCAGCCGCCGCGCCGTTCCCTTCTCGAAATTCATGAAGGCATTGCGCCCCGGGCCATAAATTCCGGATAGACGCAGGATGGAAAGCGTCGCGTCGGCGTCGCGGGCCGCTTCAGTCCATGCGGCCTCAGCCGCTACCCGCTCCACAGAACGTGGGGAAACGGGGCGGCAGGGTGTTGTCTCGTCCACCCAAGCGCCGCCGTGGTCGCCATAAACACCCACGGTAGAAAGATAAGCGATCCATGCCAGATTGGGCAGGAGCTTTTTCAAGTCGCCGCCCAGAAGCGGAAGGAGAGGATCGCCATCCTTGCCCGGCGCGACGGATTGTATGAGATGCGTGACATTGTCCATTGCAGCGACGAGCTCATCATTGAGCTGGACGCCGTCAAAGAGCAAGGGCGTCATGTGTGCGCTGGCGAGGCCAGAGAATTTGTCCTGACTGCGCGTGGTGCCGGAGATCCCTGCTGCTTGGGATTTCAGCGCGTTGGCAATGGCTTTCCCCGAATAACCCGCGCCAAAAATCATCACATGCATGGTTCACGCCTCTGCCAATTGCCATTCCATTTCCGCCTCCGGATCAGTCTCCGGTGCGCGCGTGGCAGAGTATGTACGGAATTCCTGTCTGTCCATAAGCCGCGATAAAGCCCACGCGGCCATGCCGCGTACCTCCGGCGAAGGGTCCATTTCGGCAAGAGCCTTGCATCGTTCCACGAACTGCCGGTTTCCGGAGTTGCCGGCCGCAATCAGCACATTGCGGATAAATCGGCTACGGCCGATGCGTTTGACGGGAGAGCCACTGAAAAAGCTGCGGAAGGCAGCATCATCCAATGTCAGGAGGAAATCGATGGACGGTTCTTTCAGATCCTCGCGCGCCTGCAATTTCATTTCCGAGGCGCTGGCCGCGAACTTGTTCCATGGGCAGGCGGCGAGGCAATCGTCACAGCCGTAGATGCGATTGCCCATCATCGGCCGAAACTCATGCGGAATTGGCCCCTTGTGCTCGATGGTGAGATAGGAGATGCAGCGACGGGCGTCGAGTTGATAGGGGGCGGGAAAGGCCGCCGTTGGACAGGCATTAAGACAGGCCCGGCAGGAGCCGCAATGATCCTTCTCGGCCTCATCGAGACAGAGATCAGCGGTGGTGAACATGCTGCCGAGGAACAGCCAGGAACCATGGCTGCGGCTGACGAGGTTCGTGTGTTTGCCCTGCCAGCCAAGACCGGCGGCGGCGGCGAGCGGTTTTTCCATCACCGGGGCGGTGTCGACGAAGACCTTCACATCCTCGCCGGCGCGTGCGGCGAAGCGCGTGGCGATTTCCTTCAGCCGCCCCTTGATGACGTCGTGGTAATCGCGATTGCGGGCATAGACCGAAATGGCTGCCTTGTCCGGTTTCGAGAGCAGATTGCGCGGGTCTTCGTCGGGACCATAATTGAGGCCGAACATGACGATGGAGCGTACATCGCTCCACAGCGTTTTCGGCTCCGCCCGCCGGGCCTCGGTTTCTTCCATCCACGCCATCGTGCCGTGATAACCTTTGCCGAGAAATTCTCTCAGCCGTTCCGGTGCGAGCGGAATGCTGTCCGGCGCTGTGACGCGACATAGATCGAAGCCAAGCGAAAGGGCTTCGTGACGAATGAAATCCGTCAGTTTGCGCGCGCGTATCCGCTGCTTCTCGTCGGCAACGTCGATGGTAGTCTCTCCTGCGGGTTGTTGCGCGTCATATATAGGCGCAGTCCCGGGCCGCAGCAAACAACCGAAAGGCTGAACTTAAAAGTCCAGATCGGCATAATGGGAGGAGGGGGCGAGGCGTGGAATACGCTCGCTCAGGAACGGCCGGAAGGACGGACGGGATTTCACCCGCTGGTACCATTCCTTGGCGATGGGTGCCTCGAGCCAGTTGATCTCGCCGAGATAATCCAGAACCGAAACCGCGGCTGCGGCGGCAAGATCGGCATAGCTCAGCCGATCACCCGCCAGCCATGTGCGCGAACCGGCCAGCCATTCCAGATACTTTATGTGCTGGCGGATATTGTTGCGGGCTGTGCGCAGCAATTTGGAATCCGGCGGGCCGCCGCCTTGCGCGGTCGTCATCTGCAATTTGTAAACACGCTCCCGTACCAGCGGCCGG
Organism: Agrobacterium pusense; assembly: GCF_013285525.1. NCBI lineage: Bacteria > Pseudomonadati > Pseudomonadota > Alphaproteobacteria > Hyphomicrobiales > Rhizobiaceae > Agrobacterium > Agrobacterium pusense. The sequence continues at coordinate 2,777,267 of NZ_CP053856.1, forward strand.
GTCACGTCATTTTCCATCTTCTGCAGAAACCATTCCGTCAGGCGGCGAATTTCCGCCCGCTGAAACGGGTCTTCCGCCAGAAGACGCCTGTCACGCTTCAAAACCCCATGGGTTTCATCGAGAAATTCCGCAAGCACGTAAGGCCCGCTGAGGGAGCGCATATTGTCGTCGAGATAGACCGGCAGGGTGCCGGCCGGATTGAGCGCCAGAAACTCCCGCCGTCTTTCCCACGGTTGCTCCTCCACGAGATCGGTCTGGAACCCGTATTCCGCAAGGATCAGACGAACGAACCGGGATGCGGTCGACATCGGAGAGTGATAGAGAGTTGGCATCGGTACTCAATTTTTACGATTGGTTGTCATGATCGGCATCTGCCGGAAAACTTTTTCAGTTTCGCTTCATCAAGACGCTATAAGAGCTTGGCTACTTTAAAACAAGTTTAACGCAATTGCCTTCCATTGCCACTTCCCCCCTGAAAAGAAGGATTCCCCATGGGTGACCAATCGATCATCAGCGCGCTTCTGCTGGGTATCATCGAGGGTCTGACGGAGTTCATTCCCGTTTCCTCAACGGCGCATGTGCTGCTGGCCGGGCACTTCCTCGGCTTCAAATCACCCGGCAACACCTTTGCGGTTCTCATCCAGCTCGGTGCGATTCTTGCGATACTTCTTGTTTATTTCCAAAAGCTTGTATCGATTGCGCTCGCTCTGCCGACAAGCGCGAAAGCGCGCCGCTTCGTGCTGGCCGTCGCTCTCGCCTTCCTGCCGGCGGCCATCATCGGCGCCTTGGCGCATGACTTCATCAAGACTGTGCTGTTTGAAACGCCCATGCTCATCTGCGTGGTGCTGATCATCGGCGGGGTCATTTTGCTTGCCGTCGACCGCATGCCGCTGAATCCGAAATATACCGACATCATGGATTATCCGCCGTCGCTTGCATTCAAGATCGGCCTCTTCCAGTGCCTCGCGATGATTCCCGGCACATCGCGTTCCGGTGCCACGATCGTCGGCTCGTTGCTGATGGGCACGGACAAGCGCTCCGCCGCCGAATTTTCGTTCTTCCTGGCGATGCCGACCATGCTCGGCGCGTTCACGCTCGATCTTTACAAGAACCGCGATGCCCTGAGTTTCGATGACGGCGCTCTGATCGCCGTCGGCTTCATCGCCGCTTTCGTCTCGGGTCTTTTTGTCGTTCGCTCGCTCCTGGATTTCGTCTCGCGACGGGGCTTCGCGCCCTTCGCCTGGTGGCGCATCGCCATCGGGTCGCTGGGACTTATCGCGCTTCTGGTCCTGGGCTGAGGCTTTAATTTATATGGTCTGAAAAAGAAAAAGCGCCCCGGAAAACCGGCGGCGCTTTTTTTAAACTTCTAAAGGCTGGTCAGTTGGTGCTGATCGAAGCCGTCGCGCAGGGGTCCACGCCATAAGCCGGAGCACAACCGCTCTTACCCGCTGCAACCGTGCCCGGTGCCATGAATGAACCCGCCAGAACCACCAAAGCCGCACACGCAAAAAAGAGTGCGATAGATCTGCCCATTTTATGATTGCCTTTCAGACGTTCGTTCGCGCGGATCGTGCCGCCGTGTGTGAATTGAGGGTTCGGGATATGTTTGGAATGTGGCGAATATCAATAAAGCAGCTTGTTGAATACCGGGTTAATGCGAAGTCTTTTCCACAGTTGCGCTTGTGCCACGCTTGCCTGCGGAGACCTTTCCGCCGTTAACCTTTTCCAGCGGCTCGCTCGCTCCGATATTGATGTCGTCTCCTTCCCGTTATCGAAGGAGAAATGCACCGAAAGCGGTTTGGTTGCGATGAAGAATGCACAAAAAAAGCGGGAACAAGTCCCGCCTTTCTAGTAGGTGCCGCATGGCGGCAGAGCTCAGGCCGCCTTGCCCGCATTCGAGAACTGGCCGTGCGGGCGATATTGCACCATGTAGGACGGCAGAACAGACGCAACACGAACGGGCGTAATGCCGATGCCTTCCAGCGTCAGGCCGTTCTTTTCCGCCTCGGCGGAAACGACGTTGTCCTTTTTCAGCATGGTCACCTGATCGGATGTCAGCGGTGGCGTGATCAGCGGCACCATCGAAGCAACCTTGCCTATCATCGAGGCAACGCCGAAAGGCAGATTGACGAACGGACGTTCGCGATAGGTGGCGGCAAGAACGGCCTCAAGACAGTCGCGGAACGTCATCACATCCTGGCCGCCGAGCTCATAGATGGCGCCGGGTTTCAGCTTGCCGTCAACGCTACGGGCGACGGCCTCCGCGACATCCTCGACATAAACCGGCTGGAACCTGGTTTTTCCGCCACCGATCAACGGCAGGAAGGGCATGCCGCGGGCCATCTTCGCGAACTTGTTGAAGAAATCATCTTCCGGTCCGAAGATGATCGAAGGACGCAGGATAACGGCGGCGGGCAGAACGGAATGGATAGCAGCTTCGGCGCGGCCCTTGGTGCGGCCGTAACCCGTGGGCGAACTGGCTTCCGCGCCGATGGCGGAAATATGCGTCAGCGTGGCGCCGGCATCGCGGGCGGCCTCGGCGATGGCTTTCGCGCCGAATTCCTGCACGGCGTCAAAGGTGTTGCGGCCACTTTCGGTCAGGATGCCGACGCAATTGACCACATGATCCGCATCTTCCACGGCTTTGACGATGGAATCGCGGTAACGCAGGTTGGCCTGCGCAAAGGAAATCTGGCCGACATTGCCAAGCGGCTGCAAAAAGCCAGCGAGATCGGGTCGGCGCACGGCGACACGAATGCGATAACCGCGCTTGGCGAGCAGTCTCACCACATGCCGCCCGACAAAACCCGAACCGCCGAATACGGTGACGAGGGGTGGAAGGTTGGCCAAGGTCATGGGAGGCTCCTCAGAAGCTGTCGATAAAGCGTTTTTCAGTCTCTTAGCCCAAAGCCGCGCGCACGGGAAGAGATGTTCTCGCCGGGAAGAGGCGGGTTTGGGACATAGGGTTGACGACGGTCAAATTCCCTCGACGATCACCATTTCCGCATCCGCGACTTCCTGGCGGATTTTGGCGGCTGCCTGGTATTCGGGGGAATTATAGCAATCGATGGCGTGTTGCACCGAAGGAAACTCGATGACGACGTTGCGCGCCCGTGCCTTGCCCTCAAGCTCGGTCAAAGCACCGCCACGAGCGAGGAAATTCGCACCGAACCGCTCGAAGGCGGGTTTTGCCGTTGAGACGTAGTCCTTGTAACGCTCGCTGTCGCGAACATCGACGCGGGCGATCCAATATCCCTTTGCCATTTCATCTCCTCCTGTCGTCATTATTGATTGGCTGGAAAGCTGGCGCGCAGCATGTCATCGAGAATGGCGCGGGCCGCCGCTTTGGGATCTTCCGCCCTGACGATCGGTCGGGCGACGACCAGGTGGCTCGAACCAGCCTTGATGGCGTCGTAAGGCGTCATCACCCGTTTCTGATCGCCGAGATCGGCGCCCGCGGGGCGAATGCCAGGGGTAACGACGGCAAGATCGGGGCCGAGGATTTCGCGCACGGCGGTCGATTCTTCCGCCGAGCAGACGATGCCGCCCATGCCCGCCTCGCGCGCCTGTTCCGCGCGGCGCAGCACCAGCGAACGGGCATCCGCGGCGTAACCGGCTTCGGCCAGATCGCTGTCATCCATCGACGTCAGCACCGTGACACCGAGCAGGCAGAGGCCGGAACCTTCCGCCGCCTTGACGGCAGCACGCATGGCTTTGGGATATGCATGCAGCGTCAGCATCGACATGCCCATCCGGGCGATGTTTTCGACACCGGAGGCGACGGTGTTGTCGATATCGAGCAGCTTCATGTCGAGGAAGACCTTCTTGCCGCTTTGGACAAGGTCGCGCGCGAATTCCAGACCGCCGGCGAAGACGAGCTGATAACCGATCTTGTAGAAAAGAACCTCGTCGCCGATTTTTGAAACGATGTCTTCGGCCTGCTGCACAGTCGGAACATCGAGCCCGACGATGAGTTTTTCGCGCGCGGTCATTGTCTTATCCCTGCCATGTTTCCATTGCCGTCCAGTCGCATGCGGGGGAGGCGGCTGCAAGTGAAAAGTCGGCGATGGAGAAGCGAAAGAGATTGCCGCCGCCGGGTGGCTGGTCCTCGCTGCGGCTGATGCGGCGGCCTTCTATATGGCATTTCAGAAGTGTGCCCACACCGCCATGGCCGACAAAGGCGATAGGCCGATGTGTATCGTGCCGGTCAAGAATAGCTCTGACGGCATTGACAATCCGCGCCTGCGCATCGATTGCCCGCTCCCAGCCGCGAAAACTTTCCTGCGGGTGAGCGAAGAACCAGTCCGCCGCCTTCTCGAATTCCGGTGGCGTCAGGAAACCGATGGAGGACCGGTCGTTTTCATGCATCTCCTCGACGATTTCTATCTCCGCTCCGGATGTCTCGGCAAGGATACGGGCGGTTTCAATCGCCTTCGTCTCGGCGCTGCAAACGATATGGCGCAATGCCAGCGCCCAAGGCAGGCGGCCTGCCTCTCGCGCCCGCTCGGCACCTCTTTCCGAAAGCCCCCATTGAGGAACGGGAACAGCCGGATCGATTCTGACTTGAGGGTGGGTAATGTAGAGAGCATGCACGGCAATCGGTCCCCAAAAGGCCATGGAAAGGGCATCGACACCCTAACCATGCGCTACGACCGGGAAATGACGGATTTTCTCGATCTGCCGGACGTCAGGCCCGAGTATAGGTCCACAGTTGCGCCGGCGGAATATTGCGCACGATGAAATCGAAATGACGAATGTGGTAAAGATGCGGCTGTGCGACGATCGGCGAGATCGGGCCATAGGATATCTGCACCACGGGGCGGCCATGCGGCACGCGCTTCAGCAATTCGTCGAGAAGCTTGATGCGGGCGGCCATCGGAAAATTCAGCATGGGCACGGCTGAAATGACACTGTCGAACATCTGATGCCCGTGTTCGCCGAGCGTCGCATCGAGATCGAAGGCATCCCCATTGACGAAGTTGACGCCGGGGTAGCTTTTGAGCAGCTGATTATAGAAATCGGTCGAATATTCGATGGCGGTCAAATTCTCCGGCTTGATGCCGCGCGCCAGGATGGCCTTGGTGATGACACCCGTGCCTGGGCCGAGTTCAAGAACCGGCAGGCCGGAATGGGGATTGATGACACTCGCCATCTTTTTCGCTGTGATGGCCGATGTCGGTACGATGGCGCCGACTTTTTTCGGCTGGCTGACCATGCCCTTGAAAAAGCGAATTTCTTCCTCGAATTTCTGTTCAAGGCGTTGCTTCAGGTTAAGTGCCATAATTCCCCTCAGATGCATTTGGTCATTGTCAAAAAACTGTTACGCAATGTTGATCCCATTTGGCGCAAAAACAAGGCAAAATGTCGTAACTGGGAAAATTCGCCTCCGGGTCCAAGATGACGATAATCGAATCAAAAAACGCCGGCGGAGCGATCCACCGGCGTTTTGGCTAAAATGGAAAGAAATCAGCGTACTCACACGCGCATCGGCATCAAAACATACAGGGCATCGTCGCCGGCGGTGTCACGAACCAGCGTCGGCGACCCTGCATCTGCCAGAAGGAAAATCGCGTCGTCACCGGAAAGCTGTGAGGTGATGTCGAGCAGATATTTCGAGTTGAAGCCGATTTCCATCGAATCATTGTCATAGCCGACGGCGACTTCTTCCGTCGCGCTGCCCGAATCGGGATTGTTGACGGTAAGAGTGAGCTGTCCATTGGTGAGGGCGAGTTTTACGGCGCGGCCACGTTCGGACGAAATGGTCGAAACGCGATCGACAGCCTGGGCGAAAGACTGGCAGTCGACCCGCATTTCCTTGTCGTTGCCGGTGGGGATCACGCGCTGGTAATCCGGGAAAGTCCCATCGATCAGCTTCGAGGTCAGAACGACCGAGCCGATGGTCAGGCGGATTTTCGCATCCGAGACTTCGACGGTGACTTCAAGCTCGGGGTTGTCCATCAGCTTCTGCAATTCACCGACAGTCTTGCGCGGAATGATGATGCCAGGCATGCCTTCGGAACCGGACGGCGCATCCACATCGGCGCGTGCCAGACGGTGACCATCGGTTGCGACAGCGCGCAGCTTCAGCTCGCCATTGCTTTCGATGGTGTGGAAGAAAATGCCGTTCAGGTAATAACGTGTCTCTTCCGTCGAAATCGCGAATTGCGTGCGGTCGATCAACATCTTCAGATCGGTCGCCTTTAGCTTGAAGGTGTGGCTGAAGGTGCCGGCGGTCAGGTCAGGGAAATCCGCCTCGGGCAGGCATTGCAGCGAGAACTTCGAGCGGCCGGACGCAACGGTCATGGAGGAACCGTCCGGATTGGTCGCCAAAAGCACCTCGGAACCATCCGGCAGCTTGCGCACGATTTCATAAAGCAGGTGTGCCGGCACGGTGGTGGCGCCCGCCTGCTCCACCATGGCCGGGGTCGCTTCGGTGATTTCGAGATCGAGGTCGGTCGCCTTCATGTCAAGATTGGCGCCGGAAGCGCGCAGCAGAACGTTCGACAGGATCGGGATCGTGTTGCGACGCTCGACGACCCGGTGGACGTGGTTCAGCGATTTCAGAAGGTTCGACCGCTCAAGAGTAATACGCATGGACACTACCGCTTTCAACCGTTGCGAACCGGCCACCGCCGGATCGGCAAGAAGAGTCTTCACCGGCAAATGCCGGATAATGTGGACGGGCAAAATGGCAGAGTTATTGCGGAGAATGCAAGAGCCGAGTTCGTCTGCCGCGGGTCATTTTGCTGCTATACAGCATGATCCACAGGCTGGCGCCGCCTGTTGCCCTTGTTCGCCGGTTTTCAATTGCCCATAAAGAGGAATAACTGGAGCGACCGGCCGGAAATGATCGGCAAGAATGATTGGAAGCCGTGTGACGGAAGAAACATCGAAGATTGACGCCAGGCAGGCGGTGAAGGAATTCAGGATCGGGGCGGCCACAGTTCCCGCGCGTCCGCTGGAGTGCGCGCTTTATCTCGTCGCCACCCCCATCGGCAATCTGGGCGACATTACCATTCGCGCGCTGGAGACGCTGGCTTCTGCTGATGTTCTCGCCTGCGAGGATACCCGCGTCACGCGCATCCTGCTCGAGCGTTACGGTATCCGTACCCGTCCGTTTGCGTATCACGAGCACAATTCGAACGAAGTGGGGCCAAAGCTCATCGCGGCGCTGGAAGCAGGAAAATCCGTGGCGCTGGTGTCGGATGCGGGAACGCCGCTTGTTTCCGATCCCGGTTACCGGCTTGGCCAGCTTGCACTCGAGGCCGGGCATCGCGTCGTGCCGGTGCCGGGCGCCTCGGCGCCGTTAGCCGCGCTGGTCGGTTCGGGCATGCCAAGTGACGCCTTCCTGTTTGCGGGTTTCCTGCCGGTAAAGGACCGCGGCAAGCGCGACCGTTTTGCCGAACTGGCGAAAATCCCCGCGACCCTCATTTTTTTTGAATCACCGCACCGCATCAGCGCTTCCATCAAGGTCGCATCGGAAGTGCTCGGGCGTGAGCGCCGTGCCGTGGTCTGCCGCGAGCTGACCAAGACGTTCGAGGAATTCCGCCGCGGCACGCTCGGTGAGCTTGCGGATTACTATGACGGTGACCGTGTAGTGAAGGGCGAGATCGTGCTTCTGGTGGAGCCGCCTTCCTATGACGAGATTCCCGATATCGAGGATGTCGAGAAGCTGCTGAAGGATCTGGTCGCCACCATGCCCGCCGCAAGGGCTGCAGGCGAAGCCGCGAAGCTGACGGGCCTGCCGCGCAAGGAGCTTTATCAAAGGCTGCTGGACATGAAGGAAGCGGATGGCCGCTAACTGGCGAAACGATAAAAGACGAAAAGCCGAGCGGCGTGGTCATGCTGCGGAATATTGGGCGGCACTTTTTCTGCTGCTGAAGGGATATCGCATTCTCGCCATTCGTTATCGCACCCGGCTGGGGGAGATTGACCTTGTCGCCCGCAAGGCGGACGTCGTCGCGTTTGTGGAGGTCAAGGCCCGGCCGTCCGGCATCAGCGCGATCGATGCCGTCGGCTTTCATTCGCAGCAACGCATCCGGGCGGCTGCGGACCTGTGGCTGGCCCGCCACGGCGATGCCGGGCGGCTTTCACTGCGCTTCGATATCGTCGCCATTCTGCCGCGAGGTCTGCCGCAGCATTTTATCGATGCCTTTTGAAGGGGAGACGATGTCCACCGAGCGTGAAAAAATGGCCGCGGGCGAATGGTACAGCTGCATGGATGGCGAGCTGGATATATTGCGCCGGCGCGCACGAGGGGCCGTCCACCAGCACAATACGATGCCGCCGGATGAGCGCGGGGCAATTGCACCGCTGCTGCGCGCGCTGTTTAATTCTGTCGGGGAAGGCGCGTTTCTCGAAGCGCCGTTTCATTGCGCTTACGGCTTTAATATCGCGCTGGGAAAGAATGTATATCTCAACGCGGGCTGCACCATTCTCGATTCCGCTAAGGTAACGATAGGCGACGGCGCGATGCTGGGGCCTGCGGTGCAGATTTACTGTGCGGAACACCATCTCGACCCGGTGCCGCGTGTCCAAGGCATTGAAATCGCAAAACCCGTGACCATCGGTCGCGACGTCTGGATCGGCGGTGGAGCGATTCTGCTTGCGGGCGTGACAGTGGGTGACGGTGCGATTGTCGGTGCCGGTTCGGTCGTCACACGCGACGTCGCTGCAGGCGTGACGGTGGTCGGGAACCCGGCGCGGCCCCTGAAACGCATATCCGACTGAGATTTTCATCCGCCGCTGTAATAAATCTGACATGGAACTGTCAAAGAGGCGTCATTGAACCTCTCTATTCGCATCCTCACCCCAATAAATGGTGGAGAGGATTTGATATGTTCAAGAAGATTTCCATGGCCGCTGTGGCTGTCAGCATCTCCGCGACCTCTTCCATGGCTGCGACCAACATCACCTGGTGGCATGGCATGGGCGGCCGTAACGGCGAAGTCATCAACGAAGTCGCCCAGAAATTCAACGAAGCCCAGAAAGAATGCGCGCTGACGCCGGTTTCCAAGGGCTCCTATGAAGAAGCTCTCGCCAGCGGCATCGCAGCTTTCCGTTCGGGCGAACAGCCGAACATTCTTCAGGTTTTCGATGCAGGTGCTGCCACCATCATCAACGCCAAGGGCGCGGTCATTCCTGCCGAAGACCTGATCACCAAGGCCGGTTACAAGTTCGATCGCGACGCCTTTATCAACGGCGTGCGCTACTTCTACGCTGCCGCTGACGGCAAGTTCGTCGGCATGCCGTTCAATTCCTCCGCTCCCATCATGTACATCAACGACGAGGCCCTGAAGAAGGCCGGCGTCGAAGCTCCGAAGACCTGGGAAGACTTTGAAAAGGTCGCGCCGAAGCTGAAGGAAGCCGGCTACATTCCGCTCGTCCAGTCGCAGCTGACCTGGCAGTTCACGGAGAACTTCTTCTCGCGTAACAACATCCAGTTCGCCACGAACAACAATGGTTACGACAGCGTCACCGACACCAAGCTCAAGGTCACCGACCCGAACCTCGTCATGATGTTCGAGAAGCTGAAGGACTGGAAGGACAAGGGCCTGTTTGCCTATTACGGCGCCGGCTGGAACGACAACCAGAAGCCCTTCGAAGAAGGTAAGGTAGCACTCTGGATCGGTTCGTCGGGTTCCTTCGGCGGCCTTCAGAAGACGGCCACAATGCCATTCTCGGCAACTTTCCTCCCTTACTGGGGCTCCATCAAGGGCGCGGGCACCAACTCCTTCATCGGCGGCGCCGCCCTCTTTGCAATGTCGGGCAAGTCCGAAGCCGAAAACAAATGCGTGGCCGACTTCTTCCAGTTCCTGACCTCGCCGGAAATCCAGGTCTTCTATCACAAGGCAACCGGTTACGTCGCCATCACCAAGGCCGCTTATGAAAAGGCCAAGGCTGAAGGCTACTACAAGGAAAAGCCGGTCGCCGAAGTCGGCATCCAGCAGCTGTCACTGCAGGGTGGCGACTGGTCCAAGGGTTATCGCCTCGGCTTCTACCCGCAGATCCGCGCCGTGATGGAACGCGAATATAACCGCATCTTCTCCGGCGAAGTCACGCCGAAGGCTGCTTTCGAAATCATCGAGAAGGAAGGCAACGACCTTCTGGCCCGGTTCGCCAAGACGGCCGGCTGATCGATCTCTTCGAAACCGTTGATCTTGTCGAGCCTCCTTTCTGACGGAAGGGAGGCTCACTTCTGGATAAGGAGGCGCAAGCGTGGCCTATACATCGTCTCAACCGCGCCGGTTTTTCTCCGGTCGGTCCGCAAAGGCTGGAAAACCCGCCAAGCCCGCAGAAGCCGGCATGAAGCGCGTGCAGTTCTCTTCGTCCTTTGTGCCCTATCTGTTTCTGGCACCGCAGCTTGCGGTGATTTTCATTTTCTTCTATTGGCCATCCGTTCAGGCCATCCATTCGTCTTTCTATATCGAAGACCCGTTCGGGTTCGGCGCTTCCTTCGTTGGACTCGCCAATTATTCGGATGCGATCTTCAGCCCCGAATATCTCAGCATCGCGAAATTCACGGTAGTCTTCACCGTGCTCGTCACCTTCTTTTCGCTGGCGCTCGGCCTGCTGCTCGCCGTCAAGGCGGATGCGGTCATTCGCGGCAGTTCGACATACAAGACGCTGCTGATTTCCGTTTACGCCATTGCGCCGCCGGTCGCCGGCCTTATCGGCATGATGTTTTTCGACCAGCATATCGGCCCCTTCGTGAAGATGGCCGCGTTTCTCGGTTGGGACATGAAGGTCGGCCTCAATTATTTCGATACGGCCTTTGCCATGATCGTTGTCGCGGTCTGGAAGCAGATTCCTTACAACTTCATCTTCTTCCTCTCCGGTCTCCAGGGCGTTCCGGTCTCCGTGCGGGAAGCCGCGTCCATCGATTGCCGTTCGGGCTTTCGCCGGTTCTGGACCGTCATCATGCCGCTCCTGGCGCCCACGGCCTTCTTTCTGCTGATCATCAACATCACCTATGCGCTCTTCGACACTTTCGGTGTCATCGACGTGATGGTGAAAGACAAGGCCGCGAACAACCCGATCACGCTGGTCTACAAGGTGTTCCTCGACGGTTTCCGCGGCAATGACATCGGCGGTTCCTCGGCCCAGTCCGTCATCCTCATGCTGGTCGTTTTCGTCCTCACCATCATCCAGTTCCGCTTCATCGAGAAGCGCATCCATTACAATTGAGGGAAAAGACGATGTACAAGACCAAACCCCTCGATCATCTGGTGCTGATCATTGGCGCATTGTTTCTGATCCTGCCTGTTGTCGTGGCCTTCATGACGTCCACCCACACGGCGGCTGAAATTCACCGCAGCGGCCTTGCGATCATTCCCGGCGACAATTTCATCGAAACCTATGAGAAGGTCCTTACCCAGAAGGGTGGTTTCACCGGACAGGTTACAGGCCTGAACATGGTGTTGAATTCGCTGATCCTCGGCATCGGCTTTGCCGTCGGCAAAATCGTCCTGTCGATGACGGCGGCCTATGCGATCGTCTATTTCCGCTTCCGTTTTGCGACGCTCGCCTTCTGGATCATTTTCACCACGCTGCTTCTGCCGCTCGAAGTGCGCATCATGCCGTCCTACGAGGTAATGAGCAAACTGGGACTGTTGAACTCCTATACCGGTCTGATCGTGCCGCTTCTCGCTTCGGCGACGGGCACCTTCTATTTCCGGCAGTTCTTCAAATCCGTGCCTGAGGAGCTGCTGGAGGCTGCCCGTATCGATGGTGCGGGGCCAGTGAAATTTTTCATCGACGTTCTCATTCCGCTCTCGCGCACGATGATGGCGGCGATCTTCATCATCATGTTCGTTTATGGCTGGAACCAGTATCTCTGGCCCATGCTGATGACGACGGATGAGGGTTTCTTCACCCTGATGCGTGGCATCAAGTCGATCCTGCAGGTCTGGGTCGGTTCGCAAATCCCCGATTACAACGAAGCTTTCGCGCTCGCCGTGCTGGCCATGCTGCCACCCGTGCTGATCGTCGTTATTTTCCAGCGCTGGTTCATCAAGGGCCTGACCGAGAGCGATAAATAAGGAGACCGAAATGGCCGCGATAGAAATCAGTCAGGTCTGCAAGGATTATCATGGCGGCGTGCGCGCCGTGCATCACGTCGATATCGACATCAAGGACGGCGAGTTTATCGTTCTCGTCGGTCCCTCCGGCTGCGGCAAGTCCACGCTTTTGCGTATGGTCGCCGGGCTTGAGGATATTTCAGAAGGCACGGTGAAGATCGGCGACCGGGTGGTCAACCAGACCGATCCGGCCGACCGCGATATCGCCATGGTCTTCCAGAACTACGCGCTTTACCCGCACATGTCGGTACGCGAGAACCTGGAGTACGGGCTGAAGAACCGCAGGACACCCAAGGCGGAAATTGACGCCCGTGTGGCTGAAGCGGCGCGTATGCTGCAACTCGAACCCTATCTGGACCGCAAGCCACGCGCCCTTTCCGGTGGTCAGCGTCAGCGCGTCGCCATGGGGCGCGCGATCGTTCGCAAGCCTGCTGCCTTCCTGTTCGACGAACCCCTGTCCAATCTCGATGCCAAGCTGCGTGTTTCCATGCGCGGCGAAATCAAGCGGCTGCAAAAACGTCTCGGCACGACATCGATCTACGTTACCCATGACCAGTTGGAAGCCATGACGCTGGCCGACCGCCTCGTCGTGCTGAATGGCGGCCGTATCGAGCAGATCGGTGCGCCGCTGGATGTCTATCACACGCCTGCCTCAACCTTCGTCGCAAGTTTCATCGGCTCTCCGGCCATGAATCTTCTCAGCGCCGAATTGCACGGCGATAGCCTTGCCATCGGGCCGTCGCTGTTTGCGCTCAATGGCTTTGCCCCCACGTCCGGCCCGGTGACTGTTGGAATGCGGGCGGAAGATTTTCGTCTCGCTGCTGCTGACGCCCAGGGTTTCGCACTTCGCGTGGATTATATTGAGGAGCTGGGTTCGCAACGCCTTATACACGGCATGATCGGCGATCAGAGCCTGACCGTGGCCTTTCCGCCTGACGTCGAGGTTCCGTCCGCGCTTTCGGTGACGATTGCTCCGGAAAAACTGCACTTCTTCGCCAGCGAAACTGGCAAGCGTATCGCCAGCGGAGCGGAACAGACGGTGGCGCAGGATGCTCAACTGGCGACGGCCTGATTGCGTCACCTGAAATCGGCGCGATGGCTAAAATTGCGCCGATTGTCAAAACTGGTTTGTTACGATCCCGATGATAGAAGGCCTCCAATATTTCACGGGGGTTTTCTCATATGTCGTTCAAAATGATGTTCGCGGCGGCCGCAACCATGGCTATCCGTACGGTGCCGATATTGCCGGCCTATCTGCGTCGGAAAAAAGACGATGCCGTGGTCAGCGCATCCTGCACCGATCTGCGGCTTCAGCCGGCGCCCATCAATCCTGAATGGATCATTGCCGGCAACCCGCAGGCACGTGCTGCGGATCATTCCCGAAGCGGCGACCGTGCCTCAAGCACCGCCATGTGGGATTGCACTGCAGGCGAATTCCGCTGGTTCTTCGGTTGGGATGAGACCGTCTATATTCTGGAAGGCGAGGTGCATGTGACGGCCGAGGACGGCTCGGTCAGCATCCTGCGGGTCGGTGACGTCGCTTATTTCAGGGCCGGAACATGGGCCACCTGGCGTGTTGATCATTATGTGCGCAAGGTTGCCTTCATGCGTCGTCCGTTCCCCACGGCGCTGGCATTTGCCTATCGCGTCAAGAACAAGCTGTTCGCCGGTCGCTCCTACAAGCTGGCAGCCTGAGCCGTCGCCCATGCCGTTGGCGGGCGCGGGTGTGCCTTCGCCGCAGGAATTATGAAGGTTCAATAAAACTCACAGAAACCACGGCTCGCAGCAGTTGCGTTTGAATGGTCGCTGCCCTACATCTTTCAAGTTTTCTGAAGCATTTCCGGGTCTCTTCCGGTCCTGCCGGAACGCTTGAAAGATGAGACACGGCATGGCGGATCGCAGGCGTCCGTATGCTGCGAGAGGAACATGCGCATGGCGAAGATCAAGAACGTCGCGATCCAGATGGATCATGTCTCCGGCATCAACATCGGCGGTGATTCCACCTTCGCCATGAGCCTTGAAGCGCAGGCGCGCGGATATCGGCTGTTCCATTACACGCCCGACCGCCTTTCCATGCGCGACGGCAAGATTTACGCGACCGTCGAGCAGATGGAACTGCGCGACATCAAGGGTGACCATTTCTCGCTTTCCGAACCGGAGCGCGTCGATCTTTCCACGATGGATGTCATCCATCTGCGTCAGGATCCACCATTCGACATGGCCTATATTACCTCCACCCATCTGCTGGAGCGCATTCATCCGAAGACCCTGGTGGTCAATGATCCCGCCTGGGTGCGCAATTCGCCGGAGAAGATCTTCGTCACCGAATTCGCGGATCTCATGCCGAAGACGCTGATCACGAAGGATGTCGCGGAAATCGCGCGCTTCCGTAACGAAATGGGCGATATCATTCTCAAGCCGCTTTATGGCAATGGCGGTGCGGGCGTCTTCCATTCAGCGCGGGACGACCGCAATTTCTCCTCGCTGCTGGAAATGTTCGGTCAGATGTTCCGCGAACCTTACATTGCTCAGGAATATCTGCCCGACGTCCGCAAGGGCGATAAACGCATCCTGCTGGTGGATGGAGAGCCGGTGGGTGCGATCAACCGCGTTCCAGCGGAAAACGATGCCCGTTCCAACATGCACGCTGGCGGCCGGCCTGAGCCTACGGAACTGACCGCGCGCGAAAAGGAAATCTGCAGCCGTATCGGCCCCGCCCTGCGCGAGCGTGGTTTCCTGTTCGTTGGAATTGATGTCATTGGCGATTACCTCACCGAAATCAACGTCACCTCGCCGACCGGCATTCGAGAGGTGCGGAAATTCGGCGGCGCCGATGTGGCGAGCCTGCTGTGGGACGCCATCGAGAAAAAGCGCGAAGCTCAGGATTTTTGACGAGACATAAATTGCTCTCGGTTTGTTCCGGCTATACAACTCGATACAACTAAAATACAGCGGATGCGATAAATTGTTCGCTGGATGTTCTTGTTTTATTCTTTGGGCTGTGGCACGTTGCTTTGCAATGGTCGTGGATGGGGCATAAGGCTCTGAAAGCGCGGCGGTTTGCGGGGGCAGGCCATGGTGGCACGGGTCAATACGGTGGCATTTCAGGGCATAGAGGGTGTGCCTGTCGAGGTGCAGGTCATGGTCGCACCGGGAAGGGTCGGCATCCAGATTGTCGGTCTGCCGGATAAAGCCGTCGCCGAAAGCCGAGAGCGCGTGCAGGCGGCATTACATGCCTCAGGCTTGGCGCTGCCGGCAAAGAAGGTCACGGTCAATCTTGCCCCTGCCGATCTGCCGAAGGAAGGATCGCATTTCGATCTTCCCATTGCCCTTGGCCTCATGGCCGCCCTGGGAGCCATACCGGCCGACGCGCTGGGGCGTTACGTGGTCCTTGGCGAACTCAATCTCGATGGTACTATCGGCTTGGTTGCGGGCGCGCTTCCGGCAGCGATCGGGGCCAATGCGCTTGGCAAGGGACTGATTTGCCCGGCTGATAGCGGCCCGGAGGCGGCATGGGCCGGAGCCGGGATCGATATTCTCGCCCCGCGCAGCCTGATTGCGCTCGCTAATCACTTTCGTGGCACGCAGATCCTCTCGCGCCCGACGCCCGCCATTCGCGCCAATCCGGTCAATCTGCCTGATTTAGCTGACATAAAGGGGCAGGAGAGCGCCCGGCGGGCGCTGGAGGTGGCAGCCGCCGGCGGCCATAATCTGCTGATGGTCGGCCCGCCCGGCTCGGGAAAATCCATGCTCGCCGCCCGCTTGCCTT
Source organism: Agrobacterium pusense (assembly GCF_013285525.1). NCBI lineage: Bacteria > Pseudomonadati > Pseudomonadota > Alphaproteobacteria > Hyphomicrobiales > Rhizobiaceae > Agrobacterium > Agrobacterium pusense. Next base: position 2,793,116 of record NZ_CP053856.1, read on the forward strand.
CGATCCTGCCGCCGCTGGAGGCGGCAGAACTGCTGGAAGTGTCCATGGTCCATTCCATTGCCGGCCAATTGTCGGGTGGCAAGCTTTCGGATCGCAGGCCCTTCCGCACGCCGCATCATTCCGCCACCATGGCGGCCCTGATCGGCGGCGGGCTGCGGGCCAAACCGGGCGAGGCTTCGCTTGCTCACCATGGCGTTCTTTTTCTGGATGAGTTCCCGGAATTTTCGCCGCAGGTGCTGGATGCCCTGCGTCAGCCGCTCGAAACCGGCGAATGCATTATTGCGCGTGCCAATCACCGTGTCAGCTATCCCGCGCAAATCCAGCTTGTCGCGGCAATGAATCCCTGCCGTTGCGGTATGGCGGGAGAGCCGGGTTTTACCTGTGCCAGAGGCCCACGTTGTGTGGCAGACTATCAGGCTCGCATTTCTGGCCCGCTGTCGATCGCATCGACATCCGTATCGACGTTCCCGCCGTTTCCGCCGCCGATCTCATTCGGCCCATGACGGCCGAACCGAGCACCGTGGTCGCGGCGCGCGTCGCCGAAGCGCGCCTTGCCCAGCAGGAACGTTATGCGGCAGCGGGCTTCCCTGCCATCCGCACCAACGCCCGCTGCACGACAGCAATGATCGAAAAATACGCCGAACCGGACCAGTCCGGGCTGCAATTGCTCCGTGATGCGGCGGAGCGCATGAAGTTCTCCGCGCGCGGTTACCATCGCATTCTCAAGGTGGCCCGCACCCTGGCGGATCTGGATGGCAGACAAACGGTTGGACGTATCCATATTGCCGAAGCAGTGTCCTATCGTATCGCCGGCGAAAGGCTAACCGCCGCGGCGTAAAACCAGCTACGGGCACTTTGTCTGGGAAGGACGCTTATGCCTGCCGGTCAATCAGGCGGTTCCGGGAATGACGGGTAAAATGCTGTTTGAACAGCTCGGTAGGTGATGGGCCGAATGAGGGGCCTTGAAACAGAAGTGCCGCCGGCAAACCGGCGGCACGTCAAATATTCGCTCTTCCGCAACCGGGTGCCGAGAAGGGAGCTAGAGCCCAAGCCCTTCGAAAAGTGCTGTCGAAAGGTAACGTTCCGCGAAGGAGGGAATGATGATGACAATGTTCTTGCCGGCATTTTCCTCACGCGCACCGACCTTGATTGCCGCCGCCAGCGCCGCACCCGAGGAGATGCCAACGGGCACGCCTTCCAGCCTCGCCGCCAGACGTGCGGTTTCGAAAGCCTCATCATTGGTGACGGTGACGATCTCGTCATAAATGCCGGTGTCGAGAATGGCGGGGGCAAAACCGGCGCCGATGCCCTGAATTTTGTGGGGGCCGGGGTTGCCACCGGAAAGAACGGGGCTGTCGGCGGGCTCCACCGCAATCACCTTCACCTCGGGCTTGCGGGATTTCAGAACCTGACCCGTGCCGGTGATCGTGCCGCCGGTGCCGATACCCGAGACCAGAATATCAACCGTGCCTTCGGTGTCGTTCCAGATTTCTTCAGCCGTCGTCTTGCGGTGGATCTCCGGATTGGCGGGGTTTTCAAACTGCTGCGGAATGATGGCGTCAGGCAGGGTTTCTGCCAGTTCCTGCGCTTTGGCGATGGCGCCCTTCATGCCCTTCGGGCCTTCGGTCAGCACCAGTTCCGCGCCCAGGAGAGCCAGCATTTTCCGACGCTCGACCGACATGGTTTCAGGCATGGTCAGGATCAGCTTGTAGCCTTTCGCGGCGGCAGCGAAGGCGAGCGCAATCCCCGTATTACCGGAGGTCGGTTCCACTAGCGTCGTCTTTCCGGGCGTAATCTTGCCCTGGGCTTCCAGAGCTTCAATCATGGCGACGCCGATGCGGTCCTTCACCGACGCGATGGGATTGAAAAATTCGAGCTTGGCAAGAAGGTTGGCCTTCACGCCTTTTTCCTTCGCCAGCTTGTCGAGCCGCACGATCGGTGTATCGCCGATTGTTTCCGTAATCGAGGAATAGACGCGACCGCGTCCGGGCTTTCTGGCTTCCGGCATGATGCTCTCCTGTGTAAAGACTGCAAGATTTGAGCGGCAGAATAGGAGCAATAACCTCCGCAAGCTAGCGAACGTTCGTCCTAATATCCGTGAATTGCGGGAATAATTTCACGCCAGATCGCGGAAATGCACGAATTTGTTTTACGTGCTGCGGATGGCGATCATCGTCGCTGTTCCAGCCAGAATACCCGCCGCGGTGCGGTTGAGAATTGTCAGGGCGCTCGGTCTTTTCAGGAGGTTGCGCGCTTTGGCCGCAAGCAGGATGTAAGGCAGGAGAACCGCCATCAGCACGACAAAGGTGATGGCAAGAAGCGTCGCATATTCCGAAGGGCCGATCATACGGATGTCAATCAGCGTCGGCACCAGCGCCACATAAAAAAGCATGGTTTTTGGATTGCCGAGGGTGATCAGCAGGCCGGACAGGAAGGACATGGACATGCTGGTGCTCTTCTTCGCCTTCAGGTCCTGCGGCAAGAGACCGGCGGTCCAGAGCTTCCAGGCGATATAGAGAAGATAGGCCGCACCTGCAAATTTCAGGACCATGAAGGCCTCCTGAAAGGTCTGCGCGACGAAGGCCAGCCCCAGGATCACAGCGGTCAGATAGATCATGTCGCCAAGCACCAGCCCGAGACCCATAAAAAAGGTTTCCCGAAAGCCCGAACCCAGCGCCCGCGCCACGATTGCCGTCATGCCGGGGCCGGGAATGGCGGCAGCGATGAAGAGAGCGGTGGCATAAGCGAATAGGGTGGTCAGCGTCATGATCGTGTTCCCTGAAAATCCGCCAGATCCATAGCGAAAATGCCGGGCAAAGACAATCAGTCCGCTCCTCTGCACCAGGGGTGTCGCTAAACGCCGGTAGAGCCGAAACCGCCGACGCCACGCGCCGTCTGCGAAGTTTCCATCACTTCGACAACAGTCACCTGCGTCACGGGCGCGATGACCATCTGCGCAATGCGCATGCCGCGCTCGACGACGAAATCGTCCTGGCCGAGATTGGCGAGGATGACTTTCACCTCACCGCGATAATCGCTGTCCACCGTGCCCGGGGAATTGAGGCAGGTGATGCCGTTCTTGATGGCAAGGCCGGAGCGGGGGCGGATTTGCGCCTCATATCCGGCGGGAACTTCGAACACGAAGCCGGTCGGCACCAGCGCCCGTTCACCGGGTTTCAGGGTCAACGGCTCACCCACGGACACAGCTGCACGCAGGTCCATGCCGGCGGCGCCGCCGGTCTCGTAAGAGGGGAGTTCAAGGCCCGCGCCGTGGGCGAGGCGGGCGAGACGAAGAGGAGGCAGATTGTTGTTTTGAACGGTCATGCGGCATTAGTTTGCCGAGATCGCGGCAAGGTCAATTGCAAAACCGGGCCTGAAACGCTAGATACCCCGCAATTCCACAGGATTTGTCAGATGGCCGAAACACTTGCCGAGGCGGTCTCCCGCCGCCGCACCTTTGCTATTATCGCGCACCCGGACGCGGGTAAAACCACGCTCACCGAAAAGCTGCTGCTGTTCGGCGGAGCGATCCAGCTTGCCGGTGAGGTGAAGGCGAAAAAGGACCGCATCCAGACCCGTTCGGACTGGATGAAGATCGAGCGCGAGCGCGGCATTTCGGTCGTCACCTCGGTCATGACTTTCGAATATAACGACCGCGTCTTCAACATCCTCGATACGCCCGGCCACGAAGATTTCGCCGACGATACCTATCGTACGCTGACGGCCGTGGATGCGGCGATCATGGTCATCGACGCCGCCAAGGGTATCGAGCCGCGCACGCTGAAGCTGTTCGAAGTCTGCCGTATGCGCGATATTCCGATCATCACCTTCATCAACAAGATGGACCGCGAAAGCCGCGACCCCTTCGAGATACTGGACGAGGTGGAGGAGAAGCTGGCGCTCGATACGGCGCCGATCACCTGGCCGGTCGGCCGCGCCAAAACCTTCTGCGGCGCCTATCATCTTGCCGACAGCACGTTCCGCGGCGTCGACACGCAGGTGGAGGCCATGAAGGTTAACGGCCCGCAGGCGGTGGCGGATCGACTGCCGGAAAATGAGCGCGATGCTTTCATCGAAGAAACGGAACTGGCGATGGAAGCCTGCCGTCCCTTCGATCGGCAGGCTTTCCTCGAAGGCCATATGACGCCGGTCTTCTTCGGTTCGGCGCTGCGCAATTTCGGTGTGCGTGACCTTATCAATGCGCTCGGCGATTTCGCACCGCCGCCGCGCGATCAGGTGGCGGATACCCGCACCGTGCATGCGGCCGAAGACAAAATGACTGCCTTCGTCTTCAAGATTCAGGCCAATATGGACCCGAACCACCGCGACCGTATCGCCTTTGCCCGCATCTGCTCCGGCAAGCTGGAGCGCGGCATGAAGGCGCGCCTGTCACGCACCGGCAAGCAGATGGGACTTACCGCGCCGCAATTCTTCTTCGCCTCGCAACGCCAGCTGGCCGACACAGCCTTTGCAGGTGATGTGGTCGGCATTCCGAACCACGGCACGCTCCGCATCGGCGATACGCTGACCGAGGGTGAAAACCTCGTGTTCCAGGGTGTGCCGAACTTCTCGCCGGAAATCCTGCGCCGTGTGCGTCTGGAAGATGCGATGAAGGCGAAGAAGCTGAAGGAAGCCCTGCAGCAAATGGCGGAAGAGGGCGTCGTGCAGCTCTTTTCGCCGGAAGACGGCTCGCCAGCCATCGTCGGCGTCGTCGGTGCGCTGCAGCTTGACGTGTTGAAGGAACGGCTGATGGGCGAATATGGCCTGCCGGTTTCCTTCGAAATGTCGCGCTTCTCGGTCTGCCGCTGGATTTCGTCCGATCAGCCGGCAGAAATGGACAAGTTCCTCAACGTCAAGCGTGGCGATATCGCCCGCGACCTGGATGGCGATCCGGTATTTCTGGCGCAGGATGCCTTTTCGCTGCGTTATGAATCCGAGCGTTTCCCCGCTATCAAGATGGTTGCGATCAAGGAATATCACGTCGCCAAGGCGGCGTGATATCGGCCGGTTGCACTTTGTATGCCAAGGGCCGAGCATTTCAGGAAAAATGCGCAAGCGTCTTTCCGTCCAGAAATGTGGAAAAACAAAGAGCTAGAGCATTGAAGGTGATTACGTTTTCACTGAAAATGCTCTAGTTTCCCGGTGAAACGGGAAACTGGTCCGGCATCATGGCGCTTTCAGACAAACATATTCTCCTCATCATATCAGGCGGCATCGCGGCCTATAAGAGCCTCGACCTCATCCGCCGTCTGAAAGAGCGCGGCGCAAAGGTTACGCCTGTCATGACGAAAGGCGCACAGGAATTTATCACCCCGCTCGCCGTTGGTGCATTGTCCGCCACCCATGTTTTCACGGAGCTTTTTTCACGGCAGGACGAGCAGGATGTTGGCCATATCAGGCTGGCGCGCGATTGCGATCTCGTGCTCGTGGCGCCCGCCACCGCCGATCTCATGGCGAAGATGGCACATGGTTTGGCCGATGATCTAGCTTCGGCGGTCCTTCTTGCGACCGACCGCAAGGTGCTGGTTGCGCCGGCGATGAACCCAAAAATGTGGTCGGCAAAGCCAACAATGCGCAATGTCGATACGCTGAAGAAAGACGGTGTGTTTTTCGTCGGACCAATGGCCGGCGAGATGGCTGAGAAGGGGGAGGCAGGTCTCGGCCGAATGGCGGAGCCTTTACAGATCGTCCAAGCCGTTGAAGCGCTGCTGGATGGGGGGACGAAGCCCCTGAAGGGCAAGACGGCGATCGTGACCTCCGGCCCTACGCATGAGCCGATCGATCCCGTGCGCTACATCGCCAACCGTTCATCGGGCAAGCAGGGCCATGCGATTGCAGCGGCTCTCGCGGAACTCGGTGCAGACGTAACGCTGGTTTCCGGGCCGGTGACCATTGCTGATCCCGCCGGTGTGACGGTAATCCATATCGAGCGCGCCGAAGAAATGCGGGACGCGGTGATCTCAAGGCTGCCGGCGGATATCGCCGTCATGGTTGCCGCCGTCGCCGACTGGCGGGTGGCGGGTTCATCAGAACAAAAGATCAAGAAACAGCCAGGTGATGCGTCGCCGGCGCTCCAGCTGACGGAAAATCCCGATATTCTCAAAACCGTCGGCCACCATGAAAACCGTCCGAAGCTAGTGGTGGGCTTCGCTGCCGAAACGCAGGACGTGGAAAAAAACGGTCGCGCCAAACTGGAACGCAAGGGCGCGGATTACATCGTCGCCAACGACGTCTCGGCGCAAACCGGAATCATGGGTGGAGACCGCAACAGCGTGAAAATCATTTCGGCTGAGGGTGTTGAGGCATGGCCGGATCTCGATAAGGCCGAAGTGGCAAAACGTCTGGCAGCCTTTGTCGCGGAGAAACTCACATGACCATCTTTGATCGCAAGACATTCGACAGGATGCTTGGCGAATGGCCGGGCGTGCGTTTCGTCGATCAATGGGATTCGCATGTTGCCAAGGTGGGCGACAAGGTCTTTGCCGTGCTGGGCGAACGGGAAGACTGGCGGCTGGTGGTGAAATGCTCGGAGGAGAGCTTTGAAATCCTCACTGCGCTCGAAGGTATCGCCCAGGCGCCGTATTTTGCCAAACGCAAATGGATATCGATTGCCGATCATTCTCCGCTCGAACGGGAAGAAGTGGAGCACTATGTTCGCCGCTCCTATGAGCTTGTGGCAGCCGGCCTGACAAAAAAACTGCGAGGCGAGCTGGGCATCGTGATCGATCCCGCACCCGCCCTATAATTTCCGCTTCAATTGACCTTTTTGTCCTTGCCGATGATCTGGCGGACGCCTTCTTTGGTGAAGGGCTGCACGAGCTGTGGCAAAAACCCCTTGGCGATCTCACCCTTGATGCCGATATCGGTTGATGAGGGTCGGTTAGGGTTATGGTAGGAGCCAAAGAGAATATCGAAGATGACGAGGTTTTCGCCGTAATTGGTATTGCCTTCCGGAAGCTGTTTTGAATGGTGCCAACGATGTAGGCGCGGCGTGCTGAAGACATAGTCGAGCACACCCGTTTTCATGTCGACATTGCAATGGGTCAAGATACCGATGAATGCGGTCACAGCACCCAGCCACCAGAACACCTGCAGCGGCGCACCCATGAAATAAAGCGGAATCTGGCTGAGCGCGATCTTGAACAGGGAATCGGCCACATGGAACCGCCCGGTATTGACGACCCATAGCCGTACGACGCTGTGATGCAGGGCATGGAACCGCCAGAAAAAAACGGTTTCATGCGCGATGCGATGGGCCCAGTAGAGACCGAATTCGGCAATCGTTACCGCAAGCGAGACCTGCACCACCAGTGGCAGATGCGATGGCCACAGGTCAAAGCGCATTGCCGCGAGCGGCTGGAGCACGTTCGCGGCCAGCATCGGGAAGATGGCCGATGCTGCGGCGGCAAGTTGCACCAGCCCCTTGGTCAAAAGCGTGTGGCCGATGCTCGTCATTGTCTCGCCATCCCCTTCGAGCCATTCGACTTCATAGGGAATATAGCGTTCGAGAAGAAAGAGAGTGATAACCGCGCAGGCATAAACACTGAGAAACGCCGCGATCGGATGGCTGCTCGAGAAGGCGAAATATGACCCCACGAGGCCGCCAACAAAGACGAGTAGCCAGGAGGAATAGGAGAGGGTTTGTTTCAGTATCTGCGCTTTAGCCATCACAATCAAATCCCGTCCGGCATCATCCGTCTCTAACACCCGCGCACTATCGCGGCTTCAAAGCAGCCCTTTACCCGCACAACTGCCTAACCCGAGGAAAGGCCAGGTCTTTATTACCTCGAGACGTTACACAAACATGGCACGAAAACGTGCCGAGATGTTCAGCTTACCTTGATGGCAATAAAGACAAGCGTCAGCGCAATAACCCACAGCGCTATCCGCCCCCATCTGGTATGGCGCGCTTCCGCCCTGCCGATGGCTTCTGCGGTCTGGGCGTCGAAACGCAAGCCGTGCTCGCTCATATACATCAGTTCGGAATGCAGCTTCTCCGTCTTGGCGGCGATCTCCGGCGCTGCCTCGGCGAGCTTCAGGGCGGCCTTCACGCCGTCTTTCAGATCGGTCACGATACGTTTCGGGCCGAGATTGTCCCTTATCCAGCCACTGACAACAGGGTCAGCCGCCTTCCACATGTTGAAGCGCGGATTGAGCATACGCGACACGCCTTCCACCACCACCATGGTCTTTTGCAGCATCACGAGTTCCGGCCGGGTTTCCATGTCGAAAAGCTCAGTGACTTCAAAGAGAAGGGTCAGGAGCTTGCCCATGGAGATCGTCTCGGCCGGCTGGCCGTGAATTGGCTCGCCGATGGCGCGGATCGCCTGCGCGAAACTCGCTATGTCGTGATGGCCCGGCACGTAACCGGCCTCGAAATGTACTTCCGCCACCCGCATGTAATCGCGCGTGATGAAGCCGTAGAGGATTTCAGCGAGAAACCGCCGCTCCTTTTTCCCGAGCCGTCCGGCGATGCCCATATCGACCGCGACTATCATGCCCTGCGGATCGACGAAAAGATTGCCGGGATGCATGTCGGCATGGAAAAAACCGTCGCGCAGGGTGTGCCGCAGGAAGGACTGAATCAGTGTGTCGGCGAGCTTGTTCAGGTCGTGACCGGCGGCCTTCAGGCCTTCAATGTCCGACATCTTGACGCCGTCGATCCACTCCATGGTGACGACGTCACGACCGGTGCGTTCCCAGTCGACTTCGGGAACACGAAAACCGGGATCTTGCCTGGTGTTTTCCGCAAGCTCGGAAAGGGCGGCGGCCTCAAGCCGCAGATCCATCTCGATCTTGGTGGTCTGCTCCAGCGTGCGCGTCACTTCGACTGGGCGCAGACGACGGGCCGAGCGGACAAAGCGCTGTTGCAGGTCGGCGATCAGATACATCGCCTCGAGATCGTTCTGGAAGCGTTGTCGCACGCCGGGACGGATCACCTTCACGGCAACCTTGCGTGGCCCCTTTGGCGTATCCACAATCGCCGGATGGACCTGGGCGATGGAGGCGGCGGCGATCGGGTCGCCAAATTCCCTGTAGAGTTCCGAAACCGGCCGTCCGAGCGATCCCTCGATATTCGCTTTGGCGGCTGCGGCTGGGAAAAAGGCCATGCGGTCCTGAAGGCTTGCGAGATCGTCCGCGAACTCCGCGCCCACCACATCCGGACGGGTGGCCAGAAACTGACCCATCTTCACATAGGACGGTCCAAGCCGCTCGACGGCCACCGCCAGCCGATCGCTACGCTGCGCTCTTTTCGCCTTGCTACGGGCGAATGGCTTCAGCAGGGCTTTTAACAGCTGCGCGGGAGCGGGCAGGTCATCGGACGGCAGGGCCAGTACGACGCCTTCGCGCACGAGAACCCAGCCAACCCTTGCGAGGCGGAAATATGCGCCCAAAGTGCTCATGCTTATGCTTGTCTCCTGCCTCTGCCGGCCATGGTCTTAGAGCTTCCAGCCGGAATGCAGGGCGGCGATGCCGCCGGTGTAATTGGTATAGGTCACGCGGGAGAAGCCGGCGGTGCGGATCATCGTCGCAAAATCCTCCTGATTGGGGAATTTACGGATGGATTCGACCAGATACTGATAGGGTTCAGCGTCGCCGGTGATCATCTTGCCGAATTGCGGAATGGCATTGAACGACCACGCGTCGTAGACGCGATCAAGCAGCGGCATCTCAACTTCGGAAAACTCCAGCACCAGAAGCCGCCCGCCGCGCTTCAGCACACGGTGCGCTTCCTTCAGCGCAACGTCGATGCGCGGAACATTGCGAATGCCAAAGGCAATCGTATAGGCGTCGAAGCTGTTCGCCTCAAAAGGTAGTTCCTCGGCATTGGCTTCCACGAAGGTCAAATTGTCCGAAAGCTTCTTTTTCGCCGCGCGCTCTTCGCCGACGGCAAGCATCGAGCCATTGATATCGAGAACGGTGGCATGCGCCAGACGGTTGGAAGCTTCGATGATCCGGAAGGCAATATCCCCGGTACCACCAGCCACGTCCAGAACCTTGTAGGAGGGATCCTTGCGCGGCGAAAGCGAGGACACCATGGCGTCCTTCCACAGCCGGTGCAGGCCGGCCGACATCACGTCATTCATGATATCGTAGCGCTTGGCCACCTTGTGGAAGACCTCGTTGACCATCCCCTGCTTCTGGCCTTCGTCCACCTTGTGGAAGCCATAGGACGTTTCCATGCCGCCTTGGGCGGTGGTACGGGCGTCGGTCATCGTCTGTCTCCATATTTATTGCGTGGCGGACCATAGCGGAAACGCCATGGCGACGCTATCTGTTGCCGCATCGCCTGGGCGCGACATTTCGCGTGCACTTTATAGACCACATGGTCCTAACGAAAAACTGCCGGATAAGCCAGATGCCAGAATTGCCAGAAGTCGAAACCGTCAGACGCGGCCTTGCTCCCGCCATGGAAGGGGCAAGGGTTCGCAAGCTCCATCTCGGCCGCCCCGACCTGCGGTTTCCGTTTCCAGAGGATTTCGCGGAGCTTATCGAGGGGAAGACAATCATCTCGCTCGGAAGGCGGGCAAAATATCTTCTGATCGAGCTGGAGGACGGGCTGACAATCGTGTCCCATCTCGGCATGTCCGGCTCTTTCCGCGTGGAAGCGGAAGCCGATGCAGAAGGCAGCATACCCGGCGTGTTCCACCATCCCCGCTCGAAGGACGGCAAGCACGACCACGTCGTCTTTCATCTGGATAAAGGCGAAGAGCGCATCTGCGTTATCTATAATGATCCGCGTCGCTTCGGCTTCATGCATCTGGTGGAGCGCAGCAAGCTCGATCTTTATCCCGCCTTTGCGGAACTTGGTCCGGAGCCAACAGGCAATACGCTGAGCGCGGATTATCTCGCGAGCCGGTTCGACGGTAAAAGCCAACCGCTGAAAAGCACGCTGCTGGACCAGAAGGTTATTGCCGGCCTCGGCAATATCTATGTCTGCGAGGCGCTGTGGCGCGCCCATCTTTCCCCCCTGCGTGCCGCCGGAACGCTGGTAACGAAAGGTGGCAAGCCCACAGCGAAGCTTGTCGATCTCACGGAGAAAATCCGCGATGTCATCGCCGATGCCATCGCCGCCGGGGGCTCATCATTGCGCGACCATATACAGACGGACGGAACGCTTGGTTATTTCCAGCATTCCTTTTCGGTCTACGATCAGGAGGGGCAGCCTTGCCGTACCCCCGGCTGCAGGGGTACGGTTGAAAGGGTGGTGCAGGCTGGCCGCTCCACCTTTTATTGCGCCGCCTGCCAGAAATGAACGAACGACGGAGAAGGGGAGACTGCCGTGGATTATGAAACGATATTGGTCGAAAAGCGCGACGAGGTAGGGGTCATCACGCTCAATCGTCCAAAGGCGCTAAACGCTCTCAATTCCGTGCTTCTGAAAGAGCTGCGACACATCCTGTCTTCATTTTCCGTAGACGATTCCATCGGTGCGGTCGTTATCACCGGCTCTGAGAAGGCATTTGCGGCGGGTGCCGATATCAAGGAAATGCAGGGGCTGGATTTCGTCGATGCCTATGTCGGCGATTTTCTTGGCGGCTGGGACGAGGTTGCGGCCACCCGCAAACCCGTCATCGCCGCCGTTTCCGGCTTTGCCCTCGGGGGCGGGTGCGAACTCGCCATGATGTGCGACTTCATCATAGCATCCGATACGGCAAAGTTCGGCCAGCCTGAGATCACGCTGGGTGTCATTCCAGGCATGGGCGGCTCCCAGCGGCTGACGCGTGCGGTGGGCAAGGCAAAGGCGATGGACCTCGTTCTGACTGGCCGCATGATGGATGCGGCGGAAGCCGAGCGCGCCGGTCTCGTATCGAGAATCGTACCGGCCGCGAACCTGATGGACGAGGCGGTGGAGGCCGCCACCCGCATCGCGTCGCTGTCGCGTGCCTCCGTGCTCATGGCCAAGGAAAGTGTCAATCGTTCCTTCGAAGTGCCGCTTTCGGAAGGTCTGAGATATGAAAGACGGTCCTTTCAGTCGCTTTTCGCCACGGCAGATCAGAAGGAGGGCATGGCGGCCTTCGTCGAAAAGCGCAAACCTGCTTTCCGGAATCGCTAAGGATTCGGAATATCGGCGCTTTTAAGCGTTTTGCGCGTTGACGGGCGTAAGCTTTAGCGGTATATGCCCGCCCACGGTTAAGGAAAGCCATCCGGCTTGTCCGAAATTACTCCCGCATTCTTGGGTTACGTGAGGTCTTCGAAAGACCCGATCCTCTGGTTGCGGAATTTGGTTTGAATTCGAAGAGAGGCATACATGGCCAATACAACTTCGGCGAAAAAGGCGACCCGCAAGATCGCTCGCCGTACCGCAGTCAACAAGGCTCGCCGTTCGCGCGTTCGCGGCTTCATCCGCAAGGTCGAGGAAGCAATCGCTACCGGTGATCTCGCTGTCGCTACCGAAGCTTTGAAGGCAGCTCAGCCCGAGATCCAGCGCGCCGCTACGAAGGGCGTTCTGCATGGCAACACGGCATCCCGTAAGGTGTCGCGTCTTGCACAGCGCGTGAAGGCTCTTTCCGCCTAATCCGGCTAATTACAAATAATTATTCAAAAAGCCTGGTCTTTGACCGGGCTTTTTCTGATTCTAACCGCCTGTTAATCATTCCTCCCGTAACGTGACAAATGCGTGTCAACTGAACGACAGGAAAAACTAAGCAAAAACAATTACTTGCTGGAGGTCTTCTCCAAAATGGGAAGCTTGCTCTACGGAAGTCGGGGCAAGTTTTGAGTCAAGAAAATTTTTATTTTTTTGCCAAAACAGGCTCTCAAAAAACGCCAAAATTGAATCTCATTGATTCATAAGCGATTCTGCTTTGAACCTTGACGGTGATGCAAAACGGCCTTTGCGAGTCAATGGCCGATCTACGTTTTTGCAGAAAAAACGCCATTGATCTCTCCCCACGATCCTGCCTAAATGCATTCCAACAAGGGGTGCGGATCTCAGTCCACAGATTATCTCGATGTTCGTATCGACGATATTCACCTTCTTGCTGACGGGTCTTTCGAGGTCCGTTTTTTCAGGTCATGGAGCTTTTTGTACCGTTTCGGTCTCGGAACGGGCGGGAGCTTTTTGTCCTCAAAAATGCGCCTTAAGGTTGTGGCGAAAGGAGCGTTTTGAGCGTGTCGCAGGCCTCTCCATGAGGGAGAGGGAAATGGGAAACCGGCTCGCAAACGAGAATAGTCTTTGACGTTCTTTCGAGGGGAACGCTGAGGGCGGGAATAAACGAGGGGGATCTCTGGCGATCTATTTTGGTCGTCAGGCTATGATTGGCAATTTGAAAGGCGGCAATATGCAATTGAATTTGGCGATGGGTGCGGTGGCTGATGGGGACCGCGCACCAAAGGCATGTGATGCAGCTTGCTCAGAGGCGGCAGGGGACAAATCGGCA